>JBLNDB010000085.1:0-35417 GCA_050261235.1 Chloroflexota bacterium
TACAGGATGAACCCTTGCAGACCAACGAGTTTAAGGATATCCTGTTTCATAGGCGGTGGAAAGTCCTCCCCTCGGGGATGTCGTGTTCGCACAAACACTTGACTTTCCAAACCGCCTACCTGTTTTCCTCCACACTATTTAACATACAGCCGACTCTAGATCAATGCATCAGAAGAAGCGAGTTCCACGTCCGCCGCGCTTGGAGTCCTGGTTGCGCCGGACATCCGCATTGCGCTCCTCGGAATCCCTGATGAATCGAGCGAGCTTGTCTTCGAACTGCGCCTGTGTCTGCCGGCGCACGCGGGGGTTGGCCTGACGGATCGAGAGGCCGATTCGCCCGTTCGTGTCGAGGCTCAGTACTTTGACCTTGACGTGGTCCTGTTCTTTCAGGTAATCGTGGATGTCTTTGACGTAGGCGTCTGCAACTTCGGAGATGTGGACGAGTCCGGTTTTCCCGCCAGGCAGCTCAATGAAGGCGCCAAAGTGGGTGATGCCCGTGACCACACCTTCGACAACTGCTCCGACTTCCAACGGCATGCGAGACTATTCCTCCCCAGTTTCTCCTTCGCAAGTATAAATTATAAGAGCAGGGTTTATGCGTGTCAACCACATTTTACGCACGAAGTCCCTGCTCAGCGACTGTTTGCCAGTCTGTATATTGCTGCCAACGCATTATCGGTCGCATAACGTCGCGGCCCGACACGACCTGTCATGGTGTCACCGCGGCTCCGCCGGTATGTATGTTACCTCGTTCGACTTGATCATCCCGAGCTCTTCCCGCGCTGCCTTCTCAATATATGCGTCACCGTTCAGCTGTTGAATTTCCTGTTGCAGACGTTCGTTGTCCGCCTGCGTCTGCTGGATCTGCTGCTTCAGCGCCCCGACTTGCGACCGCATCCGGAACAACTTGACCTCCTGGGTGCCGAACATGACCAGCCCGTAGACAATGCCCGCGATCGCCAGCCACCGGCCCAGCCTGAACCGGAAGCGGCGGCGCGGTCGCGCGACGCGCCGCATTCGCCGGGCCTGCTCGAACACGATGACCTTCGCCTGCGGCACGCTCATTCGGATCCCTCCTCAGGCTCGCCCGCCAGATTGAGCGGGTCGCCGCTGATGACGATCACGACCTGATAGCCCTTGGCCTTGGCCCGGGCGAAGAGAGTCGCCACCGAACCGGTTGAAATGCCAAGGCGGCGTGCGATTTCATCGGCCGAGGCGCCGGTTTCCTTGAGGACGACGACTTGCCGCTCGCGGAAACTGAGGCGCTCAGCGCCACGGATCTCGATCTCCATGTTGCGTCACCAACTTGTCCCTCTGCCCCGGTTATCGGCTTCCTTGTCTACAGAATTTAGACAAGGTATGTACATTCTATGGACAGAATGCATCTCCTGCTGGCAGCCGTAGAAATCGCGGCAGTCGGTTGCGCGGCGCTAGGCGTCCGGCGGCGGTGGCGGCGGGCCGTCGCGGAGAATGCGGAGGGCCTCGACGATCCGCCGGCGCAGTCTGGCGACCGGCGCGAGGGCGCGGCTGAGCTGGCGCCCCGCCCACCGCCGTGGCCGGTCGAACAGACGGGTGACCAGCCGCAGCGGCCAGAGCAGGACGTTCAGTACGGCGATGAGAGCTGTCAGAACAGCTCTGGCAGCGGTTCGCACCCAGCCGCAGATGACGCGGAGGGCGCGGGCTATGAGGCGCAGCAGTCGGTCGGTGCCGCGGGCGACCAGGCGGCCCGTCAGCCCGCGGTAGACTGCCAGACCGACGGCGACGGAGATCGGCACGAACAGGCGGACCTCACCCCAGGTGCCGCAGAGCAGCGCGACGATCATGATCAGGGTGCCGATGACCCAGAACAGGAAGTCGCCGATGCCCGTGACGAGCGGGCCCGGGTCGAGGGCGGCGCGGACCCCGCGGTAGATGTCGAACACAAGCCCGAGCGCGACACCGGTCAGGAACATCACCAGTACTGCGTAGAGCTGCAGGTCAAGCGTGAGCACGGTCGCACCTCCCCGCTCAATCTATGAGCCCGCGGCGCCGGACAGACGCGCCGCGGGGCAGCCGTCAGGGCTGCGCAAGGGAAATGCGGTCAAGGGTGGAATATGATTGCGAGTGCGAAGAGAAGGGGAGGGTTGCCAATGGCACTGCAGTGGACAGATGATCTGTCGGTCGGAGTAGGGTTCATCGATGAACAGCACAAGGAACTGATTGCGCGCGTCAACAGCTTCCTTCAGGCGATGACGCAGGGCAAAGGGCGCGGTGAAATCGGCGGTCTGCTCGTGTTCCTGTCGGACTACGTCACGGACCACTTCAAAGCCGAGGAGGACTACATGGCCCGCTACGCCTATCCGGCGGCCGTCGCCCACAAGGCCCAGCACGCAGCGTTCATCAACGATTTCAAAGACTTGAGCCGTGAGTTCGCCAGCCAGGGGGCAAACTCAAGCATGACACTGCAAGTTCAGAGTCGCGTCTGCGACTGGCTGAGGAAGCACATCATGGGCACGGACAAGCTGCTCGGCGCGTTCCTCAAGGCCAAGCTCCAGACCGGGTCATCGGACTGAGGAAACACACCACAAAGGAGCGACTGTCATGACAAACGAGATCTGCCGTCGCATCGCCGACATCATCGACCGGAACGCGGAGCGCTTCACGGACATCGCCAGGGAAATCGGCGCCAACCCCGAACTCGGCTTCGCCGAGCACCTGGCGCAGAGGCTGCTCACCGAGCCGCTGGCCGAGGCCGGCTTCAAGCTGGAGACAGGCCTGGCCGGGATGGAGACATCATTCCGCGCCAGCTGGGAGGGCAAGGCCGGCGGCCCGACGATCGCCATTCTCTGCGAGTACGACGCGCTGCCGATGATCGGCCACGGCTGCGGTCACAACCTGATCGGCACGGCCGGCTCGCTCGCCGGCTGGGCCTTGCGCCAGGCCTGGCCCGATCTGCCAGGCACCGTCCAGGTGATCGGCACGCCGGCGGAAGAGGGTGGCGGCGGCAAGGTGATCATGGTCGAGCAGGGCGTGTTCAAGGGCGTCGACGCGGCGATGATGTTCCATCCGTCATCCGGCGTCAATCTCGTCCACCGCGGCGGCCTGGCCTGCCAGGATGTCACGTTCACCTTCCACGGCAAGCCGTCGCATGCGGCTGCGGCGCCGTGGAACGGCGTGAACGCCCTCGACGCGGTCATCCAGACGTTCGTCAACGTCGGCCTGCTGCGTCAGCAACTGCGCCCGGATGCCCGCATCCACGCCATCATCACCAAGGGCGGCGATGCTGTCAACGTCATCCCCGAGCTGACGGAGTGCGTCTTCCTCGTCCGCGCCGAGAAAGCGCCGTATCTCGCTGAAATCAAGGAGAAGGTCATCAACTGCGCCAGGGCAGCCGCGCTGGCCACCGGCACGACGCTCGACGTCAAGGACGGTCTGCTGTTCGAGAACCGCATCAACAACATGGTCATGGCCCGGACCTTCCAGCGTCACCTCGAGGAGATGGGCCTCACGGTCAGCGAGCCCGACCCGAAGGCCGGCGTCGGCTCTTCCGACATGGGCAACGTCAGCCGTGTCTGCCCGTCGATCCACCCCTACGTCAGCATCGCCGAGGGCAGCGTACCGAGCCACAACGTGGCGTTCCGCGACGCCGCCTGCTCGCCGGCCGGCTTTAAGGGCATGCTCGTTGCCGCCAAAGCCCTGGCGATGACCGCCGCCGACCTGTTCGCCGACCCGAAGCTGCTCGCCGCAGCGAAGGACGAGTTCGACAAGGCGATCGCCTCAGGCCAGTAACCACCGCAGAACCGAGAACGCCCACCCTCGCTTGAGGGTGGGCGTTGCTGCTCATGTGAAGGCTCAGGCGTAACGTCTTGCCAGCCAGGCGAATGTCGCCACCCAGAGGGCGATCGTCACGCCGGCGAACCACGGCACGGCCGTCTGCGCCCAGAGGAGGACGCGCAGTCCGAGGACGCCGAGCGGGTTGTCGCTCATCTTCGTCCAGTTGGCGAGGACGGCGCGGACGTACTTGCCGGTCTCGCCGTCGGTCGGATAGCGTCCCAGCTCGCCTGGCCGATCGCTCGGCCTGACGCGGGCGGAGCCGGCGTTGTAGGCGGCCAGCACAAGGACCAGGTTGTCGTCATAGTTGTCGAGCAAGTACCTGAGCTGAAGCGTCCCGGCCTTGATGTTGGACTCGGGATCGAAGATGCAGTCCGGTTCGCGTGCCGGCGGCGCGTGGTTGCCGTCACACGACGACTCGGGCATCAGCGACCGCCACGTGGCAGGCATCAGTTGCATCAGGCCGCGGGCGCCGGCGGGCGAGACGCAGTTCGGATCGAAGTCGCTCTCTTGCGCGATCAGCGCCGCGACCAGCGCCGGGTCGAGGTTGTTGCGGGCGGCGTAGAGGTTGATCAGATCGCCGTAAGCGGGCGGTTTGGCCGCAGCGTTGAGCTTGATGTAGTGTGTCATCGTCTGCGTGGTCCGGTAGACAGCGTACCCGTTGACCAGCGAGGCGGACACCGTGACGACGATGAGCAGCGAGACGGCGGCCATGTGGCCGACCACCCAGCGACGCTCGAGGCGCGGTGAGGCGTAGGGTCTGACCAGGTCGCCAAGCAGCATGAACGGCCCGCCGATGAGGCTGACAATCCCGTACCCGAGCGATGACCAAAAACCCCGGCGCCGGTAAATCGGGCGCGGGGTTATGAACATCGGCGGCAGCTTTGCCCCGGGGTACGACAACAGCACGTCTCCTCCCGAACTGATTGCCACCTATATTCGCCTTCTGGTATCGGATTCCTCTATCTCAGCAGGCGGTCGAAGAAGCCGCCGCGCTGGCGCCCCTTGGTCGCCATCCGGCCCTTGCCCGGGGCGTAGAGGATGCTGACGATCATCCCTTCGATCGTCAGATGCCCCTGCTCCTGATCGTACTGCTTGATTTTCATGTCCTCGCCGCGCAGCGTCATGATGCCCATCTCGGTGTCGAGGACGATCTCCTGGTCGTCAAAGCTCTCGACGTGGATAACGCCTTCGATGCTGGCGAACTCACGGTTATCCAGTACCAGCTTATGCCCGTAATCCTCGCGAATGCCCTTGTCGTCCACCTGTCGCGCCCTCCCTCATGGGGGTATTGTCCACCCCAACTGTATGCGCGCGATGGGACGATGATTACAGTACGGGCCGGTGCCCGGGTTACTCGGCCGACTCAGCGGTGTGCCCGAGTTCCTCGGTTACTCAGCGGTGAGCCGGGGCACTCGGTTACTTTTCGTACACCTGAGAGGGGCGGGGATTGTCCAATTTCGCACCGAGCGTGGTCATTTTGAGCTTTATGTTGACTCCAGACCAGTGTTCTGTCAACGCCGTGCCGCCTCGGTTACTTTTTGTACACCTGACAGGGGCATGGGCTGACCGATTTCGCACCGAGACCGAAAGTCAACCTGTTTCCGCCGAAGCTTTTCCATGTCAGCCGTCGTCTTCGTCGTCGTCCTCTTCTTCCTCGTCATCGTCGATGAACTCGCGCTCGCCCCGTATGATCCGCTCCTCGAGGATCCGGTACAGGTTCGCGGCCTCGGTGGCGCGCACGCTCGGGCGCACGTCGGCGATCTGCACCCTCAGCCGTCGCGGTCCGAAGTTGAGGGCCAGCGTATCGCCGACCTTGATCTCGCTGCCGGCTTTCGCCATGCGGCCGTTGAGCTCGATCCGGCCGGCATCGCAAACCTCCTTGGCCAGGGTCCGGCGCTTCACCAGCCGACTGACCTTGAGGAACTTGTCCAGACGCACGGGCATCCCTCCCCCTTG
This sequence comes from Chloroflexota bacterium, assembly GCA_050261235.1. GTDB lineage: Bacteria > Bacillota > Sulfobacillia > JBFLWA01 > JBLNDB01 > JBLNDB01. The sequence goes on from JBLNDB010000085.1 coordinate 5,770, forward strand.
CCTGCACGAAAAATCAGGCCCGAAGCGAGCCTGACTTCGTTGCTGACCTATTCTTTACTTGCCGATGTTATCCTTCAGCGACTTGCCGGCCTTGAAGGTGGGAACCCTGGCGGCCGCGATGCGGATCTCCTCGCCGGTCTGCGGATTGCGCCCGACGCGCGCGGCGCGGTCACGTACTTCGAAGGTGCCGAAGCCGACCAGCGAAACCTAGTCACCTCTGGACAGTGCGTCCTCGATGCTCTCGACGGTCGCGTTGACCGCCTTCTCGGCGTCTTTCTTCGTCAGGCCGCTCCGCTCGGCGACTGCTGTGATGAGGTCTTGCTTGTTCAATCCAGATCCCTCCTGCGATCACTCTGTCGAGTGGGTCGTTGGCGTGGGATCCTGCTTCCGCTTGGCTTCCTCCCAGAGGGCGTCCATCTCGTCGAGGGACATGTCCTCAAGGCGCTTGCCGGCGCGGCGCGCGCTCTCTTCGATATGGCGGAACCGGGCTGAGAACTTGCGCGTTGTGCGGGCGAGCGCGCCCTCCGGATCGACCTCGAGGAAGCGGGCGACGTTCACCACCGCGAAGAGCAGGTCGCCAATCTCCTCCTCTATCGTATCCCGGTCGCCGCTACGGTATGCCGCAGTAAGCTCGGCAAGCTCCTCAGGGATCTTTTCCATTGCCAACTCCACTCTTGGCCAGTCGAAACCGACGCGTGCCGCCTTGACCTGCATCTTCTGGGCCCGCATGAGCGCCGGCAGGTCGGCCGGAATCCCAGCCAGAACCGACTTCGGCGCGGCGTCACCTTTCTCGGCGCGCTTGATCGCATCCCAGTTGCGGAGGACGTCGTCAGTGCCGCTGACCTCTACGTCTGCAAAGACATGCGGGTGCCGGCGGATCATCTTGGCCGAGATGTCGCGCGCGATGTCGTCGAGCCCGAACGTGCCGTTCTCCTCGCCGATGATGGCGTGAAGGTAGATCTGCAGCATCAGGTCGCCCAGCTCCTCGCGGAGCTTCAGCGGGTCGCGGCTGTCGATCGCTTCGGCGACCTCGCACGCCTCTTCAAGAACGTACGGACGCAGGGTCTGGTGATCCTGCTTCTTGTCCCACGGGCAACCATGCGGGCCGCGCAAGGTGCGGACAATCGCCTCGAACTCTCGCAGCGGGTCCTTGCCTGACAGTTCGTCGATCCGTTGCTTGTCCACCTGGTGCATTCCCTCCCTCAGCCTCGGACGGGCGGCCTTCTGGCCGCCTTCTCTATGTTTCCCGGCCGGCCGCTCACCACTTCCGCGCCTGCGTCTAGCCGATCAGGCCGATGCGCTGCAGCCGATCCGCAAGGCGGTCGCCGAACCGCGGCACGATCTCGAAGTCGCGCCGCTTGAAGCCACGGATGACCAGCATCAGCGCCAGGTAGGCGAGCACGCCGACGCCGATCGCGGCCAGCGTGGCCAGGTCGTTGCCGAGTCGGTCGACGGTCAGGAAGTAGAAGCCGCGCACGCTGATGCCCATGCCGGTGATGGCGACGGCGGGCTTCAGCACCATCTCACCGAGCCGGAAGTCGAAGCCGACCAGGGCGACAACGCTGGCGATGTTCAGGCTCGCCGCGACGAGAAACCCCGTGACGCTGCCAATCGCGGCGCCGGTGATGCCGAACCGCGGCATGGCAGTAAGGACGCAGGTCACGGCGGTCTTAGTCAGCGCGCCGACCATCAGGTGCCGGACCGGCAGGTCCGTCCGGCCGAGTCCCTGCAAGACGCCGGAGGTCGTCTGCTGGAGCGCCAGGAACAGCAGCCCCGGCGCCACCGCGGCCAGCACGCGGCCAGCTTCGGGGACATCGTAGAGCAGCTTCATGATCGGTGTCGCCAGGACGAACAGCCCGGCAACCGCCGGCATCGTCAGGAGGACAGTCATCCGCGCCCCCTGCGCCGCCTCCTGCCGCACCTTGGCCAGGTCGCGGTAGGCGAACGCTGTCGAGACGGCCGGCACCAGACTGAGGCCGAAGGCGAAGGTGACAACGGTCGGCATGTTGATCACCGGCATCGCCATGCCGGTCAGCTGCCCGTACAGGGCGGTGACCCGCTCCGCCGTCAGGCCGAGCGCGCTCAGGCGCAGCGGCACGACGACGGAGTCGATGAACGTCATTAGGGGCAGGACGATCGCCGCCAGAGAGATGGGTATCGACAACGCCAGGATGCGCTTCGCCAGATAGCGGCGGCGTTCCGTGCCATACTCCGCGCCAGGCTGCCTGAGCAGCTTGCGCCCGCCGCGGAAGAACAGCAGCACCATCAGCGATAGCCCGAGGAACGCGCCGGCGCTGGCGCCGAAGCTCGCCCCGGCCGCCGCGTATTCGACGCCGCGGGGCAGGAGCAAGTAGCCGAGTGTCAGCGCCGTGAAGACGCGCATCAGCTGTTCCGTGACCTGCGACAGGGCAGTCGGCGTGAAGCGCGAGAAGCCCTGGAAGAAGCCCCGGAACGTCGCCATCAGTGCGACGAAGAAGATCGCCGGGGCGAGCGCGATGATCGCGAAGTAGGAGCGGGAGTCGCGGTGAAGATTGGCGGAAATCGGGCCTGCGGCGAGGAACAGCAGCAGCGCGCCGGCGGCGCCGATGACGGCGAGCATGATCAGCGCTGTCTCGAACACCCGCCGCGCGCCGCGGATGTTCTTCAGGGCGACGCGCTCGGCCACGAGCTTGGAGATGGCGATGTTGATGCCGGATGTTGATACCTGCAGGATGGTGACGTAGATTGGGTAAGCCAGTTGGTAGAGGCCCAACCCCTCCTGGCCGATCAGACGCGTCAGCGGAACCCGGTAGATGGCCCCGAGGACGCGGCTGATCAGTCCGGCCACAGCCAGAATGAACGCCTCGCTGAGGAAAGACTCCCGTGCCAAGAGCTACCTCTCCCATCGGCTCTGACTGGTCGTCAGGCATATTCACAAACGCCCCTGACTTCTCCTTCCCGTTGCCATTGCGGGCACACAAAAAGTAGCGGTACTGCTCGTCCGCTACTTGTTTGCCCTGCTTCAGTTCACTGTTCCATCTGCTTGGCAAGGAAGCCAGCCGCCGTTTCCGCCAACTTGAGTTCGAGGTCACCCATCTGCACGTCGGGTTCCTTGGAGGTGATGATCACGGCGCCGATCGGATCGCCGCCCGCAACGATCGGGGCGATTACTTCGGCAGTGAACTTGCAGCCCTCGTCGTCGTCGGTCAGGCACTCCTTGCAGTACTTGTGCTCGCCCGGCTTGTTGATGAGGACGCTCTTCCGATCCTCCATCACCGCCTCCACCGCCGTGCCGATCGGCCGGTTGAGGAATTCCTTCTTGGGTCCGCCCGAGACGGCAATGACGTTGTCTCGGTCAGCGATCAGGATGATGTGCCCGACAGCTTCATACAGGGAGTCGGCGTACTCTTTGGCGAAATCGCCCAGTTCGCCGATAGGTGAGTATTTCTTGAGGATGACCTCGCCCTCGCGGTCGACGAAGATCTCGAGCGGGTCGCCCTCACGGATGCGGAGTGTACGCCGGATTTCTTTGGGGATGACTACACGGCCCAGATCGTCTATGCGCCTGACTATGCCCGTTGCCTTCACTTACACCCCTCCTTTTCCCTGCAAATCCTTCTCACCCTAAGTCGGTCATAGTATAGTACCTGCCAACTAGAGTTATTCGCAATTTCCAGCCTGTTTGGGGCCCTGTCCGCGCCTTTATGACGCAATTTGTCGAACCAGCTCATGCATCTTGCGCAACACTTCCTGAATCAGGCGGAGCAGCTTGGCGCTGTCCAGGTCTTCGGCCTTCATCTGCAGTTGTGCGGCGCGTTGCGGCGAGTAGTTCAGGCGGTTGCGGTTGGCTTTCTGGAGCGCCATCAGATGCTCGCTTTGCAGGCGACGCTGGGGGCCGAATTTGAACGTGACGATCCCGTTGGTGCGCATCAGGCTTGTGATTCCGAGTCCGGCGCAGTCGGCTTTGATTCGGACGATATTGAGCAGATTGCGTACCGCGGCGGGAAGCTCGCCAAAGCGGTCCTCGAGCTCTTCTTCGATGTCGGCGGCATCCGCGTGATCGCGGCTGGCGACGATCCGCTTGTAGACCTCGATCTTCTGCTTCGGATCGGTGATGTACGAGTCCGGGATGAACGCATCCACCGCCAGTTCGATCACCGGCTCCTGCACCGCCGGCGGGACCTCGCCCTTCAGTTCATGGACCGCCTCCTCAAGCAGCTGGCAGTAGAGGTCGAACCCCACCGCCAGGATGTGCCCATGCTGCTCCGGGCCGAGGATGTTGCCGGCGCCGCGGATTTCGAGGTCGCGCATGGCAATCTTGAAGCCGGAACCCAACTCTGTGAACTCCTTGATTGCCTGCAGCCTTTTTTCCGCCACTTCTGTCAATACCTTGTCTCGCTTGTAGGTGAAATATGCGTATGCCAGTCGGTTGGAGCGACCGACCCGCCCGCGTAGCTGGTACAGCTGTGACAGGCCGTAGTGGTCGGCCTCGTCGATGATCAGCGTGTTGACGTTGGCGATGTCGAGGCCGGATTCAATGATCGTCGTGCAGACCAGCACGTCGATTTCGCCGTCGAGGAAGTCGAGCATGACCTTCTCAAGCTGCTCCTCACTCATCTGCCCGTGACCGACGCCGATGCGGATGTCAGGAACCAGCTTCTGCAGGCGCTCGGTGACCCGATCGATGTCCTGGACGCGGTTGTGGACGTAGTAGACCTGACCGCCGCGGTTGACCTCGCGGGTGATCGCCTCCCGGACAAGGTCATCGTTCGCTTCGACGACGTATGTCTGAACCGGGAAGCGGTCCTCGGGCGGCGATTCGATGACGCTCATGTCGCGCAGACCGACGAGCGCCATGTGCAGCGTGCGCGGGATGGGCGTCGCCGACAGGACGAGCACGTCGACATTCTGCTTCAACCGCTTCAGCCGCTCCTTGTGGGCGACGCCGAACCGCTGCTCCTCGTCGATGATCAGCAGGCCGAGGTCCTTGAAGCGGACGTCCTCGCTGAGCAGGCGGTGGGTGCCGATGGCGATCTCGATCGTGCCCGTCGCGATGCCGCGGATCGTCGCCTGCTGTTCCGCCGGCGAGCGGAAGCGCGACAGCAGGCCGATCTTCACCGGGTAGCCGGCGAACCGCTCGGTGAATGTGTTGAAATGCTGCTGCGCAAGAATCGTCGTCGGCACGAGGACAGCGACCTGCTTGCCGTCCATCGCCGCCTTGAACGCGGCGCGGATCGCGACCTCAGTCTTGCCGTAGCCGACGTCGCCGCAGAGCAGGCGCTCCATCGGCTTCGGCTTCTCCATATCGGCCTTGATCTCTTCGATCGACTTGAGTTGGTCTGGCGTCTCCTCGTAGCGGAAGCTGTCCTCGAACTCCCGCTGCCAGACCGTATCGGGTCCGAACGCGTGGCCGGGCTGGCTGTCGCGCACGGCATAGAGCTTGAGCAGCTCTTCCGCCATCTCGCGCACCGATGCCTTGACCTTGTTCTTCGCCCGCGCCCACTCGGTGCCGCCGAGCTTGTTCAGCTTCGGCTCGTGCCCCTCGGCGCCGACGTACTTCTGGATCAGGCCGATCTGGTCGGTCGGCACATACAGCCGGTCCTCGCCGGCGTATTTGACGAACAGGTAGTCCTTCTTCGTGTTCTCGACCTCGAGCGTCTTGACGCCGAGGTAGCGACCGATGCCATGCTGGGCATGGACGACGAAGTCGCCGATCTTGATGTCCTGATAGCTGGTCAGCCGCTGGCCGCGCTCCTCGTCGCGAGGAGCGGCGCGCCGGCGGCGCTTGACTTTGCCGAAGACCTCCTGTTCGGTGACCACGGCGAGGTTCAGCTCCGGCAACTCGAAACCGTTCTCGAGGCTGCCGGTGAAGACGTATGCTTGGCCGGGCAGCAGGTCGACGGTCAACGGGCTGAGCATCAGCTCATGGTCGGCGAGAATCGACCGCAACCGGTTCGCGTGCTCGTTGCTGGCCGCCACCAGCACCAGCCGCCGGCCTGTGAGATGCCAGCGGTTCAGTTCCTGCGCGAACGCCTCCTCTTGGCCGTGGAAGGTCATCATCGGCTTTGCCGGCACGGACGAGATGTACTCCGGCTCGCCCTCCGGGATGCGTCTTAGGAGTAGCGAGAAGTAGACGACGCTGCGCTTCTTCACCGACGCCGCGAGCGCCGCATAGTCGACGTAGTTCGCACCCTCGCCCGGCAAGGCGCCGCCGCGCTGCAACAGGTCTGCGAACAGGGCCCCCGCCTGCTTCTCCGTCTCCGCGGCCGCCTCCCGGAGGCGAACCGGCTCGTTCAGGCAGATGATCGTATCCTGGGGGCAGTAGTCGGCGATGGTCGCCAACTCGGGGTAGAACAGGGGCGCGTACTGCGGCAGAGCGTCGAAGTACTGCCCTTCCTGAAGGCGTTCGAGGTGCTCGCCGACCCGCTCGCGCAGCTTCTCGGCGGCCGTGTTGTGGCCCTGCTTGGTGAGGCGCCGGACGGTGGTGTCAAGTTCCTGACGGATGCGGCGCATGCCCTCGTCCGGCCCGCGCGACGGCAGCAGGAACTCCCGCGCCGGAGTAATCAGGATCTCGTCGCGATTCTCCAGCGAGCGCTGGGTTGCGATGTCGAACAGCCGGATCGAGTCGACCTCGTCGCCGAAGAACTCGATGCGGAACGGCTGGACCCCGCCGAGCGGGAAGACGTCCAGGATACCACCGCGGATCGAGAACTGCCCCCGGCCCTCGACCATGTCGACGCGGTCATATCCCATCACCGCCAGGCGGGCGATGACATCCTCGAGTTCGACGCGCTGGCCGTACTTGAGCGTGAACGTCGGCAGCCAGAATTCCTCCGGCGGCACGAGCTGACGCAGGGCCGCGCCGACCGGCGCGACGACGATCGGCCGCGGGCTGTTGGTCAGCGCGACCAGGGCGGCCAGTCGCTGCGCGGCAAGCTCCGGGCTGGCGGCGATGACCTCATATGGCATCACTTCGAGCGGCGGGAAGACGTGGACATTGTCGCTGCCGAGCCAGGACCGCAGGTCCTCAGCGGTGCGTTCGGCCTGGCTGAGGCTGGGCGTCAGGACGAGCAGCGGCCTGTTCGTCAGCTGTTGCAGCGCCGCCATGTAGTAGGTCGTCTCTGACCCGGACAGGCCGTAGACCAGTTGTTCGCGCATGCCGGAGCGCAGGTTCGCCGCCACGGCGCCAAACTCCTGAGCCTCGAGCCAGAGGGATAGCAGACCTTGCGTCGGCTGACTCATCATCGTCGTCCTCCTAACCGTTCTCCGGCGCAGCCAGAAATCAGATGTAAAACTCTCTTGACATTGCCCGGGAAATTGTGCTATTCTCGCGATGTAAAGACTTCTTTACATCGGGGTGGTGATGGTACGCAGAACCGCATCCGCGAACTGCGTGAGCAGGCCGGTCTGACTCAGGACGAACTGGCTCGCCGGCTGATGGTCACCCGCCAGACCATCAACGCGATCGAGAATGACCGCTACAATCCGACGCTCGAACTGGCGTTCAGGTTGGCCAAAGCCTTCGGTTGTCCGATCGAGCACATCTTCCTCTGGAAGGGAGAGATCAGGGAGTGAGCACGCGTATTGCTGCGATGATGGGTGGCATCGGCGGTGGCATGGTCGCCGCGATGCTCGGCTGTCTGCTGATCGCGTATCTCTCACGAAATCGCAGACAGGATGGGGACACTGCCGAAAGGAGACGATCAAGGTGACGTGGCGCGCGCTGATGCCGATCCTTGCGGGAGTTGTCGGAGCCGCACTGGCTGCGTTCCTGGCTGACCGGAGCGTGAAGCGCCGCGGCATCCGGGTCAAGGATGAGCTGACGGCGTTCGTCTCGGGACGAGCGCGGGAGATCGCCTTCTACGTCGTGGTTGCGACCACGGCGGCACTCTGGCTGGCTGATGTCTGGTCGCACGCGGTCCCGCCGGCGAGCGGCGATCTGTCGCCGTTCACGCCATTCGCTGCCGCCATCGCGGCGTCGCCCTACACGCCGATACTGTTGATCAGCTTCATTGCCTGGACGATGGCCAGCGCATACCTCCAGTGGCGAACCGGGACCCTGACCGACCCCCACAACAGCGCCATCTGGTCCATCCTGGCCCTGTTGCTGCTCCTGTTCGGCTTCCTGCCGGTCCGCTGGGCGGCGCTGGCACAGTTCGTCCTCGCCCTCTTGGGAATCGTGGTCTACCTGGTCCTCATCGGGCGCCGGCGCGCCACCTGACGCCAGCCCGGGCAACACAAGCCAGAGAACCGGCGGACGGAAAGACCCCATCCCCCGGCACGGCACCTCAAGTTGTTCTCTTGCCTAGTGTATGACCGGCCGCGGCAACGGCATGCTGTCGGCGAGGCCAAACCGCTCGAGCCCGAGATCGACCAGGCAGTCGTCGCAGATCGAGCCGACGGTCGTCAGCCCCCGTTCACGGTCAACCCTTATTATATTGGCCCGCTCCTCCGGGGTCAACGCGTCGAAGCCAAGCGCCTCTTCGTCACCGGCGCCGACCTCGACGGCGCCGACCAGGTCGCCGCAGTGGTCACAACGATACTCGTAGCGCATGGGAAGACCTCCGATCAGGCTGGTCTTCCCTTTAGTATGCGGCGTCAGGAGGCGCGCGAAACGTGCCAGAGGCCGCCCGGCAGCGCCGGACGGCCCCATCGTCTGCTATCGCTTTGCTCCCTCGTCGCCCTCGCCGGGCTCAGCGGCCGCGCCCGGCGCAGTCACGTTGAACTTCCGCATCGCGGCATCGAGGCCGTCGCTGAGGAACACCTCGACGGCATCCGCAGCAGCGGTGACAGCCCTGTCGACCACTGCCGCCTCATCAGCGCTGAAGGCCTGCAGCACGTAATCGACAACCTCGATCGGCCCTTCCGGATGACCGATGCCGATCTTGACCCGCGGGAATTCCTTCGTCCCGAGCCGCTCGATCAGCGAGGCGATGCCGCGGTGCCCACCGGCGGTGCCGGAGCGGCGCAGGCGGAGCTTGCCCGGCGTGAGGTCGAGATCGTCATGGATGACCAGGATGTCCCCTGGCGGTATCTGGTAGTAGCCGGCGAGCGGCGCAACGGCGTCGCCGCTGGCGTTCATGAACGTCTGCGGCTTGACGAGCAGCACGCGCACCCCGGCGACGGCGCCGTCCGCCAGTTCGGCGTTGAACTGGCGCTTGCTGAAGTGCAGCCCGTGACGGGCCGCCACTTCATCGACGACGCGGAAGCCGAGATTATGCCGCGTCCGGAGATAGGTTCGGCCTGGGTTCCCCAGGCCGACGATGAGCTTCATATGCGATTCCCACGCTTCTCAGCCTGATTGCCGGCCGCCGGTCGGACTTACTTGTCTTCCTTCTCGTCCTCGTCAGCAGCCTTCTTCTTGACCAGTTCCGGCTCAGCGGCGCCAGTGGCGGCCTCGGTCTCCTCAACCTCGGCGTGCTTCGGCGCGACGACTGAGACGACGACCTCTTCCGGCTCGCTCACCAGTTCGACGCCCTCCGGCAGCTTGACCTCGCCGGCGGTGACGTGCTGGCCGACGCGGAGCGCCGAGACGTCGACAACGATGTGCTCGGGGATGTCGGTCGGCAGGCACTCGATCTCGAGCTCGCGCAGGCCGTGCTGCAGGATGCCGCCGGTCTTTTCGACCGCTTCTTCGCCGTGCAGGACGATGGTCACGCTGGTGGTGATGCGGTCCTTGAGCGAGATCTGGAACAGGTCGATGTGGATGACCCGACCCGTGACGGGATCGGTCTGGACTTCCTTGATGATGCAGGTCCGCGGCTCCTCGCCGCCGACCTCGACGCGGAACAGGTTGTTGCGGCCGGCGCCGGTGTGGAGCGCCCGGCCGAGTTCGCGCCCACTCACCTTGAGGCTGACGTTGGATGTGTTCTTGCCGTAGACGATGGCCGGGACATAACCTTCAGCGCGGACGCGGTGGGCAGAACCCTTGCCGGATTCGCGCGGCTCAGCTTTGAGGGTGATCTGTTGCATGGGCGGAACTCCTCCTCGAATTGAGACAGTCTAACCTATATAGTACCTGCCTGACTGGTTATTGTCAAACTTTCGGGCCCGCTAACGGCGGTCGTCGCTGAACAGCTTGGAGATGGAGAGGTCCTCATGGATCCTGATGATCGCTTCGCCAAGCAGCGGCGCAACGGAGAGGATGGTGAACTTGTCCCGCTTCTGGGCAGGGGTGAGGGGGATCGTGTCAAGGGCCACGATTTCCTTGATCGGCGAGGCGTCGAGGTTCTCGACCGCGGCGCCGGAGAAGACGGGATGGGTGCAGGCGACGTAGACGCCTTTGGCGCCCAGGCCGAGCAGCGCCTTTGCGCCGAGGACGATCGTCCCGCCGGTGTCGATCATGTCGTCGATCATGATGACGTTCTTGCCCTCGACCTTGCCGATGACGTTCATCACTTCGGCGACGCCGGGCTCCGGACGGCGCTTGTCGATGATCGCGATCGGGACGTTGAGCCGCTCGGCGAGGATGCGCGCGCGGCTGACGCCGCCGAGATCGGGCGAGACGACGACCGCGTCCGCGAGATTCTTGGCGGCGAAGTAATCAGCGATGATCGGGATGCCGGTCAGGTGGTCGAGCGGGATATCGAAGAAGCCCTGAATCTGCCCGGCGTGGAGGTCCATCGTCAGGACGCGGGTCGCGCCGGCGGTGGTGATCAGGTTGGCGACGAGCTTGGCCGAAATCGGCTCGCGGCCGCGCGTCTTGCGATCCTGGCGAGCGTAGCCGTAGAACGGGATGACCGCGGTGATCCGCCGCGCCGACGCCCGCTTGCAGGCGTCGACAAGCAGGAGCAACTCCATCAGCGAGTCGTTGACCGGGTTGCAGGTCGATTGGACGATGAACACGTCGTTGCCGCGGACGTTCTCATTGATGATGATCTTCGTCTCGCCGTTGTTGAACTTGCCCACCTCGGACTGTCCGAGCGGCATTCCCAGGCTGGCACAGATCGCCTTCGCCAATTCGGGGTTGGCGTTACCGGTGAGGATCTTCAGCCGCGAGTCGTTGTAGCTGGCCACGATTGCTCCCCCTTGCCCAGTGGAAAATCAAACCCTTGTTATTTCGTTGTTGAAACCAAAATCCCTGCTCAAAGCCGCTATTCGGACTTTTCCCGCTTCTTCTTCATGTAGCCCGGTTTGGTCACCTGGCGCTCGCGCGCGATCGCCAGTGAATCGTTCGGGACCTGGTCGGTAATCGTCGACCCGGCGGCGATGTAGGCGTCGTCGCCGACTTCGACCGGCGCGACAAGGTTCGTGTTGCAGCCGACCAGGGTCCGGCTGCCGATCTTGGTCGGCCACTTCTTCGTCCCATCGTAGTTGACGGTGATGACGCCGCAGCCGATGATCGTGTCGGTGCCGACCGTCGCGTCGCCGATGTAGCTGAGATGGGCGATCTTCGTGCCAGCGCCGATCCGCGAGTTCTTCAGTTCGTTGAAGTTGCCGATCTTGGCCCGCGGACCGAGGACCGTGCCGGGACGCATGTGCGCGAACGGCCCGAAACTCGCGCCATCACAGATCTCGCCCTCGCGCAGGAACGAGTAGATGATCTCGACGCCATTGCCAATGCGGCAATCCTTGATGGTCGAGTTCGGTCCGATGCGGCAGTCCTCGCCGATGACGGTGTTGCCGCAGATGAACGTGTTCGGCATGATCACCGTGTCCGGGCCGATGACGACCGTGTCGTCGATGTACGTCGAACGCGGGTCAACGATGGTCACGCCGCTCAGCATCAACTTGCGGTTGATGCGGGCGCGCATCAGCGCCTCGGCCTCGGCCAGTTCGACGCGGTCGTTCGGGCAGACGGCCTCGCGCCAGTCGCGGGCGATCCAGGCCTCGACGCGGTCGCCGTCGGCAGCGATGATCCGGAAGACATCAGTGAAATAGTACTCGCGCTGGGCATTGCTGTTGGTCAGGCGGCCGAGCGCCGACCAGAGCTTGTCAGAGTCGAAGCAGGCGACCGAGGTGAACACCTCGTCGACCTTCATCTCGTCCGGCGTCGCATCGCCGGGCTTCTTGGTCTCGACGATGCGCAGCACACTGCCGGTCACGGCTTCGCGGATGACGCGGCCGTAGCCGGTCGGATCGGGCAGCTTGGCGGTAAGCAGCGTCGCCGCGGCGTTCTTCTCCCGGTGATAGGCAATCAGCTCGTTCAGCGTCTCGGCGCGGATCATCGCCGCGTCGCCGAAGAGAACCAGGACGAGGCCGCGGAACCCCTTCAGCGCGCTCTCGGCCTGCATGGCCGCGTGCCCGGTGCCGAGCTGCTCGGCCTGGAAGGCATACTCGCAAGCGTCGCCGATGGCGGCGCGAATGTCGTCGCCCTGACGCGGTCCGATCACCATGACGATCCGTTCGGCCCCGGCGCCGCGGGCCGCCCGGACGCTGTATTCGACCAATGGCCTGCCGGCCAGCGGGTGAAGCATCTTCGTCACTTTCGACTTCATGCGGGTTCCGTAACCAGCCGCGAGAATCACTGCGGCGACATCTGACAACCGGCTCATCTCCCCTGCGGCAGCGCCGCATTGTTTGTGCCTGACTGGCACCGGCAAGTCTTTCTCCGACCGGCAGCCGCTTACCTGCCGGCACCCGCGCCCGATTTGGCGGTGGCCCGGCCGGGCTCACGCGGCAGCTCGCTTCCCTGGCATATGCGCGGCGCGCCGCCCGCGCGGATGGGCGCGCAGTGACCTCCTGTCTCCTCTCACGCTATGGTTCCCCGTTCCATATCCGGCTATTGGCGGGAAGGGAGGGCAGACAAGCCAGACACGGCCGATGGCAATACGAGATGGCCGGCAGGGTTGCCCTGCCGGCCTTCTGGCACATGCATCTATTCAACCTCAACGCTCCGCCGGGCGCCAACGCTTGCGGCAGCCTCAGTGGCTGCCGCAATGATGTCCTGCGTGAGGCCATACTCGTGCAGCCTGCTGCGATCGGTCGCCCGGACCGGCCGGTCAGCGCTTGACCGGGCTCGGCTTGATTCCCTCGGGGATCGGGCACTTGTAGCCCTCGGGGCCGACCATTGACTGCAGCTCAGCCTTGGCGGCCACCAGAAGGTCAGGGCGGGCCTGGATGTCGACGGCGGTGCCGGCCATTGCTTTCGCGGCCAGCAGCATGCCCTTGTACGCCCAGCCCGACTTGCCCTGCGCCACCTGTTGCCACGAGTGGCCGGGCGTGCCGAGAGCGTAGCACGAGACATCGCACTGGACTGTCGGCACGATCCAAGAGACATCGGCGACGTCGGTCGACCCGCCGGACGGACGGTCACTGTACTTGTAGGGCATGACGATGTCGCAGAGCACCTTGCCGGCCAGCTGGTCGGCCAGCCTCCGGCCTTCGAGGGTGCCGAAGTCCTTCTGCAGGGCCGTCTCTTCCTTGCGCAGCTCGGCTTCGGTGAGCGTCGTGCGCATGCTGGCGGCGAAGGCCTTCTCTTCCTCAGTCGCAGCCGGCATCGGCGCGGCGATGAGATTCTCGTACATCAACTGCTCCAGAGTCTGATTGTTGATCAGGTTCGAGCAAGCCTTGTCGATCTGAATCTCGACCTTCGTCTGAGTCATGAGGGCCGCGCCACGGGCGATATCGCAGACCCAGCCGTAGATCTCCTGGACCAGGCTGCTCTTCGGCGCGCGGATCAGGTAGAGCACCTCGGCTTCCGGCTGGACGACGTTCGGGCTGCTGCCGCCGCTGTTGATGACGGCGTAGTGGACGCGCGCCTCTTGGATGATGTGCTCGCGCATGTAGTTGACGCCGACGTTCATCAGCTCAACGGCATCGAGCGCGCTGCGGCCGAGATGGGGCGACCCGCCGGCATGGGAGGCCCGGCCGGTGAACTTGTAGTAGACCTGGATGTTGGCCAGCGACGAGCCGGTCATGACCTTGGTCAGGCTGCTGCTGTGCCAGGTGATGGCGGCATCGAGGCCGTCAAAGAGATGGGCCCGCGCCATGAAGGCCTTGCCTGAACCGCCCTCCTCGCCCGGGCAACCGAAGTACTTGACCGTGCCCGGAAGGTTGTGCTCCTTCAGGTAGTCGCGGTAGGCGATCGCCGCCGCCAGCGAGCCGACACCGAGCAGATGGTGGCAGCAGCCGTGACCGTTGCCGCCGGGCACGATCGGCGCGCGCTCGGCCAGACCGGCCTGCTGGCTGAGGCTCGACAGGGCGTCGAACTCGCCGAGGAAGCCGATGATCGGCGAGCCACTGCCGGAGGTGCCGATGAAGGCATTGGGAACACCGCCGACTTGCCTCTCGACGCTGAACCCGGCCGCCTCAAGGGCCTCGGCCAGAGCTGCGGCGGAGCGCTTCTCTTCAAAGCGCGTCTCGGCGTACTCCCAGATGCGGTCAGAGAGGGCTGTGTACGTGCTTCGACGCTCTTCCACGAGTTGATACAGGCGCTGCTTATCCATGGTGTCCTTCCTTTCACGAACGCGGTTGCATGTCTACTTCACCATCCGGCAGCGCGAACCCTGTTGGGAATCTCGTGAATCGAAATGATAGGGAGGGAGTGCTGGTGAACGAGTGCTGTAGCGCAGCATGCCGGCCAGCGACCTCGCTTCTGCCGCCCCACCGAGAGTCCGGATGCTGACTATGTCATTCATTACAGCTATTGGTTCCACAGGAGAATAACGTCACCTGACGAATGAAGGATTGGGGATCCCAATTCCTTTGAACTGGGGGTCTGGATTGTGACTCGGAGAACAGGAAAAGTTGTGTCGGTGCTGGCACTTGTGGCATTTCTTGTCCTTTCCGTCGCGATCCTGATCACCCGGCATTCCTGGCAGGTCAAGCGAGATGATGTCATTGCGTCCACAAATGGTGCTGACGCGTTCGTCTGGGACGTTGAGTTGGTGAACCCGTACTGGCATCCGGTCTCCGTGACGTTTGAGTCACTGCCGGCTGGAATCAGCCTTACTTGCCTCGGAGCGAGTACGGACAATCAAAGTGCGCAGTGTGCAGTACAGAGATGGCAGAACCGCGGGCGCGACCTGTGGCGGGTAACGGCCAGAGTCCCGCCACACGGGCGAGCGGGAGTCACTATTCGGCTGAGTACCATCGAGCCGGTTGGCGACCGGATGTGGGAGGTCCTCCCCTTGCCCTCCTGGTTGCGGCTGGGGGCTCGCTACGGGATAGGCCTGACTGGTCAGAGATGACTCTGCGGCGGCGCGGGTGATGAACTGCGCAGACGACGATCCTGATCCCAAAAGTGAACCAACCGTGTCGCGGGCAATTGTGACGGTATCGTCGATGTAGGTCGTGTGCGGGTCTTCTACGCGGCCCCTAACATATGCGCGGGAGTTGCTCCCCTACCGGCACGTCGAGCAGGCGCTCGGTGCCGAGTTCCGTCCTCACCGTGACGCGGGGTGTGCCCGCGACGACACTGCCGATGACGGCTGCGCTACGCCCGAGCGGATGGGCCTTGAGCGCGGCCAGGACAGCGCTGGCCGCGCCGGCGTCAACTATGAACACCATCTTGCCTTCGTTCGCCAGCTGCAGAGGATCAAGGCCGAGGACGCAGCAGGCAGAGCGAACGCTCTCAGACACTGGCGCGGCCGGTTCGTCCACGGTGATGCGGCACTGTGAGGCCGAGGCGATTTCGTTCAGCACGGCAGCGAGGCCGCCGCGCGTCGGATCGCGCATGGCACGAATGGCCGCGGGATCTTGACAAGCGGCATAAGCGGCTTCGACCAAGCTGGCCAGTGGGGCGACGTCGCTCCTCACGTCAGCAGCGAAGGCGACGCCTGTCCGGCCGAGCATGATCGCCATGCCATGCTCACCGAGCGCGCCGCTGACAATAACGCGGTCGCCCGGACGAGCGCCGCTGCCGGACGCGCAACGCCCCTCCGGTATGACGCCGACGCCAGCGGTGCTGATGAAGATGCGGTCGGCCTGACCGCGCGGCACGACTTTCGTGTCGCCGGCGACGATGCTCACGCCCGCCTCGCGGGCGCAGGCGGCCATTGAATCCGCGATCCGCTCGAGGTCGGCGAGCGGGAGCCCCTCTTCGAGGATGAACGCTGCGGTGAGGCTGCCCGGACGGGCGCCAAGAGCGGCCAAATCGTTGACCGTGCCCGCGACCGCGAGCCGGCCGATGTCGCCACCGGGAAAGAACGGCGGCTCAACGACAAACGCGTCAGTCGTCATTGCCACGCGGCTGCCGCCGAGTTCCACAACGCCAGCGTCATCCAGCGCGGCCAGCGCCGGGTTGGCGAACCGCGGCAGGAAGACGCGCTCGATCAGCTCGCGGCTGAGCAGACCACCGCCGCCGTGGCCGAGCAGAACCCGTTCCTCACTCATGCGTCCACCCCCCGGTAACGGAAGCTTGCGGCACAGGCGCCTTCGCTGGAAACCATGCACGGCCCGACGGGGTCGCGCGGCGTGCACGCTGAGCCGAACAACGGGCATTCGGGCGGCGCGATCAGCCCGCGGAGAATGTCGCCGCAACGGCAACCGGCCGGACTGTCGCCGGCGTTGGCAACCGCAGCGTCTTGAGGCGATCGATCCAGGCTGATCACGTGGCTGGCATAGTCAGCGCGGGGTATCAGTCCGGAATCGGGGATGACCCCGAGTCCGCGCCAAGCCGACTCGCCAGCCGAGAAGACCTCGGCGAGCGCCGCCTGCGCCGGCCGGTTGCCCGCCGGCGCGACGAACCGTCGATACTGGATCTCGACCGCCGGGGCGCCCGCCTGTCGCTGCGCGAGCAGCATGCCGACGGCAGTGAGGATGTCAGCCGGCTCGAACCCGGCCACGACGCCGCCGACACGGAATTGAGCGGCCAGGAATTCATAGGGCTCGGTGCCGGTGATGATTGAGACGTGGCCCGGCAGAATGAAGCCGTCGATGGCCGCGCCGGGAGTTGTCAGCAGTTGCCTGAGCGCCGGGGGAACCAGTTTGTGAAGCGAGATGACGCGAAAGTTGTCCACATTTGTGGATACCGCTTCGGACAGCGCGGCCGCCGTCCCGGGCGCGGTAGTCTCGAAGCCGACGCCAAGGAAGACGACCTCGCGCTCGGGCATCTGCCGGGCGAGCTCCAGCGCGCCGGTGACCGAGTAGACGACGCGCACGTCAGCGCCTTCGGCGCGCAGGCGCTCGAGCGACCGGCGCCGCGTGCCCGGAACGCGCAGCATGTCGCCAAACGTCGTCAGGGTGATCTCGGGCCGCTCCTCGAGCAGCGTCAGCACGGCGTCAATGTCGGCAGCGTCGGTCACGCAGACCGGGCAGCCCGGCCCGGATATCAGCCTGATGCGGGGCGACAACAGGCTCTTGAGGCCGTGCCGGGCAATCGCCATCGTATGCGTGCCGCAGACCTCCATGAACGACAACTGCGGACCGTCATAGGAAAGAGCCGCCTCAATGAGCGGGTTCATGCCTGCTCACCCGCCGCGCGGCGACCGATAACCTCACGCAGGTCAGCCCACGCCTCTTCCATCTCACGCGCCTCCTCGTCGCTGAGGCGGCTGATGGCGAACCCGGCATGAACAAGCACCCGCTCGCCGACCGAGATGTCAGGCAGGTAGTCAGTGCGGATATTGGTGCGCACGCCGCCAAAGTCGATCTCCGCCCAGTGGCCATCAATGCGCAGGATTGTCCCGACCGAACCGATGCACACGTTGACTCCCCCGTTCGTTTCGGTCTCTACTCTCCAGGCGAGGCCAGCCTTGCCCGGGCGACAACGGCCTGCCCATAGGCAAGGCCGCCGTCGTTCAGCGGCGCCTCGGCCGGAATATGGACGGTGAACCCGGATTCCTCAAGCTCGGCGACGCACTGCGAAAGCAAGCGCCGGTTCATGAACACACCGCCGCCGAGGCAAACTTCCGTCAGACCCGTCTCGGCGCGCGCCTGCAGGCATAAGTCGCGGGTCAGCGACGCGATTGTTGCATGGAACCGCCGCGCCGCCGCCGTACATGTCGTGCCGTCATCGAGGTCAGCCGCCAGCGCACCCAGGATGGCCCCACCGTCGATGCGGCGCTGATTGTCGATGAATGCTCCTACATAGGGCTGTGCGTCAGCCATTCTCCACGGGCCGGCCTGCGTCTCGAGCCAGATTGCGGCCTCGGCGTCGTAGCTGCACTCGCCGGTGAACCCGCAGATGACCGCCGCCGCATCGAACAGGCGTCCGATGCTCGAGCAGAGCGGCGCGTTGATCCCCTGCGCGATCTGGAAGTCCATCGCCGCTCGCTCGCCTTCCGGAATGGAGGCGATTGACCGCTCAAGTGCCCCGCCAGTCGAGCCTGTTGCCTGGTTCGTCCTGAGCAGGCCGTAGGCGGTGCGATACGGCCTGAGCACAGCCAGATCGCCGCCGGGCAGCGGGAACGGCTTGAGGTGCGCAAATCGCCGGTACCCCCGGCGGTCGGCAATGAGGATCTCGCCACCCCAGAGGGTGCCGTCGTCGCCAAGGCCGGTGCCGTCGTACGCGACGCCGATCACCGGGCCGCTCAGCCCGTACTCGCCCAGCGTCGCGGCGATATGGGCGTGGTGGTGCTGAACCTTGATCAGGTGCGGAGCGGACAGCTCCGCCGCCAGCCGTGAACTCGTGTAATCCGGATGCAGGTCGCAGGCCACTGCCCCGACATCCGGCGCGAACAAGCTACGGTAGTGAGCCAGCGACTCGCTGAAGAAATCGATGGCTTTGGGGTTGAATAGCTCGCCAATGTGATGGGAGAGAAACGCCCGCTCGCCCTTTGTCACGCAGAATGCGGACTTCTCCTGGCCACCGAAAGCGATGATGTCGCCTCCCGCCCCTGGACGCCGGACCGCTGAACGGCAGCGGCGACGGCGCGCAGCCGCGCGCCCGCCGGATGACGATCTGCCGGCCGGCGACGATGCGCGCGACGGAGTCGTCGCAGCGGTGCGGAATATCGCGGTTGTGCAGGAGCATGCCAGCAGTGGCGATCGGCGCGAGGTCCCTGAGCGCCTCGTCGTTCTCGGCCACCAAGGGCTCCTCGCTGATGTTGCCGCTTGTCATGACCAACGGCCGGCCGACAAGGCGGAGCAGCAGGTGCTGCAGCGGTGTGTACGGGAGCATCACGCCGAGCGTCAGCTGGCCCGGGGCAACGCTTGCAGCAATCTGAGCGGTGGCCAGCTCGGCGGGCAGCCTGTCCAGCAAGACGATTGGCGCCCGCGGCGAGGCCAGCAGGGCCGCTTCCGGCACATCGACGCGACAGATTGCCTGCGCGGCCTCGATATCCGCGACCATGATGGCGAACGGCTTCAGCGGCCGGTGCTTCGCGGCGCGCAGTTGAGCTACAGCTGCCTCATTCCCGGCGTCACACGCCAGGTGGAAACCACCGAGGCCCTTGACAGCGATCACTCCGCCGGCAATCAGCCGCGCCGCGGCAGCCTCGATGGCCGGCCAATCGACTGCGGACGAGTCAGTGAACCAAACCCTCGGCCCGCACTCCGGGCACGCGTCGGGCTGGGCGTGGAAGCGACGGTCGCGCGGGTCGTGATACTCATCGGCACACTCCGGGCACATCGGAAAGGCCCGCATCGCGGTCAGCGGCCGGTCGTAGGGCAGACCGTCGATGATCGTGTAGCGCGGACCGCAATTGGTGCAGTTGATGAATGGATAGCGGTAGCGCCGGTCGTTAGGGTCGAACAACTCGGCCAGGCAATCCGGGCACGTGGCAAGATCGGGCGAGACGAGTGCCTCGCGCGCCCCTGCGGCCTTGCTTTCGCGGATCTCGAAACGAGCGTAGCTAGTCGGTGGCATCTCCACACTCTCCAGCCGCTCGATGCGACTGAGCGCGGGGGCTGCCCGCGGCAAGTCAGCGAGGAATCCGGCCACCGCAGCCGCGTCACCTTCAATGTCGATGGTCACGCCGGCCGGCTCGTTGGCCACCCAGCCGGCAACGCCCCAGGTCTCAGCGAGGCGGTAGACGAACGGCCGGAAGCCGACGCCCTGGACGAGCCCGCCGACCCGAATCAGGCGCCGCGCTCGACCCTCTTCGCGCGGTGCTCCGTGAGCCAGCGCGTCCATTCCTCAATCCCCTCTCCCGTGCGGCAGGAAACCTCGATGATGTCGGCCCGCGTCAGCGCGCGCACGCCGCGGATGAACTCCCCGCGCTCGAAGTCGACGGCCCCGGCGAGGTCGAGCTTGTTCACGACGACGACATCGATGTCGACGAACATCTTTGGGTACTTGAACGGCTTGTCGCTGCCTTCGGTGGCGCCCAGGACGACGGCGCGGATGTGCTCACCGAGCCGGTACGAAGCCGGGCAAACGAGGTTGCCGACGTTCTCGATGAACACCAGCGAGCCCGGCTCCGCCGTGAGGCTGCCAGCGGCCTGGCTGATCATGTTGGCATCGAGGTGGCATGTCCCGCCAGTGTTGATCTGGACGACCGGGGTGCCGGTCGCCGCGACGTCATCAGCGTCGATGCTCGACGCGATGTCCCCTTCGACAACGGCGATAGGCTGTTGACCTTTCAGTGCAGCGATGGTGCGCATGACCAGGCTGGTCTTGCCGGCGCCCGGCGAGCCCATCAGATTGACGACGGTGAACCCGTGCTCGTCGAAGTGACGACGGTTCTCGTCAGCCAGGCGGTCATTGACGGACATGACGTTTGTGAGGAGCTCGACTTTCATCTCAGGACCTCCAGACGTGTGGATGAAGGTATGGTTCCCCATCCCAATAATGCCTATTGACGGGAGTGGAAGGGTGGCGGTAATCTGATGGCAGATATGCCCAAATCCGGTATGGGGGGCGGAAAGAATGTATCCCGAATGGCAGACCCGGCTCATCGATCAGCGTACCGGCAATGCACTGACCTTCTTGGGTGAGGTCCGCAACGGTTCCTGGCGCACGGGTCTCCTTCACGGCAGCGCGACAGAACCGGCGGCGACAGTTGATGACGGCATTGTCGACTTCGTCGGCCGCTCCATCTGGCCGGACGACGCGCTTGACAGCTTCGGCGGATGGGCCGGAGTCGAGCGCCTGTTGGCCGCAAACTGGAACAAAGGCATACCCGCCGAATGGTTCACTGCTGCAACGCGCGAAGCGCTGACCGGCGAGCTCGGCCTGATTGTCGAACTCGCAGCGGGGCCCGGCGGCGGCAACCTGCCATGGCTGCTGCGGCTGAGCCCACAGGCGCGAGTCCTGGTGAACGATATCGAGCGCCGGATTGTGGCGGGCTGGCAGCGTTTCCTCGCCGGGGGAGCCGGTCCGAACGCCTCTTTCGCCGTGTTCGACGGCCTCTTGCCGCCGCTGCGCGACGGGGCAGTGGATTGGGTCTCGACAGCCGCCGGCTTCAGCGAGATGAGCGGCGGGGATGATGACCCGTCCGCGGTTTCGGCCAAGCGGGAGCAGGCCGTTCGCCAGGCCTTCCGGATTCTCCGTCCCGGCGGGCGCCTGGTCGCTGTGGAAACCATCCTCGGCCTGCCCGGCGGACAGCAGATGCCCGTGCCGGCTGTGACGGCGCCACTCGGTCAGGTACTGCTCGGCCAGCGCCCGTGGGACGAGACTCTCACCCGGGCCGGCTTCATCGTCGACCGCTGCGAACTTGTCTTCAGCAGGCTACTGGGGGCCGACGAGTCCGATCTGCAGGCCGAAGCCGACAGATACAGCATGCAGCTTGAGACCCGCATGTACGCTATCGAGGCGCGCAAGCCCGCGTGAGAGTAGCGGCTCAACAGAGCAATACGAGGCCGGCGGGGTTACCCTGCCGGCCTCGCCGCTACGCAAGCCCTGTATTGTCTACTCGACTTCGATGCTCTCAAGATAGAACTCACGCGCCCGGTCAGTGATCCGGGCCGAGCCGCCGCAGTCGGGACAGGTCCAGTCCCGGCCGGCAAGTGGAAACGTCTTGCCGCACACCTGACACTTCAGTTCGGCGGGTATCCGCTCGAAGACGATTTCGGCGCCTGCCACCGGCGTGCCTTCGGCAAGAATGTCAAAGTAGAAACGGACGCTCGAGTCGACCACGCTCGCCAGATCGCCGATCACCAGCTTGACGCTGGTCACCCGCTGCGCTCCGGCTTTGGCCGCTGCGTCCGCTGCTGCTTCAATGATGTCCCTGGTAATGCCGTATTCGTGCATCAGTCGTTGTTCGCGACCTTCTGATCCGGCTTGGTCTCCGGAGCCGGGGTCGGCTGCTGGTGCTCAAGCTCGACGAGCTTGCCTTTCGAGCTCGCCCGCCAGGTGTTGGTGATGTGCAGGCACTTCTTCGGGCAGGCATCGACGCAGTAGCCGCAGATGATGCAGGCATACGGATCAAGCTGCCAGTCCTTGCCCGCGCGGTCGACGTTGATGGCACCGGCCGGGCAGCGACGCTGGCACATGCCGCAGAAGATGCACTTCTCGATTTCGATGGTCAGGCGACCGCGGGCTTCGGAGAACGGCTCGCGCGCGCTGACTCTGGTCGCCGGGCGGTGAGTGATGTTGTTCATGACGTTCTTGACCATGTTCAGCATGTGTTTCTTCCCTCCCAAACGGCCACCAATCGGTGGGCTTGGCACAACGGGCCTACTATAGCACTGTCGGCGCGCCGTGTCACCTTTCGGTGCAGCTCAGGCAAGGATCCATCGACAGCACCAGAATCGGCACATCGGCGAGCTCCAGTCCCGGCAGCAGGTGAACCACCGGAGCCATGTTAGCGAAGGTTGGCGTGCGGATGCGCAGGCGTTCAAGATTCTTCGTCCCGTTCGCCTTGATGTAGTAGAGCACTTCGCCGCGCGGCTGCTCGACGCGCGAAACAACCTCGCCGTCCGGATTGCCTTTGACCGGCACGGAGATGTCCCCTCCGGGCATCTTGTCAAGCGCAGCCCGGATCAGCTCGATCGACTGATGGATGTCACGCAGGCGGACGATGATGCGCGCATAGTTGTCGCCGGCCTCTTCAGTCACCGGCTGAAAGTCCAGCTCGCCGTATGCCGCATAGCCGGTCAGGCGAATGTCCTGCGGCACGCCACTGGCACGCAGCATCGGCCCGGCCGCGCTCAGCTCAATGGCACGCTCGCGGGTCAGAACGGCCTTGCCAACCGTGCGCGAACGGACAGTCGGATCATCGCGGAAGACCGGTTCGATCTGCCGCAATTCAGCTTCAATCTGGTCAAGCGTCTTGCGCAGGTCGCCCTGCAGTGCGGCGTCGATGTCGCGCCGCACGCCGCCGATCTGGCAGGTCGAGATGATGATCCGGCTGCCGGCGGTGGCCTCGGTGATGTCCATGATCGCTTCGCGATTCTTCCACGACTGCATGAACAGACTCTCGAAGCCCATCGCGTCAGCCAGAAGGCCGAGCCAGAGGTGATGGCTGTGGAGGCGCTGCAGCTCGGACCAAATCGTCCTGAGATAGCGGGCCCGCGGCGGCACTTCGACGTTCATCAGCTGCTCAATGCCCTGACAATAGGCGAGCGCGTGCATGAACGTGCAAATGCCGCAGACGCGTTCGACAATGAACACCATCTGGTTGAAGTCGCGCTTCTCGATCAGCTGCTCAAGCCCGCGATGGATGTAGCCGAAAGCCGGAACTGCTTCAACGACCTTCTCTTCCTCGAGGGTCAGCTTAAGCTGGAACGGCTCCGGCAGCACCGGATGCTGCGGTCCGAACGGAATGACTATGCGCCCAGCCATTTACTTGCCCTCCCCTGGATCGTTCTTATCGACGACCTTCAGCATGGGGGCAACGGGCGCGTCCTCGGTGAGGAAGAGATGACCGTGGTAGTCGATCGGCAGACCGGTCACCTTGAGACCAAGAAAGTCCTGGAGCTCATTCTCGGCCAGGAACGCGCCGGGATAGACCGGCGAGATACTCGGCAGTTCGCTGCCTGGCTGGACGTGGAGCCTAAGGTGCTGCATCTTGTAGTCGCGGTCGAAGTGGTAGATGACATCGATGCCATCACCGGACCGGAGGCCGGTGCAGGTGACGAAGCGAAAACCGTCACGCTTGCAACCGGCGACCCGATCCAGTAAATCAGCCAGTGTGACCGCTGTTTCGTTGTCGAGCAACAGGATTCCCTCCGTGTCTCAGGCCTTGAGCTTGCGCTTTTCGGCCAGAATGGCCGCTGCCCGGGCAATGCCATCGATGATTGCCTCAGGACGGCTGGCGCATCCGGGGACGTAGACATCGACCGGAATCACCTTATCTATGCCCGCCATCGTGTTGTAGCAGTCTTTGAACACGCCGCCGGTGCAGGCACAGGCACCGACGGCCACGACGGCTTTCGGGGACGGCATCTGTTCGTACAGGTTCCGCAGAACGCGCGAGTTGCGGAAATTGGCGGCGCCCGAGACGACCAGGATATCGGCGTGCTTCGGATTGCCAACGTTGACAACGCCGTAGCGCTCGGCATCATAGAGCGGTGTCAGGGCGGCGAGAATCTCGATATCGCAGCCATTGCAGCTGCCGCAATCGTAGTGCAGTACCCACGGGGACTTGGCGCGTGCGATGTTGACGATGTCCACCGTGATGCACCTCCTTGCTGTGTCTATTGCTCTTGCCTTGGCGGCCAGCAGCATGCCAATGTCGCAGACAGCCTTGCCTGCCAGTTGATCCATGAGCTTGCGCGTGACGGTGCCGAAGTCCTGACGCCCGGCGCAGAACCTTTCTGGGGGCCGCTGCAGAAGGTTTCTAGTACCGGAAGTAGATGAACAGCAGGTTGACAACCGCGAGGCCAAGGCCCCAGGTCCAGGTGGTGGAGAGCATCCAACGCCAGGTCATGCGGGCAGTCACGTTATCCATGATGATCTCAAGCAGGAAGCCGACCGCGGCAATAAGCAGCGCGCCGATGATGCTCGTCGCCCAGAACGAGGCGAAGAGAGCAACCACCATGATGAGTTCGACCCAGTGAGTCATCTCGATCAGCGCCAGATACGGGCCGCTGTATTCGGTGAGGAGTCCGCGGACCAGTTCCTGATGCGCGTGAGCCGATGTCGACGTGTCGAACGGCGACTTGCGAAGCTTGATGCCGCCGACCGCGAGGATACCGATGAAAATCATCGGCAGACTGTACACCAGCGGCTGGTGCAGCGTCGCGGCCGAGCGCAACATGAATGTGCCGGTCTTGAGATAGACGCCAATGACGGCGAGCACCAGCAGCGGTTCGTAGGACAGCACCTGGAAGATCTCGCGCTGTCCGCCAACCTGCACATATGGAGAACGGACGGACATGCCGCCGAGAATCAGGCAGACGCTGGCAAACGCCAGAACGAACGAGATCATCAACAGGTCCTGGCCGGCAACGACGAGCAGCAGGCTCGTCAGCGCAAACGCCAGATAACCGTACACGAAGAACAGTTGCAGATGGTTGGCGATTTCCGGGGTCTTGCCCCAGAGCTTGATGAAATCATAGAACGGCTGCAGGATCGGTGGTCCGACCCGCCCCTGCAAGCGCGCGGTGATCTTGCGGTCAAGGCCTGTAAGCAGACCGCCGGCCAGCGGGGCGATCAGTGCCACCGCGACCAGCACGAGGGGGTTAGTCGTATAAAGCATCAGATCATCACCCCAAACATGATCAGTAGGCCGGCGATAGCAGCCACGTTGACGATTCGGCCAATCGCTTCCTCGCCGAACACCGAATTCAGGTAAACACCGCTTTCCAACGCGGCCTGCGGCTGGTCACCGGCGCCGCGGAACGAATCGGCTTCGGTGGTGATGTTCTCGCCACAGAGATACGGCGGCACGACCGACTGACTCTTGGCGCGTCGCCAGGTGAACGGAATAGCGATGGCGATGGCGAACAGGCCGCTGAGGGCCGGAAGGACCGGGAACGAGCCGAACCTGCTGGCGACTTCAACGGCTGGAGCCGTAGCCAGCGCCACGCCGTAGAAGGCGCGCTCGGCCGGGGCGATCAGCAGGTTCATCACCGAAGTGATGCCCATGCTGGCGACGACTACGATGGTAACGAGAGCAATCAGCGGAAACTGGATCGACTTGAGCAGCGGCTCGGGCTCGAGGCTGTCCTTGAAGGTGCTGGACAGCAGACGCGCCATCCACTTGGTCCAGAAAGCCAGGGTGAGAGCGCTCCCGACGGCAAACAGAATGACCGTCAGCGGCATGCGGGCGGCGGCTTCCATCATCGCCCACTTGGAGATGAGGACGCCGAACGGCGGCAGAAGCACTGAAAGCATTCCGACCAGCGTGATGATCGTTGTCGTCGGCATGCGGTCGATCAGGCCGGCCATGTCCTCGATGTCACGGCTGCCGATGCGCTGCTCGATCGTGCCGACGCACAGGAAGAGCAGTGCCTTGGAGAAGCCGTGGAAGAAGATCAGGGCCATTGCGGCACCGATGGCCAACGATGTGTTGACGCCGGCGCAAGCGATGATCAGGCCGAGGTTCGCAATGGTCGAGTAGGCCAGCACCTTCTTGGCATTGCTCTGTGAAAACGCCAGGGCGGATGTCGCCGCGAAGGTGAACGCGCCAAGCAGACTGACGATCAGTGACACCGGTGTGGCGCGGAACGCGGGCGCCAGACGGAGGATGAAGTAGACACCGGCCTTGACCATGGTACCTGAATGCAGCAGCGCCGAAACCGGCGTCGGAGCGACCATGGCGCCAAGCAGCCAGCTCTGGAACGGTAGCTGCGCGGCCTTGGTGAATCCGGCCAGCACGAAGCAGCCGATGGCGAGCAGGCCGACGAACCCGACGGCCGGCAGCGCGGTAATTCCGCTCAGCGATAGGGTGCCAAACACCTGGTAGGAGATGATAATACCGATCGCCAGCGTCAACCCGCCAAACAGGTTGATCCTGAGTGCGCGCGCGCCGGACGCAAGGGCGTCGTTGGTTCCATCATGGGAGATTAGCAGGAACGACGCCAGCGTGGTGCCCTCCCAGGCCAAGTACAGCCAAGGCAGGCGGTTGGCGAAGACAAGCGCGTTCATGACACCGAGAAACGCCAGAAGGATGGCGAAGAACCGCGACTGGCGGGAACCCTTGAGATGCTGATGCTCTTCGTGGACTTGCATGTAGCCGAGAGCGTAGATCGCAATCAGCGGTCCGACGACCGAGACAAGCAGGGCAACGATGAGCGACAGCCAGTCGACCACGAAGGCCGGTCCGGCCGCTTCTGGCTTGACAATGAGGTCAAACCCGAGCATCAGCGCCGCTTGGAGAGCCGCAAGGATCATGATCAAGCGATCGCGCAGGCGCCAGCCGACCCAGATTGCGTACCCGGCCAGAATCAGGTCAGCCACTGCAATCAGGTCATCCAACGGCAGCCCGCCGAGAGCGGGGGGCGTATAGACGAACGGCACGCGCCGATAGAGGACGGCCACACTGGCCACGAGGGCGAGCGCGAGAACAGATACGACGATACGGCGGACCGACGCTGAATTCACGCACAACGCAGCGAGCCCCGCCACAATTGGGAAGATGATCAGGACAGTAAGAAGCATGGAATTCGTCATCTGCTCACACCTCGCTTTTCACCCTCAGCCATCGTCTTCCACCTGGAAGCGTGTTCTTGACGGTATATTCCGAAGATATTGCCATCAAGCAAAAAGACCCCCAGTTAATGGCGCCAAAACGCCATTTAACTGCAGATCTCGCCCCGAAGGGAATTTTACTCACCAATTATGACTCTCCTTGCGGAGCTTTTCAAGCCTTCCAACATGGAAATTCGCGGCGCACTGAGCAGGCCCGGGAGTTCGCTCTCGAAGTTGTTGAGCTGTGGTGTCAATACCTCGACATGTCGTTACGGAACTGGGCAAGAAGATCGACCACGCGATGCGGCTCGAGCGCGGAGCGATAGAGGCATCCACGGCCACGGCGACCTTGGACAAGTAAGCCGAATCAGACAGCAGGACCGGGGCCTGGCCCCGGTCCTGTCCTTAGGCTGAGTCAATATCGCGGGCCATTTCCCAAACTCAGGGATTGTGCGCCGCCGGCGCCATGTCGCCGTACGCCTTGAGCACGATCTCGGAGATCGTCTCGCGGGCGTCGGCCGTGATCGGGTGGGCGACATCGCGGAACTCGCCGTCGGTCGTCTTGCGCGACGGCATCGCCACGAACAGCCCGTTCGGCCCCTCGACGACCCGGACATCATGGACGACGAAGTCGTCATCGATGGTGATGCTGGCGACAGCCTTCATCTTTGACTCGGAGTTGATGCGACGCATACGGACATCGGTCACTTTCAACAGAAACACCTCCCGCAGATGGATGCGAGAGGTGTTTCCACATTTTGGGAGTCAAATCCTGCCAGTCCCGATGCCTGTCGTGCGCCAAATGACGCCACTGTTCGTGCTCGGCGGGCCCAGCTGCGCCGCTGCGAACCCGAAGCGTGTCAATCTGCCCCGCGCCGGCCTGTCAAGCCCCGGCTACCGCCCACGCCGGCACGCCGCTGGCGCCGGCCAGATCGAGGTTGCCGCCCGAGACGACCGCCACCGCCCGGCCGCCGGCCCGCAGCGCGGCAGCCACGCTGACCGCGCCCGACGGCTCGACGACCTGCTTCAGCCGCTCGAGCAAGTAGCGGCAGGCACGCCTGATCTCATCTTCCGAGACGAGGACGATGTCGTCGACGTAACGCTGGATCACCGGCCAGGTCAACTCGCCGGGGTGGGATGTCCTGAGGCCGTCGGCAATCGTCTTGGTCGGCCCGATGCTGACGATTTCGCCGCGCTGCCGCGACTGGTACGTATCGCTCGCCAGCTCCGGCTCGACGCCGATGACGCGGACGCTCGGATTGGTCTCCTTGATCGCCGTCGCAATGCCGGCAATCAGCCCGCCGCCGCCGATCGGCACGTAAACGGCCGGCACGTCCGGCAGTTGCTCGAGGATCTCGAGACCGATCGTGCCCTGTCCGGCCATCGTCCGCTCGTCATCGTACGGCGCGATGAACACCGCGCCCTCAGCCTTGACGATTTCGGCCGCGCGCGCCAGGCGCTCGGTCGAGGTCAGGCCGACGAACTCGACCTTCGCCCCGTAGGACTGAATGCCCCTCACCTTGACCTGCGGCACGTCTTCCGGCACGACAATCGTCGCCTTGATGCCGAGCTGCTGCGCGACGTAGGCGACCGCCTGGCCGTGGTTGCCCGACGATCCCGTGACAACGTGCCGCGCGCCGGCCGCCACGGCCTGCATGACGCAGTTGGTGGCGCCGCGGAGCTTGAACGAGCCGGTCTTCTGCAGGTGCTCGCACTTGATGAACAGGCCGCTGCCGCTGGGATCCTCGATCAAAGGCGTGCGCAGGACCCGGCCGGAGATCCGCTCGCGCGCGGCCCGGATGTCGCTGACAGTGATCACATGATCAGCTCCTTGCACTCAAAGTATGTCTTCCCGCCCCGCAGGCATGCGAGTCCGCCACCCGCCCGGGGCGTTCGGCAGCGCTGCGAGGACTGCCAGCAGGTCTTCGGTGACGGGGTCCCTACCTGCCGTTCGCGGCCAGCAGCCGCGGGCTCGGGCCGATCTTGACGACCCGCTCGCTCTCATCGACGCTCTCGATGCGGAGAAGCGCGAAGTAGTCATCGACCAGCTTCTTCTCGGGCTCGGCGGTCTCCATCAGGACGCCGATGCCGGCGACGGTCGCCTGGAATTCGGCCAGCAGTTCGATGGCGCCGTGGGCGGTGCCGCCCCCCTTGAGGAAGTCGTCGATGAAGATGACGCGCGAGCCGTTCGGCAGCGCGCGCCGCGGCAACGACATCGTCGACAGGCGGCGGGTCGATCCGGAGACGTAGTTGATGCTGACCGTGCTGCCCTCGCCGGCCTGGCTGTCGCGGCGCAGGATGACCAGCGGCAGGTTGAGCGCCCGCGCCG
>JBLNDB010000086.1:0-44127 GCA_050261235.1 Chloroflexota bacterium
AACTCCCGGCCAGCACTCAACCCGCAGACTCCTGAGTCTCTGCCCCCAACCACCCCAGGGGTGACATTTTCTCAGTCCAAATAAGCATGTTTTGGGGTGACATATTCACTGTCCCTTGACACGGGAGCGACAAGGTCAAATAGCGACGCGCCGGACAAGGCAAACTAGCGGTGAGCGCAGCCCAGAGCACAGCGCCGAACGCAGCGATGTACGATCAGAGGGGGTGAGCGGATGGCCGGCGACCTGCCCGGTGGCGGGCGACGCGCTCGGCATCAGCGTCGCGTCGAAGGTGACGCCAGTAAGAGCGCCGATCTTGAGCGGACGCGCATTCTCTCCGCCGGCGGTCTGCTCGAGCGGGCCCGCTACGCCCTGACCCGCAGTTGGCACGACGGTCGCCTGCGCAGCGGTCTGATCGCGGCGGTTGCCGGGTTGGCAATACTGGCTGCCATCGTCGTGTTCGTCCTGCCCCTGCCCGAGGCCGTCATCCCATCAGAGACGCGCATCCTCGATATCCACGGCGAGATCGCCGGACGGCTGTTCACCCAGAACCGCGTCGAGATCCCGCTTGACAAAATGGCGAAGGATCTGCCCAACGCGGTGGTAACGATCGAGGATGCCCGCTTCTACCGGCATCGCGGAGTCGACATCATCGGCATAGCGCGGGCTCTGGTCAGGGATATCATGGCCCGCAAGATCGTCGAGGGCGGCAGCACGATCACCCAGCAGCTGGCGAAGCAGCTGTACACGACGGGCAAGCGCACGTTGCCGCGGAAAATCTACGACGCGTCGCTGGCGATCAAGCTTGAGGCGCGCTACACCAAACCCGAGATCCTCGCGATGTACATCAACACCGCCTACATGGGCGAGGGCACCTATGGCGCCGAGGCCGCCGCCCACCGCTATTTCGGCAAGACGGCAGCCGAACTGACGCTCGCCGAATCGGCCATGCTCGCCGGGCTGATCCGCAGTCCCGAGTACTATTCCCCGTATCGCAGCATCCAGACGGCCACCGATCGGCGCAACCTCGTCCTGGCGAAGATGGTCGAACAGGGGTACATCAGCCAGGCCCAGTACGAACAGGCGAGCAAGGAGCCGATCACGCTCGCCGGCAAGAAGCCGATCGCCGGCGAGGCGCCATACTTCACGGCCTACATCATCGACCAGATCAAGGACCGGCATCCGGAAATCGTGAACGACCTCTACACCGGCGGCTATATCATCCAGACGACGCTTGACCTCAAGATGCAGCGGGCCGCGAACACGGCCTTCGCCAACGGGTTCACCGGCAGCACCAAGGACGCCAACGGCGTCCCGCAGCCAGAAGGCGCCCTGGTGGCGATCGACCCGACCAACGGCCACATCCGGGCCATGGTCGGCGGCCGCGACTACAGCCTGACTCAGCTCAACCGGGCCTACCAGTCCGTCCGGCAGCCGGGATCGGCGTTCAAGCCCTTCCTCTACTCGGCCGTGATCGACTCCGGCTTCACGGCGGCGTCGACGCAGGTCTGCGAGTACGTCAGCTACCCGAGCGGCCGCGCGGGTGGCGAGCCGTACGAGCCGGCGGACTACGGCGACACTCGCTATCACAACGCACCGATGACGATCCGGCGCGGCATCCAGATCTCGGATAACGTCACCGCGATCAAGTGGGCCAGCCAGATCGGGCCGAAGGCGATCGCCACCTATGCCAAGAAGATGGGCATCAAGAGCCCACTCGAGGAAAGCCTGCCGCTGGCGCTCGGCGCCTCGGTCGTCAGCCCGCTCGAGATGGCGACCGCCTACTGCACGCTGGCCAACGGCGGGCTGGCGGTCCAACCCCTGTCGATCCTGAAGATCAGCGACAAGTACGGCAACGTCATCGAGGAGAACCGGCCGTCGGTCAGCCGGACGCTCGACGAGCGGACGGCCTACATCGTCACTTACATGATGACTGGCGTCTTCGAGCCCGGCGGGACCGGCTCGAGGCTGGCGTCGACGATCAACCGCACCGCCGCGGGCAAGACCGGCACGACGAACTCGCAGCGCGACGCCTGGTTCATGGGTTTCACGCCCGACCTGGTCTGCGCCGTCTATGTCGGCCACGACGACCCGGCGACGCCGCTCGCCGGCTTCGGTGGCACGCTGGCCGGCCCGATCTGGGCCAACTTCATGGCTGGCGCCTTGGCGGACGTGCCGGCGAAGAATTTCCCCGAACCGGCGGGGCTCGAGCACGCCACCGTCTGCCTCGTCACCGGGCAGATCGCCAACGCGACCTGCCCGGCCCATGACGACGCCTTCGTTCCCGGGACAGCACCGACCGGCTATTGCTGGGTGACGCACGACCCGGAGAACAAGTATTCGCTGCCCCAGACCCAGCCGCCGGCGCCGGACAATCCGTGGGGCCTGCCGCCCTGGTTCCCGTTCCGCACCGGCGAAACTCCGCCTTGACGCCCGCGTTCCGGCAGCGTAGTATAGAGAGCAACAGTAGACCGCCAAGCCGATGAGCGGGACGAGTACACGCGCCACGACAGTGCAGCGAGCCGGCGACAGTGCGAGGCCGGAGTGAGACGGGCGCGTCGAATGGCCCCGCGAGGGCGAGCCGAAGTGAGTAGGCCTCGCCGGTGGCT
Organism: Chloroflexota bacterium; assembly: GCA_050261235.1. Classification (GTDB taxonomy): domain Bacteria; phylum Bacillota; class Sulfobacillia; order JBFLWA01; family JBLNDB01; genus JBLNDB01. The sequence continues at coordinate 2,607 of JBLNDB010000086.1, forward strand.
CCCACCGTTACCCGGGAGAAGGTATCGGCAACCGGACGCAGTCCGCCTGCCCGTACCCGCAGAGTGGGCCATCCGGCCCGAATTAGGTGGCACCGCGACAAACGGCATCCCTTCGCCCTATGCGAGAGGATGCCGTTTTTGTGTTGTCCCAGAAGGAGGTGGATTGCCGTGACATCGTCCGACCCTGGCTGGTGGTGGCGGCCCGTCGCCACTCAGCGCCGCTCTCTGATCGCGCATCCACTATCCTTTTGGGAGGAATCCACATGAAGCTGAGAGATATGATCGAGACCGCCCTGTTCATGGCCATCGGCTATGTCCTGCACGCCATCGTACCGCCGGTCTTCCTCGGCATGAAACCCGATCTGCTGCTGGCGATGCTGTTCCTCGTCATCCTGCGCCGGCCGACGTTCCGCAACGCGCTGCTCGCCGGCGCCATCGCCGGCATCATCACGGCCCTGACGACGGGTTTCCCGGGAGGTCAGGTGGCGAATCTCGTCGACAAGCTGGTCACGGCGAACGTATCTTGCTCGCTGGTGCTTCTGCTCAGGCGCATCGACAAGCGGGTCACGGCCGGCATCGTCAGTGCTGTCGGCACTGTGGTCAGCGGCGCGGTCTTCCTCGGCACGGCGCTGCTCATGGTCGGCCTGCCCGGCCCGTTCACCGCCCTCTTCACCGCCGTCGTCCTGCCGGCGACCGCACTGAACACGGCTGCGCTGGTCATCCTCTACCCGGTGGTGTCAGCCCTCGAAGCGCGGGCCCGTCGCCAGGCGCCGGCTACACGCTGAAGGAAGCCACAGGCGCCTGGGCGAACTACCTGCATCAAGCTGCGCCGTCGCCGTTCAGGCTGCGCCGTCACCGCGGGCCGGCCTTGAGACGATGGTCGTCCAAGCGATGCCGGCGATGGCAATCAGCGCTCCGGTCAGCGACAGCGGCGACGGGTACTCGCGCAACAGCAACGCGCCAAGGATGATGCCGCCGGTTGCCTCCTGGGTCGCGATCAGGTTGACGTAGGCGGCCTGCCCCTTGCGCAGCGCCGCGTTGTACAGCGTGTGACCGAAGCAGGTCGGCAGCAGGGCCAGGAGGGCCAGCGACAGCCGCGCCGATCCGCCCGGCAGGGCGGTCGGGAAACCGGCCAGCGGCCAGAGCCAGACCGCGGCCGTCGCGTAGACGGCGAGCGCATAGGTCGGGAGCGGCAGTCGCTCCCGCTCACTGCGGCCGATGACCGAATAGACGCCGTAGAGCGCGCCCGAGATGAGGGCGAACAGGTCCCCGAGCAGCATCCGTCCGCTCAGGCGCGGCTCGAAGCCCGCCAGCACCGCCACGCCGACCAGGGCGATGACCATGCCCGGGTATTGCCGCGGCGACGGACGCTCTCTGAGAAGGGCCGCGCCGAGCGCGGCGGTGAACAGCGGCGCCAGGTTGACCAGGACGAGCGCATGGGCGATCGTGGTCAGTCCCAGCGACGCGATGTAGAAGATGAAGTGTCCGGCAGTGACCAGGCCGTAGAGCAGGAAGCGACTCCGCCGCCCCGGCGGCGGCAGGAGGGGCGCCCGTCGCACGGCGGCGAAAGCCAGCATGACCAGTGATGCGAGGAACATGCGGAAGAACGCGATCGCGGCCGGCGGCACGCCATCGGCGCCGCGGACGAGGATCGCGGCGGAAGCGAAGAACAGGGTCGCGACCGCAGCTTCGACCAACCCGGGCACGATACCGCCCCCCTGGCGGAATGTGGAGGTGTCTCTGATGGATGAGAGGCTCTGGCAGCAGGTGACCGATGCGTTCGCCTCGGTCGAGGGCACGTTCGGTCTGTCCTACCTGCACTTGAACACCGGCGAGCGCTATTCCTTCAACGGCGACGAGACTTTCTACGCCGCCAGCGTGATCAAGCTGCCGGTCATGTGCGAGGTGTTCCGGCAGGTCGAGTACGAAGGGCTCGACCTGGCGCAGAAGATCGTCATCAACCGCGACGACCAGGTCGGCGGCTCGGGCATCATCAACAACCTGACTCCGGGCACGGAGATGTCGCTCTACGACATCATGACGCTGATGATCATCCAGAGCGACAACTCGGCGACCAACATCTGCATCGACGTCGTCGGTAAGCCCAACACGACGCGCCTGATGGAGAAGCTCGGGCTGCACAACATCAAGCTGTTCAACAAGCTGATGATCGTGCCGGTCGAGCGCGAGGGCGTCAACTACATGTCGCCGAACGACACGACCGAACTGCTGGCCCTGATTGCCCGCGGCAAGTGCGTCTCCCTGCGGGCCTGCGAGGAGATGGTCAAGATCCTCAAGCAGCAGCAGTTCAACGACCAGCTCAGCAAGTACATCGACCTCGAAGTCGACCGCCACGTCGGCAGCCTGCCCGATGTCGTGTTCGCCCACAAGACCGGCTGGGTCAATGGCACCCGCAACGATGCCGGCATCTTCTACCTGCCGGGGCAGGAGTACGTCCTCAGCGTCTTCAGCAAGGGCATCAAGGACGACGACGCCGCCGTCGACGTCATGGGGCGGGTCGGCAAGCTGATCTACGACGCGGTCAGGAACGGCTGATCGCTCCCGGGCAAATCGAACGCCTTCCCGCCGCGCCGCGGGAAGGCGTTTCTGTCGCTGTCTGCGAACTGCGCGACGGGCTCACTGAGGCGCCGGGCGCTCGCCTCGCGCGAAGCCCTGGAACCAGGTGCCCTGCGACTTCAGGGCCCCGCTGTCGCCATCCACGAGGAGGCCGTAGATGTCCCTCTTGACCTCAAACTCCTCGCGGCTGCCATCGTCGAATTCGAATGTGATGAAGTATGTGGTCGTCGATGTCACGGGGAAGTTGTTCGCCCCGCCGCTGACATGGCTCTCCTGGCGCTTGCCGACGACCCTGGCGGCCCGGGTGATCTGCTTCTGCGCCGCGTTCTTCTCATGTTGCATGGCGCTTCTGATCAAGCCATACAGGAACATGCCGAGGGCGATGATGAAAATCAGCGTTGCCAGCCCACTGATATCATCCCCACCCATGCCAGACGGGCCGGGAAAAGTCGGCACGTCAGTCACCTCCGTGGCCGCATCATCAGGCTAGTCCCCGGTGAGCAGATGGCTGGCGCTGAGCGACTCACCGGTCGCGCGCCTGACCTTCTCAGTCCAAGGTATGCTGCGGCCCGGAGCATAGTAACTCTCGATCAGGAATTGGCCGGTCGCCGGCGTGAACAGCTCGCGGCCGCTCCGCTTGAGATGGGCGATCGTCTGCGCGGCGATCATCGCGCCAAGGAAGTAGTTGTGGAGATAGGCCGGGTGGCTTGCATAGAGCGGCGATGCCGCCCAGATCGACAGACCGGCCGGGTTCGGCGTCAGGCTGTACTCGCACACCCGCTCGTGGTGGATGGCATCGAGGTCGCGGTCGGGATCGTGGTACGCCGACAGCTCGAAGGCGACGCGGGCCAGCGAGTCGCGACGATCAAAGGCGAGGATGCCGTGGAGCAGGTCGAGCCGCTGCAGTTGGTGGGGCTTCAGGTTGGTGTTGCGGCTCAGCCACTCCGGCTCGCGGATCAGGGCGCTGAGGATGTTCGCCATGCCTTCGCTGAAGCATGCCGGCTCGCGCAGGAAGATCCAGCGGTTCTGGCGGTTGCAGACGGCGTGCAGGGCGTGCCCGAACTCGTGATAGAGGCGCATGTAGAAGCCGATGCCGGGCAGCGGGTTGGCGGTGACGCGCACGTCGGCGGGCGGGTTGATGGCGAAGCAGAAGGCAGCGTAAGTCTTGCTGTCCTGCGGCTCGGTGTCCACGGTGACCGGCAGGGCATCGATGTCGATGCCGATCGCGGCGAGCGTCCGCCTGAGGGACGGGACGGCGTTGTCGGCCGGGAAGTACTCGTCGAGGTCGTTCATCAGCACCTGCTTGGCGAACGGCACGTCCCACGGCTCGAGCGGGTCGACTTCCAGGAACGCGGCCATCGCATCGGCCGCCACAGTCGCCGGCGCCAGCGAGGCGGCCTTGAACGTCTGCAGCGAGTCGTGCAGGAACTGCGGATCGATATCGTCCTGGGCGAGCGTGAAGCGATAGTAGTCGCTGTACCCCGCAGCGCGCGACAGCTCGTTGAGCTTCTTGATGAAAGCCGTGAGGTCAGCGGCGGCGCCGGCCGAGATCTGCGCATAGGCCTCATAGGCCGCGCGCCTGGCGTCGCGATCGGGGTTGAAGGCGAGCGTCCGCTGCAGTTGTGCGGCGCTGACGGCCTGCCCGTCGACGGTCGCCCGCACGTGCAGGTGGTATTCGACCAGCCGCGTGTGCAGGGCCTGAACGTCGGGGTGCTGCGTGATGCGGCCCTCGAGGACCAGGCTCCGCAGCAGCTTCAGCTCGCGCTGGCGCAATGGCTCCGGGCCGGCTGCCATCTCGTCCTCGATCGCCTGCAGCAGGCGGTCGTCTGAGACGATCCGGCTCAGGCTGTCATTGAGATCGGCGAAGCTGACCCGCTCGCCGCGCGTATGCTGCTTCCAGGTGCGCGTGGCGCGCTCGACGGACAGCTGCCTGATCTTCTCCACCTGCGTCTCGATGTAAGCCTGGTCTGCCACTGGTCATCAAATCCCTTCCTTGCTGATAAAGCCTGGATTCGACTCCAGTTCGACCGTATCCTCTTTGGTCCGCGCGCGGGCTTCAGGCGAGGCGGCGCAGGATGTCGTGGGCCTGACGGCCGAGTTCATGATCCGGATGCTTGTGCCGCAGCTCCTCCAGGACAGCGCGGGCCTGCTTGATCTGACCGAGGTAGATCAGCGCCACGCCGCTGTAGAAGGCGCCGGCGATGCCCTGCTCGCCCTCCGGGTCGAGCACCGCGGCCAGCTCGAAATCGCTGATCGCCTGTTCCAGTTCGCGCGCGTCGCCGGCGAGCTGACTCATCACACCGCGCGGGGTCAAGCCCTGTTCCTGCAGAACGACCAGCCCCCGCCTGACCGCTGCCGCGGCCAGTTCGACCCGGTCTGCCTCGCGCGGCGGCGTTCCGGCAGTGGTTCCGGCAGCGGCCGCGTCCTCCACAGCCGCCGTATCGCCCAGCCAGCGCGCGCCGGCGAAGACCGACCGGTACTGCTCCGAGTCGAAGAATGCCACCATCTCGCGCACGCGGTTGCCGACCAGCGGGTGGTCCTGCAGCCCCTCGGCGATGCGCGAGTAGTGGCTGTCGCGCTGATCGCCCTGGCGCAGGAAGTCGTCGATATTCAGCCGTTCGGCCAGTTGCCGCGACCCGAGCACGAGTTTGGCCATCGCTCGCACGGCGGTGTCGGCGTTCTGCACGCAGATGACGCCAGCCCGGTCAGCGGTGAACTCCGCCTGCCGCTGCCAGTTGATCAGCGCCGCGCGCGCCGGCAGCGCCACCAGGGCGCCGATGCCGAACAGGGTCTGCGCCAGCCGCGCCGCTTGCTGGGTGAGAAAGTAGACCGCGTTCAGGTAGAGGACATGCTCGCTCTTGATGTGGCCCATCTCATGGCCGATGATGCTGCGCAATTCCTCATGCGTGAATGCGTCGACCAGGCTCGAGTGGAGAATGATGAACGGCCGCTGGACGCCGAAGGTCATGGCGTTGAAGTAGGGATCCTGCTTGATGAACACTTCCGGCTCGGGGATGTCAAGGATCTCGGCGCACTCCCGCACCAGCTCGTGGATGTCGGGGAACTGCTTCGGGCCGACGCGGATGCTCTGGCCGAGCAGATTGGCCCGCACCATCGGCTCGTCCCAGTTCTGGATCATCAGCTTGACCAGGGCCACCACCGGCGCCAGCTTGCGCAGCTGGTGGAGCGCCGCGCGGTCGAGCGGATGGTCGTACTGATCGGCCTTCAGCCGCCTCGGCACGCGCAGAGCCGGAGCCGCCGGCGCGCCTGACCCGACCTCGCCGCCGGCGGGCGCAGTCGCTGTCGGCCGGTCCTGACCGGTCGGCAGCTTGGCGCCGCACTTCCAGCAGAATCCGGCGGCCGCCTGGGACTCGGCGCCGCATTTCGGACAGAACATCGTCGTTCCCCCCACTGGATCATGCCTCGGTAAGCCTCCGGCGCGTGGTATTACGTCGCGCCGCGGCAAATGTTCAACTGCGAGGTCCATTCAGTCGCCAAGCGACCTGCCGGCAACCGGCCCACTCTGCCGGACCGGCAGTATAGTGTGGTCACGAGAGCACATTTCCTTTCAAGGAAATATGTTCCGCGTGGGCGAATACCCCTCTGCCACGACTGCAAACCGCATGTCGCAGGGCGGAAATGCGGACAGCAGGGCGCTGGAGAAGCTATGCGATACGGAGATATTCGGCATCAACTTGGAGGGACCTTGATTGGACACGACTGGCCGCATTGCGGCATTGCGCCGGACGCTCGACGAGCGCGGCATCGGCGCGGCTCTGCTGATGAACCCGGACAATCTGTTCTACATCAGCGGCTTCAAGGCGCTGATCTACTCCCGCCCGATTCTGCTGATCATCGAGCCAAACCAGACACTGCTGATCATCCCGGCCCTCGAGGAGGACCACGCCGCGCACGAGGCGGCAGTCGACCAACTGCTGGTCTACTATGAGCATCCAGAGATGGCCGAGTACGGCGCCAGTCACCTCGAGTACCTCGACGCGGTGATGAAGCGGATGGCATCCGGCACGCGGATCGGCGTCGAGCTTGGCCAGGCACCGGCCGCCACGGTCGACTATCTGCGTGGCCTCGGGCTCGAGCCGGTCGACATCGGCGGCGACATCAAGCGCATGCGAGCGATCAAGACGCCGGACGAGATCGCTGCCATCAGGCTGGCAGCGGGACTGGTCGACCTCGCGGTGCGTGAATCGCTGGCGGCGATCCGCCCGGACGTGACCGAAATGGAGGTCGACGCGCGCGGCAACGCCGCTCTGTTCGAAGCAATCGCCGCCAGGCACCCGGGCGCGACCGTCGACATCACCGTGATGACCCCCTCGGGGCCAGAGCGCAGCGTCATGCCGCACGTCTTCTCGAACACGCGCCGCCTCGCCGCCGGCGATGTCATCATCCACAGCCGTCAGGTCGGGCTTAACGGTTACCGGGCGGAGTGCGAGCGGACCTGCTTCCTCGGCCGTCCGACCGGGGAATGTGAGCGCGCTTTCAAGGTGATGCAGGAGGCGCAGCGCGCGGCGATGGACCGCCTGCGGCCCGGCGTGGCGATGATGGATGTCGACCGGGCGGCCCGCGAGGTGATCAGGGCCGGCGGCTTCGCTGATTATGCGATTCACCGGGCCGGCCACGCCATCGGCGTCTCGGCCCACGAGGAACCGTACCTGCGCTTCGATGCCGAGGCGCCGGTGGAGGCGGGAATGGTCTTCTCGATCGAGCCCGGCTTCTATGTGCCCGGCCTTGGGGGCTTCCGCCACTCTGACACTCTGGTCGTGACCACTGCCGGGGCCGAGATCATCACCAACTACCCGCGCGAACTGACTGATCTGGTTTTCTAGCAGGCCCGTCACGGAGGGGAGCCCATGCTCGACTATAATCGACTGGCGACTGACTATGCCCGCTACCGCAAGACCCATCCGCACGTCCTCGCCAGCCTCCTGCGCAGCATCAAGGGGACGCAGACGCGCGTGCTCGAGGTCGGTTGCGGCACTGCCAACTACCTTGCCGCGCTCGCTGAAATCGCCGGCTGCGGCTGCGCCGGCATCGACCCCTCGGAGGAGATGCTCGCCAGGGCGCGCGACAAGGCCGTGCCAATGGCGCTGACGCTCGGGCGGGCGGAGCAGCTGCCGTTCGCCGGCGGCAGCTTCGATGTCGTTTTCTCGGTCGATGTCATCCATCACGTCCAGGACCGGGCGCAGTACTACCGAGAGGCGTTCCGCGTCCTCAGCCCGGGCGGCGTCGTCTGCACCGTCACCGACTCGGAGTGGGTGATCCGCCGCCGGCGCCCACTCACCTCGCACTTTCCCGAGACCGTCGCAGCGGAGCTCGGGCGCTACCCATCGGCCGACAGCCTGAAGACGATGATGGATCAGGCGGGGTTTAGCGCCATCGCCGAGGAGACGGTCGAGTTCGCTTATCAGCTGACTGACATCGCGCCGTACCGCAACAAGGCGTTCTCGAGCCTGCATCTGATCTCAGAGGAGGCGTTCCGGGCGGGCATCGACCGGCTGGAGAGGGACCTCAAGTCCGGACCGATCGACTGCAGGTCGCTGTACACAGTGATTTGGGGAACGCGCGCGTAGCTGGCTCACGCTCCGAAGTAGGGCAACCGGGGTAATGTTACGCACAACAGGCGGGGCCTTGCGGCCCCGCCTGTTGGTTGCTGACGAGGATGGTGGGTCAAGCGGCGACCGAAGAACCGGTTCGTCTATTCGGCGCTGTCGAGCATGCGGACGATCATCGTCACAGCCTCAGCGCGCGTCGCGGTGCGGGCCGGACGGAACGACTTGCTCCCGTCGGCCTCGTCGTAACCGTGGACGATGCCGGAGCGGATCGCCGTTACGACATAGCCGGGGTTGGCCCACTGGGCGGCATCGCTGAACACGACACCGTCGACTGTCAGCCGGCCGCCGCTCATGGTCACTTTGGTCGCCTGCGCCTGCGCGTCGAGGCCGAGCGCCCGGACGATCAGAATCGCGATTTCATCACGGGTGATCTCGCGGTCTGGGTCGAAGCGGTTGCCGGGGTACTCACCGGGCTTGATGATACCGGCTGCCACGGCGGCGCCGAGATAGCCCTGCTGCGCGACCCAGTGCGAAGCCGTGTCAGCGAATCCGGCGGCGTTGCCCGGCTGCGGTTGGAGAGAGCGTGCGCCGGTCAGCATCTTGACGAACGCGGCACGGGTCAGGCGACTGTCGGGCTGGAACGTCCCGTCGCCGTTGCCGGCGACGATGCCAAGGCCGGCCAGGCGGAGAATCTCGGTCTTGGCCCAATGGCCGCTGATGTCGGTGAACGACACCGGCGCCGGCGTGCCGCCGCTTCCCGGGTTTGCGCCATCACCGGAGGAGCCGCCTGCGCTATTGCTGTCGCCGGTCCACTGCTTCAGCAGGCCGTCAAGCCAGGCCGCCGGCAGGTAGTTCACGCCGCCGCTGCTGAGCGGCGCGTACGGCATCGGGCTGAGGACGCCGTCGACGTAGGCGCTGCGCGAACCGCCGGCCCATTCGACGATGTGGTCGCCGTACTTCATCATGTGGACATCGCCGGTGTCCTGGAACTGGGCATCGGGCAGGAGCCGGGCGCTCGCCTCGGTCCAGACCGATGTACCGTAGCTGGCCCACTGCACGGACCGCTGCTGTCCGCCCACCGTGACGGTGGCAGTGCCAAGTACCGGCTTGATCTGCTTCGCCGCATCGACGTTCCAGTACCACGAGTTCGTGGCGGTCGAGCCATCGGGCCATTCGACCTCAAGACCGGCTGTCGCGGTCAGCGAGTAGGTCGCGCCGAGCTGGACGCGGAGCGAGCCGTCGGACTGATGCTGCACCGGATATGGCAGCCCGCCGAAATAGACCTTGCTGGCGGTGGCGAGGCCCTGGCCGGTAACGGTCAGCGTCCACTGGTAGGCGCCTTTGGCGGCATCCCACGATCCACTCAACTGGCTGTTGGTGACGGTGCCGGCCTGGGCGGTGTGGAACGACCAGGTGACATCGAACGTCTTCTTGACGCCGGTCCAGCCCTTGGTGTAGCTGCCGGCGATGCGAACAGTATAGGTCGTGTCGGGCTTGAGCGGCGCCTTGGGGATCAGCGAGGCGGTCTCGCGCAGCTCGTCGTCGTTGTCCGACGACAGCGTCCAGTAGGCCGGGGCCGAGCCGTCGGCGCCCCGGAGGCTCGAGTCGGTGACGGAGATAGTCCGGACATCGCCGTCGATGATCGACGCGGTCAGGACGGGCCCGGTCGGGCCGGTCGGATTGCCCTTGTCGTCGAGGGCGCCAGCGAACAACCGCAGCGGATTCGGCGACTCGAGGCCATTCCATGAGGTCGGCACCATCGTCTGGCCGTTGCGCGGATAGACGACCGGACGGCCAAAGCTGTAGCTCCAGTCCATCGCACCGAAGTCCTCAGTGGCGGCATAGGCACCGTTGCTGCCGCTCGCCAGGCCGAGGCCGGCGGCCCGGATGCGGGCGTCGACGAACGGAATGCGGTGGTACAGCGTATCGATCCAGATTTGAGCCGAAGCGCCAGCCGTGAGCGGCGACCAGACTTGGTTCAGGACTTCGCCGGCCCAGCCGTTGTAGCCGAAGTGGGCGGCGCGGTCGGCAGGCGAGTTGCCGGTGCTGTCTGCGTCAGACGCGTTCTCACAGTGGCCGATCACGTTGTGAGCGATGATGTACTGCGAGTGCGACTTGGCGGCCGCCGCAAGCGCGGCATTGGTCGCGACTTCCGGCAGCCCGAGCGCGTTGCGGAAGGCATTGGTTGCGGCAGTGCCGGCGAGCGCGGCCAGGTCCGGCGCCGGCGGCGTTGTCGCGGCGAAGGCCGCCTTGGCGGGGGCAAGAACGAGTGCGGCAGTGATGATGAGCGCGAGCGCGCCTGACAGCGAGCGTCGCATTCGTGTTGGCATTGAGTGTCCCCCTTTGTGCATTTGTGAATGAGCGGATTACTTGTGTAGCTTCCGCGCAGGCGGCAGCAAAACCTGCTCTAGCAGCCCTTTTGTGCCTGACCAGATTGTTGAGCTTTTGCCATTGGCCAGAGCGCGCCTACCGCTTCTCGCAGCCCTGGCTCTGGTCTCGCTTGCGATCGCCGTCGCGGCGACGGGGCAGCGACGCTGACCAGATATGGGATGCCTCTGACTGTCCCCCTCGCAGGGCGGGCACATTATCTCCAAAGCAGGGGTCCGGGGTCAGTCCGCCTAATTATTGCGGCTGTCGAACTACTCTTCGCTGAGGAGGTAACTAGTTGATCTCACCGGCTCATCCCCATCTCGTCGTCCTGAACAAGGACGAACACACGGTCATGTACGTCGATCTCGCCGAGCGCCGCGTCGTCAAGACGACGCCGGTCGATACCAACCCGCACGAGATCGCCATCCTGCCTGACGGCAGCCGCTCCTACGTCACCAACTCAGGCGGCAACACGATCTCCGTCCTCGACAACGCCAGCGGCGACGAGATCAAACGCATCATCTCGCCTGAGTTCAAGTTCCCCCACGGTGTCGCCGTTACCAACGACGGCCGCCGCCTCTGGATGGCGTCGACTTACGCCAACAAGGTATTCATCATCGACACGGCGACCGACGAGATCGTCCGGACCATCCCGACGCTCCAGGAGCACGTCCACATGGTGTCGCTGAGTCCGGATGGCCGCCGGGCCTATGTCCCGAACATCGCCTCGAACAACATCACGGTGTTCGACGTCGAGGCCGAGGCGATCATCACCCACTTTCCGGTCGGCCGCGGCCCCGAAGGCGTCGCCGTCCATCCGAACGGCAGGGAGCTGTACGTCGCCAATCAGCACGACAACGACCTCTGGATCATCGATACCGAGACATACGCAGTGCTCGCCAGGCGGCGGCTGGGGACGCTGCCGGTGCGGATGGCGTTCAGTCCGGACGGCCGCTATGCCTTCTCGCCGAACCGCGAATCGTCCGACCTGTCGATCATCGACTGCAACCGGCGCTGGGAGATCAAGCGCATCCGCGTCGGCGTCTGGCCCGGCGGCACGGTGTTCGATCAGGACGGCAAGTTCGCCTACGTGGCCAACAACAAGACCAACGACATCTCGATCATCGACATCGCGACCCTCAAACAGATCGGCACGATCGATGCCGGCATCCATCCCGACGGGATGGCCTACCTGCCGACGCGGACGCCGATCCAGCCGACTTGATCGATCAGGCAAGAGAGACAGCAGAGTCCTCCGGCAAGCGCCGGAGGACTCTCTACGCTAGATGCCTGCCTTCATCATCTCGGCCGGCGCGCGCAGCCGTTCGTCGGCGTAGAGCCGGCGGATGTCGGCGTCGCTGTCGGCCTTGAGCGCCCGCGCGACTTCGTCGAGCAAGGCCAGCTCGAGCTCGCTGAGCTGCTCGCAAGTCATGAGGCCCCAGACATCCCACGGCAGCATCTCGGCGCCGTTCAAGGCCGCCAGCTCGCGGATCAGGTTGCCGGCGATGAACCAGAGGCCGTGCATGTCCATGATGCCGAACTTGTCCGGGTCCTCGCGGCCGGCGCGGCACATCAGCCAGCCGTCGGAAGCGGGCACGAACTTGCCCGGTGGCATGTCGAGCGGGTCGAAGTCGATGCCGAGCTTCTCCCGCTGCAGACTGTCGAGCTGCGCGTCGACGCTGACCCAGCGCTGTCCGTTCCAGTACTCGCAGCACCAGTGGTCCTCGTAGTGATCGGGCAAGAAGTATGTGCCGAAGCCGCAGCGGGCGCGGGCCGGGACGCCCTGGCTGCGCAGCATCGACGTGAGCAGCAGCGAGAAATCGCGGCAGTTGCCGAAGAACCGCCGGGCGAGCGGGCGCGCCACCGTCAGCGGCGCCGGATCGATGTCCGTCATCACCGTCAGGGTGCGCTCGACGAGGCGCGCCTGGACGTGCCGTTTCTGCTCGTCGGTCGGCGTGATCCCGTAGCGCTCAGCCCAGAAGATGTGGACGATCAGCCCCTGAACGACCTTGACGAGGTCCGCCACGGTGCCCGGCAGTCCCGCATACAACCCGGCTTGGCGGCCGGGGTCGCTGATCCGGGATTGGACGCGATAGCGCTCAGGCTCGCTCCGGGTGGCAGCCATGGATGTCATCTCCCCTTATTCTGACGGTACTCGGCGAGCAGCAGGTCGACCATCCGGCCGTAGCTCTGGACGCCGTCCGTCTGTCCGTTCGACTTGAGGTAGGCATCGTTGATGCGCTCGGAGACATCGGCGACGACTCCCTCATAGCCACGCCAGAAATCATACTCGCGCTGCAGATCGCGGCGGACGCCGTCGCTGTAGCGCTTGCCCAACTCGGCGTAGAGGTCCGGGTCGCGCTTGTAGAGGGCGAACATCGACTCGCTGACTGCCGACAGCACGCCGGAGTAGCGGAAGTCCGCGTCGGGATGGAAACTGCAGATCAGGTAGGCGATGTAGTTCGCCTCATCCTCGCGGGCGAAGCCGCGTTGATGCGCCATCTCGTGCATCGCCGCGGCGGGAATGGCCGAGGCCGGCATGGCGGTGTTGACATTGGCCTCGCCGGTCCACGCGAAGTAGATGCCGGCGATGCCGGTGTACGACCAGAGCTTCGAGCTGATGACGCCCTTCGGGCGCCCGTAGCGACCGCCAAGGGCAGAGTAGGTCTTGGCCGCCTCGCGGTAGCCGAGCGAGGCGCGGCGAAGGGCCGCCGGGATGCTGTCGTTGAGGCGCATCACGCCGTCGTCGTCCTCCTGCACCTCGAGGCGCAGCGCGTTGGCCCGGTCGATCAAGTCGGTGCAGAGTTCCGCCAGCTCAGCCGTTGACGACGGCCGCACATCGAGCCCGGCGATGGTACCGAACGGCAGCCGTGCGTAGTTGAGCCCCCAGAGGATGACGAACCAGAAGTAGACGCCGGCCGCCCAGACCAGGACGCCGGCGACGCGGCGCCAGAGCGCCCGCAGGCGGCGGCCCGCGCCGGCCCGGGCGACGCGGTTGACAGTGCCGAACAGCCACAGCACGGCCGCGAGGCCGAGCAGCCAGGCTGTCAGTTCAGCCAGCGAGAACGGGATCCACCCGGTGAGGAAGTTCAGCGTCTGGCCGATCAGCGGGAACAGGCCGCGGGCATAGACCCGCTCGCTGAACCCGGGGAAGCGGACGAGGGCCCGCTCCAGCAAGAACACCAGCGGCACGAGCAGCAGGCGCCAGTAGCGGATGTTCGCGGGCGACGCGGGCGGAATGCTCCTGTGTGCCAGATGCTTGGGCATGCAGCGACCTCCTGGGAAGAGTATCTGCTCCCATGATTCTCCCTCAGTCGCCAAACTCCCCCTGTCCTACTCGGCGGCCAGGGGTGCGCTCCCGTCGGCCTCGCTGCGGCGGGCGCTCGCCCGGCGCGCCAGGTCGGCGAGGATGATCAGCGCCAGACCGACCGTGCCGACGACGCGGTAGGCGACAACAGGTCCGAACCGGCCGGCGGCAGCGCCGCTGCCCAGGATGCCCAACACCTCGCCGCCGCTGGTGATGCTCGAGGCAAGGCCCCAGACGCGGCCGGTCATGGCCGACGGTGCGCGCGACTGGACGCGCGTCGTGAACAGGTTGGTGAGCGTCGAGAAGATCATCCCCTCGAGGAAGCCCATGGCGAGCACCAGCGGGATGTGCCTGGCCAACGAATAGCCGAACCAGACGAACGAGGCGGGAACCATCAGCCAGATCATCGGCAGGCGGCTGAACATGCGCCCGAAGCGAGCGAGGAGAATGCCCGCGAGCAGGTTGGCGCCGAAGTAGAACGAGATCGACAGGCCAAACACGGCCGGGCCGGCCCGCAGCACGTCCTCGACGTACGGGTAGAACACCGAATTGGTGCCGTTCTGGCCGGCGGTGTAGACGCAGTAGAGGATGACCATGCCAAGCAGCGCGCGGTCGCCGCGAAGGAAGGCGAGCCCCGCCCGCAGGTCGCGCCAGAAACCCGGCGCCGGCCCCGCGACGGCCGCCTGCCGCTCCGGCCGGCCGGCGAACGCGGGGATGCTGAGGAAGATCAGCGCACCGATCACCCACATCGTCGCCGTGAAGCGGAAGGCGACGGTGGTACCGATCTTGCCCATCAGGAAGCCGGCCAGGGCGGGACCCGTCAGGTCGATGACGCCGAACACGGCGGTGCGGATGCCGTTCGCCTGGAGCAGGCGGTCGCGGTCGCAGAGGCGCGGAACGAGCGCGACGCGGGCGTTCATGGCGAAGACGCCGGCGACAGACCTGAGGAAGTTGAGCATCAGCAGCGCCTCGATGGCGCGGCAGAACGGGTAGAAGAAGCAGATCGTCGCGCGGATCAGATCGGCGCTGATCAGCACCTTGCGACGGTCGAAGCGGTCGCTGATCGGCCCGGCGATGCTCGAGAACAGCATCCAGGGCAGGAACGCGGCCAGTTGCTGGAGGGCGTACGACCAGGCCGAGCGGGTCATCGTGTAGGTAAACGCGGAGATGGCGATGGTGACGAAATGGTCGCCGATCAGCTGGATGACTTGCCCGCCGGTGAGAACCCAGAGGCCTCGATTGAACCCGGCCAGCGACTCCCTGATTCGGCTGCGGAATGTCGTGTTCACTGCAATCACTCCAAGTCTGGGATGAACTTATGGCGAGTGGCAGGCAGACGATTCGCGCGGCCGGAGCAGACGAAAAAGGCCGCGCGGACTGTGCCGCGCGGCCCAAAGCCCGGAAGTGGTACTCCGATGCTATTGCCGTAGCGCCCCATCGTCCGCCAAAAGGATACAGTAACCCCTTGTGGCGGCCACAACAAGCTCGCTGCGAATGATCGTACCATCGCAGATAGTCCGCACCAGGGGCACCTCCTTTCGCGTGAGTCCGGGACATCAGGCAGATTATGGCACCCGGTCCGGCACGCTGTCTACAGTTTTCTGCCAGCCGCCGGCTGATGGTGCGCGGCTCCCGCTTGCAGGGTGGCTGCGGTCCGAAGGCGAATCGCAGGTATGGCAACAAGAGTCTGGCGAGCGCGCAGAGGAGGAGTCACACATGAAGCGAGCTCTGTTGGTGATCGATGTCCAGAACGTGTACTTCGGCGACCGGATGCGGGTGACCCACCCCGCCGACAGCCTCGACAACATCCTCGCCGCGATGGATGCCGCGGCGCGGCATGGCGTGCCGATCGTCGTCATCCAACACACGTCGCCCAAGGGCGGGTCGTTCGGCAGGGGCGTGCCGGCTTGGGAACTGCACCCCGACGTTGCCGCCCGGCACTATGACAAGCTGATCGAGAAGAATCGCCCGGGCAGCTTCACCGGCACTGACCTTGAGGCATGGCTGAGGGACAACGGCATCGACACCGTGACAATCGCCGGCTACATGACCCAGATGTGCTGCGACACGACTGCCCGGCAGGCCTCGCACCTGGGCTTCGCCGTCGAGTTCCTGTCCGACGCCACCGGCACGCTGGCGTTCACCAACGCCGGCGGCAGCGCTACGGCGGAGGAACTGCACCGTGCGACACTGGTCGCGCAGGCGTACGCGTTCAGCAAGGTGATGACGACCGCCGCGTGGATCGGCGCGCTTACGCCCGAACGGCCCGTGCCGCCTGAGTCTTCGCCCGCAGCATGACGAACGAGCCGGCCAAGACGAGCAGGACGCCGATGATGGTGTTGGGCCTGAGCACCTCGTGCAGCGCGATCCAGGACAGGATCGGCGCCAGGGCCGGCTTTATGAAGAAGACGGTCGAGGCGGTCACGGCCGATGTCTCCCGCATGGCGAGGAAGTAGAACAGATAGCCGAGGCCGGTCACGACAACGCCCATGTAGGCGACCTGAAGGACGTTTCCGGCGTTGATGCCCGTGAAGGTCGGGATGCCGCTGACGGTCAGGTAGACGAACAGCATCGCGCACGCGACCAGGAACGTCAGCGAGTTGAGCGCGAAGCTGCCGTACTTCTCGACGCGCTTGCGGCTGATGACGCCATACAGCGAGAAGCTGACAGCCGACGCGATGGCCAGCCAGATGCCGTGGAGATCGGCGTTCATGCCGAACGGGTTGAGGAAGAACCCCAGCCCGGCCAAGCAGAGCAGCAGCGCCAGGAGGGTGTTCGGCGGCAGCTTTTCCCTTAGGATGAAGTACGCGAACGGCACGGTGAAAATCGGGTTGGTGCTGACGATGACCGCCACGACGCTCGCCTTGGCATAGAGGACAGCCATCTGGAACAGCGACATGCTGAAGGCGATGCCGAGAAAGCCGGTGACGGCGAAGAAGAGGAAATCGTTCGCCGTCAGGCGGAGCTTCTTGGCGCGCAGTTCGCTGAGCGCGAACGGCAGCAAGACCAGGCCGCCAATGAGAAAACGGAGAAAGTTGAGCTGAAGTGGATTGAGCTGGTTGGCGATCGTCTTGCCGACGACCTCCATCGTGCTGAATGCCAGTGCGGTGAGAAGGATGAAGACATAGCCGCGCATCAAGCCGCGTCACTTCCTTAACAGAAGAGCTAGCACCATTATATAGCTGGGACGATGCTTGTTCAATGTACGGTGCGCCTCGACGACGACCGCAGCGGCACCAACTGATCGGCCGCCAACACGATGCCCGCCTGCTGTCGCAGGCGGGCATCGTCGTCCTCAATGTGGCAGGCCGCGACAGTCAGCGCCGGCTGTCCGGCCGGCAACAAGACCCGACTTCACGGCGGGCAGGGGTCCGGCCAGTAGAGCAGGGCCAGGCCGCGCGAATGCCCGACCGCCAGTCTGTCGCCGCTGACGGCAAGGCCGGTGATGCCGTAGGGCTCGACATACTCCCACAACCGGTCGCCATTCACGACATCATAGGCGGTCAACTGCCGGCCGGTGGTGAGCAGCACCGCGTCATGCCAGAGGGCCACTCCATTTGCGTAGTCAAAGCTCCTGCGGCTCGCCCCTGACTGGTCGGGAGTCACCGCCCAGCGCGTCGAGCCGTCTGCCGGATCGATCATCAGCGCCTGCCAGCTGCCGACCAGCAGGTAACCGCCAGCCGTCGGCAGCAGTCGGTTCGTCAGCAACTCGTCCCGGTTCAGGGCCACGGTCCAGACGGGGTCGCCATCACGGGACAGCAACTGCAGTTCGCGGGTCAGCGCCTCGCCGGACCGGCGGTCCAGTACGAGCAGCAAGGATTGCCCATCACTGGCCCAATCGAGTGCGACAACGTCATCCGGGACTTGCCACTCCCAGAGCAGGCGACCGGTGGCGCGGTCGAGCGCCATTAGAAAGCCAGTCGCAACGGTCGGGTCAGTCCCGGTTGGACGCATCTCGAGGGCCAGCGCGGGTCCCTCACCGGCGGGCACCAGCAGCGCCAGGAAACGGCCGGCGGTCGGGCGGCGCCAGCGGAGGCTGCCGTCGTTGGCCAGGGCCGCGATCTCGGCGATCAGGTCGACGACGACGCCGTCTGCCGTGACGAAACAGCTGTTGCCCTGGCCCGGCGACGAGTATGAGGCGGGAGTGATGGCCAGTGTGCCTTCGTTGCGGAACTTCAGATCGGACGCCGTCGCGGGCTGGCGCCGGTAGAGCCAGCGCTCGGCGCCGTCGCGGTCGAGGGCGCGGACACTCTCCCAGCCGGCGAGATAGGCGCCGCTGTCCGTAAGGACGGCAGTGCGAAGCTGGTCACGCGGATCGTCAGCGACAGGAAGCAGCCGACCTGACGGCAGGGCGATCACGCTCGGCCACTGCTGCGTGGTCCAGCGGAGCAGCGCGAGGTTGCCGGCAACCAGGGGCTGGTACCAGGAGGCGTACTGCGAGTTAGGGGCCGGCGTCTCGGGCGGCGGCAATGTCGCGCCAGCGAGGCCAACCTGACGCACGCCCCGGTCGGCGATCACCTGGACGACGCTGTCGGCGCCGATGCCGATCGTCCCGTAGTAAATGCGCGCGCGGGCCCAGGGTTTCGGGCTGAGTTCGGATAGAAAGCTGTCCGGCTCGGCGCGGCGGAACGACAGCGTCGGTCCGCTGCCACCGGAAATCGTCAGCCGTGGTCGCGGCAACGGCGGCAGCGTCAAGGCGGAAGTCAGCGCGAAGGCGACGATCAGCGTTATGCCCGCGATCGTCGTCAGACGAGGGCGAAGCGCCGCCAGACGGTCGAGCAGAATCGGACTGAGGTGTGCCGCGAGCCCACCGCCGACCACCGTTCCGAAACCAATCAGGATGCCGCTCATCATGTCCGGCGACCAGCAACCGTGGCCGATCCAGACCGGGATGAGGAGCGTCGCGAGCAGACCGGTGACGGCGCCGAGACCGAACCGCGCCTGCGAGTTGAGACCGGCGTAAGCGACGCCCGTGACGCCGACGGCGACGAACAGCCAGAGTGTCAGCACAGCGCGGTACTTATCGAGGCCAAGCGAACCGTCGCCAAGCGCCGGGTAGGCGAACTGCACCAGCAGGTAGAGGAGCATGAGAAGCAGCGGCCCGACAAGACAGGGGCGGTTTCTTTCCACGCGGTCTCCCCCTTCTCTGAGACAGTGCTCCCATGCCATCACTATTCTCTGCCTCGCCGCTCTGTCCTGTGCTACAATGATCTTGCGACTCCAGAAGTAACATCAGGAGACTACATGCAGATCTCACCCGCAACTCAGACTGAGCTTGCCGCTCCCAGCCGAGCCAGCGTCCGCGCCCGCGTTCTCGGGCTCGCCTGGCCGGTCATGGCGGAGAGCATCCTTCAGACCTTGACGCAGATCATCAGCATGATGCTGGTCGGCCACCTCGGCGCTGGGGCGGTGGCGTCGATCGGTCTGTCGATGCAACCGCTGTTCATGTTCCAGAGCCTGTTCATGGGGGCCGGTGTCGCTGCCACGGCAGTCGTCGCGCGGGCCACCGGGGCCGACAACCGCCGGAAAGTCGGACAGGCGTCGGCGCAGGCGATGCTGACATCGACCCTGATCGCCGCCGTCGGCGTTGTCTTCATCCTCTCCAGGGCCCGCTGGCTGGTCGTCATCATGGGCGCGGAGCCGGATGTCATCGCGCAGGGCACGCAGTACCTGCTGATCATGGTGCCGGGCCTGTTCTTCATGTGGATCTCGACCGTCCTCACCGGCGCGATGCGTGGCGCCGGCGACACGAAGACGCCGATGGTCATCAACATCACCATCAGCCTGGTCAGCTTCGTCCTCAACATCTTGCTCGTCTATGGACTGTTCGGCTTCCCGGCCCTCGGCGTGATCGGCGCCGGCCTCGCCACCACCATTGCGCGGGTGATCGGCGGCATCATGCTGCTCGTCCCCTACCTCGCCAACCGGACGGTGCTGCCGCTCAAGCCGTCCACCGACTTCCGCTGGGACGGCGCGATGCAGGCGCGGCTCGCCCGCGTCGGCGTCGGCGGCATCGGCGAGCGTCTGATCATGAGCGGCGCCGGCGTGTTCTACGTGCGGATGGTCGCCGTCCTTGGCACGACGGCCTACGCCGCCCACTCGATCGGCACCAACGCCGAGATGATCACCGTCATGCCGGGAATGGCGTTCGGTGTCGCGGCCACCACGTTGGTCGGGCAGCACCTCGGGGCGGGGCGCCCGGACCTGGCAGAGCGCGATTCGTGGGAGGCGGTGCGAGTCGCCGCCACTGTCACCGGCGCCATCGGCCTGTTCTACATTTTGGCGCCGGGGGCGATCCTCCGCCTGTACTCCTCAGACGCGACGATCATCCGCTATGCGTCGCTGTACCTGATCATGATGGGCTTCTGCCAGGTGCATCAGTCCTTCGGCTATGTTCTGGCGGGCTCGCTGCGCGGCGCCGGCGACACCAACTTCGTCATGTGGTCGACGCTGGTCGGCGCCTGGGTGATGCGGGTCGGCCTGACCTACCTGCTGATCATGGTGTTCCATGTCGGCCTGGTCGGCGCTTGGTGGGCGATGACAGCAGACACTCTGACCAAGGCGATCCTCGCCGTCTGGCGACTGCGGACGGGCGCCTGGAAGCGGGTCACGGTCTAGGGGGACGGCGCGGAGACTCGGCACTTCCTCAGCGATAACCGAGTGACTTCGGCCCTCGGTGCAAAACCGGTCGGTCAGCACCGCGATAAGATGTCCGACAAGTAACCGAGGAGCCCAGGGGCACCGCGGCCTCGGCCACGAAACCCCCCCGGCCCCAACGGACGGACTGCTGCCTTCAGACCGCAGCTGCTCCGGCGTGTTCGCAAACAACCACTGGGCCGCACGGCGATTGCCGCGCGGCCCAGTTTGCTTGCCTTACCCCAGATACTGCTTGAACCAGTCGCTGATCATGTTGAGACGGTGGATGCGGTGCCACGGCTTGCCGGTCCGGCTCATTCCGTGGAACTCGTTGGGGTAACGGACCATCTTGACCGTCTTGCGCTGGAACTTGAGGGCCGTGTAGAGCTGCTCGGCCTGCTCCGGCGGGCAGCGGAGGTCGCCTTCCTCGCTGTCGATCAGCAGCGGCGTCTCGCAGTTGCTGACGTGGATGAGCGGCGACTGCTTGAGGTACGGGGCCATGTTCTTCTCTTCCCACCAGTTCTCGGTGCCGAACTGACCGACGCGATTGTAGGCGGTGTCGGACGTACCCATGGAGCTCCAGCGGTTGACGACCGGACGCATCGTCACGGCCGCCTTGAAGCGGTTGGTGTGGGTGACGATCCAGTTGACCATGAAGCCGCCGTACGAACCACCGGCGACGCCGAGCCTGTCGCTGTCGACGAAGTCGAACCGCTTGACGGCGGTCTCGACGGCCGCCATGCAATCCATGTAGTCGAGATTGCCCCAGTCCGCCATGATGCAGTGGACGAAGTCGCGCCCGTAGCCGAGCGAGCCGCGCGGGTTGCAGAAGACGACGGCGTAGCCGTTGGCGGCGAGCCACTGGAACTCGAAGAACATGCCGGAACCGTACATGCTGGCCGGGCCGCCGTGAATCTCGAGGATCGTCGGGTACTTCTTCCCCGGCTCGAAGCCGGCCGGGCGCAGGATCCAGCCATCAATGCCGGCGTGACCTTCACCGGCGGTGAAGACGAACCGCTCCGGGACGGGGTAGTCGATGCCGGCCAGCAGATCGGCGTTGTGACTGGTCAGACGGACCTCCTCGACGCCGCCGCCGGCAAGGATCTGGTGCGAGTTGGCGAGCCTGGCGACCGGCTTTGGCTCGTCCAGCTTGGCAAGGTAGACATCGGCCGGCGAGCAGCCGGTGCCGTAGGCGATGGCGGCGCGGCGGCAATCGCTGCTCAGGCTGTAGCTGTGGATCATCCGGTCGCCGCCGGTGACCGGCGTAACGGCGCCACTCGTGGCGTCGACGCGGACCAGTTGGACGGTGCCGGAGTCGGACATCAGGCCGAAGATGAACCGCCCATCGGGCGACCAGGTCAGGCGGCCGCCGGCCGGGGCCGGCATGTCGACCGCGCCGGAGTTGCCGAATTCGCGGTCAATCGTGGTCAGCTGACGGACCTGCCCGTTCTCCAGCAGGTACAGATGATTGATACCGTAGCCGTGCTCTTCCGGATCGACGCCGATGAACGCGATCTTGCGGCCGTCCGGCGAGACCGACGGCTCGTTGGCCGCGAGCTTGCCATCGCCCGGCGACAGGCGGGTGATCTCGCCGCCGGTGCGCGGAACGCTCCAGATGTCCACGAACCACGGCTGGTAGTCGCTGTCCTCGGTCCGGTTGGCCGTGAAGATGACGTTCTCGCTGTCCGGGGTCCAGCTCGGGTCAAGGTGGTTCCACTGGCCGCTGGTCAGCTGCTTCGGCTCGCCGCCGTCGACGGCGATGACGCAGACCTGCGACCGCTTGTCAGTGTAGTAACCGACGCCGTCCATCTTCCAGAGGATGCGGTCGATGATCTTGACGTCCTTGTTGTACTTCTTGTACAGGTCCTTCTCTTCCGGGTCCTCGCCCTCAGGTTCGATGCCCTTGGCGGTCAGTGATGAGGTGAAGGCGATGTACTTGCTGTCCGGGCTCCAGACCGGGTTGCCGGCGCCACCCTTGACGCGGGTCAGCTGCCGGGCTTCGCCGCCAGCCAGCGGCAGGATCCAGATCTGGTTCGAGCCGCTGCGCTTCGAGACGAACGCCAGATACTTGCCGTCCGGCGACCAGCGCGGCGAGTTGTCCTTGTTGCCGCCGGTGAACCTAAACGGCGCCTGTCCCTCGCGGGCCAGCCAGATCGAGGTGTTATAGTCGTTCTTCTCCTTGTCGATCTCCTGCAGCACATAGGCGACGCTCCCGCCGTCGGGCGAGATGCGGCTGTCGCCTGCCAGCTTGAACGCCAGCAAGTCCTCAACCTGGAGCTTACGCTTATCTGTCACGATCGGCCCTCCTCGCGATGGTTCGCTATTCAAACTAAATCTTCGCCATGCGGCTCCGGGCTCCTGCGCCGGCAGCCCGGCGCATTGTGGAAAGGCAAGCGATCGGGAGGAAGACCGGCGCGGGCGGAGAACAAGAACGCGAGAGAACGTGTGCGGACGGGAGTGCTCTATGGCCAACCACACGCTGAGGACCTATCTCAAGGGACACAAGTTCGATCACCCGACAGATGTCGAGCGGGGCAAAGTCAGCCGCGACACGCACACCTCGCTGAAGAAGGAGAAGCGCCAGGAGCGACTCTGCCGGCAGGTGTTGGCCGATCCGCTCGCTGATGACCTGATCGAGCAGTTGGAGGCTGCCGAGCTTGCCGCTGAGCGCGGCCGACGGGGCGCGAAGACTCACAAGGACAGGCTGAAGCAGCTTGAGCGCGAAGGTCTGCAGTAGATCAGCAACCTCAGGGGGGGAGATTCGACCATGTCGACGTATACGGGCTCCGTCCCGCAGCACTTCGTGTGCACCCACGCCGAGGCCCGCAAGCACATCGCCGAGCATGACCAGTTCTACATCTGGGTCTGCGGCTGCCGCGCCAGCCGGGGCGGCTGCTCCCACTCGCGGATGGATGTCTGCCTCGCCTTCAGCCCGGAGTTCGCGCACGAGGACCAGCGCCCGCGACCGGCAACGCGCGAGGAGGCTCTGGAGATCGTCGTCGAGGCTGACACAAAGGGACTGGTCGCCAGGCCGTTCCGCAACGCCGCTGACCCGACGCAGCTTGACGGCATCTGTTTCTGCTGTCCGGAGTGCTGCCACTACTTCAACCATCCTGAGGATCCCTGCGACAAGGGCAGCCTGCGCGAGCTGACCAACCGCGAGCAGTGCAGCGACTGCGGCGCCTGCGTAAGTGTCTGCCATTTCGGCGCGCGCGAGTTGGTCGACGGCCAGCTGGTCATCGACGGCGACAAATGCTATGGCTGCGGCCTCTGTGTCGACGCCTGCCCGACGGGTTGCATCGCGATGAAATAGGTCGGTGAACGAACGGGACGCCACGGCGGGTGGCGTCCCATTTTCGTTGGCTGCGCTGAACCTAACGGACGCAGACAGCGCCATTCCGGATGTCATCGACGTACTGGGCGACAGCGCCGCTGAGCTTGTCAGCGATCTTCGCCAGCCACTCGGGGACGGCTGTCCGGTCGACGATATCGACGGACCGGCGCAGGCGACCGATGAAGAACAGACGGTGCAGCCGCACGAACAGCGGCAGGTTGGCCAGCATCGCTTCGTCCAGCGCCGTCTCGCGCCGGTATCCGGCAAGGAACCTCGCCAGTCGCGGCTCAGCCAGGTCGACCGGCCCGCCCTTGAACAGGTCACGCAACGCGTAGACGATGTCGGCCGCGTACCAGAGCCTGGCACAGTCGTCGAAATCGAGGGCGGCGATGGTGTCGCCCTCCCAGCACAGGTTGTCGGACTCGAAATCGAAGTGGATCAGGCCGCAGTTGTCAGGGCTCTGCGGCAGGGCGGCGAGGGCGGACCTGACATCGTCCAGTTCGCGCCGCAGCTCTGTCTCATCCTGGCCGATGCGCTCGCCAGCAAAGGCCAGGATGTCCTCCCAGGACGGGCGATGCGGCGCGAACCCGGGGGGCAGAGACTTCACCTCGCGGTGCAACCGTCCCAGGGCGGTGCCCCAGCGCTCGAACTCATCGCCGCCCGCGTCTTCGAACTCGAGCTCCTTGCCTGGGAGCGCCCGGAACATCACGGCGGCGAATGTCCCCAGTTCGGTCGTCAGCACTTCGACCCAGTTGCCGGTGCGCGACAGGACCGGCACGTTGACCGACGTTCCCCGCTCGAGCAGGTGGTTCAGGATCGCCACCTCGTCGCGGATCAACTCCGGGGCGCGCTCGCCGATCTCGTTGAAGCGCAGGAAGTGCCGCGCGCCGCCGATCGTCGCGACGCAGACAAAGTTGGCGCTGGCGCGCCAGAAGTACACGGACCCGGGGTCGCATCCCCACGGCGCCGCAATCGCATCAGCGACCGGTGACCGGTACTCCTGATCGACGGTGCCCATAAAGCGGTTCATCAGGCTGAGCTTCATCATCGTCGCTTACCTCCCCCTGCGGAAGCATCTTCTCCCAGATGCTCCGCGAGCCATAGTGGTTGAACCGAGTTGTGCGTCTCGCCGACCGTGTCGTGCGTGCGCACGAGGAAATCCCGCACGCGCAGGAAGTCGGCGGCGGTGTATGGGTGAAACTGAGTGGTCATGTGATCACTCCCTTCGGCTCGTGTCAGGATGTCCCTGCCGAGGCAACCGCCTCGGTCTCCCAGAGGCGCTGGAACTCGGGCGATGTCTGCAGCAGGCTCGCCGCGGTACCACAGGCTTCGACGCGTCCGTCATTCAGGACGATGATCCGGTCAGCCCGGGCGAGGACGGTCCGGCGATGCGACACCGCGAGGCAAGTCGTTTCGGAGCGGCCGAGCATGCGATCCCAGACTGCCCGCTCGGTCTCGACATCGAGGGCGCTCGCCAGATCGTCAACGACGAGCAGTTCCGGTCGCCGAACGAGCATCCGGGCAGTCGCGACGCGCTGGACCTGACCGCCTGACAATCGGGCGCCCTTGGGTCCGATGACGGTCTCGAGGCCCTCTGACATCTCGGCAACGTCGCCATCAAGGGCGGCATCGCTGAGCGCGTCGGCCAGCGCCACCGGATCGCCGGCCAGGCCGAGCAGGATGTTGTCGCGCAGGCTGCCGCTGAACAGGCGCGGCGACTGAGGGCAGTAAGCCGAGTGCGGCGGCCGGAAGAAGGCACACGGATCGGTGACCGGCTGGCCGTTCCAGAGAATCCGCCCCGCCGTTGGAGTGAGCAGACCGAGCAAGGCCTTGACGAGCGTACTCTTGCCCGAGCCGACGCGTCCGGTGATCACAACCAGTTCGCCGCGGGAGATCGTCAGGTCGACGGCCTCGATCCCCCGGCGGCCGTCGGGGTAGGTGTACGACAGCCCGGCGGCGGTCAGCGTGGCCAACGGTGCCTGCAGTTCCGGCGGCGCCGCCGGCGGCAGCTCGCCGCGCAGGAAGACCGGGTTGCGCCGGAGCAACTCGGCTTCGCCGCCCGCGTTCAGCTCGGCCATCCGGTCGAGGGAGATGCCGGACTGCCAGACCAGGACCAGCCCCTGCCCGATGCGGCGCAAGTATTCCGTGAGGCGCGGCGCTGTGGTCACGAACAGGGTGAACTCGCCCACGGTCAGCGCGCCGCCGCGGATCGACCGCGCGGCGATGAACAGCAGGATGCCGGTGCCGAGGCTGGTGACCGTGCTGGCAATGAACGTGTCGGCAACGAGCTGGAGCATGACGCTCCTCAGCTCGGCTCGCCGGCGCAGCTCACCGAGCGCGGTGAAGCGCGCCCGTACCCTGAGCTCCGCAGTGCCGGTCTTGATTGCCTGAACCCCGCCCATGACCTCGCCGGTGAACCCGGCAACCCGTTCGGCCGCCGCGCGCGCATCGCGGTAAAGGCGCTCGACGCGGTGGTAGAGCGGTTGACTGACGACCACCAGCAGCAGGCCGAGCGAGAACAGAATCAGGGTCATGCGCGGTTCGATGCGGAACAGGACCAGGGACGAGACGACGATGTAGACGAGGATGCCGATGTTGTCGCACCAGTCGTCGAGCGTGCGGGTCAGCTTGTCGACATCGTCACCGAAGCGTGTCACCGCCTCGCCGGGGGACAGTGTCAGCCGATCGGGACGGGCCGATAACGCCCCGCGCAGCATATTCGATTTGAGATGCGCCTCCACGGTGGCGATGAAGCGTGCCCAGTTGCGGATGAAGCCGAGCTGCGAAGCGATGCGGGCGCCGTCGCTGGCCGCGACCAGCGCCAGCATCGTCCAGACGTTGGCGCCAAGCGGCGCGCGGCCTGACAGGGCGTCGAACAGGTAGCCGGTCAGTATGGCGCTGAGGAACGGCAGGTTGAAGAAGAACACGTAGGCCATGATGCTGATTCCCATCATCAGCGGGCCGAAGGCGATGACTCGCAGGAGCGTCCGGATGGTCTTCATGCCAGCAACTCCTCTCCGCCGAACCGGCGCAACTGACCGTAGCGGGACTGGGGGTCGGCCGCCAGACGGGCCCGCTCACCAGCCTCGACGACGCGACCGCCCTCGAGGACGAGGATGTCATCGACGCGCTCGAGCGTGGCCAGCCGGTGGGCAATGACAACCGCCGTCCGCCCTTTGAGCAGCCTCACCATCGCCTGATCGAGCAGGCGCTCGGTCACGGGATCGAGGCGGGACGACGCCTCGTCGAGAATCACGAGGCCGGGATCGCGCAGCAGTACCCGCGCGAAAGCCAGGAGCTGGGCCTCGCCGGCCGACAACCCGCCGCCACCGGAGGCGATCCGGGTATCAAGGCCGGCTGGCAATGACTGCAGCCAGGCAGTGAGACCGACTTCGGCCAGCGCCTGCGTGATGCGATCATCTGAGACGGCGGCGTCGAACAGGGTCACGTTGTCGCGGACGCTGGCCTGGAACAGCTGGACCTCCTGAGTCACCAGAGCCACCTTGCTCCTCAGGTCAGACAGACTGACGCGGCGAATATCCCGCTCGCCGACCCGCAGTTCGCCGGCGGACGGCTCGTAGAACCGGACCAGCAGCCGGGCGAGCGTGCTCTTGCCGCTGCCGGTGCGGCCGATGACGCCGAGCACGCGGCCGGGGGCAAGGCGAGCTGTGATCCCGGTCAGGGCATTGGTGCCGTCCTCATAACTGAACGAGAGATC
Source organism: Chloroflexota bacterium (assembly GCA_050261235.1). Taxonomy (GTDB): domain Bacteria; phylum Bacillota; class Sulfobacillia; order JBFLWA01; family JBLNDB01; genus JBLNDB01. The sequence continues at coordinate 30,119 of JBLNDB010000086.1, forward strand.
AGCGAGTTCGACCGGCAACGCTCCAGCCGGCAGCGCTTCGCCCGCGGGGCTGCTGCCAACCGGTTCCGGGGGCAGCGCGAACAGCTCCTGAATGCGGGCCATCGCGGCCGACGCCTTCTGGAAATCCTGAAGCTGATCGGAGATCTCCCGCAACGGGTCGAGCAGCATGTTGGTGTAGTTGTAGATGATGTAGACCGTGCCGATGGTCGCGCGGCCCGCAAGGTACAGCCATGCCCCGGTGCCGAGCGCGAGGATGTTGCCGATGAGGAGCGTCGCCATGGCGATGCCCCAGCGCAGCGAGCCCATGAAGTAGCTGCGGCTGATGGTCGCCAGGCGCCTCCGTCCGAGCAGGAACAGCCCGTTCAGAACGTGCTGCACGGCGCCGTTCGACCGGATGTCGTGGGCGCCACCCAGGCGCTCCTCGATGTAGCCGGCGATGCGGGCGACGGTTTCGCTCTCCTCGCGGTGAGCCGGCACCGCGATACTGCGCGTCAGCTGGAGGACGACCAGCGTCGCCAGAGCGAACACGGCCAGCGCTGCACCGATGCGCCAGTCGGTGCGTGACAGCATCACGAGGACGCCCCCGAGCAGCAGCAAGTTGCCGAAAATCCGCACCGAGAATTGTGACAGAGTGTTGGACAGGTCGCCGACGTCGCCATCGATTCGCTGAATCAGTTCGCCCGGCGTGCGCTGGTTGTGGAAGCCGAGCCCGAGCCCGAGGCAGTGGCCGAACAGGTCCGCCCGGAGGGCATTGGTGGTCTTCCACGCCAGGTTCTGGCCGAGATAGGCGATCACGAGGCCGAGCAGTTGATTGGCGCCGGCCAGCGCGAGGTATGACAGGGCCAGCCGGGCCAGGGTCGCCGCCCCGGCGCCGCCAAGCACCTGATCGATGAAGGCGCCGAGGATCCGCGGCAAGCCGAGTTGCACGGCGGCGCCGGCCAGCAGCGCGGCCAGCAGAACGATCAGCGTCAGCCAGTATGGCTTGAGGTAGTGAAAGAGAAGCCTGTTGCCCCGCTTCTGATTTCCTGACATAGTGAATCGCTCCCAATGGGCGAAATGGACACGAAAAAGCCGCAGCCCAACAGGGCTGCGGCCAGATCCTGCAGACAGGATGAGGTGCTAGCGCAGCGATGCCTGAAGGGGCAGATGCGTATTGTTGTTGCGGCCAGTGCTGAGGACCATTGCCCAATCGCCCCCTCAGAACGTCGTGCGAGGATAGAATATCCTGTTGAACCATTGCTGTCAATACCCGCTTGACTCTGACGTAACGTCAGGGTTTATCCTTGAGCCATGGAGGTGCTCAAGATGCCATACACGGTCAAGGCTGTCGCTGATATCGCCGGCATCAGCGTGCGGACCCTGCACCACTACGATGCAATCGGCCTGCTCAAACCGGCAGACGTCAGCGCCTCCGGCTACCGTCTCTACTCCCGCGGTGATCTCGAACGCCTGCAGCAGATTCTCTTCTTCCGCGAACTGGGGTTCGCGCTGGAGGAAATCAGGGAGATCATCGACCGTCCCGGGTTCGATCGCAGCGCGGCGCTGCGAAAGCACCGGCAGCTGCTGGTCGAGCGGCGCGAGCGGCTGACCGCGCTGATCGCGTCCGTGGACCGCACGCTCACAGCCATGGAAAGAGGTGTTACGATGGACGAAAAGGACATGTTCGAGGGCTTCGACCAGTCGAAGTACGAAGAGGAGGCGCGCCAGCGCTGGGGTCACACTGACGCCTACAAGGAGTCGATGCGGCGCACCAAGCTGTACACGAAGGAGGACTGGGAAGCGGTCAAGGCCGAGAGCGGCGAGATCCAGCAAGGTCTGGCCGACCTGATGGATCGCGCGCCTGCCGACCCGGCCGTGCAAGAGCTGATCGGTCGATGGCGAAAGCTCATCAGTGAGCGCTTCTACAACTGTTCGATCGACATGCTCCGCGGCCTTGGCGAGGCGTACGTCGCCGATGAACGTTTCACGGCCTTCTACGAGAAGGTCAGGCCCGGCATGGCGAAGTTCCTCAAGGCGGCAATCGACGTCTACTGCGACCACAACACCGGCAAGTAGTCGGCGGCGCCTCCAGGAAAGACCTGAAGCGATCCCGCTTAAGACGCGAAGCGAGCCCTGATCAGGGCTCGCTTCTGTCAATCGTGATCTCACGCCCCTGGCGTGCCGACTCGTAGATCGCGTCGATGATCCGCATCATCTCCAGTCCGTCTTCAGCCGGACTGAGACATGGCGTGCCATTCGCGATGCAGTCGATGAAATGGGCCGCCTGCTCGTTGATGCTGTGCCTGCTGCGATTCAGCTCCGGGTCGATCAGCGGCCTCGTGTCCGTCAGGTGCGGCCCGATGTTGCCGTAGATCTCGAACTCCGGATCCAACTGAGCGCCGGCCCTGTCCCCGTATAACTCAAGGTACATGCGATCTTCCTTGATGTTCTGGACCCAGCTGACCTCGGCAGTGAGCACGAGACCGCTGTCGAAGCGGATCAGCGCTGTCGCGCCGTCTTCAACGTCGTTGTACTCGCTGTAGCTCGCCGAGCGGTACTTGCTGACGCCGCGGACCTCCGGCCGCATCCCCAGCCGGTCGAACACGGCGGCGCTGACCGCGGTCGCGCGCGGGCCGCCGGCCAGGAAGCGAACGAGGTCGATGATGTGCACGCCGAGGTCGATCACCGGCCCGCCGCCTGACAGCTGCTTGTTCGCGAACCAGCCGCCCGGGTTGCCCCAACGGCGGATGTAGCCTGTCTTGGCGTAGTAGAGCGAGCCGAGATCGCCGCGCTCGACCATCGCCCGCAGCGCCCGCGCTTTCTCGCTGAACCGGCGACACATGCCGACCATCAGCAGCTTGCCGGTGTCGCGTGCCGTGGCGACCATGTCGGCCGCTTCCGCGGCGTTCATCGCCAGCGGCTTCTCACAGAGGACGTGTTTGCCTGCCCGCAGCGCCGCGATGCTGATCGGGGCGTGCGAGTTGTTCCAGGTCGCAACGCTGACCGCGCACAGTTTCTCCATCGCCAGCAGCTCGCGGTGATCCGTGAACACGTGCGGGATACCGTACCGCGCGGCGAACCTGCCGGCGCGCTCAGCGTTCGTGCTGCACGCCGCGATGACCCTGACTCCCGGCAGCCGCTGGTAGGCTTCGACGTGCGCGCTGCTGATGCTTCCCGTGCCGATGATGCCGACGTTGATGGTGTCCATGGCCGCCTCCTGAGTGCTGCTTGAGACCTGCTGAGGGACTACGGTGGAATGGCCTCCGTTCCCTGCCTGAGGTCCCGCGAAGACAAACTGGTCGGCTCCGTTTGTGGTAGTACTGGTCGGTGCTAACCGGCCAGTTTTCCGTTATACTGGCGGCAGAGGATTCCTCTCACGGGAGGCACCGTGCCATGCTGCTCATCACGCTTGATGATCGAAGCCCCCAGCCCAAGTCGCGCCAGATCTTCGCCCGGATCAGATCGCTGATTGACGACGGGACTCTCAGCGTCGGCGACCGACTGCCGTCAACCCGCCAGCTGGCAGGCGTCCTGGCCATCCACCGGTCGACCGTCGCGCTCGCCTATCAGGAACTGTGGGCGCTGGGATACCTGGAAGTCAAGCCGGGCGCCCGTCCGCGCGTGCGCGCCCGCGCGCCGCTGGCAGGCGAAGCCAAGCCGGACGATGATGGACTGATCGCCTGGAGCGAAGTCGCCGCACCGGTCGGCAACGGGGCGCTGTCATCGTTCCGGCGTCTCCGTCCGCTCGGGAGCGAGGCCGAACAGAGCGGCGTCATCGACTTCAGCAGTCTCGATCTTGACCCGCGACTGCTCCCCAGCGATGCATTGCGGTCCTGCATGGGCAGGGTGCTGCGCGAGTCCGGGGACGCACTGCTTAGTTACGGCGACCCGGCCGGCTACTGGCCGCTGCGGCAGTACATCGCCCGGCGACTGCAAAGCCACGGCATCACCGCGGGTGAGGACGAGATCCTGATCACCAACGGTTCGCAGCAGGCCCTCGACCTGATTTTCCGCATGGCAGCCGCACCGGGCCGGTCCGTGGCCGTCGAATCGCCCACCTATGATTGCGTCCTGCCATTGCTCAGGCTCAACGGCCTGAGACCGGTAGCCGTGCCCTTGCGGTCAGACGGGATGGACCTGGAGGCGCTCGCCAGAGTACTTGACAGCGAGCGACCGGTGCTCGTCTACACAATGCCCAGCTTTCAGAACCCGGCCGGCGTATCGACAACTCAGGATCACCGGGAGCGACTGCTTGCGCTCTGTGAGGCGCACCGCACACCGATTGTCGAGGACGCCTTCGATGAAGAGATGAAGTACTTCGGTCGCGTCGTTCTGCCGATCAAGTCGATGGACCGGCATCAGTCGGTCATCTACTGCGGCACATTCTCAAAGGTCCTGTTCCCTGGCATCCGCGTCGGCTGGGTGACGGCAGCCAGGGAGTGCATCGCGCGCCTCGTCGCCATCCGGCGGTTCAGCGACCTCACCCAGAACACGCCGCTGCAGGCAGCGCTGTGCAAGTTCTGCGAGGACGGTCACTACGACCGTCACATCAGTCGCATGCATCGAGTGTTCCGACGCCGCATGCAGGTTCTTGTCTGCGAGTTGCGGCGTCGCGTCCGCCCTGAGTGGGCAAGCTGGATCGAGCCGAACGGCGGCTACCTTATCTGGCTGACCCTGACCCAGGTGCGAGGCAGAGTCGCGGATTGGCCGCAGGTCATGCTCCGGCACGGCGTGCGGGTTGCCGACGGCAGGGACTTCTTCGCGTCGGAGCCGGGCCGGGTCCACCTCCGGCTGTCAATCGCCGGGGTCGACGAGACTGAGATCGCGATCGGCGTCCGACGGCTGGCCGCAGCGCTGAGCGAGATTGGCGAGCCGGAGGAGCAACCATGATCGGCCTCAGCAGGGAGCGTCTCAGACGTCCTATCATCTTGGCGGTCGCGGTCGTGGCGGGTCTGGCAGTCGCCCTGACATCGCCGCCGACCGGCCTTTCCGCGGCAGCGATGCGCGCTGTCGGCCTGCTCGTCTGGGCGATCATCTGTTGGGCCGGCGATGCGCTGAGCGACTACGTTGTCGCCCTGATCATGGGCATCGGCTGGGTGGCGTTGCGGATCGTGCCGTTCGACCTGGCATTCGCGTGCTTCTCGTCAAGCAGCTGGTGGATGATGGTCGGCGCGCTTGGAATCGGTGTCGCTGTCGCCGAGTCGGGCCTGCTCCGAAGGGTCGCGCTGCTGGCGCTGAGGGCGCTGCCGCCGACCTACTCGGGCCAGACCGGCGGTCTCATTCTCGCCGGGCTGTTGTTCAGTCCCGCGCTCCCGACCGTGACCGGCAAGACCGCTGTCGCGGCACCGTTCGTACTCGGCATGGCCAAGGCGATGAAGCTGGAGAACCGGTCGCGCCACACGACCGGGCTGTTCATGTCGATGTTCACGGGCTTCGGTCTGATGGGGCCGTTGTTCCTGACGGGCACGGTGACGAACTTCGTCATCCTGGCCCTGCTCCCGCCTGCTACAAGAGCGGGCATCTCGTGGGGCTCCTGGTTCTTCACCTACCTGCCGACGATGCTGATCATCCTGATCTTGTCCTGGCTCGCAATCCTCATCACCTGTCGGCCGCGGCGCGTCGAGCCGCTGCCGCGCGGCTATGTCGCCGAACAACTCGCGTCGCTAGGCCCGATTCGTGGCAAGGAACTGACCACGCTCCTGACGCTCGCCGTCACGGTGCTGCTCTGGATCGTCGGCCGGTGGGCCGGCCTCGATGGCGCGATCGTGGCCATGGCGGCACTGGCGTTCCTGTCGGCGACCGGTGTCATTGACCGGGCAGCCTTTCAGGCGAAGATCTCCTGGACCGGCCTGATCTTCGTCGGCATTACACTGAATCTGGCTGAGGTCCTGCCAGCGCTGGAGATCGATGTTTGGCTGGGACGGACGGTGGCCCCTCTGTTCGCGCCACTGGTCGACCGGCCGGCGTTGTTCTTCGCAGTCCTGATGGCAGCAGTGTTCGTCGTCCGCCAGGTGTTGATCAGCGACTTCGCCGTGGTCACCCTGATGATGCTCGTCCTCGGGCCGGTGGCCGGAACTGCCGGCATCAGCCCGTGGGCGATCGGCATCGCAACGCATCTGATCGTCCAGTCGGTCTGGATCCTGCCGTTCCAGAACGATGCGTACCTTGTCTCGCACCGGGCGGCGTCCGATTTACTCGCCGACCAGCCCCGGGCTGCCCTGCTGTCGGTCCTGATCTGCGCCGGCAGCGTGGTCAGCGTCGTCATGTCGCTGCCCTGGTGGCGCCATCTGGGTCTGCTCGCCCGGTAACTATGCGAGACGGGTGACGGACATCGCCCGCCACCCGTCTGCCGATCCGCGAGGGTCGCCGAATTACTTGATCCCTTGCCTGAGAGCGAGCTCCGTCGCCTTGAGTATGACCTTGCTGCTGTATGTCGCGCCGGCAACTGCGTCGACCGACAGCGTTTGCGCCTCGATGACACGTGGGATGACGGCTTCGCCGGGCTTACCCTGCCCGGTCACGTGTTTCAGGATGCCGATGTCGGTCACCCGGTGGTCGACAACCGTCACCAGGACCCTGGCGGTGACCGGGAAGGCGGCGTACTCGCCGACGTATTGACCATCGGCAACCCGCGCCAGGTCGACCGGATCGATGGTCACGTTCGCGAGTCGCGCGCTGAGCACGGACAGCGTAATGGCGCCGGCCGCCACCAAGAGGACGAGAATCAGAACAGCCCAGAGGATCGCGCGGGACTTGCGACGCTTCGGACGAATCACCGCAGCCACCTCCATATCTCAGGTCCGGTCGGATGCGAGCGCGCTGGCAAAGGCCGCGAGCGGCTCCTCCGAGAACTTCGAGAGGTCTTTGTTGCCTTTGGTCACTGCTCTCGCGATCAGGCGTTCGGCGAATCCGAGCTTGTTCATGATCATCTCTCCGCCAAACATTCCCTTGGCGACCGCAGACTCCTGCAACTCGGCGGGAAAAGCCGTCTTCAGGGCCGAGTCTGCCTGCTCCGCGATCAGCGAGCAGATGAACAGGCCAAGGCGTTTCATCCTGAGTTGCTCGAGGTTCCTGGCGCAGAAGTCCTTGGCGGCCTTTTGCGGCTGGCCGTAGTAGATGGCGGTGCCGACAACGACGGTATCGAATGCCCTAAGATCGGGGGGCGGCTGCTGCTTGAGGTCGATCAGGACAGTATCTCCGGCGAGCCTGGCGGCAAGGGCCTCGGCATACCGCTTGGTGGCGCCGTGGTTGGTGGCATAGGCGATGAGCGTCTTCACGAGATGGCCTCCTTGGCGGTCCTAGGTTCCCGGTCGCTGATGCAGCGCAGCATCGTCACCATGCAGTAGACGGCGATCAGGTTGGCAAGGGCGAAGACTGCGATCACCGCCGGCGGGACCTGGTCGCCGACCCGCAACTGGCCGATGATCATCGCCGAGATCGCGGTCAGCATGGTCACGCCCTTAATGATGGTCACCGCTGAGAGCAGGTAGCCGTAGGCATCCCGGCGGAGGATCAGGATGCCCGAGATGATGGCCAGCGGCACCATGATGCCTAGGTCGAGCGCCTGGATGACGAGAGTCGTGTAGTGGTCGAGTCCGGTCGGGACGCCGCCGGTGAGCAGCGGCGGGATGATCCGGCCGAGCCACATGATGAGCAATGCGCAGCCCAGGAACAGCTGGAACCCGCCGATGAACCGGACCGGCAGGCGGCCGCTGACCCGCGCAGCGAGCTCCTGAGCGTCGATGTCCAGCAGTGTCAGTATGAACGCTCCCAGGCTGGCCGCAAACGCCGCCGTGTAGACCAGGAAGAGCGGGTTGTACGTTGCCAGGAAGGCCAGCGACAGATAGCTGTAGAGGAAATACCCGAGCGTTCCGGCCAGCAGCAGGCGGCCTTTCAGCGAACCGCGGCGGGCGAGCGCGAGGGCGAACGCGAGCAGCGGAATCGCCAGCGCGAGCGTCACGACATCCTGGCTCCGGGCCTGCGCGGCGGCTGACACTGAGTCGTTGCGGTAGAGGCCCTGCCCGTGGAGCGTTACCGTCTGACCGAACACGGTCGTGAATTCGTGCGGGCCGGGACCGCCGGTGGACAGCAAGCCATAGCCGGCCGCGACGGCGGACAGGGCGATGATCACTAGTACCAGCAGACTGACAGGCTTACGAAATCTCATGGATCGGGTTCCTCCTTCACGGGTTGATGTCCTCCCGCGTGTGGTTCAGAAGTCGGCTGTCTCGCGGTAACCCCAGCCGCGCCGCTCATCGATCAGCTCGATCCGTCGCGGCGCGACCCTGACAACCTGATAGAGTTCGGCCAGCGCCGCGCGAGCGGGCAGGCGCGGCGCGAGCCCCGTCCAGTCGGGGTCGTCGACGATCGAGGCCGGACCGCGCACAAACAGCCAGCGCAATTCCGAGCACACCTCGGTTGCCGCCACCAGCGTGACCTCGCCGGCCTCAGCGATCAGTTCCGTGATGCTGACCCAGACTGGCACGCGACATTCGACGGCCCGGCCGCTGATCCGGAACCGGACCGGCAGCGCGTAGCGGCCCACTCCCAGCGTTGCGACCGTAGTCCCCAATGATGACAGCATCGCAATGTCCAGTGCGTGCTCCATGTTGATGCCTCCTCGGTCTGGAGTCATATTAGCAAATGCCATCGGCATCGCGCGTCCCCCGGTCGGGGGATTGAGGCGGGGGATTTCGCAAGGCAGCCGACCCCCCCCCGCGGCGCAAACAGAAGCACCAGCCGGCCACAATGGGCTGGCTGGTGCAGCTTGTCCCCGCCGTGGGGGACTACAGTCCGAGCTCGCGACCCCTGACGGCAGCCTGAGTCCGCGACGTGACACCGAGTTTGCGCAGAATGTGGACGACGTGGCTCTTCACTGTCTCCTCGCCGATGTAAAGCTGCTGCGCGATCTGCCGGTTCGTGCAGCCGGCGACGATCAGGGCCAGCACTTCGCGCTCGCGCTGGGTCAGCGGGTCGGCAGCAGTCGGTTCGAACCGGCGCAAGGCGTCTCCCGCGCCGGCGACGCCCCGCTGGGCCGCCAGCCGGAACACCGGCAGGCCGGCGGGACCGTCAAGAATCGCGCAGCCTGGAGTACCGGCCCGCTGCCATCGGGCAAGCAGCTCGGTTGCCAGCGCAAGGGCCGCGTCAAAACGGCCGCTGTCGAGCGCAAGCCTGGCCATAAGGAGGCTGGCGCTGCCGCCGATCCAGGCGATGGACAGGCTCGCCTCAAGCGCGGCGGCCTGCTCGAGTTCGCTGGCGGCGTCGTCGCGCTGGCCGCCCAGGAGAGCGACCAGGCCCGCGAGGTGCTGTCTCAGGTAGACGGTCAGCGAGGTCGGCTGAGGCAGGTCGCCCAACCGTTTCCGGATGGCAACCGCCTCGTCGTACCGGCCCAGCAGAGCGGCTACCTTCCCCGCTCCGTGCATGTAGAACGTCAGCTTGCCGCCGGCGGCGGCAGACATGCGCTGGATCAGCTTGTCGAGCGCCTCGCCGGCGCCGTCGCGGTCACCGCGAGCAAGGTGGAGCATGGCCAGGATCAGCGACAGGTCGGCGCCGAGGAAGGGGTAACCGCCAAGCCGCAGACGCAACGACTCAGCCCTCGCTGCGTCCGCGAGCGCTTCATCCAGCTGACCGCGCCAGAGCAATGGCCAGCAGCCGAGCTCAGTGGCTCCAAGATGCCAGGCCGTGTCGGGCATGGCGCGGGCGCGCGCTTCGCGCGCGTACCGTTCGGTGACGTCCAGACATCCGGGGACGGCGGCCATTGGCGCGCTCATGTACGTTATGCCAATGAAGTCCGCCCGCCGGTCACCGGTCGCCTGCGGGATCGCGAGGGCAGTGGCGATGTCGGCGCGGCAGCCGGGCCAATCGCCGGTCTCGAGCCTGACCCAGGCCCGCGCAAGATGGACAGCGACCTGACCGAAGTGGCTGAGCGGCAACTCCAGCGCCCGCTGGACGAGCGCCGCCGCGGTCGTCCGATCATCTCCCTGATAGGCGAGCGTGATCAGCGAAGTCAGAGCCTCAGCCTCGCCGGCGCCATCGCCGGCCGCGATGAAACTCTGCCGGGCCTCGCTCAGCAGCCGCCCCGCGGCCTCGTAGTCGCCGCGGTGAATCTCGCAGCGGGCCACCAGCACCGCCAGTCGTGGCTGGACTGTCCGGACCGCCGGCGGCAGGCGGTCCCACCAGCCGCGAACGGTCTCATACATCCCGCGGCTGAGCAGTTCCATGCCGTGCTCAAGCATCAGCGCGATGGCAGGCTCCCAGGCTTCTGCCGCAAGGTAGTGGGCGATGGCGCGACTCGGGGCTCGCTCGGCGGCCGCTGCCCGCCGGTGCAGTGCAGCGATTTCGCCGGGCAGTTCCCGCTCGAGTTGCTGTGTCAGCAGCCGGGCGAACAACGCGTGGTGCCGGTAGACGGGCTCGCCGTCGACGGACGCGAGCGAGGCCGTCGTCAGGTTCTGCCGGTAGAGGGCGTCGAGCATGGCCGCGGCGTCTGACCGACCGGTGACGGCTGCGCAAAGCGCCGGCGTCATGTCCGACAGGATCGACGTCTCAAGAAGGAACCGCCGCGTCTCATCCGGCATGTTGCGCAGCACTTCCTCGGCCAGGAAGTCGAGCGCGTAGCGTTCCGACTGGAGCACGGCAGCCGTGAACTCGCTCCGGTCGCTGGATGTGTCGAGCCGCGCGAGCGGGCCGGCGATCAGACACAGCCCGGCCGGCCACCCTTCCGTGCGCTGCTGCAGCGCCGCGAGCTCGCCCGCCGACAGGTTGAGTCCGAGCGTGTTGTTCAGCAACTGAGCAGACTCAGCGAGAGTGAACCCGAGATCGGGCCGCCGCAACTCGCCGAGCTGGCGACGCGCCGCGAGGCGCGCCAACCGCAGCGGCGGATCGGTGCGGGTGCCGATGGCGAGATGGAATTGCGGTGGCTGGTGGTCGAGGAGATAGTCAAGCGCCACATAGACGGCGGGCTCGATCACAAAGTGTAGGTCGTCGAGGACGAGGATGAAGTCGTCCGGCACGTGCGCGAGGACATCGTTGATGAGCGCGCCGACGGCGTGCTTGATGCCGGTGGTGTCGATGGCCCCGCTGGACAGCGCGGGCCAGACGGCGCGTCCGACGTCCGGATGAAGCCGCTGGAGAGCAGTCGCGATCAGGGCAACGAACCTGATGGGATCGTTGTCCTCGCTGTCGAGGGTGATCCAGGCCAGCGGCCGGTCAGGCACCAGCCGCGGAAGTGCGGCCAGCATGGTCGTCTTGCCGTAGCCCGCCGGCGCCGAGAGCAGCGTCAGGGGCAGGGAGAGGACGGACTCGCGCAGTGCTTGCTCAAGGCGTGGCCTGCCGATGGTATCGGCACGCACCATCGGCGGCGTGAACTTGGTGGCCACGAACCACGCGGCGGGTCCGAACGTGCTGCGCGTCGACGCGGTCACCCCCTCCCATGAAGACTCGATGCAACACGCTTCTCTGTGCTGCCGCTGCATTCCTGCCCTGCACCGGTGCATTCCGCGGGCGCTGGCGGCCGCGGGGCGGCAGGAGAACGCCGCGAGCCGTCCAATCTGAGAGTATCGGTGGGGTCTGCAGGGCCCCGCGAAAGGAGCGTCAGTCGATGAACGAAACGATGAAGTCCCTCCTGACTCGCAGGAGCATTCGCTCATTCGAAACGCGTCAGGTTCCCGACGACCTCTTGCAGCAGATCGTCGAGGCCGGTCGCTACGCAGCTACCGGCATGGGGCGCCAGCCCTGGCACTTCACGGTCGTCCAGAACCGCGCCCTGCTCGACTGGATCGTCGCTGAGAACGTCAAGGCGATTCTGGCGTCAGGCAACGAGCGGACCATCGAGCGGGCCAAGGATCCGAACTACGACAACTTCTACCATGCCCCGACCGTCATCGTCGTCTCCGGCACGGGCGAGGGCTCGATCGTCATCGCGGACTGCGCCAATGCGATGCAGAACATGGCCGTGGCCGCCCATTCGCTCGGGCTCGGCTCGTGCTATCTGGCGTCGTTCTCAATGGCTTTCCGCGATGGGCGGATGCCTGAACTGGCACAGCGGCTCGGGGTGCCGGAGGGCTTCACGCCGATGTTCGCCCTGGCAGTCGGCTACGCTGCCGGGCCGGCGCCGGAACCGGCCCCGCGCAAGGACAACGTCAACTACATCCGCTGATCCGGCCGCGCGCAAGCTGTCGGCGAACACGGTCAGGAATTCGCAACCCCGGGGTGGTCAGCCCCGGGGTTGCGCCATATGGGAGGGAGGGAAGTCGATCATTCGCGGAGCGACATCTGGTTGCCGGACTCGTACTTCCGCAGTCCGTTGCCGAACACCGCGACAGCGACGATCCAGATCACCACGGCGGCTGCCGCCACGGCGAGTGCGCCGCCCAGGTTGAGGGTGCGGAGCGTCTCCACCGGCAGGTGGGTGACGAATCCGGCCGGTATGACGAAGAACGCCAAGAAGCGGGCGAACCCCTTGAAGATGCAGCCGGGGTACATGCTGAACGTGACGCAGCTCATGGCTATCTGCTCGCTGAACTCGGAGCTGCGGCCGATGTAGAAGGCCAGACTGTTGACGATGACCATGAACCCGCCGAAGACCAGCCCCGCCGTGAACATGAACACCAGCGCCAGCAGGAAACTGGTCCCGGCCATCGCGCTGCCGACTGCGACCGCCACGATGCCGAACGCCAGATCGCCGACCGCGTCGAACTGGGTGCGGCTGATCAGCGTGTGGATGAGGACGTTCTTCGGCAGGGCGAGATAGTAGTCGAGCTGGCCCTCGGCGATGATCTGCGACAGGCGGTTGGCGTTGGCGGCGAAGATCGCCATCAGGCCGTAGCCGCCGGCCGAGATGCCGTACATCAACAGGATCTCGCCCATCTGCCAGCCGGCGATGCTCGGGAAGTTGTCGAGCAGCACCCACCAGATGAACAGCCAGAAGCCGTCGTTAAGGAACATGAACGTCGACTGGATGAGGAAGGTCGTCCGGTAGGCCATCGCCGAGCCGAGGTTGACCTCCCACTGGGCGAGGATGAAGCGGAGATGGTTAACCACCGTTCGCATTGACTCGCTTCACCCCTCCGCGGTATTCGAGTGCGATGACGATGCCGAGCAGCACCACCCAGGCGACGCCGGTCAGCGAAAGGCTGACGAACATCGCCGGACTGCCGCCGACGAACGCCCGGGCCGGGCCGTAGGTGACCGACTTGAACGGCAGGGCCTCGGCCAGCAGACGGAACGTCCTGGGGTAGATGTCGAGCGGGATGAACATGCCGCCGAGCGTGAAGATCAGCTTGCTGTAGATCCAGTAGAATGGGCGGCACTCCTCGACATAGAACGCGAGCAGGCCGATCATCATCAGAAACGCGAACTGGGTCGCGATGGCGATGATCAGCAGGATGAACGCCTGGAGCAGCGAGCCGGCGGTGGCCGGCGGCGGCCCGGCGAGCAGCCAAGCGACCGCCCCGCCGACGACGCCGTTCATGGCGACGGCGACCATCATCTCACCAAGGTAGTAGCTGGCCTGATAGAGGACGTAGTTGACCGGACGGACGAGCATGTAGGCGATCTGCCCGGACTTGACGTCCGACTCAACCTGGCGCAGCAGGCTGGACGTGCTCATCATCATCACTTCTGCGATCGTCAGGTACCAGACGAGGTCGCCGCCGCGGAACCCGGCCAAGGTGCCGGTCGGCCCGACGAGCGTTCCCCAGAGGCGGCTGAAGATGAACAGGATCATGGCGAAGAACAGCCCGCGGGCCGCGCTCTCATGCCAGTAGGCAGTCTTCGCCTTGGCGGCGACCAGGGCGATGGCCGCGAACTTATGCGCCTTCCTCTTCAGGTCCGTCATCGTCGTTCACCTCCGCCGGCGGCCCGCCGGTTTCCCCATAGATCTGGGCGATGATCTCCTCCAGCGGCGGATCGCCGATCGTGATGTCGGCGATCGGCGCCGACTGGCGGAGAGCCATGTAGAGGTCATCGATGCTGAGAACGCTGGTGTCGAGCAGAAGCTTCAATCCCGGGCCCTTATGCTTCAGCACGCGGAC
>JBLNDB010000087.1:0-9520 GCA_050261235.1 Chloroflexota bacterium
ACTGCAGACGTATTCGTACGTTGGCACAACGGGTCACGTCCTTTCGAGGGCTCTGTTCGCCGCGCCGCCTGGTCGTTCCTGCCGACTAGCGGCGCGCGCGCCTGAGGAACACTTTGGCAACTTCGACCGTCAAAACGACGGTCGCCACCGCGGCGATGACGAGGAGAATCGTCCGGCCGGCGACCGGACTCGCGGCTGGCGCGATGCTGATCGGCGCAGCGGCTTCACTGGCGCGAATCAGTTCGAACTCCTCACCGCTGCCCTGCCGCCGCCAGCCCGACGGCGCCCGCGGCGACGCCCAACCGCGCACGGTGACTGTCGCTGTCCCGCTCCACGTGAGGTCGGTGAGCGACGGATACCAGAGAGCACTGGCTGGCAGGGCGCCGGTCGCCGGCAGTGGCTCGGCGCCCACTGCGACCGGCCAGCCCTCATAGGAAAGCTCGACCGCGAATGCCTCGCCCGGCGCCAGCCCGCCGGGCGGCTCGATCATGACATCGCGGGTGCTCTGGACGAATTCGGCCGCCTGCCCCCGGACCAGCACTGACGTCACGGTCAACCCGGTGTTGAGCGTCAGCCGGAAGGCCGGCCGCCGGCCCAGTTCGTTGCGCAGACGCAAGACAGCCGTTCCGGCGAGGACTCGCCGCCCGCCATCGACGGTGACGGCGAGGTCGCCGCCGGTGGCGGTGAGACCGGGACGATAGCCGTCAGCATTGGGCTCGCCGCCAAGGCCGACCACGGTCAGGGACTGGCTCTCGTCGGCGCGCAGCCAGCCGTTGAGCTCGGTGCTGAGATCAGTGCCGGCCAGGCGGCCGCACATGGCGATGAACTCATCGAGGTGGCGCGGCCGCCAGTCGAGATACTCGCGCAGGAAGCGGGCGAAGGCCTGCTCGCCAACGGTCTCGCGGAAGCGGTGGAACACCCACGCCCCCTTGAGATAGACCGTGCCGTAGCGTAAGTCAGCACGCGGGTTGGTTTCCCAGTCGACGACCGAACCGCGGCCATCGATCAGGCGATCACGCCAGTAGACCTCAGCGGCCTCGCTGAGCGTGTCGCGGAAGCGGTCGTCGCCGAACCGATCGGCGAGATACAGCCAGCCGATGTAGGTGGCTGCGCCTTCAGTCAGCCAGAGCGACCCTGGCCCGTCGAACCGGCTCTGCCGTGCGTACTGCCAGCGATGGACCAGCTCATGCGGCAACACGGAGTAGATGTCGTAGCCGCGGGCATTGCGGAAGTCCGGCACGAGGCCGATCACGGTCTCGTATGCCACGCCGCCGCCGAAGCCGGGGACGGCCGGCATGTTGACGACGACCAGGGAAGGGATGTCGGCCGGGCCCAGTGTCCGGCGCAGGAACTCGAACGCCCGCGGTATCTCGTCACCAAGCAGGCGCCCGAGCGCCGGACAGGCGGCGTAGGTGTAAAGGTCGACACGGGTCGCACCGGCGTCGACCCGGCGATGGTCGTAGACACCGGCGACCAGGTTCAGGTCGTTGGTCATCAGGTGCAGGCGCTGTCTGCCGCCGGCGGCATCGCTCGCGGTAAGCTGCCCGAGGTTGACCAGGGTGTGGCCAGCTGGCAGGTCGACAGTCAGCTCCGCCGGCAGGTTGCCGGACCACTGCTCATCGCACGGCAGCCAGGCTTCGCGGCTGACGAAGATGCCTTCGCTGCCGATATGACCGCGCAGTCCCCACCCCTGCGACACGATCCCGCCGGCGTAGGTCATGGTGACCCTGACGATGTCGCCGGCTTCCGCCCGGCGGGGCAGGCCGATCTTGACCCAGTCCCCGTCGCGCGCGAACTTGCCAGCCTTGCCGTCAACGCTCAGCCCCTGCACCGCCAGCGCCGGATTGAGGTGCAGCGCCAGTTCGGCAGTGGCCCGGTTAATGGTGAGAGCGACCGCCGTCGTTGCCTCGAGCCAGTGCCGATCGGGATCAACCGCGACCTGCGCCACGTATGAGACAGCCTGCGCGACCGGCTGGGTCACGGGGGCGGCAACCGCGCCGGCGACGCGACCGCAGGCGAGCGCGCCAAGCAGAATAGCCGCGATCAGGGCGATCGCGGCCCGCTGGCGACGTGTCTGCGAGTTTGACATGTGCCGCGCCCGAACCATACCCTCTCAAGCCAGCTGAGACGCGCGCAGTCGGTCGAACAGCGCCGGCGTCCAGGCGACGCCGCATTCGTTCAGGGCGTAGAGCAGGCCTCCGACAACAGGTTCGAACAGCGGCTTGGTGACCGTCGCCTCAGGCACCATGCGCCGCAGTTCGTCGCTGAACGGCCTTGTCACGAGGTCGCCGGCCCGCCAGACGCCGCCGGCGGTCGAGACCGTCACCGGACCATCGGCCAGCCCGGCGCCGCGGATCGCGGTTGCGGCCGCAACGGCCAGAGCCCGCCCGGCGTTGCTGAGAATGGCCGTGGCGACGTGATCGCCTCTGCCCGCAGCCCGCGTTACGAGCGGCGCCAGTGCGGCGATGCGGGCCTGCGTCATGTCGCCGCTGTAGACCGCTCGCTTCAACTCGTAGGGATCCGCGAGCCCCCAGTGCTCCAGAATGATGTCGCTGAGCGCCGTGCTCGGGCCGCGGCCGTCTGCCGCGCGCGCAACGGCGACCAGCGCAAGGCGACCGATGTCGTAGGCGCTGCCCTCGTCGCCCAGCAGCACGCCCCAGCCGCCGACGTGGCACTCGATGCCGCCGGGGCCCCGGGCGCGGGCGAATGAGCCTGTCCCAGCCAGAACGACGCAGCCGATCGAGCCGCCGAGGGCGCCGAGCAGCGCCATCGTCGCTTCGTGGACGACTGTCACGCGCTCGGCGGGCATCACGGATGCCAGGGCCGCGGCCACCAGGTCGGGCGGCGATGCCGCCGCGACGCAGACACGAAGCAACGCGTCGCGAGGCTCGGATCCGCAGCCGGCCGCGCTGCAAGCCGCGGTCAGCGCCCCGACGAGCGAACGCGTGACCAGATCGGGCGGGCTGACGCGCGAATTCGCGGGTCCGCCATCGCCCCGGCCGAGGATCGTGCCCTCGGTGTCAGCGACCAGACAGGTGGTCTTGGTTCCGCCGCCGTCGATGGCGGCAATCAGGCGCCTCTCTGCCACGTGGCTCGCTCCTTTCGTATGATCAGCCGGCCGTTCCGCCGCCGCCGCCGCTCGCTCCGCCGACTCCGCCGCCTCCGCCGCCGGCGCCGCCACCGCTGCCGTAGACGCCGACCCAGAGCATATCGCGCGCGAAGTCGGACATCATCAGGTCGGTCAGTTGCACACCGTTGCCTTCACTGTGATACCAAGCGGGCGCCGCGATGCTGCTGTTGCGCAGGGCGCGCTGCCAGCCATGGGCTGACCCGGCCGCAACGGCGTATGGCAGCCAGCTGAGAGCCCGATCAGGACTGCTGGCAATCAACTCGGCCGGCTGGCGCAGCAGCCGGAAGAAGCTACCCCACTGCTGCCGTGCCCGGGCACCGGCCTCAGTCGGGCGCATGTAGGCCAGCATTGGCCGCAGGATCTGCAGGACCATCGTCGCTGTCCCGGCGACAATGGGCACGGCGACCAGCCACTCCGGGCCGACCAGCGCCGACCAGATCGTCAGACCGACGGTCGCGGCGATTGCACCGAGGGCGCCGCCGACCACGGGCAGGGCGCGCAGCGGCGTCTCTTGCGGCGTGGCGAACCAACCGAGGCGATCTGCCTCACGGCTGAGCCCGCGGTCGCGGTTGATCGCCGTCAGGAGCGACTGCAGTTCCTGGGGCGTGAACGGCGTGTCGGCCAGCAGGGCAGCGAGCAGTGACCGCTCATAGCCCAGCAGCCCGGTTCTGTCCTTGCCCGTGTCCTCGATTTCGTATTGGACACGGCCGCGCAGGGCCGAGCGCCCGACCTGAACGCGGTTGACGGTGTAGTATCCCCGCGCCGCCAGGTCGAGGAAGGTCGCCGCGCCGGCGGTCGTCGCGAACGGGTTGAACAGGTAGGCGACGAGGCCGGGCGGGATGTCAGCCGGCGGCTGCGTATAGTCATGACTCAACGGCTCGAGCTGGATGCGGGCGGAGCGAAGCGTCCGCACGAACCTGAGCGTGGCGACTGCGGCCAGCACGATACTGATCAGCAGCGGCGCGGCGTAGCTCCGGAACGGGATCGGCGGCACCGCGGCGACGATCCCGCGCGGGAATGCCAGCCGAACCGTCCAGCTCTCGTCCTCGGGGATCGGCTTCAGGTACTCATAGTCTGCGCCGTAGTCGGTGATGACGGCGGCACCGCTGAGCCGGCGCTCATCCTCGTAGGCAGTGGCGACCAGCGAGTCGGCAGGAACGCGCTCAGGCAGCCGGATCGTCGCCCTGGCCTGCCGCACCTCGGCGCCGCGGTCGGGACCGATGGCCGCCCACCAGATCTCGTCGCTGTCGCCGCGCATGAAGACGACGCCGGCGACACGGTAGCGGAGCCGGAAGGTGCGGGTCTCGCTGATGGCGATGAAGTACCAGGTGATGGTGACCTCGCCACCTGACCGCCGGACCGTGAACCGGCCCGGCTGCCCTTGCGGCTTGTAGCCGGCGAACTCGACGGGCCGGTAGCCGGGGTCGATGCCCTCCCGGTACCAACCGTTCTCGTCGCCGACCGCGATGTCGCTGATGCCCTGCAGGCGGCGCAGCGGTATCACCCGGTTGACGAAGCTATACGGACCCTCGAAGGCGATCCGCTGCTCCTCGGTGATGATCGCCGACCCGTCGGGCTGGACTTCGATGTCGACATTGAGATGCTCCCAGCGGAAGCGGCGCGCCGCGCTGGCGGACGTGGCCACGGCCGGCGCGGTCAGCGCGGCCGTCAGCACGGTGACGAGAGCCAGTATGGCGGCAACCCGTGTCAGGTTCAGTCGAATTCCCATAATGCACCTCCGCTGGTGATGACCCTGGACGGACTACGTCTCTGCCGTGGCAGCGGTTTCAGCGGCGCGCTGGATGAGCGTATCGACGGCGTGGCGGGACCAGTCCTCCATGCCCAGATAGATGTCGCTTCCCGGGCGGATATCGGCCAGGCGCACGAAACGCCCGACCATCTTGTCGGTCTCGCGGACGGTGACGTCGCCGCCGGTCCAGACTTCGTAGAGCAGCCCGAAATGGCAGCG
This sequence comes from Chloroflexota bacterium, assembly GCA_050261235.1. Classification (GTDB taxonomy): domain Bacteria; phylum Bacillota; class Sulfobacillia; order JBFLWA01; family JBLNDB01; genus JBLNDB01. The sequence continues at coordinate 5,100 of JBLNDB010000087.1, forward strand.
GCTGACGCTCGTGCTGTCGTCATTGATGGCGCCGATCAAGTCGATCGCCTCGATCGTCCCGATGGCCACTTCCTCGGCCAGCTCGCGCTCGAGGTTGAGTCGGATCAACTCGGCCAGAGGCGCCGTGCCATTGCCATTCATATGTCCGCCGATGCCGACCGAGTAGAGGTTGTGGAGCCGGGCCTCGGTCTGCGTGCGCAGGCGCTGGGTCAGGAAGACGCGCTCACCCTGTCGGATGACACAGTAGGGGATCAGTTGCTTGACCGTCTCGTCGCGCTCGGCGTCACCCCGCCGCATGAAGCGATAGGCAGCGGCAATGCGCTCATAGAACGGCTCGAGCGCGGTCGTCTGCACGCCGCTGAACGCGTCACCGCAGAACAGCCGATCACGGTCGACAACGAGCACCAGTTCGTCATCTCTTGCCACGGTTTCACCCCCAAGAGGCCATTTCGCGCCTCCGACCGCCAATGCCTGCCGCCCGGGCGGCGCGCCCGTCCGCATAGGCCGACCGCATCTGGGAGAAACTCCCGCCAAGGAGGTCGGTCTGCGTATGAAGCACATCGTTGCGTTGCTGGTCAAGTCGCTCTTGGTCGGCGCCATCGTCTATCTCGTCCTGCCGCGCTTCGGTGTCACAGCGCCGAGCCAGATCTGGACGACCATCGCCACCGTCGTCATCGCCGCATACGTCATTGGCGACTTGCTGATCCTGCCGTCGACCAACAACATCATCGCCGCGATTGCCGACGGCGGTCTGGCTGCGGCCGTCATCTGGTTCGTCAACAACGGCGGCGGCATGATGACGCTCCGCACCGGCGGCCTGATCATCGCCGCAGTGGCGATTGCCATCGGCGAGTACTTCCTGCATCTGTACCTGATCAGGACGGAGACCGTCCGGATGCGTCTGCGCACCGAGACGGACGGCGGGCCCGGGCGCGCCGACTGAAAATCGCTCAGGACGAAAAAGCGCAGACCCAGGCGACGCCTGGGTCTGCTCCGTTGCTCAATCGCCTGACGGATCGGGTTCCGGGATGCCGCCGCGCGGCCCGTGGACGACCGCGGCGCGCTTCCAGCGCCCGGTCAGGTAGTAGCCATAACTCATCGCCAGCCCGATCACGGAACTGACGACCATCGCGATCCAGACGCCATTAATGCCGATGCGACCGGAGAGGTAGCTCGCCAGCGGCACGCGGACGATCCACAGTGAGACCAGCGAGAAGACCATCGTCGGCACCGAGTCGCCAGCGCCGCGCATGACGCCGGTGGTCGTGAACATGATCGCGAACGGGATGTACGAGAAGGCGATGATCCGCAGGTATTGAGCGCCGGCGGCAAGCACTGCCGGCTCCTTGAGGAACAGCGAGATCAGCAGCTTCGGCGCGAAGAACGCCGTCAGCGCGACAACCGACGCCATGCTCGCGGCCGTGATCGCGCCCCACTTGACGACTTCCTTGACGCGCTCGTCTTTGCCGGCGCCGAGGTTCTGCCCGACAAGTGCCGAGACCGCCAGACCGATCGACATCGCCGGCATGTTGGCGAACTGATCGAGGCGCGAGCCGGCGCCGAAGGCCGCCACGACATCGGCCCCGAAGCGGTTGATGATCGACATCACGACCGTCATGCCAAGCGACACCAGCGTCTGCTGGACGCCGGCCGGCAGGCCGATCTTGACCGTCAGGCCGATCAGCTTGCGGTCGAACCTGAACTCCCGCCAGTTGACCTGAATCAGGTGATTCTGCCGGTTGAGATGGCGAATGGCCAGCGCAGTCGACAGGGCCTGCGCGATGATCGTCGCCCAGGCGGCGCCGACGACGCCCATTTTCGGGAACGGTCCGATGCCGAAGATCATCAGCGGGTCAAGGATGATGTTCGTCACCGTGGCGTAGATGAGGAAAAGCAGCGGCGTGCGCGAGTCGCCGAGACCGCGCAGGATGGCGCTGAAAACGTTGTAGCCGAACGCGAAGACGAGCCCGCCGAGGATGACGTTCAGATAGGCGACCGCCTGATCCATCAGTTCGGGCGGAGTGTTGATCAAGGTCAGGATGGGCCGGCTGAAGATGACGCCAAGGACCGACACCGCGCCGGCGCCGACGGCCAGCATGGCTATGGAGTTGCTGACGACGCGCTTGACCATCGCCTCGTCACGCGCCCCATAGTACTGGGATACGAGCACCGTCGTCGCCATGGTGATGCCCATGACGAGGGAGATGAGGATGAACGTTACGGGAAAGCTGACCGAGACCGCGGCGAGCGCATTGGCGCCGAGGTAGCGGCCGACCCAGAAGCTGTCGACGGTGTTATAGAGCGCCTGGAGCGCATTGCCGATCAGCATCGGCAGCGCGAAGGCCAGCAAGTGCTTGGGGATGCTGCCCTCGGTAAAGTCCGTGAAGCCTGTCTTCTTCAATTCTGTACCCCCACGTCTCCTGTGTCATCTGTCTCCGGTGGCTGGGGTCGGGCGGCGATGGCCAGCGACAGCCGTTCGATCAGCTCGACGAACGTCCTCAGGTCACTGTCGCTAACTGCTGCCAGGACACTGCCGGCGTGCTCTTGACGCGATTTCTTGACTTCGTTAAGTTTCTCCCGTCCGCGGTCAGTAATCTCCACCCTGACGACGCGCCGGTCGCGCTGGTCCGGCAAGCGGCGAACATAGCCGTCGCGCACGAGGTTGCCGGTGATGCCGGTCACGCTCGCGCTGGTCACGCCGAGGGCCGCGGCAATCTCGGACATCCGCGACGGTCCGTGCACGTCGAGATATGTCAGCACCGTGAACCCAGCCTTGCCGATGCCGAGGTGCGCGAGTTCAGTCGGTTTCATGCCAAGGCTTGTCCTGACCGTCGTTATCGCTGTGACGAGACGCTCGAGCAGCGACTCGCGTTCATCGGCCGTCAACATACTCATGTCCGTCGACCTTTCCGGCACTTTACGCTCTAAATGATTCGTGCTACGAACCATTATACCGACACCTGGCGGGGCGTGTCAACGCGCCACCAACAGCACAGGGCGAGCCCGGAGCCCGGGCTCGCCCTGCTCGACGCGATCTGCCGCGGTCAACTGCCGGTGACGATGCGATTGAGGGCATCGCTGAGCGCCTTCAGCTCCTCGGCCAGCGTATAGTAGCCGATCGAGACGCGGATGCCGTTGTCAAGCCAGCGGGGCCGGATGTTGAGGGCGTCGAGTCGGTGGACCAGGTCCTCACCGACCCAGCCGGCGATCTCGAACGAGACGAGTCCGACCGACGCGTCGGGATCCTCGGGACTCCAGAGCCGCATGCCGGGAATGGCCAGGAGGTCCCGCTTGAAGTCGTCCGTCAGCTTGCGGATGCGGGCGCGGATCGTCTCGATACCGATGTCGTTGACGTAGTCGATGGCGGCGGCAAGGCCGGCGTAGAGCGGCCAGCAGCGCGTGGCGAACTCGAATCGCTTCGCCCCGGGAGCCAGCGTGTAGCTGCCCTCTTCGCGGTAGTCGATGCTGCCGCCGGCGACGTCGCCGACCCAGCTCGGCACGATCTGATCGAGCTTGCTGCGCTTGAGATAGAGTGCGCCGGTGCCGGCCGGTCCCATGAGCCACTTGTGTCCGTTCATGGCATAGAAATCGCAACCGATGGCCCTTACGTCGACCGGCATCTGCCCGACGGCGTGGGCGCCGTCGAGGAGCGACAGCGCTCCGTGCTCGGCCGCCAGGCGGCAGATCTGCTCGACCGGCAGAATCTGCCCGTTCATCGTACAGACGTGACTGACCGCGATCAGCCGCGTGCGCGGCGACAGGGCGGCGCGCACGCGCGCCAGCAACTCGTCGTTGTCGGTGGTCATCGCGACGATGCGGACCCTGATGCCGCGTCGCGTGCGCAGGTGCATCCAGATGTTCGAGTTGGCCGGATGTTCCTTGTCGGTGATGATCACTTCATCGCCCGGCTGCCAGTCGATGCCGTTGGCGACAATGTCCACACCTTCCGTGCAGTTGGCCGTGAAGGCGATCTCATCGGCGTCGCAGTGGACGAAATCGGCCAGCTTGTGCCGAACCTGCTCCATCATGTCATCGCGCATGTACACATAGTGCTGCGGCAGACCCGCGCCGAGCGAGTGCCAGTCCTGATAGGCCTTGAAGAATGCCTGAGTGACGGGCTCGGGAGCCGGGCTGAGCGTGCCTGCGTTGAGGAAGATGTACTTGCTGAGAACGGGGATGTCTTTTCTCACTTCATCGACTGTCTTCACTATCGCTCACCCACCTTGTCCGTAATGGTTTCGCCGCGCCGGCACGTTCATCCTGCGCCGCCGCCGAGGCAGCAAAAGACTCAAGCCAAATCGGCTTGAGTCTTTCAAAATACTCCCGGCAGCGACCTACTCTCCCAGGGGACTGCTCCCCAAGTACCATCGGCGCAGGAAGGCTTAACCTTCGTGTTCGAGATGGGAACGGGTGTTTCCCTT
>JBLNDB010000088.1:0-8159 GCA_050261235.1 Chloroflexota bacterium
TGGCACTGGTCACTGGCGCCGGTCAGACGCCGGCGCCCGCCGCTCCGGCAGCGACCGCGACCCCCGGGGGGCTGGGCTGGCAGGAGCTGGCGCGGGCGGCCGAGGCTGTTCAGCGCGGGCAGAGTGTGAGAACCGCCGAGATCGTCTTCAGCGAAGACTGCCCGATGCCAGCGGTGCGGGCCTTCCAGGCCATCGTAGCGCTCGAGCAGTTGGGCGAGGTGCTCGGCTCGCAACCAACGATGGATGAGATCGAGCGCGAGCACGTCCAGGGCTCGGTGGCTGTAACGTTCGCCAACGCCGTTCCCGACGAGCAGGTCCGGGCGGCGATTGTCGCCGTCGGCGACATCAGGGCGGTCACCTTCAAGCCCGTCAACATCGAAGGTCAGGCCGCCGCGAAGCCCGATGCTCCCGCCAGCGCTGTCCCGGCCGGCGATCAGAAGCGGCCAGCGGACGTCAAGTCCGCGCCGGCCCGCACGACCACCAGCCATACTGTGCGCGTCGATGTCGGGTTGCTCGACAACCTGATGAACCTCGTCGGTGAACTGGTCATCGACCGGACGCGCCTGGCGCAGATCCTGCAGCAATTCGAGTCCAAGTCTGGCAACGACGACCTGACCGCCGAGATGTCGCGCACGTCGGTCCACATCGGCCGCGTCAGCACAGATCTCCAAGAGGAGATCATGAAGGCCCGGATGTTGCCGGTCGACAATCTGTTCAAGAAATTCCCGCGCATGGTTCGCGACCTCAGCATCAAGGCCGGCAAGGACATCGATTTCGTCATGACCGGTCAGGAGACCGAGCTCGACCGTTCGATGATCGAGGAGATCAGCGATCCGCTGATGCATCTTCTGCGCAACTCGGTCGATCACGGCATCGAGTTGCCGGCGGATCGCCAAGCGGCGGGCAAGCCCCGCAAGGGCCGGGTCGTCCTCAGCGCCGCCCACGAGGAGAGTCACATCATCATCACCGTGAGCGACGACGGCAAGGGTATCGACCCCGAGAAAATCAAGGCGGCTGCAGTGCGCAAGGGCATCCTGACCGAGGAAGCCGCCAGGCGGCTAAGCGAACGCGAGGCGATCGACCTGATCTTCGCCGCCGGGTTCTCGACCAATGAGAAGGTCTCCGAGGTCTCGGGCCGCGGTGTCGGCATGGACGTCGTCCGGACGAACATCGAGCGCCTGTCCGGAGCCATCGAGATCGAGACAGCGGTCGGCAAGGGGACGACATTCCGCCTCAAGCTGCCGCTCACGCTGGCGATCATCAAGGCGCTGCTGGTCAACGTTGGTGAGAACATCTACTGCATTCCCCTCAGTTCAGTGACAGAGACCCTCCACAGCGGCCGCGACCAGGTCTCGACGGTCAAGACGCGCGAGGTGACGGTCAACCGCGGGCAGGTGCTGCCGCTCTTGCGGCTGCGCCGCCTGTTCGGCGAGCCGGAGGCGGCGGACGAAGAGCTCGTCTACATCGTCGTCGTGACTTTTGGCGGCGAGCAGGTCGGACTGGTCGTCGACTCGCTGGTCGGCGAGCAGGAAGTGGTCATCAAGAGTCTGACCAAGTTCATCGGCGATGTCCCGGGCATGTCCGGCGCGACGATTCTCGGCGACGGACGCGTCGGGCTGATCATCGACGTGCCGAGTCTGGTCAAGACAGCGATGGCCGCGGCTGACTAGGGAGCCGATCAAGCGGAGTCCTTCGGGGGGGGTTCCAGTGCAAGACAATACCGTAATCTCGGCCTGTGCCGAGAGCGTCATCGACCGTGGCCTCTCCGCGGCTGCCGGTGCGCTGTCGACGATGGTCGGACGCAAAGTCACCATGACCTCGCCACTGGTCAAGCTGGTGCCGCTGGGTGAGGTTCCCGGGCTGGCCGGCGGCGCCGGTCAGATGCTCGTGGCTATCTACCTCGGTCTCGGAGGCGACCTTGGCGGTCACCTCGTCTTCCTGCTCACCGAGTCCAGCGCGGTCAACCTGATGGCGGCGCTGCTCGACGAGCCGGGGGCGTCGACCCTGTCGCTGACCGAACTGCAGCGCTCCGCTCTGGCCGAGGTGGGAAATGTCTCGGGCTGCGCATTCCTCAACTCGTTGGCGGATGCGATCAACATGCGCATCACGCCGACCACGCCGATCATCGTCTGCGATATGGCAGGGGCGATACTCGACGCGATGCTGGCCGACATCGGTCAGACGAGCGACCAGGCACTGGTCATCCAGACTCAGTTCAGAACCAGCAACAAATCCGGCATCACCGGCTACTTCCTGCTTCTGCCCGACGCAGACGGTCTCAGGCGTGTGTTCAGCGCCCTGGAGGCTGCATGCGGGTGAAACCGAGGGTGATTCCCGTGGGCCTTGGCGAACTCAAGCTCAGCCGGAGCAGCGGTGACGTCTTGGCCTGCTACGGGCTGGGCTCGTGCGTCGGCGTGGCCCTGTTCGACCCCGTAGCGAAGGCTGGCGCGATGGTGCACATAATGTTGCCCGACAGCGCCCTTGCCCGCGGTGGCGCGACCCCGGCGAAGTTCGCCGACACGGCGATCCCGTACGCGATCGCTGAGATCGAACGACACGGCGCCGCTCGCGCCCGGCTCCAGATCAAACTGGCCGGCGGCGCGCAAATGCTGGCATTCGGGCAGAGCAACTCGCGCCTCGACATCGGTTCGCGCAACATCGACGCGACAATGGCGGCGCTGGCCGCAATGAAACTGACACCTGCAGCCGCTGAACTCGGCGGCAACTTCGGACGAACGATGCAACTCATGATTGCCGACGGACGTGTCGTCATTTCGACGATCGGCCGTGGTGAAATGACGATCTGACGCACGAGAGGAGAGGGACAATGGCCAAGATTCTCCTGGTGGATGACGCGGACTTCATGCGGATGCGCTCCGCCAAACTGCTGATCGAGAACGGGTACTCGATCGTCGAGGCTCAGAACGGCGCCGAGGCCGTCGAGGTCTACGGAGTCGAGAAGCCCGACATGGTCCTGATGGACATCACGATGCCGGTCATGGACGGAATCACCGCCGTCCGCGAGATCATGAAGCGCAACGCCAATGCCAAGATCGTCATGTGCAGCGCGCTCGGACAGCAGACGATGGTCATTGAGGCGATCAAGGCCGGCGCCAAGGACTTCATCGTCAAGCCGTTCCAGCCGGACAAGATCCTCGCCGTGGTCAAGAAACTCGTTGGCTAGCAGGACGGGGGAACGACATGGCTGACACAATCCGCGTCCTGATCGTCGATGATTCCGCGTTCATGCGGAAAATCATCAGCGACCTGCTGGCTGGCGACCGCGATATCGCCGTTATCGCCACGGCCCGCGACGGACTCGACGCGGTCGAGAAATGCAAGCAACTGCGTCCTGACGTCATCACGCTCGACGTCGAAATGCCGCGACTTGACGGCCTGCAGTGCCTCGAGCGGCTGATGGTGGAATGCCCGACCCCGGTTCTGATGGTCAGCAGCCTGACCCAGGAGGGCGCGGCGACGACCGTCCGGGCCCTTGAACTTGGCGCCGTCGATTTCATCCCCAAGCCATCCGGCTCGATCTCGCTCGACATGGCCAAAGTCCGCGATGACCTGATCAACAAAGTCAAGGTCGCGGCACGAGCCAACGTGCGCCCGGCGCGCCGGCGGCCTGACGCGCTCCCGGTTGCCGCAGCCCGACCGGCGACTCCCGGGCGTGGCGGCCGGCGGATCGTCTGCATCGGCTGTTCGACCGGCGGGCCGGGGGCCTTGCACGAGGTGCTGCCACGACTGCCGGCCGACCTTGGCGCGCCCGTTCTGGTCGTGCAGCACATGCCGCCAGGCTTCACCCGCTCGCTGGCCCAGCGCCTGGACGAGCTGTCGCCGCTCCGGATCCGCGAGGCGGCCGCCGGCGACCGGTTCGGTCCCGGCGATGTCCTGATCGCTCCCGGCGGCAGCCACATGACCCTCGCCAGTCCCGACACGATCGCCCTCAACCAGGATCCGCCACTGCACGGCGTCAGGCCCGCGGTCGACATTACGTTGTCCAGTGTCGTGCAGCATTTCGGCGGTGACGCCGTCGGCGTCATCCTGACCGGCATGGGTTTCGACGGCGCCCGCGCCATGGCTGAGCTGCACCGGGCGGGCGGCCGGACGATCGCCGAGCACCAGTCGACCTGCGTCGTTTACGGCATGCCGCGCGCCGTTGTCGAGATGGGCGTCGCGGATGTCGTTGCGCCGATTCACGCCATCGCCGAACGCATCGTCGAAGCCCTGCAAAGGTAGGAGAGACATGGCAACTCTTGCCGACCAAGAGTACGAGTTCTTCTGTCGTAAGATACGGGCCTTGACCGGTCTCGACCTGAGCAGCTACAAGAAGAACCAGATGGACCGCCGGCTGCGCTCGCTGATGCAGCGACTCAATGTCGACGGCTACTCCGCCTACGGGCGCCTACTCGAGCGCGACGAGGCGAGGCTTAAGGAATTCCGCGATTTCATCACCATCAATGTCTCGGAGTTCTTCCGCAATCCGGACAAGTTCGACGAGCTCAGGACGCGCATCTTGCCCGAACTGTTGCGGGCGTCGCCCAGGCTCAAGCTCTTTAGCGCCGGCTGCTCGAACGGTTCAGAGCCATACACGCTGGCCATCATCCTTGAAGAACTGACGCCTGGCCGGCGGCACGAGATTCTCGCCGTCGATATCGACGACCATGCCCTCGCGGTTGCCAGGGCGGGCGTCTACACAGCAAACGATCTCAAGAATGTGAACCCGAATCAACTCCGGCGCCATTTCACCGCCGTCGACGGCGGCTACCGGGCAAAGGACGACCTCAGGTCGCGCATCCGTTTCGAACGCGGCGACCTGCTGGCCGACCGGTTCGAAGACGGTTTCGATCTCATCGTCTGCCGCAATGTCGTCATCTACTTCACCGATGCGGCGAAGACCAGTCTCTACTCGAAGTTCCATGCCGCACTGAAGCCGGGTGGTGTGCTGTTCGTCGGTGGGACCGAGAGCATTTTCAACGCCAAGGAGCTCGGCTTCGAGAGCGTAGCGCCGTTCTTCTACCGCAAGCCCGTCTGAGGGGGGAGAGCATGCGCACCATGCCGAACTGGGCTGATGTCTCCCTGCCGGAGACCATCAGCGAACGCACCGCGCAGCGAGCGCTGCGCATTCTGCGCGATGTCTTCGGGCAGGCCGAGGGCGACCAGAGCGTCCGCGCGCAGCTGCCATTCGCGCAGCTTGCCGATTTGGTCAGGGAGATCCAGGACGATATTCGCCACCGCCGCGGCCGGACAATCGAACTTGTCGAAGATCAGGGCGGGGAGTACACGCTCCCGCTGCACTCCCTGAATGTGGCCATTCTGGCGATGGCCCTCGCCGAATCCTGCGGCCTCGGCGTAAAGCAATACGATATCGGTCTCGGCGCGCTCGTCCACGATGTCGGAATGTGCGCCGTGCCGAAGGAAATTCGCGCCAAAGCGTCGAACCTGTCGAAGGACGAAATGGCCGTCGTTCGGCGTCACCCCGAATTCGGCCTCAAGATGCTCGATGGAAATCCGATGGTCAGCGCTTTCGCCAAGGTCATCGTGCTCCAGCACCACGAGCGGATTGACGGGAGCGGCTATCCGAGACAGAGCACCGACCAGGACATCTACCCGTTCTCAAGACTGATCGCGATCTGCGACGTCTACGCCGCGCTGGTGGCCGACCGGCCGTATCGCCCGGCGCTGATGCCGCATGCCGCCATTGAGTACGTAATGAGCGGCGCGGGAGTGGAATTTGACCACATGATGGTGGAAGAGTTCTGCAAGTGCGTCGCCCCGTACCCGATCGGGAGCGTCGTCCGGCTTAACACCGGCGAGCGCGGCGTCGTCGTCGACCTCGACCGCGGGCCGCTGGCGCGTCCGGTTGTGCGCATCGTCAGCGACCAGAACGGTCATGAGTTGATTCAGCATTTCGATGTCAACCTTGCCGCGCCAATGAATAAGTCGACGATGATCGTCGAGGCATTGAGGGAATAGGAGGCTGCACATGGACGGGTCGGTCGGTCTGAAGGTAGAATTCATCAATCCTTTTGTCTCCGCCGCCTACAAGGTCCTCCAGCAGGAGGTCCAGGCGGTCATTGAAAAGGGCCAGCTTTCCATCCGCGCCTCGTCGTTCACATCGTCGGAAGTGACCGTCATGATTGGCGTCGTCGGCCAGGTGCAGGGCATCGTCATGTACGGCATGTCAGAGCGCACCGTCAAGAACATCGTCTCAACGATGACCGGCGAGCCGACGCCGATCTTCGACAGGCTGGCCGAGAGCGCCATTGCCGAGCTTGGCAATGTCATCACCGGCACCGCCAGCGTCGAGCTTGAAACGGCCGGCTACACGTGCCGGATCGCGCCCCCGACCGTGATCGTCGGCCGCGGCGTGATCATCTCGACAGTCGACATCGAGCGGCTGGTGATCCCGCTGCACACTCAGTACGGCGACATCGAGATCAACGTCGCCCTGCGCGAGGTCCCGCACGCGTAGTCCCGGCTGCGACCAACTACACATGGTGAAAGGTAGAGACCGACGGGTATAGCCCTTAGGTGAAGGGTACGACTCGGTCAAGAGCACTGCAAAACGGTGCGGCAATAGCCGCACCGTTCTTTGCCTGTTTGGTGTAGTCTGCTCCGATTCCTCGTGGCTCGCTTTGGCTGTCAGGAAGCAGCATCGGACATTGGTCTAGCGAATCAAGCCGCCACAGTAGTTCAGAGCATAGACAACTCTCTGGTCGTATCTGATCTCCTCGCGTCCAGAGAAATCCGCCAGTCCACCAGCTGCCATATTCCTATATGAGTAACCGTCAATTTCGACATGGGCGGGGCCCCGGTAAACATGAGACGGGGCGACCATGCTCAACGCTTTTCGCAAGATACGGTAGACATCACGGACTTGGTCTTCTGACAATGCTGCATCGGTGACGCCACCTGCGTATGCCATCGACCAGACGGGGCGTCCGTGGAACTCGACGACCTCCTGCCCAACGAAAGAGCGAAAGCCGAAATAGATGTCTCGGTAATGGAAATCCCCGAGTTGGTACTCCAATTGTCTTGAACCATTCAACAGCGGTGCCACCGACGCATCATCGTCCTGGGCAGCATAGGTTCTCGCTTTGGCCTCAACCAGGAAGGAAACCAGATTCTGTTCGTTCATCTCACCATTCCCCCACAGAGCCCGACTGCCAATCTGATATTGAGTGTAAACGAACGCACGTTCGCGGTCAAACAAGAATCGGATGAGGGGCCTGGTACGTCAGAGTCGGCACGACCGCGAACATCCCCAGGCGCTCGCCGAGAGACATCAGGGACTTCAGTATCTCGGCCTTCTGCTTGCCCAGCGCGGACATGCGCCCCGAGACCATGGCCAGGAACCCCAGCCCCATGCTGACTGACATCGAGTCGACGACCTCGATATCGGTGTCGGGAAACTCGCGACTGGCCAGGGTCGCGCAGTTGCAGGTGCCACTCGCTCGCGCGCTGACGTGGAGCGAGATGATGCTGGCCGCCTGGTCCTCATTCGTCAGGCGCCCGTAAGCCTCGATGAACGAAGCCGGCGTGGGCTGGGAAGTCGTCAGCACATCGGCGGTCTCCAGCCGCCGATAGAAGTCTGCCGCGGTCAGATCGATGTTCTCGCGATAGGACTCGCTGCCGCACTGAATCTGGATCGGCACGACCGTGATGCCAAGGCGGTCGGCGATTGCCCGTGGCAGACTGGCGGAGCTGTCGACGACCACCCGGATGCTCGACATGGTAGCCCTCCCTATGAGTCGGCTGGGGTCAGCTTCTCCACGCCTCACGAAGGTCCTCTGCCCGGACGGATAATCAGTCCACCTGCGCGGACAGGCTTATTCGGTGGGAGGTGGACCGCATTGTCCGAGCGCAAGACCAGGGTCGCCAAGCCGACGAAGGCCGCAGCCGCACCCAAGAAGCCGAAGGAGAAGCCCGACACGCCGATGGAACGGCTGAAGCTCCTGATTGCCGGCGAGCTCGGCCTTCTCGACAAGGTGAGGAGCGATGGCTGGGGGGGCCTGTCCTCGGCTGAGAGCGGCCGCGTCGGCGGCCTGATGGCCAAGCGGATGCGCGACGAGCCGGACATTCTCGACCGGCTCTGGGCCGCACGCCCGCCGCGGGCTGCCAAGGCGGCCAGGTGACATAATGGCATGGCGACT
>JBLNDB010000089.1:0-26593 GCA_050261235.1 Chloroflexota bacterium
GGAAGGCTTCACTCCATGGGATTCTCGCCCCGACTCTCCATCCAGTATCGCTGTAAGCCTGTATTAGTCGACAAGGAAGTCGGGGCGACAATCCAATTCCGTTCAGCCTTTCCGCGCCGTCCCCCACAATTGGAGAGGGAAGTCGGGCTTCGGTCCAAGTCCGTTCAGCCCTGCTGCGCGACCTGATTGCGGAACATGGCTCTGCAGGACGGCAAAGTCTTCGATGCATGCTTCCAGAAGGGGGAAGAGTCCAGCGATGCTTGTCAGCTACGAGTGGCTCAAGGAATACGTTCCTGTCTCGCTGCCGCCGCAGGAGTTGGCCGAGCGGCTTACGGCTATCGGCGTGACGATCGATACGATCATCAACCGGGCCAGCGAAATCAGCAACTGTGTCGTCGGCTACGTCGTCGCCGCCGAGCGACACCCCAACGCCGACCGGCTGACGGTCTGCCGGATCGTCGTCCGCGAAGGCAGCGAGCCGATCACCATCGTCACCGGCGCCACCAACGTGACGGCCGGTGCGCGCGTGCCCGTCGCCCTCTCCGGGGCGACGCTGCCTGGTGGCGTGAGGATCGAGACGACCGATTTTCGCGGCGTGCCTTCCGCTGGCATGTTGCTCTCGGCCGAGGAACTCGGCATGATCGGCGTCTACCCGGACGGAATCCTGATCCTTCCTGACGACGCGCCGGTCGGCGAGGACGCGGCGGCTTACCTTGGCCTGCGTGACCCCGTATTCGAAATCGACCTGACGCCGAACTACGCCCATTGTCTGTCGCTGGTCGGCGTCGCGCATGAGGTCGCGGCTCTGACCGGGAGCCGTGTCAACTGGCCGGCCGTTGCCGCGGGCGCGGTCAGCGACCGCGGTGACGGAACCGGCCGCTCGCTGCCGCCGCAGACCGCCATCGATGCCCGTGAGGCTGGTCGGATGACCCGCGTCGACATCACGGCGCGCGATCTCTGCCGCCGTTACTCGGCCCGCATCATCACCGACCTGAGAGTCGGCCCGTCACCGCTCTGGCTGCAGCGTCGGCTGGAAGCGGCGGGCGTGCGCCCGATCAGCAACGTCGTCGACGTCACGAATTACGTCATGCTCGAACTCGGTCAGCCGCTCCACGCCTTCGACTACGACAAGCTTCACGAGCACCGAATCGTTGTCCGTCGCGCCAAGTGCGGCGAGCAACTGGTGACGCTCGACGGCGCCGTTCGTCAACTGGATGGCGAGATGCTGGTCATCGCCGATGCCGACCGCCCGGTCGGACTGGCGGGCGTCATGGGCGGGCTTGAAACGGAAGTCACTGACGGGACCCGGACGATTCTTCTCGAGTCCGCCAGTTTCGCCGGTGCCAACATTCGCCGGACGTCGGTGAGGCTCGGGCTCCGTTCGGAAGCCTCGCTTCGCTTCGAGAAGGGGTTCGACCCGAATGGCACGGTGCTGGCAGCCGATCGTGCCGCTTATCTGCTCGAGCTGATCGGCGCCGGCCGGGCCCTGCCCGGCGTCGTCGACGTCTACCCCGAGCCAGTTGCGGCAATGACCATCCCGCTGCGCCTGTCGCGCGTCCACGCCATTGTCGGCCTGCCGCTCGGTCGCCGTCAAGTCGCCGACATCCTGCGCCGTCTGGATTTCTCCGTGGCCGATGGAACCGAGCCGCTGAAGCCGTTCCACGGCGGTGCCGGCGCGCCGACCAAGCCCGAGCTGCCGCTGCTTGTGACAGTGCCGACGCGGCGGACGGACATCGAGGGCGAGATCGACCTGACGGAGGAGATCGCGCGGCATCACGGTTACCACAACATCGAGACGCGAACGATCGTCGGCGGTCTGACTGCCGGTGGCTATCCCGCCACGCAGGTCCTCGCCGGCACGGCCCGCGACTATTTGGTCGCCGCCGGATTGACCGAGGTCATCAACTACGCCTTCACCGACCCGGCCTTCGCCGATCGGCTGGCGCTCGCCAGCGACGATCCGCGGCGGCAGGCTGCGACCATCAGCAACCCGCTGACCAGCGACAGGTCAGTCATGCGGACGACGCTGCTCGATGGCACGCTCAGGACAATTTCATACAATCACGCACGGCGCAACATGGATGCCGCCATCTTCGAACTCCGGCCGGTCTACCGGCCGACGCGGCTGCCGCTGACCGACCTGCCGCGCGAGCCGCTGACTCTGTCGCTCGTGCTGACAGGCAAGCCGTGGCCCGAATCCTGGAACGAACACCATGACGAGGTCGACTTCTTCGCGCTCAAGGGGATCGTCGAAGGGCTCCTGAATGAGTTGGGAGTCCGCGGCCACGAGTTCCGCCCCTCCGCCGAGCCGACATTCCACCCCGGCCGCCAGGCGGCGCTGGTCGTCGCCGGTGAGTGTCTTGGCCACATCGGCGAGGTTCACCCCACCGTGCAGTCGGCGTATGACCTCAAGGCGCGCGCCCTGGCCGCCGAGATCGACTTTGACGCTCTGTTGCGCCACGTCGGTCCGCGGATCCGCTACCAGGTCATGACCCGGACGCCGGCGGTGGCCCGCGATCTGGCGCTGATCACCGACGCCGCCATCCCTGAAGCTGAAGTCGAGGCCGTGATCCGCGCCGCCGCCGGTGAGCTGCTTGACCAGGTGACGCTGTTCGACGTCTACCAGGGCGAGAACATCCCGGCAGGCAAGCGCAGTCTGGCCTTCACCATCGTCTACCGGGCCGCCGACCGCGCGCTCACCGATGCTGAGGTCGAGGCCGTGCATGACCGGGTGCGCCGGGAGCTGGCGGCGAAGCTCGGGGCGGACCTCAGGTCCTGACACAGCCAGGCCCCCGATTGCTTCGAAGCTTGACAGCCGCCCCGGCATCCGGATAGAATCTGAGTGTACGTGATTTCGCCAAAGGAGGAAGCCTGGAGAGATGACGCACCTCTTGCTCCAAACGGCAGGCGCTGCAGCTCAAAGGGGTTAGTCTGCCCTTTTTGAGGCTCAGTGTCTGTATCGTCGGGAGCAAGTGGCGCGGCAAGTCTCCTGGACCACCGGCAGTGCAACGCCGTGGGCAGGTCTTGCCCACGGCGTTTTTGTCTGTTTCCAAATAGTGCGGCCACGGTCGCGGAAGGTCTGCGGAGCGACCGGCACGAAGCCTGACTTGCTCCCCGGCACCAAAACACCGGGAGGAATACCATCATGACAGTGCTCAGCATCAATAAGGCACAGAAGTTCTTCGGGGCGCGCTGCCTGTTCGAGGACATCACCTTCACCGTCGGCGACGGCGAGAAGGTGGCCCTGATCGGCCGCAACGGCGAAGGCAAGACGACGCTGCTCAAGATCATCGCCGGGCAGATGGACTATGACGGCGGCGACGTCGTCCGCGTCGGCGCCCGCTCGTGCGGCTATCTCACGCAGGATCCGCAGTTCACGCCCGGCAACTCCCTGCGCGATGAACTGGCGGCCGTCTTCACCCGCCAGCGGCAGATGGAGGCCGAGTTGCGCCGGCTGGAGGCCGAGATGGCCAAACCTGAGGTCTACAGCGACCAGGCGGCGCTGGCGCGGACGATGGAGGACTACTCGCGCCGCTCGCTCGAGTTCGAAGCCGCCGGCGGCTACGAGTATGAGACCAAGATCCGGACCACGCTGATGGGCCTCGGTTTCGCCGAGGAAGAGCTGTCGCTCCCACTGACGGCGCTCTCCGGCGGCCAGAAGGTGCGGGCCGGCCTGGCCCGCCTGCTCCTTGAGAGTCCGGACCTGCTGCTGCTCGACGAGCCGACCAACCACCTCGACATCGAGGCCACCGAGTGGCTTGAGGAGTACCTCCGCGTGTACAAGGGCGGCGTCCTGATCGTCTCCCACGACCGCTACTTCCTCGACCGCATCGTCAGCAAGGTGGTCGAGATCGAGGACCGGCGCTCCTACGTATATCAAGGCAATTACAGCGCCCATCTGCGTCAGAAGGAAGAGCGGCTGCGGCTGCAGATGGCCGAGTACGAGCGTCAGCAGGAGGAGATTGCCCACCTGGAGTCGTTCATCGACCGCTTTCGCGCTCAGGCGAACTTCCGTTACATGGTGCGCAGTCGCATCAACAAGCTGGAGCGAATGGACCTGGTCGACAAACCGCGGCTCCATCGCAAGGCGATGGGGGTCAGCTTCGCGGCGGGCCGGAGCATCGGCAAGGAAGTCCTGAACCTTGATGGCATGGGCCGCGAGTTCGATGGGCGGACGCTCTTTCGCGACTTCACGGCCACTATCTTCAACGGCGACCGGGTCGCCCTGGTCGGGCGGAACGGCGCCGGCAAGACGACCTTCTTGCGCATCGTCACCGGCCGACTGGAGCCGAGTTGGGGCGATTACGCCTGGGCCGAGAACGTCGACATCGCCTACTTTTCGCAGGACCTCGACGACCTTGACGATGAGAACACGCTCTTCGACGAGATCCTGACCTGTGGCGACATGACAAATACCGAGGTCCGCTCGCTGCTCGGCCGGTTCCTGTTCACCGGCGAGGACGTGTTCAAGAAGGTCTCGACCCTCAGCGGCGGCGAGCGCAACCGGCTGACGCTGGCCAAGCTCGTCATCTCCGGCGCCAATGTCCTGATCCTCGACGAGCCGACGAACCATCTCGACCTGGCCAGCAAACAGGCACTCGAGCAGGCGTTGGCCGAGTTCCCGGGGACCATCCTGCTGGTCAGCCATGACCGCTACTTCATCGACCAGGTGGCTACCCGCGTCCTCGAATTCAACGACGGCAGCATCCTGTCGTTCCCCGGCAACTACACCGCCTACCGCAACGAGCTCGCCCGACTGGCCGCTCTGCTCGCGGCCGGGCGGCAGATTCCCGCCCAGATGGCACAGCGGCCGGACATCCGCAAGCTTGCCGGCCTGCCGTCGCGGCCGGCGGACACGGACCGTGGCCCGGATCAGCCTGGCCGGCGTGGTCGTGAGCTGACAGACCGGGCCGGGCCAGGAGCGGGAGAGCAGCAAGCCGTCACGAAGGCTCGCCGCCAGCTGACGGAGCAGCGCATGGCCGTCGAGGCCGAGATCGAGCGCCTTGAGGCTGAGAAACACGAGCTCGAGGGGTTGTTCGCCGGCGGCGAGGCCTACCGCAACGGTGGCGAGCCGGTGCGTCGCTACGGCGAAATCAGCGATCGCCTGGCCGAACTCTACCGCCTTTGGGAGGAAATCGTCGAGACAGGCTCTTGAGCGAGCGGCGCGGGTCTTGTCGAACGGCAGCCCGGCGCCCGGGCAGGAGTGGCTTGCGCCAGGGGCGAACAACGCTGCGTGACCTCCCGGGGGGTGTGACCGTGGACGAGGAGCGCAAGCGCGTCTCCGTGATGATCTTCGGCGAGGAGTACCAGATGAAGGCTGCGGCCTCGGCCGACTATGTCCAGCGCCTGGCAGCGCGGGTCGACGAGCGGATGCGCCAGATCGCAGGCAGCAATCCCCGGCTGGGCACCGCGCGGGTAGCCGTCCTGACGGCCATGACGCTGGCCGATGACCTGCAGAAGATGGAGGAGCAGTTCGAACGTCTGACGCGTCAGCTCGAAGAAGAGTGGGCGCGGCATCAGCGGAGATAGCAGCAGCAGCGGGCGCGCACCGGCAAACCGGTGCGCGCCCTGCCCATTGGTAGCATGCCATCCTGCCGGCGGTGGGACACTAACCTGTGTTGACGCAAAGGAGGAGCAACCTTTGGGTGGCCAGCACGGGTTCCTGTCCGACCTCTTCTTTCTCACCTACCGGACGGTGGCGCTGTACTTCGTATCGCTGCTGGCGGTCCGGCTGATGGGAAAGCGCACCGTCGCCAACTTGGCGCCGTTCGATCTCGTCGTCATCATCATCATGGGATCGATCGCCGCCATTCCGATCGAGGAGCGCGAGATCGACCTGCTCCACGGCCTTTGGCCGATCGCCCTGCTGTCGGCGTTCCAGTTTGTGATGGCGCTGCTCAACATGCGCTTTCGCCCGGTCGAGCGGGTGACGCAGGGCATATCGACGCTGCTGATCAAGGAAGGACAGATCCAGGAGGACAATCTCAAGAAGGAGCGCATGACGATGGCTGACCTGATCATCGTCCTGCGCGAGAAGGATGTCACCAATCTCGACGATGTCTGGGAGGCGCGCCTTGAGCCGACCGGCAACGTCAGCGTCATCAAGAAGAAGGAGACCCAGCCGATCACGCCAAAGGACCTCGAGACAAAGTCGTTCGCCAGCGTCGACCTGGTCATCGAGCGCAACTTGGAGCGCCTGCGCGGCGAGCTGCAGCGGGTCATCGACGAAGCGCGGCACGATCCGGCCAAAGGCTCCGACATCAAGAAGGAGAACAACGACGTCCAATAATCGCTTTGCCGGCGCGGGCCCGGCCCTCAGATGGGGCCGGGCCCGTCGCGCGCGGGCGGCAGTGGCCTGGCCTGCGGCACTCTGCTATAATGGCGGGGAAAGGATGATGAGGCCGATGCTGGAAGCGACTGCAGCAAAGACGGACAGATCGTCGCGCCCGGAAATCCTGGCGCCGGCCGGCAGCTGGGATGCGTTCGTCGCTGCCGTCGAGCGGGGAGCTGACGCCGTCTATCTCGGCGGTAAGGAGTTCAACGCCAGGCAGTCGGCGGCGAACTTCGACCGCAGCGAACTTGAGCGTGCCGTCGAATATGCTCACCTCCGCGGCGTGCGCCTCTGTGTCACCGTAAACACGCTGCTGGCCGACTCCGAGCTCGCGGCTGCGATGGACTATGTCTACTGGCTCTATGAGCGCGCCGTCGACGCCGTCATCGTCCAGGACCTCGGCCTGGCCCGGTTGATCAAGCAGACGCTGCCCGCCATGGAGGTCCACGGCAGCACCCAGATGACTGTCCACAACCTCGAGGGCGTGCGCTATCTCGAGCGA
The DNA here is from genome assembly GCA_050261235.1 of Chloroflexota bacterium. Classification (GTDB taxonomy): domain Bacteria; phylum Bacillota; class Sulfobacillia; order JBFLWA01; family JBLNDB01; genus JBLNDB01. The sequence goes on from JBLNDB010000089.1 coordinate 6,834, forward strand.
CTTGGCCTTGACCGGGTGGTTCTGGCGCGCGAGCTGTCGCTGCGCGAAATCAACCGCATCACGGCCGAGGCGCGCATCGGTGTCGAGATGTTCATCCACGGCGCGCTCTGCATTTCGTACTCCGGTCAATGCCTGTTTTCCAGCCTGGTCGGCGGACGGAGCGGCAACCGCGGCCGCTGCGCCCAGCCCTGCCGGATGCCCTATGAGCTGTATGGGCCGCGCGGCCTGGCGTCGGCCGCCGGCAAGCATTTGCTCAGCCCGCGCGACCTCTGCCTGATCGACCGGCTGCCCGATCTTGTGGCTGCCGGTGTCCGTGCCTTCAAGATCGAGGGACGGCTGAAGCGACCCGAATACGTGGCGACAGTGGTTGGCGCCTATCGGCGAGCGCTCGACCGGGTTCTGGCCGGCGATTCGTCGCCGCTGCCGCCCGACGAGCGCTGGCGGCTGACCCAGATTTTCAACCGCGGCTTTACGACCGGCCACCTTGATGGCAATCCCGGGTCGGACCTGATGTCATACGACCGGCCGCATAACCGCGGCATCGCCATCGGCACCGTCGTCTCGGGCGGGGCCGGGCGTATCACTGTGCGCCTGACCGGCGCACTGGCGGCGGGCGATGGCATCGTCATCCCGGCTGCCGGCGATGAGGGCGAGGGCACGACCATCACCGCCCTGTTCCGCGACGGCGAGCGCATCGCCGCTGCGGCGGCAGGCGATGTGGTCAGCTTCGCCTTCCGGGCCCGGGCGAAGGCCGGCGATGCCGTCTGGAAGACGGCTGACGCGGCCCTCCTGGCCGAGGCTGCCCAGGCTTACCGCAGCGGCCGTATGAGCCGCAAGCTGCCGCTGTCAGCCAAGGTCCAGGCACTCGTCGGTCAGCCGCTCAAGCTATGGCTGGTCGACCCGGACGGGCACAAGGTCCAGGCCGACAGCCGAACCCCGCTGACCGAGGCGATCCGCCAGCCGTTGACCCGCGACACGCTGGTTGACAAGCTCGGCAGGCTCGGGAACACACCTTTCGCCGTCACTTCCTGGAAGATCGAACTGCAGGGCGATGCCATGCTGCCGCTGTCAGAGCTGAACGACACCAGGCGGCGGGCCGTCGAGTCGCTGACTGCGGCCAGACTTGCGGCCTACCGCCGTCCGCCGGTTGAGCGGGCGGAGTTCGAGGCCGCACTCGACGTCCTCCTCGCAGTCCCCGCGGCAGTTCCCTCTGCGCACACCGGCCCCACCGCCCCGGTCGCGGCCGCTGCGCCGCTGCTGACGGTCCGGGCCGGCGGCGAGGCCGCCGCCCGCGCCGCGCTGGCGGCCGGCGCCGACCGCGTCTACTACGATCCGGCGTTCCCGCCGCTCGGTGGTCGCCCGGTCGTCATCACCGCCGCAGAGGCATTCGCTACCGCCGCGGCGCTCACTGCCGAGTACGGCCGCCCGGTGATCGTCGCCGGCCCGCGCATCCGCCGCGGCGCTGCCTGGACGCCGCCGGCCGGACAGGGTATGCTCGTCCGCAACCTCGGCGATCTTGAGGCGGCGCTGTCCGCCTCCGCGGCGAGGCCACTGGTCGCCGACTTCACGCTCAACGTGTTCAACGCCCAGGCCCTCAGGCTGCTGGCGGAGCAGGGCGTCGACAGCGTGACGCTGTCGGTCGAGCTGACAATGGACCAACTGCAGACGCTGAGCCAGGCGGGTGGCCCGGATCGGGAGGCGATCGTCCACGGGTCGCTGCCGCTGATGGTCAGCGAGTACTGCCCGGTCGGCGCAGTCGCAGGCAACCGCAGCGAGTTCTCGTCGTGCGGCCAGCCGTGCCGGCAAGGCGAATTCAGGCTGCGCGATCGCGTCGGGCACATGCTGCCGTTGGCCAGCCTGCCCGGGTGTCTCTGCGAGATATACAACCCGATGGAACTGTGTCTGCTTGAGGATCTGGCGACACTGCTCGCGACCGGCGTCGCGGCGGTCAGAGTCGAGGGCCAGCGCTACTCACCGGAGACCGTCGCCAGGGTCGTCGCCATCTACCGGCAGCACCTTGACCGGGCGGTGGCGCACGGGCGGCAGTACCGGGCCGACCCGGAGGCGGTGGCCGAACTCACGGCTCTGCACTCCGGCAAGCTGACCAAGGGCCACTATTACCGGGGCGTCCTGTAGCCCCGGCGGGGGGGAGAGGGCATTGATAAACGAGCGCGCCCTGCGCGTACTTGAATATGACAGAATCCGCGGCATGCTGGCCGACCTCGCGACATCGGAACGGGGCAAGGAACTGGCTGGCGAGCTGGCGCCACTGCTTGACTATGAACGGATCGCGGCGCTGCTGGCCGAAACCAGTGAGGCGCGGGGCGTGCTTCGCTCGCCGTCGCCGGTGCCGCTCGGCGGCATCCATGACCTGCGGCAACTGCTGCTCCGATGCGCTGCCGGATCGACGCTGGAACCAAGAGAGCTGCTCGATGTCGCCGACACGATTGCCGGCGGGCGCAACCTGCGCATCTACCTTCTTGAGCGCAAGCTCGACTTCCCGCGGCTGGCGGCCCTTGCCGCCGACATCGGCACGTTCGCGGACATTGAGACAGCGATCAACCGTGCCATCGATGACCACGGCGAGGTCAGGGACGACGCCAGCCCGGAGTTGGCGCACGTCCGGCGCCAGCAGCGGATCATCGCCGGGCGGATCAAGGACAAGATGGAGTCGTACATCCGCAGCGCCGAGACGCAGAAGCTGCTGCAGGATCCAATCGTCACCATCCGCGAGGACCGGTACGTGATTCCGGTCAAGCAGGAGTACCGGTCACAGCTCCCGGGCATCGTCCACGACCAGTCATCCAGCGGCGCGACGCTGTTCATCGAGCCACTGGCGGTTGTCGAGATGAACAACGAACTGCGACAACTGGAACTCCGCGAACGCGACGAGATCCGCCGCATTCTCCGCGAACTGACCGAGCGGATCGGCCGCCAGGCCGAGCAACTGCGCCTGATGTCCGAGACCCTGGCAACGCTTGATTTCGCGTTTGCGCGCGGCAAGCTGAGCCGCGACCAGAACGCCGTCGAACCTGAGCTGAACCAGTCGTTCGCGCTGGAAATACGCAAGGGCCGCCACCCGCTGCTGACCGGCGCCGTCGTGCCAATCGACGTCACGCTCGGCATGGACTTCGATACGCTGGTCATCACCGGTCCGAACACCGGCGGCAAGACCGTGACCTTGAAGACTATCGGCCTGCTCACGCTGATGATGATGTCCGGCCTGCACGTTCCGGCCGACCACGGTACGCGGCTGGCGGTCTTCGAGGACATCTTCTGCGACATCGGTGACGAGCAGAGCATCAGCCAGAGTCTGTCCACCTTCTCGTCGCACATGACGAACATCGTTGCCGTGACCAAGACGGCCAGCGAGCGGTCGCTGGTCCTGCTCGACGAGTTGGGGGCGGGCACCGACCCGGCCGAGGGCGCGGCGCTGGCGATGAGCATCCTCGAACACCTGCATGCGGTCGGCGCCAAGACCGTCGCCACCACGCACTACAGCGAACTGAAGACGTTCGCCTACACGCGCGAGCGGATCGAGAACGCATCGGTCGAGTTCGACGTCGAGACGCTGCGGCCGACGTACCGGCTGCTGATCGGCATGCCGGGGTCGAGCAATGCCTTCGAGATCTCCCATCGCCTCGGCCTGGCGGATGAGATCATCGACCGCGCCCGATCGTTCCTGTCGCGCGACGATCTGCGGGTCGACGAACTGATCCGCCAGATCGAAGCCAAGCGCATCTCGCTCGAAGGCGAACTGCGCCAGGCCGAGGATGACCGCCGGAAGATCCGCAGCGCCAAGGAGCAATACGACGCGCGAATGCGCGATCTTGCCGCGCGCGAGCGTCAGACGCTGGAGAGGGCCCAGCAACAGGCCATCGACGTCCTGACGCGGGCGCGGCGTGAAGCCGAGGATGTCATCAAGGAAATCCGCGCCTCCGCCAGCGCCGGCGAGGTGCGCGAGCGCGAGCAGGCGATTCAGCGGGCGCGGGCCCGCCTGCGCACGTCGCGGAGCGAGATCATCGCCGAGTTCGGCCAGGCCACCGAGGTCTGGGGCCCGGTGCCCGAGGATCTGCGGCCTGGGGAGTCGGTCGAAATCAAGTCGCTCCGCCAAGTCGGGCATGTCCTCAGCGCGCCGACCGCTGACGGTCAGGTGCTCGTCCAGGCAGGCATCATGAAGATCAAGGTGCCGATCGCCGACCTGCAGCGGGTCAGCGACCCGATGGTCAAGGCCCCGGTCAAGCGGACCGCCGGCGAAGCGGGAGCGACGAGCGGCGGCGCGACGGTCGAAACGATCTCGCCTGAGGTCGACCTGCGCGGTCTGACCGCTGATGACGCCCTGTTCCGGCTCGACAAGTACCTCGACGACGCCTATCTGGCCGGGTTGGCCAGTGTCCGCATCATCCACGGCAAGGGCACCGGTGCGCTCCGCCAGGCAGTGCGGTCGCAGCTCAAGGCTCACCCGCACGTCAGCGGGCAGCGCCCGGGGGCGCTGAGCGAGGGCGGCGACGGTGTGACGGTGGTTGAACTCAAGGTGAAATAGGCATGACTGCGCCTCCGGCAAATACAATTCCGTAGCAGAATGTTGTCGCTACGGGAGGTCAAGCTGGGTGAAGCGCAGACTTGTGATTCCCCGGATGCCCCGCCTCAAGCTGAGTCATATCACTGTGACCCGCAGGATGAAGCGAATCGCTTTCGCGGTACTCGCCCTGGCCGTCGTGGTCGCTGCGGCCGGCATCGCCCACGGTCCGGTGGTGCGCGTCCTGGCCCGCACCGGCAATCCATTGCTCGACCTCGACAAGTCCGCATGGGTCTGGGATGCGACCCTGATCGCGCCACCGGCGGCGCAGACGGCAGCTCCCAGCCCGACCTTCATCGAGCGACTGACGAAGCTCAACATCAACCGTCTGTTCCTGAACGCCGGCTGGGACAAATCGGTCCGCGAACCATACCTCGCGGCGCGCCCGGCGGAGTACGACCAGTTCATCAAGGCCGCGCAGGCGCGCGGGATAAAGGTCGAAGCGCTGTACGGCGAGCCGAACTTCGCCAAGGCGGAGCATTGGCCGGAGTTGCTGCGCCATGTCAACCTGGTGCTCGACTACAACAAGCAACATGCCAACCGCTTCTCGGCCCTCCATCTCGACATCGAGCCCTACGGTTGCGCTGACTACCGCGGCAACGAAGCGACCATCTTGCGCGACTACCTGGCGGCGATGCGCCAGGTCAAGGAACTCCTCAGACAGCACAATGCGGCCGAGCGCGACCAGCTGAAGCTGGTCCTCGACCTGCCGGTCTGGTGGACCGCCGAGGCGCCGGTCGTCGACGGTCAGCCGCTGGTGCCGCAACTGCTGAGTCTGGCCGACGAGGTCGTTGTGATGAACTACACGGCCGATGGCGACCGGTTCGTCGAGCAGGGGCTTCGCTGGCTGGCGGCCGCCAAAGGCGCGACCGCTCGCGTCTCGATGGGCATGGAGTTCCAGCCTGAGACCCGCGGCGCGACACTGTCGGCGCTGACAGCGTCCGAAGTCCAGCTGTACGTCCAATCAGCCCAGAAGGAGTTCCGGAGCAGCAGGCAGTTCGCCGGGTTCGCCGTCCACCACTTCGAGCCGTTCGACCAGTATTGCCTTGCCATCTCCGGACAAGGCAAGGGCGAGCCGCGCTGAGCCGAAACAGAAACGCCCCTTGCCGCTGTTCGGCAAGGGGCTTAGCATTGTCCGTCGGGAATCGTCTGCTGTCAGGGCATCGGCGGTCCGCTTGGCGGTTCTGTCGGCGGCGCGCCGCCGCCATGGAACTCGCAGACAACCGTCGGCGCCTCGTTGGCCCAGTCAGCCGGGTAGACCAGCGCGCCGTTCATCTCGACCGGGACGTAGGGGACGGGTCGTTTCGTCATAACCCGGACCATCGTGTTCGGGCAGCTCGGGCTGGCCAGACGGTTCGGGTGATCGGCGCAGACTCGCACGACCACGTGCACCGTGCACGTCTGAGTCGACACACGGTCGGCCCGGAAGACCTCGGTCCGGATGTCTTCAGGCGGGCAGTTCGGGCCGGGCAATTCGCCCGACTTGCTGCAGACGGGGACGCCGGTGACGATATTCTCCGGGACCGGGAATTCGGTGACCGGGCGGTTCTTCAGGCCGGCCTGCATTGTCGCCTTCCAGATCAGGGCCGGGGAACCACCGCCGGCAACGCCGCTCATCCGCTTTGGCTCGTCGTAGCCCATCCAGACGGCGCCGACATATTCAGGCGTGTAGCCGACCCACCAGGCGTCGACGAGGTCGGTCGTGGTGCCGGTCTTGCCGGCGGTCGGGCGGCCGAGATCGGCGCGCTTGCCGGTGCCGCTGGTGACGACGCTCTGGAGGGTGTTGGTCATCAGATAGGCTGTCTCCTCGGACAGCACGACGCTCTTTGTCGGCGTGTTCTCCTCGAGCACGTTGCCGTTCTTGTCCGTGACTTTGAGGATCGCCAGCGGCTCGCAGCGCACGCCGCCGTTGGCGAACGCGCCGTAGGCCGCGGTCAGTTCGAGCGGTGAGACACCGACCGTCAGGCCGCCGAGCGCCAGCGACAACCCCTTGTCGTTGACCTTGCCGGATGGCACCAGCTTCTTGAACTTGCCCAGCTTCATCGCGTATTCATAGCCGACTTCCGGGGTGATCTGATCGAGCGTCTTGGCGGCTGGCAGGTTGCGCGAGTCCGCCACTGCTTCGCGGAGGGTCATCAGGCCCTTGAAGACGTTGTCATAGTTGCGGGGCGTCCAGTAGTCACCGTTGCCGAGCGGCCAGGACTTGGGCGAGTCGTCGACGAGCGACGATGGGCTCATGCCGAGGTCAAGCGCTGCCGCGTAGACGGCGATCGGCTTGAAGGCAGAACCCGGCTGGCGGTACGACTGGACTGCCCGGTTGAGGCCGAGGCGCTTGTCGTACTTGCGCCCGCCCGCAAGCGCCTTGATGTAGCCCGTGTGCGGATCGATGAACACGCCCGCCGACTCGACGTGCGGCGTGCCATCGTCCTTGATCGGGTAGAGCGGATCGAGAACGTCGGCCATCGCCTTCTCCAGTGCGTTCTGCATCTCGATGTTGACGGTCGTGTAGACGCGCAGCCCGCCGGCGTAGACGCGATCCGCACCGTACTTGTCGAGCAGCTGCTGGAGGACGTAGTCGGTGAAATAACCACCCGGGTACTTGGGCGCGCCGCTGCTCCGGACCTTGATCTCGACCTTCTTAGCCGCCTCTGCCTCTTCCTTGGAGAGCATGTTGTACTTGACCATCTGGTCGAGAACAAGCTCCTGCCGCTGCTTGGCCCGGTCGAAGTGCAGATACGGCGAATAGGCGCCCGGCAGGTTGGTGACGCCGGCCATCATTGCCGCTTCCGCCAGGTTGACCTGCTGGATGTCCTTGCCGAAGAAGACGCGGGCGGCCGCCTGGACGCCATAGGCGCCGTGCCCGAACGGCGCCCAGTTCAGGTACATCTCGAGGATCTCATCCTTGGTATACTTGCGTTCCAGTTCGAACGCCAGGAGCGTCTGCTTGATCTTGCGCGTCCAGGTCTGCTCCGAACCGGTCAGCGCCATCTTCGCGAGCTGCATGGTGATCGTGCTGGCGCCCTGCTGATCGCCCGTGGCGGTCTTCACCACGGCGCGCACGACTGAGCGAAACGACACGCCGTGGTGGGTGTAGAACAGGTTGTCCTCAATGGCGATAAACGCTTTGCGGACGTATTCCGGAATCTGCTCGAGCTTCACCGGCGTCCGATTCTCGGTGGCGTAGAGTTCGGCCACGATTTTGCCGTCATCGCCATAGACGATCGTGCTCTGCGCCGGGGTGATCTCGACGTTGGCCAGCGCGGCGACATCGTGGAGGATGACGCCCAGCGCAGCCCCGAAGAACAGCACCAGGCAGATTGCGGCGATGATCATGGCTCTGACCAGCCCACGGCTTGGTCGGAATGTACGACGTCGCTTTTGACTCAAGGAATGCTCCCCTCCAATCAAGCCAGTACTACATCATTATAGCACATGCGCGCAACTCGCTCGTTCTCAGTGCCGACGCGCATCGGCACGTCACCGCTGCCCGAGCATATAGTGCTTGCGAAAGAGGTGGTCGCAGTGCGTTGGCCGAGACGCTACCGCAGACGGCACAACCCTGGCCGGCGAGCCCGCTGGCTGCTACTGATCGCCCCGTTCCTGCTCGTCGCGCTGGTCCTGTTCGGGCTCGATCTGGCCGTCCGGCCGGCGCTGCTGACGATCGGCGGCGTACGCTGCAAGGTCATGCTCGCTCAGGCGATCAACGCCGCCATCACTGAAGAGGTCGTAGACGGGGTCGGCTACCGCGATCTTGTGTCGGTGACGACGGACGCCGACGGGCGGGTATGTTACATGCAGCCGGATGTCATCAAGATAAACCAGATGGCGGCACGAGCACAAGAAGTGGTGCTGCGCGAAATCGCGAAGTTCCGCGGGGAAGAGATCAGAATACCGCTTGGCACGGTCCTTGGAAGCGTCCTGTTCGCAAATGCCGGACCGCGGCTGACGGTGAGAATCAGCCCGCTTGGATCGGCTACGGTCAACATCGACGAGGATTTCCGTGACGTCGGCATCAACCAGGTCAAGCACACTCTTTACATAACCGTGCACGCCGACGTGCGCGTCGTCATCCCGCTGTTCAGCAGCCCAGTCGAGATCACGACCAGGTCCCCGGTAGCAGACGTCATCATCGTCGGTCCGGTTCCCGGCACCTATGTCAGGCTGGGGCGGTAGCGGCGCTCAGCTACCTTGACGCTGGTCCCGCGCTCGGCTAGAATTCATTTGGGACTTGCACCAGCAACTTTCGGAGCACCAGTCAGTCAAGGCGAACGGAGGTAACAGCGTGCAGGAATTGGGCATTGTCGCTGCAGTCCATGGATCCGTCGCCGATGTCCGCATCACCCGCACCACCGCCTGCGCTACCTGCGGCAAGTGCCACGGGTTCGATGAGAACCAACAGTTGATCATCAAGGCGCGCAATGCTGTCGGGGCGACTACGGGCGACGCCGTGCGGCTGGAGATGGAGGGCGTGAGCGTCCTCAAGGCTGCCTCGGTCGTCTATGGGCTGCCCCTGCTGGCGGCCATGGTCGGCTTCTTCATCGGCAGCGCGATTCACCTGCCCGGCGGTCGGGACCTGACCGGCTGGCTCGGCGCGACAGGTTTCGTTCTGGCCCTGGTCGTCGTCTGGTTGTACGATCGACGACTCAAGGCCTCCGGCAAGGGGCAGCCGGTCATCGTCGAAGTCTTCGGCGCCGGCCAGAGCAACGACGGCGACCGACACTGACGGAGGGATCCAGTATGGATGCGGTTCAACAGGCCGGACGGATCGTCGATTGGTTGCGCGAGCGTGTCGCGGCGGCCGGGTCTCAGGGCTTCGTGCTCGGGCTCTCAGGCGGGGTCGATTCGGCGGTCGTCGCCGGTCTGGCGGTGCGGGCGATGCCCGGCAAGGTTTACCCGTACATCCTTCCGTGCCACAGTCAGCCTGAGGATGCCCGACTGGCTCGTGAGGTGGCGGCGGCGTTCGGTCTTGAGGCCGAGCAGATCGTGCTGGACGAGCCATACGACGTTCTGAGACGAGCATATGGTGCCGGCGGTGCGCCGGCGGCGGGCGATCTGGCCGACGCGAATCTGAAATCGCGCCTGCGCATGATCACCCTCTACTATCAGGCCAACCGCCGCAACTGTCTCGTGCTGGGCACCGGGAACCGCAGCGAGATCGCGGTCGGTTACTTCACCAAGTGGGGTGACGGTGCGGTCGACCTACTGCCGCTGGCCGGTCTGGTCAAACGTGAGGTCTATGCCTTGGCCAGGCATCTCGGCGTGCCCCAGGCGGTGATCGATCGCCCGCCGAGCGGCGGGCTCTGGCCCGGCCAGACCGACGAGGCCGAAATGGGACTGCGCTATGCCGACATTGATGAATACCTTCTGACCGGCAACGTCCCGGCCGACATTGCAGCCAGGATCGCGCGCCGGATTGCGGCCAACGAGCACAAGCGGCGGATGCCGCTGAGCCCCGAGTGAAGGGAAACACGGCCACGGGACGAATCCCTGTGTCGACCCGAAGCGGCAACTGGAGGGCGAGAGCAGCATGTCTGGTCACTCAAAATGGGCGAACATCAAACGGACCAAGGAGAAGGTCGACGCCAAGCGCGGCAAGATCTTCAGCAAGATCGGCCGCGAGATAATCGTTGCTGTGCGTCACGGCGGGCCCAACCCCGAGGCCAACATCCGCCTCAAAGCCGTGGTGCAGAAGGCGCGTGAGAACAACATGCCGCTGGACAACATCAACCGCGCCATCGCCCGGGCCAGCGGCGGGGCCGACAGCGCCAACTATGAGGAAATAACCTACGAGGGATATGGGCCTGCCGGAACGGCGATCATCGTCGAGGCCCTGACCGACAACCGCAATCGCACGGCGAGCGACATCCGCCACTATTTCTCCAAGTACGGCGGGAATCTCGGCGAGACCGGCTGCGTCGGCTGGATGTTCAAGGAGAAGGGCCTGATCATCGTCGAGGCCGACCAGGTCAAGGATGAGGACGCCTTCATGATGAAGGCGCTTGAGGCCGGGGCCGAGGATGTCGTCAATCAGGAGGACGCGTTCGAGGTCACCTGCGCTCCGAGCGAGTTCGAGTCGCTCAAGGACGGACTGACCGCGGCCGGCTACCGGATCAGCCACGCCGAGGTGACGAAACTGCCGAACACGTATGTGAGGCTCACGGGCGATGATGCCGTCAAGATGGGCAAGATGCTCGAACTGCTCGAGGAGCACGACGATGTCCAGAACGTCTACACCAACTATGAGAGCGACGAGGAGAGCGAGGAGTAGCCGTTGCCAGCGGCTGCCTGACGAGGGATAAAGCCCTTTCCTTCCGGGGAGAATGGTAACAATCGCCGGAAGGGGGGCTTTTTCGCATGCGTCAGACACGCCGCCGGCGACAGCAATGGCGCTTGTTCCTTATCACGCTGGTCCTCGCCGGGTGCTCGCTGGTCGCCGCCAGCTACGGACTGGACTGGGCGGCGCGGCTGGGAGCGAAGCGCGAGGTGACGCTGCCGCCGTCGGAGGCCGTCGGTTCTGGCACGCGAGTGGTCTGGGTGACCGACTACAGCATCTGTGGCGACCAGTTGCGCCAAGAGTCGCCGCCTGAAAAGGCGATGCTCGGTCAGCCGCGGGAGCAGGTGCAGTCCCTTTACCCGGGCTGGGTCGTCGAGAGCTTTGCGGCTGACCGAATCGCTCTCAGGCGCAGTGAACCGCTCTGCCCGCTGCACCGCGACAATCGGACACTCAAGCTGGTGAGCGGGACGCTCGTCATCTACTACGGAACGCCGGAGCGACTGGGGCCGCGGGTGACCACCGTCCCCGACATCTCGCCGTCGATGCTCGCAAGGGAGGACAGAATCGGCCTCGAGATGGGGATTACGTTCACTGCCAGCGATGGCGCCACCCTCGACGACCAGATACAATCCTACCTGGAGGGCATCTCGGAGTAGAAAACCAAGATGGGCGCGGGCCCATCTTCTTTTTGCCAAAAGGAGTAGTCCGCCCCAGCGCAGAATTAGTCCGGGCAGAGGGGGGGAGGAGCTTGATCGTTCTTGGCGTCGATCCCGGCACCGCCATCACCGGCTTCGGCATCATCAGCGCCGACGGCGACCGGCTTGACCTGGTCGATTACGGCTGCATCCGCACCGAGGCCCGTGAGGGCATCACCCGGCGGCTGCGCGACATCCATTCCGCCGTCAACCATTTGATCGCCGCTCACCGGCCGGACCTTCTCGCCATCGAGGAGCTCTTCTTCAACCGCAACGTCACGACTGCAATCGCCGTCGGGCAGGCGCGGGGCGTCGTACTCCTGGCGGCGGCCTTGGCGGGGCTTGAGGTGGTCGAGTTCACGCCACCGCAGGTCAAGCAGGGCGTGTGTGGCTACGGTCGGGCCGACAAGAAGCAGGTTCAGAGCATGGTCCGGGCGATTCTCGGGTTGCGCGAGATACCAAAGCCTGATGACGCCGCCGACGCACTGGCGGTTGCCATCGCCGGCGCCAACGGGCGCCTCCGGGCGGCCCTTGTGAACACTGGTGCCGCCGCGAACGGCGTGCTGCCGCCGGCGCGCGGGGTGCGCAGATGATTGCCTCGCTGCGGGGAACTGTCGCCGAACTCGGCCCGGATAGCGTCGTCTTGGATGTCGGCGGCGTCGGTTACCTGATCCACGTCACCCCGGGCACACGCGCGCGCCTGCCGGAGATCGGACGCGAAACGAGACTGTTCACTCACTACGCCATCCGTGAGGACGCGGTGGCGCTTTATGGTTTTTCGACCCGCGAGGAGCGCGGCCTGTTCGAGCTACTGCTCAGCGTCAGCGGCATCGGTCCGAAAGTGGCGCTCGGGATGCTGGCCGGAACAGAGCCGGCGAGCTTCTCAGCTGCCGTGGCCGGCGGCGACGTGGCGTACTTGACGCGACTGCCGGGCGTCGGCAAGAAGACGGCGCAGCGGCTCCTGCTTGAACTCAAGGACAAGGTCGGCAGTTGGCTGCCTGACAATGCTGGCGAGGCTATCGGCGAGGTGGCCGTGGCGGCGCCGGCCGCGACGGAGCGCGACGAGGCTTTGCAGGCGTTGCTGGCTCTCGGGTTCTCGCAGGCCGAGGCGGCCCAGGCAGTTGCCCGGGCGGCCCAGGAGACGGGCGCGGACGCCACTGCTGAGGATCTCATAAGGAGCGCGCTGAAGCGCGCCGTCAGGTAGGAGGCCGGCGCGGCTGTGCCGCAGCGGGACGGCCTTGGAGTTGAGTTTGCGGGGACAGGGGGGAGCACCGTGGAAGAGGCCGCCGATCGCATCGTCTCCGGTCGCGCAAGGGACGAGGACACACGCCTTGACCTGTCGCTCCGGCCGCGGAACTTTGATGAATTCCCAGGCCAGGACCAGGTCAAGGAGAACCTGCGCATATTCATCCAGGCGGCGCGGGAGCGGGGCGATGCACTTGACCATGTCCTGCTCTACGGTCCTCCGGGACTTGGCAAGACCAGTCTGGCTTACATCATCGCCAACGAGCTCGGCGTCAATATCCGCATGACCTCCGGCCCAGCCATCGAACGTCCGGGCGATCTCGCGGCGATTCTGACCAACCTCAGCGACCGCGATGTCCTGTTCATAGATGAGATCCACCGCCTCAACCACAGTGTCGAGGAAGTGCTCTACCCGGCGCTCGAAGACTTCGCGCTCGACATCATCATCGGCAAGGGCCCGAGCGCCAGGTCGCTCAGGCTCGACCTGCCGCGATTCACGCTCGTCGGCGCCACCACGCGCGCCGGACTGCTGACCAGCCCGCTCCGCGACCGCTTCGGCATCATCCACCGCCTGGAGTTCTACCCGGTGGAGGACCTGCAGCGGATCGTCGCCCGTTCGGCGGCGCTGCTCAAGGTCGACATCGACGCTGCCGGCCTCGCGGCGATGGCCAGCCGGGCGCGGGGCACGCCGCGCATCGCCAACCGGCTGCTCAAGCGGATCCGTGACATCGCGCAGGTCCGGGGAATTGGGACAGTCACCGCCGACACCGTGAATCAGGGACTGAAGCTGCTCGACGTCGACGAAATCGGTCTCGACCGCATTGACCGGCAGCTGCTGAGGCTGATCGCCGTCAAGTTCGGCGGCGGTCCGGTCGGCCTCGACACGCTCGCCGCGGCGCTGAGCGAGGAAGCGGAGACAATCGAGGACGTCTACGAACCGTACCTGCTTCAGCTTGGGTTCATCCAGCGCACGCCGCGCGGACGGATCATCACACCGGACGCCTGCGCCCACATCGGCGTCCCCGTCCGCGAGGCCGACGCCAGGCAGGGCCGGTTGTTCCAGGTCTGACCCGCGTTGCGTCCCCCGGTCCGGGCACGCGTGCCCGGACCGCTTCTGTCGCCGTTCCGGCGCGGACGGAACGCGAAACCAGGGAGGGATCAGATGCGCGTCCTGCTCCACACCTGCTGCGGTCCCTGCGCGGTGGCGCCGGTCGCTTGGCTGCGCGACGAGGGGCATGATGTGACCGGTTTCTGGTACAATCCCAACATCCACCCGTACACTGAATACCAGCAGCGGTTGGCGTCGTTGCGCCAGTTCGCCGCTGCCGCCGACCTGCCGATCATCTGCGCCGATGAATACGACCTGGAGGGTTACCTTGGCCGGGCGTACGGCAGGGAAGTCCCGCAGCGCTGCCGCGAGTGCTATTCGATGCGGCTCGAGCGCGCCGCCGCGACGGCGCTGGCCGGAGGCTTCGCTGCCTTCTCGACCAGTCTGCTCGTCAGTCCTTACCAGCAGCACGATCTGTTGCACGAACTCGGTGAGGAGATCGGTCGCCGTCAGGGGATCCCTTTCCTGTACCGGGACTTTCGCCCGCAGTTCCGCAGTGGCCGGCAACGGGCCGCCGAGCTTGGGCTCTACCGGCAGAAGTACTGCGGCTGCATCTTCAGTGAGAAGGAACGTTACCTCAAGTCGGGAGGGACGCGCGGTGCCTGAGCTGGATCAGTTCGGCCGCCTGCTCATCGTCATCGGCGTAGTCGCCGTCGGGGTGGGACTGCTGTTGACGCTCGCCGGTCGGCTGCCCGGCATCGGCCGCCTCCCTGGCGATTTCCTGCTTCGCCGCGGTAATCTGACGCTCTATTTCCCGCTCGCCACCTCCATTGTCCTGAGCATCATCCTGACTGTCCTGTTCCGGATTTTCAGGCACTGACGGGGGTTTCTCCCAGCCATCGCCGACCCCCACTCTCCGCGCTCCGCTGTCGAAGGGTGTAGCGTAAACGAGGTGAACCGGGTGCATTTCTCGCTCAACTCGCACCAGAGGCCGGCACCGAAGCACGCTCCGGACGAACTACTGCAGTCGGCGCGCCTCGGCGACCCGGACGCTCGTGAAGAGTTGCTGGCACTGTACAACCCGTTCATCCTGCGGGTCGCGGCCCGGGCTACCGGCCGCTACATCAGACCAGGCTCAGATGATGAATACAGCGTGGCGCTCGGCGCCTTCAACGAGGCGATCGACGGGTACAGCAGCGAGCGCGGGGGGTTCCTGACCTTCGCCGAGACCGTCATCAAGCGCCGCCTGATCGACCACTACCGGCGGGAGAGCCGCCGACCCGAGACGCCGCTCTCCGATTTCGAGGACACCGACGATGAAGGCAGCGTCAGTAATCCTGTCCTGCTGCGCGAGTCCATGCTGGCGTACAGCGTCGAGTCTGAGAATGAGGCCAGACGCGAGGAAATCGCCAGATTCTGCTGTGAACTGCAGCGCTATGGCCTGTCGCTCGCGGAGTTGACCCGCGTCTCACCAAGACACGAGGACGCGCGGCGCTCGGCGATCGCTGTGGCGAAGCTGCTGATCGCGAACGACGAGCTCAGGCGTCACCTGATGCAGCGACGTGAGCTGCCGCTCGCCGCCCTGGCGGACATCGCGCCAGTGAGCCGCAAGACCATTGAGCGGCAGCGCAAGTACATTATCGCGGTGTCGCTGATCCTGCTTGGCGACTATTCCCACATGCAGGGTTACTTGGAATAGGAGGAAGGGAACATGGCTCGCAAGCGGGCTGTCATCCTCGAGGTTGACGGTCGCGTCGCCAGGGTTCTCGCCGCGGGCGGTGAGTTCCGCACGATCAGAGCCCCGAAGGGGTTTCGTGTCGGGGACGAGGTCGATGTCGAGGCCAGCGCGCCGGCCTTCAGCTGGCGGCCGCAGCTGGCGCTGGTCGCGACGCTGGTCATCATACTCGCCTTTGGCGGCGCAGGGCTGAACGCGTTGGCAAATAGCTTCAACGAAGTGGCGGCATTCGTCACCGTCGATATCAACCCGAGCGTCGAACTCGGCGTCAACCGCTGGGGCTGGGTCATCAGCGCCCGCGGCCTGAACGACGATGGCGTCGACCTGCTGAGTGGCACCGAGCATCGGGCGCTCAAACTGGCGGAGTTCGTGCCTGAGCTGACCCGCCTCGCCACGGAGCGCGGCTACATCGCCGCCGGGAAACCGAACACCGTGATCGTGGCGGCGGCGCCAGCCGCGGCGAAGCCGACGCCTGACAGCGTCAGGCGCGAATTGGCGCTGGCGAAAGAGCAGGCGGCCACAGCGGTAGCCGAGCAGCAAGGCCCGCCGGTGACTGTCGCGACGATTGTCGCGCCGGACGAGACGCTCCATGCAGACGCGGCGGCGATGGACATCTCCGTCGGCAACCTGGCAGTCGTCCTGGAGGCCCGTGAGAGCGGCGTGCCTGTCCGGGTGAGCGATGTCAAGCAGCACGGATTGGCCAAGGCGATTGAGACAGCCGGTGGCAAGCTCAGTGATCTGGTCGTCAAGGCTCAGGACGAAGGCGATTACAAGCACCTCGTGAAACAGCACGTCGACCAGTTGAAACAGGAAAAGAAGGACGACGACGACAAGGGTAAGGGCAAGGATCAAGGTCTTGGCAGCAACAGCGGCAACGGACACCAGGGTAATGCCTCGCCGCCCGGCGGCGGCACCGATCCGAACCAGGGAACGGGCGCTGGCACCGGGTCGGGCGGCAGCAACGACACCGGTAGCGGCGCGAGTGGCGGCACCGGCAACGGCGGTACGCCGATCTGCAGCGGCACGGGCGGCGGTCAGACCGGCAGCGACCAGGGCAGCGGCGGTGGCAGCGGTCAGGGCAAGGATAACGACAAGGACAAGGACAAAGACAACGGCAAGGGCAAGGACAAGGGCAAGGGCGAGGATAGGGAGAGGGATTGGGATCGCGACCGGGATGGCGACAACCTCACCGACCGCATCCGCGACGGTCTGCGCGAACTCGGTGAGCGAATCAAGCACCAGATGGGCAAGGGCAAGGGCAAAGACAAATAGCGCCTCAGAGGGCAGCGGGTTGCACCCGCCGCCCTTTTTTATCCGGGAGGAGGCCCGGGCCGGCCTGTCGAATCTTGCTGAGCGGTCGCAGAACCAATCAGCGCCTGAAGTAAGGAGACTGAGCCGATGATGCACCATCGCTGCCGCTTCAGCCGGGCAGTTGCCGTCGCCATGGTGTTGCTGCTCGTACTGTCGTTCGCGCTGCTCCAGCCAGCCGGTGCCGCTGCCCTCGCCGATCCTGCGAACGGGCCGACAATCCGCGTCGGTATCGCGTGGGCCAAGAGCAGTGTCGCCGTTACCGCAAGCGGCGGCTTCAGCGTTGTCGACGAGAAGACGGGCCAGACCGTCGTCCAGTTCGCCAGTTCACTCACCTTCAGCGAGAGCGGCGGCGGCATCGCGATCACGAATTACGGCCGCTGCGATGGCCCGCTCACACTGACGGCCGCAGCGGGCGCCGACAACTATCTGACGTACGCCGGCCGGCGCTACCGCGGCTCGATGCGGATCGTCACCGACAATGCCGGCTTGATCCTGATCAACGTGCTGCCGCTGGAGGAGTACCTGTTCGGCGTCGTCCCGCGGGAAGTCGGCGCTGACTGGCCAATCGAGGCGCAGAAGGCTCAGGCTGTCTCGGCCCGGACGTTTGCCTTGGCGAGCACTGGCAAGTACGGCAGCTATGACGTCCGGAATACGACCGAGTCTCAGGTGTATGGCGGCCTCAACGACGAGAAGCCGCTGTCCACCGAGGCGGTCCTGGCGACCGCCGGCGAGGTGGCGACCTACCAGGGAAAGCTGATCAGCACGTACTTCTACTCCAGCTCGGGCGGCTACACCGAGAGCAACGAGAACGTCTGGCCGGGCGGTTCGCCATTGCCCTATCTCCGTTCTCAGCCCGATCCGTTCGACAGTATCGGCCCATGGAATTCCTGGCATCGTGACCTGACGCTGGACGAGATCGGTCGGCTGCTCGCCGCGGCCGGCTACGACGTTGGCACGCTCTACGAGATCATCCCCGAGAATCGCGTCGCCTCCGGGCGCTGGGTCTGGGTGACCGCCAGAGGCAGCAAGGGATCGATCCGCATGTCGTCGAACGCGTTCCGCATCGCCGTCGGCACCTATACTCTGCCAAGCACGCTGTTCACCATGACCGCCCATGATGCCGGGCTGACTGAGATCCAGCAGAGCTACGCCACCAGCGCCACCCTTACAGTGTTGGGCGCCGGCGGCCAGACCGCCGCGACAGCCCTTGGCGGCGCGACGGTGATCAGCGCCAATGGCACGGCGACCCTGGGTGCGGGCGGCGAGGCCGGCCTGACCGTAGTCGGCAAGCAGATGGTGCCCGCCGGGTTATCCTTCGATGGCTCGGGCTGGGGCCATGGTGTCGGCATGTCGCAATGGGGCACATATGGGATGGCCGTGCAGGGTTATAGCTACCAGGACATTTTGAAACATTACTACACGGGCATCGAGATAGTCAGATGGCCGAATGGCAGCGCCAATGGACCCCAACAGTGAGACTGCGGAGATGAGCGCTTGAGAGTCGACGAGTTCGATTACGACCTGCCTCCCGAGCTGATTGCCCAGGTTCCCGTGGAGCCGCGCGACCGGTCGCGGCTCCTTGTTCTGCATCGACAGGGCGGGACAATCGAGCACCGGCACTTCTACGACCTGCCGCAGTATCTGCGGGTCGGCGACGCCCTCGTGATCAACGAAACACGCGTTATCCCGGCCCGCCTGTTCGGCCATAAGGAGACCGGCGGCAAGGTCGAGGCCTTGCTTCTCAGACCGATGTCGGACCGCGTGTGGGAGGCCCTGGTCCGGCCGGGGCGCCGTCTCCAACCCGGGACGCGAATCGTCTTCAGCGATGAACTGGCGGCCAGAGTGATTGATGTCCTGCCGGGCGGCAATCGGCTGCTCGATTTCGAGTACAGCGGCGACTTCGCCGCGCTGCTCGACCGCCTGGGTCGCGTCCCGCTGCCGCCCTACATAACCGCCGAACTGGCGGACCCGGAGCGCTACCAGACCGTGTACGGGCGCGAGCGAGGCTCCGCCGCGGCGCCGACGGCGGGACTCCACTTCACGCCTGAGCTGCTCGCCGGTATCGCCGCGCAGGGTATCGATATCGTTCGGCTGACGCTGCATGTCGGCATCGGCACTTTCCGCCCCGTCAAGGTCGAGCGGCTCGAAGATCACGTCATGCATCAGGAATACTACTCCGTTAGCGCTGCCGCGGCCGCTCGGGTGAACGCCGCCCGCGCGCGCGGCGGGCGGGTCGTCGCAGTCGGGACCACCAGTGTGCGGACACTTGAGACGGTGACGGACGAGCAGGGAGTGGTCCACGCCGGTGAAGGCTGGACAGGCATCTTCATCTACCCGGGCTACCGCTATCGCGCGGTCGACGTGATGATCACGAACTTCCACCTGCCAAAGTCGACGCTGTTGATGCTGGTCAGCGCCTTTGCCGGGCGCGATCGCATCATGGCGGCGTATGCCGAGGCAATCGCGCAGCGGTACCGGTTCTTCAGCTTCGGTGACGCGATGTTGATCCTCTAGCCTGAAAAAGGGCGCGACGCGGCGCACGGCGGGATGGTATCAAGCCGCGTTTGGCTCGATCGTAACCGTGTAGCCCAGCTTTTGCAGCCGCTCAACTGCCCTCCTGGCGGCCTTCGCCCGGTTGCGCTCATCAAAGTAGTCAGCGCCAAGATCTTGGTAGGGCACATGGTTCTTGAGCATGTGGTAGATGCAGACGAGAATGGCGTGTCCGACAGCGACGGCAGCGCGGTTCGCACCTCGTCGCGCTGCGACCCGGTGGTACAGGGCTGACAGGTAGGTGTGCTTGCTGCGACCGGCTGCCTTGCCTGCTTCAACAAGTGTCTCGCGTAACCAGGGGCTGCCCTTGCGCGTCCGCCCGC
>JBLNDB010000090.1:0-27113 GCA_050261235.1 Chloroflexota bacterium
GCCGGCGCGTCGTTGATGCCGTCGCCGACCATCGCCACGATCTTGCCCTCGCCTTGGAGTTTCTTCACCTCGCCGGCTTTGTCCTCTGGCAGCACCTCAGCGAGGACGCGCGAGATTCCCACCTGGCGACCGATCGCCTCGGCCGTGCGGCGGTTATCGCCGGTGATCATCACGACCTCGATGCCCATCCTATGCAGATCCGCGACGGCTGCCGCGGAGCTTTCCTTGACCGTGTCGGCCACGGCGATCACGCCTGCCGGTCGCCGGTCGATGGCAACCGCCATGGCGGTCTTGCCCTCGCCTTCCAGGCGATCCATGGCCGCGTCAAGGTCGGCGACGACAGCGCCCTCGGCAGCCATCAGGCGGCGATTGCCGACCGCCACCCTGCGGCCGCCGATGCTGGCCGTTATGCCATGGCCGGGGACCGCCTCGAACTGCTCGGGCTCGCCGAGAGCGAGGTCGAGCTCGCGGGCTCTGACGACGATCGCTTCGCCCAGGGGATGCTCCGATCCCCGTTCGGCCGCCGCCGCCAGACGGAGCAGCTCATCCTCGGCGATGTCGGCCAGCACTACGATGTCGGTGACACTGGGCTTGCCCCGGGTGATCGTACCCGTCTTGTCCAGCACGACCGCGTTGATCTTGTGCGCCCGCTCGAGGTGCTCGCCACCGCGGATGAGGATGCCGTGCTCGGCGCCTTTGCCGGTGCCGACCATGACCGCGGTCGGAGTCGCCAGCCCCATCGCGCAGGGGCAGGCGATGACGAGCACGGCCGTCATGTTCATCAGCGCCAGCGCGAAGTCGCGCGTGACCAAGTACCAACCGATGAACGTCACCGCGGCGATGGCGACCACGACCGGCACGAAGTAGGCCGACACGAGGTCCGCGAGCTTCTGGATCGGCGCCTTGGAGCCCTGTGCCTCCTCGACCATGCGGATGATCTGGGCGAGCGCGGTGTCGCGGCCGATTTTCGTCGCCCGGAAGCGGAACAAGCCGTGTTTGTTGATGGTGGCGCCGATGACCTGATCGCCGACCGCCTTGTCGACCGGAATCGACTCGCCGGTGATCATCGACTCGTCGACCGCCGAGGCGCCCTCAGTGATGATGCCGTCGACCGGCACCTTCTCACCGGGCCGGACGACCACGATGTCGTCAAGCTCGACATCCGCGACCGGGATGTCCAACTCCTTGCCATCGCGCACGACGCGCGCCGTCTTGGCCTGGAGCCCTGCCAGCTTGCGGATCGCCTCGGAGGTGCGGCCTTTGGCCACTGCCTCGAGGGTCTTGCCGAGCAGGATCAGGGTGATGATCGTCGCCGAGGCGTCGTAGTAGACCTCGTGCATGGCCATACCGGCGAAGAACGTCAGGTAGACGCTGTAGAGGTAAGCCGCGCTGGTGCCGATGGCGACCAGGACGTCCATGTTCGCCATGCCGGAGCGCAGGGCCGCCCAGGCGCCGCGGTAGTACGGCCAGCCGATGATGAACTGGACCGGTGTCGCCAGCGCGAACTGCGTCACGGGGTTCATCAGGAACGCCGGCAGCGGGAGGCGGAGGGTCATCGCCAACATCGCGCCGATGATCGGCAGCGTCAGGATAGTCGACACCGTCAATCTGGCGATCTGGCGTCTCATGTAGCGCTCGCGCTCGGCCCGCTCGACATCGGCCGTCTCATCGCTGATTTCGCTGGCGCCGTAGCCGGCCTCGACGACCGCCTTGATCAGGTCGCCGCTGGCGACCTGACTCGGGTCGTACTGCACGACTGCTCGCTCGGTGGCGAGGTTGACCCGCGCCGAGATTACCCCCTCCAGACCCTGGAGGGCCCGCTCAACGTGAGCGGCGCAGTTCACTCATGTCATGCCGGTAACGTGGAATTCCCGTCTTTCGAGTCCCATCGTTGCTTCCTCCCGACCGGCCCGCCCTGTGTCTGTCTTGCCAGCAGCGACTGTCGCAACAGTATTGTTGTCATATCAGCCGCCAGTTATCGGCCGCCGGTCTCAATACCCTACCGGGGTATCCTAGCGTCATTATAGTCCATTCGGCGCGAACCGTCAATACGTCAAGCTGCGGGCCTGCCGCGAAGCGTGCCGAACGGGAGTGGATTCTATGTACCCATAATCAGGCTCCCATAACGGAGTAGCAACTTCCCGCCCGCCTCAATATTGTGGAAGGAAAGCTGAAACCAGCCCTGACGGGACAGGGCTGGCACAGAGGGAGGGATGCTGTTGCCTTCGGAGACAACTTCACAGGCCACGACCGATGCCGTCGCCCCCGCGTCGCTGGGGCTCAGGGGCGACGCCCTGGCGCTGCCGTCGCTGGTACCGCGACGGGTCAGCCTGCGGCGCTTCATCGGTCAGGCAGCCAAGTTTCTCGGGCCGGCCTTCGTCGTCAGCGTCGCCTACATCGACCCGGGAAACTTCGCTACCAACATCACCGGCGGTTCACTGTTCGGCTATGACCTGCTCTGGGTCATCCTGGCCAGCAATCTGATGGCCATCTTCCTGCAGACGCTGTCGGCGAAGCTGGGCATCGCGACAGGCCGCACGCTGCCCGACGTCTGCGGCGACCTGTTCAGCCGCCGGGTCAACCGCTGGTTCTGGTCAGTTGCGGTCCTGGCCGCGGCGGCTACTGTCCTCGCCGAAATGCTCGGCGGCGCGCTTGGACTGTATCTCCTGTTCGGGCTCCCGGTGCCGCTGGCCGGGATCGTGACCGCCCTGCTGACGCTGCTGATCTGCAGCCTCGGGCGGTTCGGCCAGGAGAAGGTCGAGTGGGTCATCACCGGATTGGTCGCTGTAATCAGCTTCTCGTACGTGATCGAGCTGTTCCTCGCCGGACCGGACTGGGGCCGGGTGGCGCTCCACACGGTCGTGCCACAGCTGAACGGCGAGAGCGCGATGCTGGCAGTCGGCATGCTCGGCGCCACGGTCATGCCCCACGTCATCTACCTCCACTCCGGCCTGGTGCTGTCGCGTCGCGATTCGCACAGCCAGGAGAGGCGACGCCAACACTATGCGATGGAGAAGATCGATGTCGCGGTGGCGATGAACATCGCCTTCGTCATCAACGCTGCGATGGTGGTCGTGGCGGCGGCGGTGTTCAACGCGCGCGGGATGGGCATCACCTCGATCACCGAGGCCCACATGTCGCTGCGACCGCTGCTCGGATCGCTGTCGAGCGGGGCCTTCGCCATCGCCCTGCTGGCGTCGGGGCTGTCGTCATCGACCGTCGGTGCCATCGCCGGCGATTGCATCCTCGACGGGTTCCGCGGCCCGCGTCTGCCGCGCTGGGCGCAGCGGGTGATCACCATGGGTCCGGCGCTTGCCATCATCTGTCTCAATCTCGAGCCGATCAAGGTCCTCGTGTTAAGTCAGGTCTCGCTCAGCTTCGCGCTGCCGCTCGCGATCATCCCGCTGCTCCTGATCACGTCGCGGCGCGAGGTGATGGGCAGCTTCGTCAACAGCAGGCTGACCGGGATCGCTGGCTGGCTGATCGCCGGCCTGATCATCGCCCTCAACGCTTACCTTGTCGTCTCGCTCATCTTCTGATGCTCCCCGCCACCCCCCGGTGCGCGCCCGCAAATCGCGGCGCCGCCGGGGTCTTCCCGTTGACCGGCTACGAAAAAGACCTTTACTTCAGGAATTGTCCTGAAGTAAAGGTCTGGCTCCCGAGCTTGCGGCTCGCTGGCAAGGCGGGCGATGGGGTTCGCCAGCATGTCGCCCTTGCCAACAGATTGTCTCTGTGAGCTACTCCCCTCTACCGGGGTGCAGTCCTATTGGTCTTGCTACCTTAACATATGCCCCTGCCGGGCGCGTGTGCCACCCCGCTGATGGGAAGTGGAGGGAATTCAGCCGGCGCTTTCCGGCTATGCCCGTTGCCGCATCGCGATGTACGCCCTGGTCAGAAGCGCCGTAAGGATCGTGAACAGCGGAATCTGAACCGCCTGAGCGATGAAGCGAGCCGCGGTGAACAGTGTCCACGCCCGCCTGTACATGATGCTCAGCCAGATCGGATTGAGACCCAGCGAGACGATGACATTGGCAACCAGGATGGCGAGGAAGATGCGGACGATCCCCGGCCACGCCACGTTGCCGCGGGCATCGGTCCGGTGGGCGATCAGACCGGGAACCAGCCCGGTCAGTGCCGCGCTGAGCGTGAACCCCGGAAAGTAGGAGCCGGTCAACAACAGTGTGCCGAGCACGTCAGCGACGACGCCGACCACGGCGCCGCCGAGCGGACCGAGGATGATGCCGGCAAGGTAGAGCGCAAGCGGGCCGAAGCCGATGCGCAGGCCGGCGACACCGCCGATCGGCAGCATTACGGCGAGGAAGCGTGTCAGGACCACGTTGATCCCCACCAGCAGAGCGCCGGTGACCAGTTCCCGGACGCCGAGGCGCTGTCTCGAGTGCATAACAATACACCTCCTCTCCTCCTAGGCGGCGTAACCACACCTGGAGAAGAGGAGGTAACTCTGTCCCCGAATTCCCCGTGTGGCAGCGGATGCGGCGACGCACCGCAGGACAACCCTGTGTCCTTTCGTCCCGGGGCTACGTCCCATCCCCGGGCACTTGACGCGCGGCGCCTACTCTGCCTGTCAGCACTATTATAGCAAATACGGGCCTTCCGGGACACCTCGAAATTCGCTGGTAGCACGGAACATCATCGACCTGGGCTCCGTAATAGAGGGTAATTTCGATGCCGGAACGAGCGTCAGACCAGCATGACATGAATGGAGGCGAGGAAATGTGGCAAAACGGAAGCCCGGCACGCTGATCATCGCGTTGATCATAGGCGCGGCGGCCGGCGAACTGACACTCTCCTGGATTCTGCGGCGCTTCCCGCGGATCGACACGCTGATCGCGGTCATCGTCATGTACATCGCGGTCAAGCTGGCCGCCGATCTGACATGCCGGATCACCGGCCGTAGCGTCGACGAATGGGGACTCCCGGAGAACTACGTGGCAGAAGTGGTCAACCATTGGCTCACCAACGCAGTGCTTCTGGCCGTGGTGCAGACCTACTTCGCCAACCGGATCTTCTACCGGGGCACGACTCCGTGGCGCATCACCATCTGCTCCGCGGTCGCCGTGCTGGCCTACTGCGTAATCCGATGCAAGAAGGAATATGAGCTGGCCAACGCCCACATTCTCGGCCGGCGAGCGAGGGTGAAGTATGGACTCGACTAATATCATCTTGTCACTGTCGTCGGTTACGCTCGCCGCGGCGAGCAGGCGGATCGGCTCGCTCGAATTGCTCTGGCCGGTGCTGATTGGTGCTGGTATCGTACTCCTGGTCGCGGCCCTGGCCGGCGCCGTCATCGAGACTGTCCGCAAGCGCGGCTGGCGTGGGCTCAAGGCCCAGCTGGATGTCATGTTCGATTACGGTTACCACAGCGACCGCCAGCACGGCATCGATTTCGACCCGGACAAGGTCAAGATCGATGTCGACTACAGCGCCCTGCCCCAGGCGGAGGAGGTCAGCGAACAGCGCTTCGACCTCTGGCGGGACGACATTGCGACCATCCTGGCGACAGATGTCGGCAGCACGACGACCAAGGCACTGCTCTGGGAGCGCACCGAGGGTGAGTCGTTCAGGCTCGTGGCCCGCACCGAGGCGCCGACGACCGTCGAGCATCCGTGGGAGGATGTTACGCTTGGACTGCGCAGCGCCATCGAGAAGATTGAGCAACTCACAGGTAGGCGCATCCTGGCTGACGGTGCGGTGGTCAGTCCGCCAGTCGACGGCACCGGCGTCGACCTGTTCTTCTCGACCAGCAGCGCCGGCGGCGGCCTGCAGATGACAGTGGCCGGCGTGATGCGCAAGATGACCGCCGAGAGCGCCGACCGCGCGGCGTCAGCCGCGGGCGGCATCGTCACCGATGTCATGTCGCTCGATGACGGGCGCCTGGTCATCGATCGCGTCCAGCGCCTGCGCCAGCTGCGCCCGGACATCATCCTTCTGTCCGGCGGGACAGATGGCAGCAACCCGTCACACGTCGTCAACCTGGCCGAGCAGATTGCCGCCGCCGCGCCGCGCACGCGCCTCGGCGGGATCAAGACGCCGCTCGTCTACGCCGGTGACGCCACCGCGCGAGCGCACGTCATGCGGCTGCTCGATGGCCTGGCAAGCGTCCACATCGTCGACAACCTGCGCCCGATCCTCGAGCGCGAGAACATCGAGCCGGCTCGGACAATGATCCACAAGCTGTTCATGGAGCATGTCATGTCACAGGCGCCGGGCTACGCCAAGCTTCTCGCCTGGGCGAAGAACGCGCTACTGCCGACACCTGGCGCCGTTGGCCGGGCGGTGGAGGCGTTCGGTGACAAATACGGCATCAATGCCGCCGCGTTCGACATCGGCGGCGCCACCACCGACGTGTTCACCCGGTACAACGGGCGCTTCGACCGCACCGTCAGCGCCAACCTCGGCATGAGCTACAGCGCCACCAACGTGCTGGCCGAGGCGGGGCCGGCGAACGTGCTGCGCTGGCTGCCGTTCTCCCTCAGCGAGGCCGAAGTCGAGGACTGGGCGGCGAACAAGATGATCCGCCCGACCAGCCTGCCTGACTCGCTGTCTGACCTGCTGATCGAGCAGGCGCTGGCGCGCGAGGCCTTGCGGCTGTCGCTCAGGCGCCACCAGCGGACGGTCTCGCGCCTCTCCGGCGTCTCGCAGAACAACGACGGGCGCAACATCTTCACGCGCAGCATCACGGTCGACAGCGAAAAGCCGACCATCGATTTGCAGCAGATAGATGTCATGATCGGCAGCGGCGGCGTGCTGTCGCACGCGCCGCGTCGGGCGCAGGCCCTGCTGATGATGCTCGATGCGCTCCAGCCGGAAGGGTTCACCGAGCTGTTCGTCGACACCGTGTTCATGTCGCCGCAACTCGGTCTGTTGTCGACGATCCGGCCGCAGGTCGCGGCGGAGATCCTCGAGCGCGACTGCCTGCAACTGCTCGGCGCGTGCATCGCGCCGGTCGGCCGGGCAGCCGGCATCGGGCGGCGGCTTGCCCACGTCGTCGTGGATGGCGGCGGCGAGCACCACGAGGTCAAGGTCATCGCTGGTAGAATCGGCCGCCTGCCGCTCCGGCCGGACATCCCCTATCGCGTCAAGATCTACCCCGCCAGCGGCTACGACTGCGGCAGCGGTCCGGGCCGCCCGGCCGAGGCCGTCACCGAAGCCGGCCTGTTCGGGCTGATCCTCGACGGGCGCGGGCGTCGGCCGCTGCGGCTGCCAGCTGATCCGAGGCAGCGAATCGAGCTGGTCCGCTCCTGGATGAGCGCCCTTGGCGCATTCAGCGATGCCGAACTGAGCGAAGTCGCAACCGTGCGGAAGGGGGCCTAGCAATGGCGTATCTGTCTGAGCTGAGAATCCAGCCGGCGACCATCGTCCGCAAGGTCCGGCGGTTGCCGCTCCCAGGCATCATCTCGGTCAAGCCCGGCGATGAGGTCACGGCGCTGCAGGAAATCGCCCGCACCGAGTTGCTGCCCGGCGAGCCGGCCATCGTCTCCGTCGCCAAGCAGCTCAACGTGCCGCCGGAGGAGATCGGCAACTATCTCAAGGTCGCCATCGGCGACGCGGTGAAGCACAAGCAGGTGATCGCCAGCCGCACCGAGACAAGCGGCGTCTTCACCACCGAGCTGACGGCCCTGTCCCCCTGCGACGGCGTAGTCGAACACATCTCCACCGCCTATGGCCAGGTGCTGATCCGCGAGGCCGGCGATCCCGTGCACAGCGAGATGAAGATCGACCTGACGCAGGGTCTGGGCGTCACATCGATGCTGCGCTCGATCGACTATCGCGTCCGCCCGGGGGACGAGGTCCATCTCGGCCAGATCCTCGCCCGCATCGACGGCGCCGGTTTCGTCACGGCGCCGGCAACCGGTACGATTACCGCCGTCGAACCAGCGCGGCACATCATCCGACTGCAGCGCGCGTATCAGCCGGCGCTGCTCCAAGCCTATATCCCGGGGCGCGTCGTGGCCGTGACGCCGTCCGAGAGCGTCACCATCGAGACGCCGGCGGCGTTCATCCAGGGCGTGTTCGGCATCGGCGGCGAGCGGCACGGCGAACTGGCCCTGCTCACCGATGACCCGGCGCATGTCCTGACCGCGGCTGAACTGACGCCGGCGGTCGCCGGCAAGGTGATTGTCGGCGGCGCGTTCGCCGACTTCGACGCCCTGCTGCGCGCGGCTGAACTGGGAGCGGTCGGCGTGATCGTCGGTGGCGCGCGCGCGACGGACCTGAGCCGCCTGGCCGGGCGCAACATCGGTGTCGGCGTCACCGGCCACGAGGAGATCACGCTGTCGGTCATCCTGACCGAGGGCTTCGGCCCCCTGCGCATGTCCGCCCGCACGTTCGACCTGCTCAAGGCCCACGCGGGTCGCCCCTGCAGCCTCTCCGGCGCAAGCCAGATCAGAGCCGGCGTCATCCGGCCGGAGGTGATCATCCCGCTCGCGGCGCTTACGCCGGCAGCGGAGGCGGACGGGCACAACGGCACGCCGTCGCTGGCCGTTGGCACGGTGGTGCGGATCATCCGCGCGCCGTACTTCGGCGCCTGGGGGCGGGTCGCGGAACTGGCCAGCGATGCAGTCGCCCGCCCGACCGGCGCCAGGATGCCGGTGCTGAAGGTCGATCTTGAGGACGGCCGGCGCGTGGAAGTCCTGGAGAACAACGTCGAGTTGATGCCCGCGGCGAAGTAGAGGACGAGCGAGACGTCTTGACCTTGCGTCGACACTTGCCCGTCCGGCGTGCTTCGCCTCGGCTTCGGCCGGGTCGCGACCGGAAACCGCCGGCCTGGCAGGGGTGTAGCTGAGGTTCCTCGCTAGCCGCGAAAGCGGACGAACAAAACGGTGGCGGACATTGTCCGTCACCGTTGTTTCATGCCCGGCGGCTAAGTTCTGGCGCGTTCCGGCCGCGCGTCGTCAGTCAGCAGGTCCCGGAGCGCCCGGTTGCGACCGATGAGCAGCAGCAGCGGGTAGCCGAGCAGATAGCAGACGACCAGCTCGCCGAACGCCACCGACGCCATCGACGGCAGGAGCGGCGCCTTGAAGACGTAGTTGATCAGGATGCCGATGATGATTCCATTGGCCACCACCGGTGGCAGCGGCGCCAGCCAGACCTTACGGCTCCTCCAGGTGAGCAGCGCGGCGATCAGGGTCGCCAGACTGCCGAAGACGATGTCGACGATGCCAAGGCCCGGTCCGAGCATGTTGGCGATGATGCAGCCAATGGTCAGCCCGGGGATGGCGGCCGGCGTGATGAATGGCAGCACGGTCAGCGCCTCGCTGACCCGGAATTGCAGCGCGCCATAGCTGATCGGCGCCAGGGCGAGTGTCAGGGCGGCGTACAGCGCCGCGATTACTGCGACTTTGGCAAGGTAGCGCGCGGACATTGACTTACCTCCAGACTGGCAATCTGGGACTATTATAACCTAAGTGCGAGCCTGGTGTCCGATGTCGCGCCGCATTTGTTTGCCGTCGAAGTCGATCGTGTCGGCAGCCATGTACGCGCGGCTGAGGGCGGCGGTCAGGTCGGCGCCGAGCCCGGTGCAGCCAAGCACCCGCCCGCCGGCGGTGACGACGTTGCCAGCCACGGCGGCGGTGCCGGCGTGGAAGATGATCGTGTCTTCCAGCGCGTCGGCGTTGGCGAGGCCGCGAATGGGCACGCCGCGGCGGTACGAGCCGGGGTAGCCGCCGGAGGCGAGGATGACGCAGGCCACGGCCCGGTCGTCGAACGCGACGGGACAGCGGTCGAGCCGGCCGTCGATGCAGGCGAGGAAGATCTCCATCAGGTCGGTCTTGAGGCGCGGCAGTACGGCCTGGGTCTCCGGGTCGCCGAAGCGACAATTGAACTCCAGCACCTTAGGTCCGGTCGGCGTCAGCATCAGGCCGGCGAACAGGACGCCGACGAACGCCCGTCCGTCGGCCTTGAGGCCGGCCACCGCCGGGGCGATGACCGCGCGGCCGATCTCGGCGAGCAGTTCCGGCGGGCAGAACGGCACCGGGCTGTAGGTGCCCATGCCGCCGGTGTTGGGGCCGCGGTCGCCGTCACGCGCCCGCTTGTGGTCCTGCGCCGCCGGCATGACGGCAAAGTGGTCGCCATCGACGAACGCCATCACCGAGACCTCCGGGCCGGTCAGCCATTCCTCGACGACGATCCGCCGGCCGGCGTCGCCGAACGCCCGCCCGGAGAGCATCTCGCGGGCGGCAGCGACCGCTTCCTCACGCTCATGGGCAATCACGACGCCCTTGCCGGCGGCGATGCCGTCGGCTTTGACGACCACCGGCAGGCGACAGGACGCGAGGAACGTCAGCGCCTCGCTGACCTGCTCGAATACCTGGAACGAGGCGGTGGGTATCTGCTGGCGGATCATGAAGCTCTTCGAGAACGCCTTGCTGCCCTCGATGGCGGCTGCGGCCGCGGTCGGACCAAAGGCCCGCTTGCCGGCCGCCGCCAGGGCATCGACGAGACCAAGACAGAGCGGCTCCTCGGGGCCGACGACGGTCAGGTCGATGTCGCGCTCGACCGCGAACCTGACGATTGCCGCCACGTCGCCGGGCGAGCCGGGAACGCAGGTTGCCAATTTGGCGATGCCGGGGTTGCCCGGCAGGCAGTAGAGTTCATCGACCAGCGGGCTCTGCGCCAGTTTCCAGACGATCGCATGCTCACGCCCGCCACCGCCGACGACGAGAACGCGCACGGCTGACCCCTCCTTGGCCGGCTAGTGCCGGAAGTGCCGGATACCGGTGAACACCATCGCGATGCCGCGCTCAGCGGCCAGCTTGACAGAATCGTCATCGCGCTTGGCGCCGCCCGGCTGCACGATCGCCGTAACGCCGGCGTCGGCCGCGGCTGCGACGACGTCCGGGAAGGGGAAGAAGGCGTCGGAGGCGAGAACCGCACCGCGGCACTTGTCCGGGCCGGCGTGCTGGATTGCCAACCTGGCCGCGTAGATGCGGTTGAGCTGCCCGGCGCCGACGCCGATCGTCGCCAGATCCCGGGCCAGGACAATGGCGTTGGACTTGACGTGCTTGACGACCTTCCAGGCGAACTGCAGATCCGCCAGCTCACGGGCATCGGGGCGGCGCGGCGTGACGACATCCCAGGCCGGCGCTGCCGCCGGTTCGACGTCATCCTCTTGCACCAGGAGACCGCCGGCGACCCGCTTCAGCTCATAGCTGCGCGCGCGGCTCGAGTCCCAGGGCCCGGTGACCAGGATGCGCAAGTCCTTCTTCTTCGCCTGCAGGAACTCCAGCGCGTCCGGCGCGTACGACGGGGCAATGACGATCTCGAGGAATACCTTGGCGAACGCTTGCGCCGTCGCCAGGTCGAGCTCGCGGTTGAAGGCGAGGATGCCGCCGAAAATCGACACTGTATCGCCCTCGTAGGCCCGCTGGTAGGCTTCCAGGAGCGTCTCGCCGGTGCCGACGCCGCACGGATTGGCGTGCTTGACGGCGACTGCCGCCGGGACGGTGAACTCCTTCACCAGTTCGAGGGCGGCATTGGCGTCATTGATGTTGTTGAACGACAGCTCCTTGCCGTGGAGCTGCCGCGCCAGCGCGATCGTCCCGGCCGGGGCGCCGGCCTCGCGGTAGAACGCGCCGGCCTGGTGCGGGTTCTCGCCGTAGCGACAGTCGAGGACCTTCTCATAGGTCAGCTGCAGGGTCGTCGGGAACGGCGGCCTGATGCTGTTGCCGGCGGTCGCCGGCGCCGCCTGGGAGGCATCGGCCGCAGCGGCGTCGCTGACGCCGCCGAGATAGGCGGCGATGGCGGCATCATAGGCCGCGGTGTGCTGGAACGCCTTGCGGGCCAGCGCGAAGCGACGCTGAACGCTGAGACCGGCGGGGCTCGCCAGTTCGTCGATGATGCCGCTGTAGTCCGCCGGGTCGACGACGATGGCGACATGCGCGTAGTTCTTGGCCGCTGAACGGACCATCGCCGGCCCGCCGATGTCGATGTTCTCGATCGCGTCGGCCAGCGTGACGCCCTCTTTGGCGATCGTCTCGCGGAACGGATAGAGGTTGACGCAGACCAGGTCGATCGGCACGATGCCGTGCTCGCTCAGCTGGGCCATGTGTTCCGGCAGGTCGCGGCGGGCCAGGATGCCGCCGTGGATGCCCGGCTGGAGCGTCTTGACGCGGCCGTCGAGGATCTCCGGGAAGCCGGCGACCTCTGACACCTGACGGACCGGCACGCCGGCAGCCTGCAGGGCTTTCATGGTGCCGCCGGTCGAGATGATCTCGTAGCCGAGACCGGCCAGGGCGCGGCCGAACTCGACCACGCCGGTCTTGTCGGACACGCTGATCAGCGCACGCTTGCTCATCGCTTGCTCTCCCCCTCCATGTCGACGGCGGCGCGGGACCTCGCCGCCGCGCGCTATCTCATTTCCGGCACGATCCGCACCCCGCGCCCCACCACATTCAGGCGCCCCGCGCCGAACAGGGCCACCGCGCGCGGGTAGAGCCGGTACTCGGCCTGCATCACGCGCGCCTCAAGCGTCTCGGGTGTGTCGTCATCAAGCACCGGCACGGCCTCTTGGAGGATGATCGGGCCGGTGTCCTCACCCTCGTCGACGAACATCACCGTGCAACCACTGACCTTGCAGCCGTAATTAAGCACCTCGGCGTGGACGTTCTTGCCGTAGAAACCCTTGCCCGAAAAGGCAGGCAAAAGCGAGGGATGGATGTTCATCACCCGGCCGCGGTAGCGGGCGACGATGTCCGGGCTGAGGAAGCTCAGGAAACCGCAGAGGCAGATCAAATCGACCGGGTAGCGGGCCAGCGCAGCCTGCAACTCGGCCTGGAACGCTTCGAGCGACGGGGCCTGCTTGCGGCTGACGACCTCGCAGGTCAGGCCGTGGCGGCGCGCCCGCTCCAACGCGGGAATGCCGGCCCGGCTGGCGATGACGACCTCGATCCGGGCATCGAGCTGACCGGCCTCGATGGCGTCGATCAGCGACTGCAGGTTGCGGCCGCTGCCCGAGACGAGCGCCGCGATGCGGGTCATCGCCGACCACCGCGACGGTCGACGATCTCGACCCGGCCATCGCCGGCAACGACTTCACCGACCAGCCAGGCCTGCTCGCCGACGCGGTCGAGCGCCTTTAGCGCGACATCCGCCTGGTGGCGCGGCAGGGCCATGATCAGGCCGAGGCCACAGTTGAACGTGCCGTACATCTCGGCCCAGTCGATGCTGCCCTCGAGTTGAAGCAGTTCGAAGATCGGCGGCAGCCTCCAGCGCCAGCGTTCGAGCGTGGCGGCTGTCCCCTCTGGCAGGATGCGGCTCAGGTTGCCGGTGATGCCGCCACCGGTGATGTGCGCCATGCCGTGGACCTCACAGACATCCAGGACCGCCATCACCGCGTCGCGGTAGATGCGGGTCGGCGTCAGAAGCTCATCGCCGAGCCGCTTGCCGAGCGCCGGCACGTCGTCATCGAGCCGGTAGCCCGCGGCTTCGAGCAGGACCTTGCGGACCAGCGAATAGCCGTTCGAATGGAGGCCGCTCGAGGCGATGCCGATCAGCGCGTCGCCGGCACGAACCGCCGAGCCGTCGATGATCCGGTCGCGCTCGACGACGCCGACCGCGAAACCGGCCAGATCATACTCGTCGGCTTCGTACATGCCGGGCATCTCGGCCGTCTCGCCGCCGATCAGGGCGCAGCCGGCGAGGCGGCAGCCATCGGCGACGCCACCGACGATCGTCGCGATCTTCTCCGGCGTCAGCTTGCCGCAGGCGACATAGTCGAGGAAGAACAGCGGCTCCGCGCCCTGGACGAGAATGTCGTTGACGCACATCGCCACGCAATCCTGGCCGATCGTCTCATGCCGGTCGGCGAGGAAGGCGATCATCAGCTTCGTGCCGACGCCGTCAGTGCCGGAGACCAGCACCGGCTGGCGGTACTTGGCCGTGTCGAGGCCGAACAGCCCGCCGAACATGCCGATTTCGCCGATCACTCCGTCACGGTGCGTCCGCTTTGCGTGCGCCTTGATCAGCTCGACGGCGCGGTCGCCGGCCTCGACGTCGACGCCGGCATCGCGGTAGGTGAACCCCGGTTTCATTGCGTCCCCTCCTAGCCCTGACGCGGGACTGCGTCAGGATGTCGCCCGCTGCTCCAGATCGTGCTTGCCATTGGCCGCGCTGACGTCGACCGGATAGTCGCCGTCAAAGCAGGCGAGGCAGAGGCGGCCGGGCAGACCGCAGGCGCGCGCCAGCCCTTCCACCGATAGGTACGCCAGCGAGTCGGCGCCGACCTGCTGACGGATCTCCTCGACCGTCAGCCGCGCGGCGATCAGGTCTGTGCCCGCTGACGTATCGACGCCGAAGTAGCACGAGTGGCGATACGGCGGCGAACTGATGCGGACGTGGACTTCGCGGGCACCGGCCTCGCGCAGCGAGCGGATGATGTGCTGGGTGGTGGTGCCGCGCACGATCGAGTCGTCGACCAGCACGACCCGCTTGCCCTCGACCACCTTGCGCAGGGCGTTGAGCTTGACCTTGACGTTGAAGCTGCGTTCGGCCTGACTCGGCTGAATGAACGTCCTGCCGACGTAGCGGTTCTTGACCAGCCCCATCTCATAGGGTATGCCGCTCGCCTCGGCGTAGCCGCTGGCGGCGGAGAGCGACGAGTCGGGCACGCCGGTGACCAGGTCGCCGGCGGCCGGGAACTCGCGCGCCAGCTCGCGTCCCAGGGCCTTGCGGGCGCTGTGGACATTTACTCCGTGAAGGACGCTGTCCGGCCGCGAGAAGTAGATGTACTCGAAGACGCAGAGCGCCGGGCGGCCCTGCGGCAGGGCCTGCTGCGAGTGGAGGCCGTCTTTGTCGATGACGATCATCTCACCGGGCGCAATATCGGACAGCGTCTCGGCGCCGATGATGTCGAAGGCGCAGGTCTCGGAGGCGACGACGTACGCGTCGCCGAGCCGGCCGAGGGACAGCGGCCGGATGCCGTTCGGGTCGCGGGCGGCGATCAGCTTGTCCTCGGTCAGGAAGATGAAGGCGTAGGCGCCGCGCACCTGCGCGAGGGCGCGGATGACGGCGGTCTCGAGCGGCACATCGCCCTGGCGGGCGATCAGATGGGCGATGACCTCGCTGTCGGCGGTCGTCTGGAAGATCGACCCCTGGGCCTCAAGCTGCGCTCTGAGTTCGCTGGCGTTGACGAGGTTGCCGTTGTGGGCCAAGGCCAGACTGCCGCCGTGGTACCGGACAAGCAGCGGCTGGGCGTTGGCGAGGCTGGTCGAGCCAGTGGTCGAGTAGCGGACGTGGCCGATCGCCAGGTGGCCGGTCCAGGCGGCGAGTTGCTTCGGGTCGGCGAAGACTTCGGTCAGCAGGCCAAGCCCTTTGTGGGCGACGATTTCCTTGCCGTCGGAGGCGACGATGCCGGCGCTCTCCTGGCCGCGATGCTGAAGCGCGAACAGACCGTAGTAGGTCAGCATGGCAGCGCCTGGCTGGCCATAGACGCCGAACACGCCGCATTCCTCGTGGATGTCGCCGCTCAGCCTTTCAGCAGACACGGTATCGCCTCCCGCCAGATGGTCGCGAGTTCCGCCACGGGCGCGTCGATCAGTCGCTGGTTGCCTACGGTGACGGTGAGCCGGTCACCGCCGACGGTGCCGAGGCGCGTGCACGACACGCCGTGCTGCGCCGCCAGGTCGGACAGGGCCCCGACAGCCGCGGGCCGGCAGCTGACGATGATGCGCGATGGTGCCTCCCCGAACAGCAGCGCGTCGGCGCGCAGACCCGCGCCGCCGGCGAGCGTCACGTCGATGCCGCGGGCGCCGGCTTCAGCGGTGATGGCGGCCTCGCTGATGGCCACCGCCAGCCCGCCTTCGCTGCAGTCATGGGCCGAGACGATCAGGCCGGCGCGGATGCCGTCGATGCAGACCCGCTGGACGGCCCGCTCCTGATCGAGGCTGAGCGCCGCCGGCCTTCCGGCGACGCGACCGTGGACGCGGGCCAGGTACTCGCTGGCGCCGATCTCGCCGCCCAGCTGGCCGAGCGCCAGCACGGCGTCGCCGGCGGCACGGAACCCTTGGGCGGTGGCGGCGCTGACGTCATCAAGCACGCCCAGCATGCCGATGACCGGCGTCGGCATGATCGACTCGCCGTCGGTGTCGTTGTAGAAGCTGACGTTGCCGCCGGTGACCGGCGTATCAAGGGCGCGGCAGGCTTCAGCCATGCCCTCGAGGACCTGCGTGAACTGCCACATCACCTCCGGCTTCTCGGGATTGCCGAAGTTGAGGCAGTTGGTGATGGCGACCGGCTCGGCGCCGCTGCAGGCGACGTTGCGGGCCGCTTCGGCCACCGCCAGGGCGCCGCCGAGGCGCGGGTCGAGGTAGCAGTAGCGGGCATTGCAGTCAGTGCTGAGAGCGATGCCCCGCTTGGTGCCCTTGAGACGCAGCACAGCGGCGTCGGACCCTGGGAGCACGCTGGTGTTGGTCTGCACCATGTGGTCGTACTGGCGGTAGACGGCTTCCTTGCTGGCGATGTTCGGCGACGCCAGGAGCTGCTTCAGCACGGCGGTGTAGTCGCTCGGCTCGCCGACGGTCGCCGGGTCGAACCGCTGCGCGTCGTCGAGGTAATCCGGGCGGCGCTGGGGCCGATCGTACTCCGGCGCGTCGTGGGCCAGCGCCCGGGCCGGAATCTCAGCGACGACGGCGCCGTTCTCACGCACGCGCAACAGGCCGTCGGTGGTGACGTGACCGATCACCGTGGCCTCGAGGTCCCACTTGCGGAAGATTTCCTGGACCTCGCTCTCGCGCC
The DNA here is from genome assembly GCA_050261235.1 of Chloroflexota bacterium. Taxonomy (GTDB): domain Bacteria; phylum Bacillota; class Sulfobacillia; order JBFLWA01; family JBLNDB01; genus JBLNDB01. The sequence goes on from JBLNDB010000090.1 coordinate 16,753, forward strand.
CTTGCTTGACGCAGACCAGCATGCGCTCCTGCGATTCGGAGAGCATCACTTCATACGGCGTCATGCCCTCCTCGCGGCGCGGCACGAGCGTGATTTCCATATCGAGGCCGGCGTTGCCGCGGCTGGCCATCTCGCAAGACGACGAAATCACCCCGGCCGCCCCCATGTCCTGGATGCCGACCACGGCATCGCCGTTCATCAGCTCGAGGCAGGCCTCGAGCAGCAGTTTCTCCATGAACGGGTCGCCGACCTGGACGGCCGGCCGCTGCCCCTCGTTCTCAGCCGACAGCTCGCGGGAGGCCAGCAGGCTGGCGCCGTGGATGCCGTCGCGGCCGGTGCGGGAGCCGACGACCATGATCGGGTTGCCCTCGCCGGCGGCGATGCCCCGGAAGATGCGGCCGGCATCGAGGCGGCCGACGGCCATCGCGTTGACGAGCGGGTTGCCGCGGTAAGAGTCGTCGAAGTAGACCTCGCCGCCGACCGTCGGCACGCCGAAGCAGTTGCCGTAGCCGGCGATGCCGCCGACGACGCCACCGAACAGATAGCGGACGCGCGGGTCGGTCGGATCGCCGAAGCGGAGCGAGTCAAGGCAGGCGATCGGGCGGGCGCCCATCGTGAAAATGTCGCGGAGGATGCCGCCGACGCCGGTCGCCGCGCCCTGGTACGGCTCGACCGCCGACGGGTGGTTGTGGCTTTCGATCTTGAAGGCGATGCCGACGCCGTCACCGACGTCGACGATGCCGGCGTTCTCGCCCGGGCCCTGGAGGATGCGCTTGCCGGTCGTCGGCAGGCGCTTCAGGTGCCGGCGCGAGCTCTTGTAGCTGCAATGCTCCGACCACATCACGCCGAACAGCCCGAGTTCGAGCGCATTCGGCTCGCGGCCGAGGCGCGCGATGATGTCGCGGTACTCGTCCTCGCTGAGGCCGACTTCGGCCCACGGTGCGGCGGTGTTGCCCTTGCGGTCGTCAGTGGCCACCGGCCATCCCCCTCTCCCAGGAGTCGATCAGGGACGCGAAGACGCGCGCGCCGTCGGCCTTGCCGGCGCCGCCGAGCGTGGGATCGGCGCAGCGTTCCGGGTGCGGCATCATGCCGAGGATGTTACCGGCGCGGTTGACGATGCCGGCGATGTTGGCGAGCGAGCCGTTCGGGTTGGCGGCCGCGGTGACGTTGCCATCGGCGTCGCAGTAGCGGAAGACGATCTGACCGTGGGCCTCAAGCTCGGCCAGCATGTCCGCATCGCAGTAGTAGTTGCCCTCGCCGTGCGCGATCGGCACGCTGATCACTTCACCGGCCTGCATGCGGGAGGTGAACCGCGTCCGCTCGTTCTCGACGCGCAGGTGCTGGAACTGGCAGCGGAACTGGAGGCTGTCGTTGCGCAGCATCGCGCCGGGCAGCAGGCCCATCTCGAGCAGCATCTGGAATCCGTTGCAGATGCCGATGACCGGCTTGCCGGCGGCGGCGTGCGCTGCCAGAGCGGGCATGATCGGCGAGAAGCGGGCGATGGCGCCGGTGCGCAGGTAGTCTCCATAGGAGAAGCCACCGGGCAGAATCAGGCAGTCGTAGCCGGCGGCCTGTCCATCCTTGTGCCAGAGGTAATCGACCGGCTGGCCCATGATGTCGCGGATGGCGTGGAAAGCATCGGCGTCGCAGTTGGAGCCCGGGAACACGATCACGCCGAAGCGCATCAGTATGCCACCCCCGGCGGGACGGTAGGCTCGCTGCCGCTCGGCCTGTCGACGCCAACCGGGACAACGCTGAATGTGTAGGATTCGATGACCGGGTTGGCGAGCAGCTTGCGGCACATCTCGTCGACCTGGCGCTCGGCGGCCTGGCGATCGGTGGTCGCCACGGTAAGCTCGATCAGCTTGCCGATCCTGACGGCATCGGTGTTGGTGTAGCCGAGCGTCGCCAGCGAACTCTGGACGGCCTTGCCCTGCGGGTCGAGGACACCGCTCTTAAGCATGACGCGGATCTCTGCCCTAAACATTGGCGGCACCTCCGCTGATTCGCCGCAGGACCTCGGCGTAGGCCTCCTCGACGTTGCCCAGATCGCGCCGGAAGCGGTCCTTGTCGAGCTTCTCGCGCGTGACCGGATCCCAGAAGCGGCACGTGTCGGGCGAGATCTCGTCGCCCAGGAGGATGCGCCCGTGATGGCGGCCGAACTCGAGCTTGAAGTCGATCAGCTCGAGATTGTGCGCCGACAGGAAGCGGCCGAGCAGGTCGTTGATCCGCAGGGCCAGTTCCTCGATCTGGCGCAGCTCGTCCGGCGTCGCCAGGTCCATGGCGCGGACGTGGTACTCGTTGATCAGCGGGTCGCCGAGTTCGTCGCTCTTGTAGTAGAGTTCGAGCACAGTCTGCTTCATCGGCGTGCCTTCCGCGAGCCCGAGGCGCTTGGCCAGGCTGCCGGCCGCCACGTTGCGGACGACGACCTCGATCGGGACGATCGCGAGCGCCTTGACGAGCATCTCGCGGTCGCTGACCTTGCGGACGAAATGGGTCGGGATGCCGTTCTCACCGAGGTAGCCGAACAGGATGCTGGCGATGGTGTTGTTGTAGACGCCCTTGTTGCTGATCGTGCCGCGCTTGAGGTTGTTGAACGCCGTCGCGTCGTCCTTGTACTCGACCCAGTACAGATCGGGATCATCAGTGCGGTAGACGATCTTTGCTTTGCCTTCGTACAGGCGCTGTCCCTTCTCCATGTTCTCCCCTCCGGTATTGGGTTCGCATCTTGGCGGGGCCGTTGCCCCGGTCAGAAGATCGGCGCGCGGGGCTCAGGCCAGCCCGACGCGGCGGAACAGGTCATCGACGTGGATGAGTTGCTGGCGGTAGTCGAAGCAGTCGGCGAGTTGTTCCTGGCTGAGGCGCGACCGCACCGCCGGATCGGCGGTGATCCGCTCGCGGAAGTTGCCGCCCTGCTGCCAGGCTGCCATGGCGTGGTCCTGGACGATCCGGTAGGCGTCTTCGCGCTTCATGCCGGAGGCGACGAGGGCGAGCAGGACGCGCTGGCTGAACACCAGACCGCCGGTGAATTCGAGATTCTTCAGCATCCGCTCGGGGTAGACGAACATCTTGTCGACGATGTCGGTGAACTTCTGGAGCATGTAGTCGATGAGGATGCAGGAGTCGGGGATGATGATCCGCTCGACCGATGAGTTCGAGATGTCGCGCTCATTCCAGAGGTTGACGTTCTCCAGGCCGGCGAGCGCATTGCCGCGCAGGACGCGCGCCAGGCCGGACATCTGTTCGCAACTGACGGGGTTGCGCTTGTGCGGCATCGCCGACGAACCCTTCTGGCCGGGGCGGAAGTACTCCTCGACTTCGCGGATCTCGGTCCGCTGCAGCGAGCGGATCTCGGTCGCGAACTTGTCGAGCGACGTGGCGATGAGCGCCAGGGTGGTGAGGAACTCGGCGTGCCGGTCACGCTGCAGGACCTGCGTCGAGATCGGCGCCGGCGTGAGACCGAGTCGCTCGCAGACGTACCGCTCGACGAACGGATCGATGTTGGCGAACGTGCCGACGGCGCCGGCCAGGCGGCCGACGGCCACGACCTGCCGGGCGCGCTGCATCCGTTCGATGTTGCGCTGGTTTTCCGCATACCAGAGCGCCAGCTTGAGGCCGAACGTGATCGGCTCGGCATGGACGCCATGGGTGCGGCCGATCATCACCGTATCCTTGTGCTCGCGGGCGCGGCGGGCAATCGCTTCGCCGAGGCGCCCGAGATCGGCGATGATGATGTCGGCAGCCTCGACCATCAGCGCGGACAGGGCGGTATCGACGACATCGTAGGAGGTCAGCCCGTAGTGGATGTACTTGCCCTCTTCACCCACCGTCTCGGCGACCGCGCTGACGAAGGCGATGACATCGTGCCTGACTTCGGCCTCGATCTCATCGATGCGCTGCGGGTTGATGCGGGCTCGGTCGCGGATGGCCGCGACTGCTTCGCGCGGCACTTGCCCCAGCTCTGCCCAGGCTTCGCAGGCCAGGATCTCGACGTCAAGCCACTTCTGATAGCGGTTCTGCTGCTCCCAGACAGCTTTCATCTTCGGTAGCGAGTAGCGTTCGATCAATGGTGGCACCTCCAGACGCGTGGGCCTATTTGGCGTCGTCGTGCGGCCAGCCGGATGCGGCAAGCTTGGCCGCTTTCTCTTCGACGGTGGTTTTCATCTTCAGGCGCAGCGCGCGGATCCTCGCCCGCAGCGACGCATCGGCGGTGGCGATGATCTGGGCCGCGAGGATGGCGGCGTTGCGGGCGGCATCGATGCCGACTGTGGCGACCGGGACGCCGGGGGGCATCTGCACGGTCGCGTAGAGCGCGTCGACACCGCTCAGGGCCGAGCCGGAGAGCGGCAGACCGATTACCGGCAGCGGCATCTGGGCGGCCACGGCGCCGGCCAGATGGGCAGCGGCGCCGGCAGCGCAGATGATGACGCCGACACCGCGGTCGGCGGCGCCCTCAGCCAGCGCAGCCGTGCGGGCCGGCGTGCGGTGGGCGGAGGCGATCGTGACCTCGTAGGCGACGCCGAGCTCTTCGAGCGTCAGGGCGCAATCGCGGACCTTCGGCAGGTCGGAATCGCTGCCGAGGAGCACGAGGACCCCGGGGCCCTGTTCGGGGCCGGGGACATCGGCGCCGGCCCCGGGTATCGCGCCGGCGTTGAACAGGCTGCGGTCGTGTTCGATCTTTGGCGCCAAGCCGGTTCATCCTTTCGTAGGAGACTAGCGGAGCCCAGGCTGCCGAAGCTACCTGGGCTCCTTATGGACTTGCCGGTCTAGATGAGGAAGCTGTAGACGAACAGTGCCGAGACGATGTACATCAGCGGGTGGATGTCCTTGGCCTTGCCGGTGAACAGCTTGATCAGGACGTAGGAGACGAAGCCGTATCCAATGCCGCGGGCGATGCTGTAAGTGAGTGGGATGGTGATGATGGTGATGAAGGCCGGCAATGCTTCATCGAGCTTGTCGAACGGGATCTCCTTGACCACCGTCAGCATGAGGAAGCCGACGACGATCAGGGCCGGGGCGGTAGCAGCTTCAGGGACGATGCCGACGACCGGGGCGAAGAAGATCGACAGGGCGAACAGGATGGCGACGACGACCGAGGTCAGACCGGTGCGGCCGCCCTCGCCGACGCCAGCGGCGCTCTCGACGTAGGTGGTGACCGAGCTGGCACCCATGAAGCCACCGAACGCGGCGGCGATCGAGTCGACCAGAAGGACCTTGTTCATGCCGGGCAGGCGGTGATCCTTGTCGAGGAACTTGCCCTCGCCGCCGATGGCGACGACGGTGCCCATCGTGTCGAAGAAGTCGGTGATCAGGAAGGCGAAGATGGTCGCGTAGAGGGCGGGCCTGGCGATGACGGAGAAGTCCAGGGCGCCGATGGTGCTGAAGCTCTCGGCGGTCGGCATCGAAACGACGGCCGACGGCAGACCGGTGACCTTGAGGATGATGGCCAGCACGGTCGAGCTGATGATGCCGATCAGGATGGAGCCCTTGACCTTGTGGGCCATCAGGATCATCGTCAGGGCGAGGCCGAACAGGGCGACGATGACGCTCGGCGACTTGATCGAACCGAAGGTGACGAAGGTGGCCGCATTGGCGACGACGAGGCCGGCGCCCTTGAGGCCGATGAAGGCGATGAACAGGCCGATGCCGACGCCGATGGCCTGCTTGAGGGCGGTCGGGATGGCGTTCATGATCGCTTCACGGATATTGGTGAGAACCAGGACCGTGATGATGAAGCCTTCCCAGAAGACCAGACCCATGGCTTCCTGCCAGCTGAGCTTCATGCCGAGGACGACTGCGTAGGTCAGGAAGGCGTTGAGCCCCATGCCGGAGGCGAGGGCGAACGGGTAGTTGGCGAACAGGCCCATGAACAGGCTCATCAGTGCGGCGGCGAGTGCGGTCGCGAGAATGGCGCCGGCCTTCGGCACACCCGCATCGGCAAGAATGATCGGGTTGAGGAAGATGATGTAGGCCATCGTCATGAACGTGGCCACGCCGGCGATGATCTCTGTCCTCAGGTCCGTCTTGCGTTCCTTGAGCTTGAACAACTTCTCGAGCACGTGGTCTCCCCCTCGCAGGACTGGTTGTCAGGGACCGGAGCGCGTTCGAGCCGGGCGACCATCACTTACGATGAGTCCGAATATGCCCTGTCACCCTAGGCTCTAATGTTCGTGTTTTCCTGTCTACAAGTTCATTTTACCACCTTGGCCAAGGCACGGTCAACGGAAAAAGACGAATATTCTTCTCCGTCTGATGGGAGATGTCGATAGTTGCGGCCGGCGCGCGGAGCGATGGCGCAAGAGCGGGCTTCTACTGAGTAGAATGCCCGCTCTTGCGCGTGGTACCAGCGGTCCGCGAGGCGTCTGTCGGGATCCGCTGCGCTGTCACCCTCTGAGCTCGATTTGCTCTCCGTCAGGGCCGGCGAAGACCGCCCGTCGCCAGTTCTCTTCGCCCGGCTGACGCGCTCCCGCCGGGTGCGGCTCGGTAATGACCGGGACACCGGCGTTCTTCAGTCGAGCGTAGTCGTCATCGAACCGGTCGCTCTCAAGGCAGAAGTGGAAGCCCGTAATCGCCGGGCCGGCGGGCATGTGGATCAGCCTGCGGGCGAACAGCACCTGCATTTTCCTGTTGTGGTATAATGTGCTTGTCAGGGCAAGGCTTACCCCGCAGGCCATAGGCGCGCCGAAAGCTTTCGTAGAGGAGGTATTCCGTGAAGACGCACACGACCGCGAAGATCGCTGTATCGACCATAGTCGTTGCACTCCTTGTTCAATGGGTGGCGATCCTAGTCGCTTCTCCGATGCCTCCAATTCTCCGAGTTGTCTTCTATACTGCGTTGCTCATCGGCTCGGCACTGATACTGGGGCGGGTGACTGGAGTCGAGGATGTCGCACGCATGGTCGGTCCAGGGACGAACATCAGGACCGCAGCCAAGTATCTGGCATGTTTTGCGGCCATCGGGCTCACGGTTCAGGGCATCTGCGCCCTCTTTCTTGGCGTGATTAGTCCGACGGAAGCTCAGACGCTGAGGTTCTACTTTTTCAAACAGGCGCCGATAATGTCGAACCTTATGCCCTTGCTGATGGCCCCTATCACGGAAGAGATCTTCTTTCGCGGCTGGCTCCTTGGGTGGTTTGACAAACGGGTGCTATCTCCGCTCAGACTTTTCGGAGTAGAAGTGAACCAAGCAATTGTCCTCTCCAGCCTTGCTTTTGGAGTCGTCCATGTATTCAACATTCATGGGGTATTCACATGGCCTAAGCTCGCACTAAGGATTGTTGGGCCATTCATCATTGGAATCTTCCTAGCGAGGTGTCGTCGGGAATCAGGCGGGCTGTTGATCCCTATGGTTTGCCACTCTTTCTGCAATTTCATCGCGAATTACATCTTTGTGCTGGCATAAGGCGCGCTTGGACGGGATGCCAAAGGCATCCCGTCCGTTTGTTTGCGGCTCATTGAACCCAGATCGATGGTCTGCTCTTTCTTGGTTCAGACTTCCGTGATGATCTGCCCTCCGTTTTACATGCAAATAGCCAGCAGAATTGAGGCTACGCACCTCAAAACCAAAGGCTATGGCTGAAAGCACCCTCCCTTTTCCCAGCGCTGACCCATGCCCCACGGCGAACGAAAGTTGAAACGCTACCCTTACAGCTTCCCCTTTGCTGGGCGACGCGCCATACCCCTCGGGGACGGAAGTTGAAAATGCCGCGCTGACGCCGTCCCCTTTCCCAGCGCTGACCCATGCCCCGCGGCGAACGAAAGTTGAAAAGGCCGTGACGTCCGCTTGTTCGGCTTGTCACGGCCTTTTCACCTGGAGTTCGCGTGGGGCATGGGCCAGCGCCCTACTCCCATTCGATTGTCGCCGGCGGCTTGCTCGTTATGTCATAGACCACGCGGTTGACATGCTTCACTTCGTTGACGATCCGGTTCGCGCAAGCCGACAGGACATCCGGCGGAATCCGCGCCCAGTCTGCCGTCATCGCGTCCGAGCTGGTGACGGCGCGCAGCGCGACGGTGTAGCCGTACGTCCGCTCATCGCCCATCACGCCGACGCTGCGAGCGCCGGTCAGGACTGCGAAGGCCTGCCAGATCTCGCGGTAGAGGCCGGCTTTGCGGATCTCCTCGATGAAGATCGCATCTGCTTCGCGCAGGATGTCGAGGCGTGTCGGCGTGATGTCGCCGAGGCAGCGGATCGCCAGTCCCGGGCCCGGGAACGGGTGCCGCCAGACGAGTTCCTCGCTCAGTCCCAGTTCCTCGCCGACCTGCCGCACTTCATCCTTGAACAGCTCGCGCAGCGGCTCGACCAGCGACAGGCGCATGTCGGCCGGGAGCCCGCCGACGTTGTGGTGGCTCTTGATCGTCGCAGCCGTGGCCGTGCCGCTTTCGACCACATCAGGGTAGATCGTGCCCTGGACGAGGAACGAGGCGTTGCCGATCTTCGCCGATTCCTCTTCGAAGACGCGGATGAACTCCTCGCCGATGATCTTGCGCTTGCGCTCGGGGTCGGTGACGCCAGCCAGTCGGCCGAGGAAGCGGGCGGATGCATCGACGTGCACCAGCTTCATCCCCAGCGTCCGGCCGAACGTGTCTACCACCTGCTCGGCCTCGCCCTTGCGGAGCAGGCCATGGTCAACGAAGATGCAGGTCAGACGGTCGCCGATCGCCTTCTGGACGAGCGCCGCGGCGACCGACGAATCGACGCCGCCGGAGAGGCCGCAGATCGCCTCGCCATCGCCGACCTGGGCGCGCACGCGCGCCACCGCCTGATCGATGTAGCTGGCGATGGTCCAGTCGCCGTGGCAGCCGGCGATGTTGTAGAGGAAGTTGCGCAGCAGTTCGGTGCCGCGCTCGGTGTGAACGACCTCGGGATGGAACTGGACGCCGTAGAGTCGGCGCGCGGAGTCGGCCGCGGCCGCGAACGGCGTGTTGGCCGTCCGGGCGAGGCTGCGGAAACCACTCGGCAAGGCAAGCACTGAGTCGCCATGGCTCATCCAGCAGCGGAAGCCGTCGCCGAGACCAGCGAACAGCGCGTCGGCGGCCGTGCCAGGCTCGATCAGCAACTGCGCCGGTCCGTATTCGCGCTTCTCGGCGCGCCTCACGTCGCCGCCGAGCAGCAGACTCATCAACTGCATCCCATAGCAGATGCCCAGCACCGGCAGGCCGGACGCGAACAGTCCGGCGTCGAAGCGGGGCGCGCCCTCGTCGTAGACGCTGCTCGGGCCACCCGACAAGATGACTGCCTTCGGGTTGCGGGCGAGCAGCGTGTCGAGCGGCGTGCTGTACGGCATGATCTCGCTGTACACGCCCAGTTCGCGGACACGTCGGGCAATCAACTGCGCATACTGGGCGCCAAAGTCGATGACGACGACCAGCTCGCGCTGAGTTCGAGAAGCCTCTGACTGACCGGTCTGCGGTTGCATGGCCCCACCCCTTGTTCGTGTTTCGGCCTTCTTTGCCTCAATGTTACCATTCGGAGACAAGTCGGGTCAACCCAAACACGAATATTCACAGACATGGGACGGATAATGTTAGCGATATCGGCGATCGGATGAACAGACAGAGCGGACATCCGTTAGGATGCCCGCTCGACGCATGCCTTGCGACCGAACCCTCATGCCTGCTGCCCGTATGCCTCCGGCTTGAGGATGAAGATCTCCGGATGGTTGCGATACTTGCCCGCGAAGTCGAGTCCGTAGCCGACGACGAACTCGTCGGGAATCGGGAAGCCGACGTAGTCGACCTTGACCGGGACCTGCCGGCGCGACTCCTTGTCGAGCAGGGCGCAGATCTTCAGCGACGCCGGATCGCGGCCCGCCAGCGTCTCCTTGAGGTAGTTGAGGGTGAGCCCGGTGTCGACGATGTCCTCGACGACGATCACGTGCTTGCCCTCGATGCTCTCATCGAGGTCCTTGATGATGCGGACGATGCCCGACGACTTGGTCGAATGCCCGTAGCTCGACACCGACATGAAGTCGAGCGATGCCGGCAGCTCGATGGCGCGCGCCAGATCGGAGAGAAAGAGCACAGCGCCTTTCAGGATGCCGACGAGAACGATCTCCTTACCGGCGTAGTCCCGTGTGATCTGCTGTCCCAGTTCGCGAACTTTGGCCCGGATGGTGTCTTCGCTAAGCAGCACGCGTGCGGCATCGGGATGCAAGCCAAACCCTCCCACGTCCAAACCGATGTATTTCCTACCATTGTACCCTGCGCCCACCTGCGCGTCAAATGAGGACCGCGATGCGGCCGTGTCAAGAATCAGTAGGTGCTTCAACACAAGTCTGCGTTTTTATGGGTGCTCAGGCAGTCAGCGCACTGCCGCGAGCGATTTGGCGTAGCACGTGCTTTACGAGCAGGCTGCCCGC
>JBLNDB010000091.1:0-36131 GCA_050261235.1 Chloroflexota bacterium
GAGCGGGAGCGGCAACCTCGGTACCGCCAACGCCGCCCGGGCAGCCGGCCTCCTGCCGGCGCTGCTCGTTTTCTGCGCCGACAGCGGCAAGGGCGCGCTCGCCATGGCGCTGGCCGTCCGCGCTTTCGGGCGCGGCCCGTTGGCCCTGCTGGCGCTGGCGCTGATTGTCCTCGGTCACAACTTCTCGGTATTCGTGCGCTTCTCCGGCGGCAAAGGGCTCGCCGCCGCAGCCGGAGCTCTGGCGGTGCTGTCGCCGTCGCTGCTTCTGGCCACTGGCACGCTCGGCATTGCGGCGCTGGCCGGCACGGCCGATTTCTACCTCGCCGCAATGGCGATGGCGGCGGGATTGCCCGCCTTGGTGACCCTGTTCTTCCCCGGCCCGGGGACGCTGCTGGCTGCTGGCGCCACCTCGTTCACCGTGCTCGTCCGCCACCGCGGCAACCTGGGCAGCCTCTGGCCAGTCACGCCGAACCGGGGAGGCAGGGGAGACGACCGCTTCCTGCTCGCGGTCGGCGTCGCATGCTGGCTTATACTGACGGTTTGGTTCGCCTGGCGCACCCCGACCGCGTGCTTTCAGTTGCCTCTGTTCGTCATCGCCGGTCGCTGGGCCGGCTTCGGTCTGCTCGTACTCGCGGCCTGGGCGGCGATATCGCGTGACCGTCGGGTTGCGCTCGCAACTGCGGCAGCCGCACTTCTTAGCTTCTGCCTGTCCGCCGCCGTCTCACTGATGGCTGCGCTTGGCCCGGTCGGCAGTCTCGCCTTGCCGCCCCTGTACAGACAAATCAGCGGCGGAAGCTGGCCGTGGGGCCTGGCATCCGCCGCTGCGGTGTCGGTGCATCATCTCTACTGGGTAATCGGACTCGCTATCGCCGGCACTATCAGTCGTGTGTTGCCGGAGAGACTGCGTTGACTTCCTCGACAGCCCCCTCAAGAGCGGTCAGTTCGGCTGACAGAGCTTCCATCTCGTCGTCGAACTCGTGGATGTCCGACAGGGTGGCATTGGCGAGCCGGACCCGGACCCCGGAGAGGGCAGCTTCCAGAGCCATCAACCTAGCCTCGATTGCCTTCGCCTTGTCGGCCATGTCCGTCAGGGCGTGCAGGGCATCGCGCTTGAACTTCAGAGTCCGCTCGAGGCCATCGCGGAGCGTCGCGTCCTTCTCCTTGGCGGCCTGTTGCTCGAGCTCATAGAGCTCGGCCTCGAGCTTGAACCGATTGAACCCCTGCAGTTCGCTGCCGATCTGGGCTTGCCTGACGCTCAGCTGATAGTACCAGTGCACGGCTCGCAGGGCCTCATAGGCGATTTCGTAAGTCACCTGCTTCGCCGACTTCGTTGACGTTTGATACCGCCGCCAAATGTTGTCCTTGGTCTGGATGACGCTTTTCAGGCGCTCGCTGCGGTGTGCGGCGAGCGCTTTCGCTTGCTCGCGGTCGCACTGCTGCTTCAGCGCAGCCAGCGTCAGACCGCGGTGCTGAGCTGCGACCTCACTCCGAAACACCGGATCGTCGACCCGGCGGAAGATGAGCATCAGCTCAAGCGCCAGGCCAAGGAAGACCACCCACCAGAACGAGAAGTACCAGGCGACGAAAGCCGTGCCACCGATGATGAGCAGGGAGACGGGCTCACGCAGCGCGGCCAGCAGGGCCGCGGTTCCGGTCTGACTAGTCTTCATCACTCACGCCTCCTCGCTCTTCACAGCGGACGCCCGGGCCACTACTTGCCGGCGGTTGTCGCCTCTACGAGCCTGAACTCAGTCCGCCGGTTCTGCTCGGGGTCGGTCGTGCTAAGTTGCTTGCTCGCTCCCATGCCGCGCGCGATGACGCGGTTCGCATCGAAGCCGCCATGCTCGATGATGTACTTCGCCACCGCTTCGGCGCGCTTCAGGCTGAAATTCTGCAGCGACTGTAACTGCGCTGGCGTGCCTCTGCCGCCATAGACGTCGTGGACGTGCCCATCGATGATCAGGTAGTAGGTGGGGAAGTTCTTCATCGTCTCGATGACGTCATCGAGGACGGGCAGGCTTTCCTGCCGGATGGTTGCCGAGTCGGGGTCGAAGTTGATCCGGTCGACCTTGAGCTGGGCGACCGAGCGCGTCGCCTGATCGACCTTGCCTGGGTCGATCTCTGCCACCGGCGTCTTCGGCTGCGGACCAGCGCCGCCGCCGACCAGGGCAGGGTCGAGAGCGCTCTGTCCGAGCGGTCCGCGGGCGGCGGCGATGTAGTCGGCGGCGTAGGCCTCACGGACGCTGACGCCGGTCTTCATCTTGCCGGCGTTCAGATAGACATCGCTGACCGACTCGATCAAGTCCCAGATATGCGGTCCGGCGAACCCCTGCGACGGTTCCACATCGAAGACGTTCAGGTTCTCAGCGAAGGAAGTCATCTTCACGCCGCCGAACATAGCCTTGATGCTGGCCGCCGTCTGACTGCCGTAGACATCGGCCGGCAGGCTGGCAGCCAGTTTCTCGTAGGCCGAGTCGGGGCGGCTGCTGAGGTAGTTGATCGCCGTGAACCAGGCTTGGGTGAACTTCTGCAGGTCGGCAGCCCGCTGCTGCATCGCCCGGTCGGAGACCACGCCGACGTCGACGATCAGGTTGGCTGCCTCGCGCGTGGAAACGAGCTTCCTGGCGCCAGCGATCGGCAGCAGCTTGTTCGTGATTTCCGGCTCCCACGATACCACTGCATCAGCGCGGCCGTCGCTGAAGGCGGCGATGACCGCGTCCATGTTATCCTGCGGCAGCGCGACGATATCACGCGGCGACAGGCCGACGATCTTCAGCAGGTAGTAGAGGAAGTACTCGCCAACGCCGTTGTTGGTGAAGGCGACGCGCTTGTCGATCAGGTCGTTGATCGGCTTGATCTTGTTGCCGTCGACGACCAGCGCGTCTGCGCCGTAGCTATCATCGATCTTGAAGATCGTCTTGGTGCCGGCGCGCAGGCCTTCAGAATTGCGGACCCAGGAGTTGAGGGCTATGCTCGTGAAGTCCGCGTCGCCGCGGGCGAGCATGTTCAGCCGCTCCTGATCGTTCTCCTGGTACTTGATCTCGATCTTGAGTCCCAGTTCCTCGTCATAGCCACGCGCCTTGATGAGTTGCACCGGCAGCGAGCCGACCCAACTGTCAACGACGACCGTCAGCGGCCGGTCCTTCTTCGGCAGGAACGGCAGGTTGATGCCGCCGATGCCACCCTTCGGGGCGATGAACCGGGTGTACGCGCCGAACGCAAAAGCGGAAAGGAGGAGGAGTAGGACGATTGCGCGTCCTATCCTCCTGCCACCGGACTGGGCCATTTACTGGCCGCCTCCCTGCATGCGGGCCTTGATCTCGGCCAGGCGCTGCTTGGCAGCGGAGCGGGCGGCTTCGGCTTCGACTTCTTCCAGTTGGCGCTTGACGTTGGTCTCGCCGACTTCGAGCATCGCATCGGCGCGGGCGGCCTTCTCCTCGATCTTCTTCTTCGCGCGCTCCATGGCTTCGGAGGCGGTATCGGTGGCGATGCCGGACAGGACCGTGTTTAGGCGCTCGGAGATCTTCGCCTGATGCCACTTGGTCTTCAGCATCATCTGCTCCTGGTACTTGGCGTAGACCTCGCGCTCCATCTGCGCGATCTGCTGCTTGACGGTGTCTGAGACCTCGACTGCCCTGTCGTAGTTGGCCTGCAGGTCAGCGACGGTCTTCTCCAGCGCGATCTGCTGACCGGCGAGCGTCTCAGCCAGCTCTTCCTTGTCCTGCGTGATGGCAGCTTCGATCTTGCCGGTCAGATCAGCCAATTCGGCCTTCTTCGCCGCGAGCATGCCGCCCAGCAGGTTCTTCTCCTTGATCGCTTCGACCGCGTCGAGCTTGGCCCGGCGGACTTTTTCCTCCAGCTCGTTCTTGGCGGCCTCGAGCAGGACCTCGGGATCCTCGATGCTGGCGACGCCAAGTCCAAACCAACCCATGATGACTGTCCAGATCCTCCGCAGCAGGCTCATGTTCGCTCCTCCTTGAAGATAGCATGCGGGTTGACGTCCCGCTCGTGATAGAGATACATGGGGTTTGGGGGAAAGTTTCACTGGAGGAACTGTTTCTTCCCGCCGTCACCTGAGCCCTGCCAAGCGTTCCGGCGAGTCGACGTCAACCCTCGACGCGGTATTGCCCCCAGGGGAGAGTCCCCGGGCGGGACTTGAGCGCGGCGGCCAGACGATGGCTTACGCCGGGGAAGCGACGGTCGAGTTCAGCGACCAACCGCTTCATCTCCTCACGCTGCGTCTGGTGGTTGACGGGGCATGGGTTCGGGACGATCGGGAACTCCAGGTCGCGCGCGATGGCGGCGACATCGCGCTCCCAGACATAGATCATGGGCCGGATGACGGTGATGTCTTTCCGCGACAGGTAGGTAACCGGCTGAAAGCAGTGGAATCTTCCTTCGTGGAAGAGACTCAGCAGCATCGTTTCGATGGCGTCATCAAGATGGTGAGCCAGTGCCAGCTTGTTGCACCCCAACTCCGCCGCGCGGCTGTTCAGCGCTCCGCGGCGCATGTTGGCGCAAAGGGCACACGGGTTCGACTCGTTGCGGATGGTGAATACGACCTCGCCGATCTGCGTCGGCACGATGGTCAGGGGCACGCCGTAGCCCTCGACGAAGCGCCGCATCGCTGTCAGGTCGAGGCCGGGCCAGCCGGCATCGACGGTGATCGCCCGCAGCTCGAAGTCGATCGGGGCGACACTGCGAAAGTGCGCCAGGGCGTGGACCAGCGCAAGGCTGTCCTTGCCGCCGGAGAGACCGATGGCGATCCGGTCACCGTCGCTAATCATGCCGTAATCGATGATGGCACGCCCAACGGGCTGCCAGAGCTTGTAACGTTGGTTTGGCACTTGCTTCACCCCCAGGGCGCAAGATTCGACCGATCGGCGGCACGCACCTTCAGCGGACGGGAGCGCGCAGCCAGGATGGCGCAGGAATCATCTGCCGGGACAGCCGGAGGGAGATGTCGGAGTGAACGAGCAGAGTGCGAGCCGCATCATTGAGCGAGTGAGAGCGGAAGTGCGGAAGGTACTGGTCGGCA
The DNA here is from genome assembly GCA_050261235.1 of Chloroflexota bacterium. Lineage (GTDB taxonomy): Bacteria > Bacillota > Sulfobacillia > JBFLWA01 > JBLNDB01 > JBLNDB01. The sequence continues at coordinate 5,039 of JBLNDB010000091.1, forward strand.
AGGCGGATGCGCTCGACCTGCTCCTGGCGGCGGTCATCGCCGACGGGCATGTCCTGCTGGAGGATGTCCCGGGCCTCGGCAAGACGATGCTGGCGAAGACGCTGGCCCGCGCCCTCGGCTGCACATATAGCCGCATCCAGTTCACGCCTGATCTGATGCCGGGCGATGTCACCGGCGTCAGCGTGTACAGTCAGCGCAGCAACGAGTTCGAATTCCACCCCGGCCCGATTGTCGCCAACATCGTCCTGGCCGACGAGATCAACCGGGCAACGCCGCGCACCCAATCGGCCTTGCTCGAGGCAATGGAGGAGCGGCAGATCACCGTCGACGGCGAGACGCGCCCACTGCCGCAGCCGTTCTGCGTCATCGCCACGCAGAATCCGGTCGAGCAGGAAGGCACGTTCCCCCTGCCGGAGGCACAGGTCGACCGGTTCCTGCTTCAGCTGTCGCTCGGTTATCCGGAGTATGAGGAAGAACGGGAAATTGTCCGTCGGTTTGCCGGTGCGATGCCCCTGGCCACGGTCGGGGCGGCGACCGATGCCGCCGAGATCGCCGAATTGCGGACCCTGGCGCTGAACGTCAGGATGCTGCCGCCGGTCGAGGACTACCTGCTGGCGATCACCCGCGCGACGCGGGAAGATGAGGAGATCGCGCTCGGCGCGAGCCCGCGCGGGGCACTGGCGCTGGCGCGCGTCGGCCGCGCCCTGGCCCTGCTCGCGGGGCGCAGTTACGTCCGCCCGGACGACATTCAGCGCGCCGCCGGGCCCGTGCTGGCACACCGCCTGATCCTTGCGCCGGAGGCGCGTCTGCGCGGTCATCGACCGTCCGACACAGTGGCGCGCATCGTCGCCGCCACGCCGGTGCCGGTCGAAGACGCGGCCGAATAGCCATGCTCATACTGCCGTGGGGCATCTATGTACTGGTGACGCTGATCCTGCTGGCGGCGGTGCGAAGCTCGCCCGGCGCGTTCATGGCGACGGTCGCGAGTCTGTCCGCGCTGGCTGCCATCCGCCTGCTCGGTGAGCGGTCACTGCACGGCATCAGCTACACGCGGAAGGCATCCGAGACCCGCCTGTTCTGCGGCGAGCAGGTCGACCTGACGCTGAGTCTGGTCAACGCGCGCCGTTGGCCGGCCTCCTGGGTGACCGTCCGCGACCGCTTCCCGCGCAACCTTCAGCCAGTCCGCGGCGCCGATGTCGGCGCTGCCGCGACATACGAACTCGAGTGGACGCTCCCGGTCGGCTCTCGCCAGTCGACGAGCTACACACGCTCGTTCCGCTGCCTGCACCGCGGCATTCAGCAGATCGGCTCCGCCTCGCTCGAGTCCGGCGATCCGTTCGGCCTGGTCAGGCGCGAACGGCAGATCAACGACCGGCTGCGGCTGATCGTCTACCCGCGCCTGCTGCCGCTTGTCGCGCCGCAACTCCCGGCGGCGCGGCCGATGGGCGAGCGCGCGGCACGGGGCTGGTTGTTCCCCGATCACAGCTTCTACGGCGGCGTGCGGCCGTACACCGCCGGCGATCCGCTGCACCATGTCCATTGGCGGGCGAGCGCCCGCGCCGGCCAGCTTCAGACCAAGACCTATCAGCCGTCGCTGGGGCACCAGCTGGTCATCGTGCTCAGCGTCGATACGCTCCCCCAGATCTGGATGGGACAGCGCGATGCGTGTCTTGAGACGGCTGTCATGACGGCGGCGTCGCTCGCCCGCGATGCGATCGACCACGGCGATCAAGTGTCGCTGATCGCAAACGGCGCCTCGCCGGGCGTCCGCGGTGGCGCCAGGGTGCCGCCGGGCACGGGCTACGACCATTTGCGGACCATCCTTGAGGCTCTGGCCACGATGTCGGCGCCAGGGGTCTGCGCCCTGTCCGAACTGATCGCACGCAACGAGGCAGACCTGCCGCTCGGCGCGACCGTCGTAACCGTTGCGGCCTGCACCGACGATGCGGCGCTCTGGCGTCTGGCTTCGCTGCAGCAGCACGGGCACAGGGTCTGTCTCGTCGAGGTCGGTTGCGACCACCTGTCCAGCGCTGCCCCGCAGGTGGCACGACTCAGGGTGGGAGAGGAGGAACGCTGGCGTGAACGCAGCGAAATCGTCCTCGTCTGACCGCTCTCCCATGACTGCCACGCAGCCTCGCCGCATGCCAGATCTGCGCCTGGTGGCTGAGGCCGGCTACACGGGCGCGCTTGCCCTGGTTGAGGCCGTCTGGGTGCAAGCGTGGCTCGCCGGTCCGGCGTGGCCGGCCGGTTGGTTGATCCTCGGCCTGACAGCGGTGCAGCTGGTGACCTGGGCAACCAGCGTCAGCGTCCCAGCCGGTCCCGGCGCACGGCGGCTGACGCTCATTCTCGGCCTGTCGGCCGCGCTTGGGTTCGCTGCTGCACGCAGCCAGTCCGGCAGCTGGGCCGCGGTCTACGGTCTCGCAGCAGCCGCGCTGATGGCGTACCGCGGCGCCGCGACCGCCAGTGATCGGGCCGATCCGGCCGTTGCCTTCCGCCGGGTGTCGGTCAGCTTCGCGCTGACCGGACTCGCGCTGCATTTCTATCGTGTGCCTCAGGCGACCGCTGCCGCCATTGTCGTAGGACTGCTGCTCGCGTCCGGGACATCGCTGGCCGCCGCCCGCTGGCTCGAGATCACCGGCCGGCACGGGACGGTCGGCGGCTTGCCGGTCGTCCGGTCGGCCGGACAACTCGTCGGTTTGGCCCTGCTATTGGTTGGGGCAGCGGTCACAGTCCTCACGCCGTCGGTGTTGGTCGCAGCGGTGCTGCGGCCCCTTGGCTGGCTTGCCGGCAAAGCCGGCGACCTGATCGCCCTCATGATGCTGCCAGTCGCACGGCTGCTCGAGGCGGTCATCCTCAAGCTCCAAGCGCACGCCTCGCCGCAGGTCATCGATCTCCTCGAACGGATGCTTCAGGGCAGTCCGGCCGAGGGGGAACAGCTGCCGACCGACTACCGTGCGGCCGAGACGCTCGGGCGCTATCTGTCGTTCGTTGTCCTGGGCGCTGTCACATACATCGCCTACCGCATGATCGCCGCCGCCCTGGCCCGCCGGCGGGCAGTTCCGCCGGCGGGCGACGGCACGGTCACTGTCACCCGGCTGACCGCCGGCGCCACGCATGTCCGGCCCCAAGCGGCGGGGCGGGCGGGTGCCGGCATTGACGGGACGCCGGCGGGGCAGGTTCGCTTCATCTATCGCCGAACGTTGCTGGACGCGGCTGGCTTCGGCATCGCCCGCCGGCCGAGCGAGACGCCGGCAGCCTACGCCGTACGGCTTTCATCCGCCGGTGCTGCGCCAGAGGACGTCCTGGCGCTGACGCAGGCCTATGAGCAGGTGCGGTATGGTGGCGAGCGGCCGGCTGCATCCGCCGTGACTGCCGTGCGCGCCGCCGCCGAGCGGGTCGTGGCCGCGCTTGGAGCGGCAACGCGCAGCGGCAAGTGACCCTGCAACGCCAGGCCGGCAATACTAGTTGGAAGACCATACAGCCAGATCCGATAGCGGAGGTTACATGAGCGGATTAGCCAGCGGCGCGGGTCTGCCTCGCGCCCAGGAACTGCACCACAAGCCCGACCCGCGTGCATTCATCATCACCTACGGCTGCCAGATGAACGAGCACGACTCGGAGCGAATCCTCGGCCTGTTGACCGGCCTCGGCTATTGCCGCGCCGACTCGGAGGCCGACGCCGACCTGATTCTCCTCAACACCTGCGCCGTCCGCGAGACGGCTGAGCGCCGGGTCGTCGGCAAGGTCGGGGAGTTGAAGCGGCTCAAGTCGCACAACCCGGAGCTGCTGATCGCCATCTGCGGCTGCATGACGCAACAGCGCGAAGTGGCGGAGCGGATCCGCGACAAGGCTCCCCATGTCGACCTGATCTTCGGCACACACAACGTCGAACAGCTGCCGCAGCTGCTGGCGGAGGCAGCGGAGGCGCGCTCGCCGGTCGTTTCACTCTGGGACAAGGAAGGGCCGGTTCGGGAAGGTCTGCCGGTCGAGCGCAGCGATGGACTGCGGGCATGGGTCTCGATCACATACGGCTGCAACAACTTCTGCACGTACTGCATCGTTCCTTACGTCCGCGGCCGCGAGCGCAGCCGTTCCGCGGCTGATATCGTCGCTGAAGTCGAGGCGCTGGGCCGGGCTGGCGCGAAAGAGATCACGCTGCTTGGGCAGAACGTCAACTCCTACGGTCATGACCTTGAGCCGCGCGAGACGTTCGCCGGCCTGCTGCGACGCATCGACCCGCTCGCGGGGGTCGAGCGCATCCGCTACATGACATCGCATCCGCGGGATTTCACGCCCGAGTTGGTGCGAACCATCGCCGGGCTGCGCAAAGTGTGCGAGCACTTCCACCTGCCGATCCAGTCCGGCAGTGATCGCATCCTCCGTTTGATGAACCGCGGCTATGACCGAGACCGCTACTTCTCACTGGTCGATGACATCCGCGCGGCCGTGCCGGGCGCCGCCATCAGCACCGACATCATCGTCGGCTTCCCGGGCGAGACTGAGGACGACTTCGCCGACACCCTCGACGTCGTCCGTCGCGTCCGCTTCGACGCGGCGTTCACATTCATCTACTCGCCGCGGACGGGCACCCCGGCGGCGACGATGCCTGACCAGGTCGAGGCTGAAGTCAAGAAGGAGCGGCTGAAGCGACTGATGGATGTCCAGAACGGCATCGCTCTCGACCTCAACCGCGAGCTTGTCGGCAAGCGGGTCGAGGTGCTCGTCGAAGGCGCCAGCCCGCAACGCGCCGATCGGTTGATGGGGCGGACGAGGACGAACAAGATCGTCATCTTCCCCGGGGACCTGAGCCTGGTCGGCAGGCTCGTGACGGTCGAGGTCGACCGCGCTCAGACGTTCACGCTGTTCGGCCGGCTCACCGCCGGTGAGGAAAGCCAATCCGGCGGCGACAAACGAGAATAAGACCGGGGGCACGCACGCATTCCGGGGGCAGGGGGAAGGGCCGTGGCCGATACGCCGATGATGGCCCAGTACCGCGAACTGAAGCGGCAGCATGAAGATTGCCTGCTGATGTTCCGGCTGGGCGACTTCTACGAACTGTTCTTCGATGACGCCGTGACCGCGGCGCGCGAACTCGAGATCACGCTGACCGGACGCGACGCCGGCAACGGCGAGCGGGCGCCGATGTGCGGCGTCCCATATCATGCCGTCGATGGCTATGTCGCGCGATTGGTCGAAAAGGGGTACCGGGTCGCAATCTGCGAGCAGATGGAGGACCCCCGCCTCGCCAAGGGCCTGGTCGCCCGCGACGTCGTGCGGATTGTCACGCGCGGGACGCTGACCGACAGCCGGTCGCTCGACGAGCGGGCGAACACGTACCTCGCCGCGCTCACCGTTCACGCTGGCGCGTACGGGCTGGCAGCCTGCGATGTCTCAACCGGCCTGTTCACGCTGACCGAACTGCGGGGCGGCGAGGCGCGAACCCGCCTGAACAGCGAATTGGCGCGAATTCGCCCAGCCGAGGTCCTGCTCGCGCCGGAACTGACCGGGGACGCGCCGCTGTCCCGGTTCCTGACGACACAGCTCGGCGCGACGATCAGCGCCTGCCACGCCTCCAACTTCTCCGAGGAGAATGCGCGCGCGGTGCTGTTGCGCCACTTCCGAACGACATCGCTGGCCGGCTTCGGCTGTGAGGGGATGCCGCTGGCCATCACCGCGGCCGGCGCCGCGCTGGCCTACCTCCGCGAAACCCAGAAGGTCGACCTCAGCCACATCGTCAGCCTCAGTCCGTATCTTGGCAGCGATTACCTGCAGATTGACCCGGCGTCGCGCCGCAACCTCGAGCTCACGCGGTCGCTGCGCGACGGCGGGCGGCGCGGCACCCTCCTCTGGGTGCTCGACGAGACGGTCACCGCCATCGGCGCGCGCCGACTGCGTGATTGGGTCGATCGGCCGCTGGTCGATCCGGGAACGATCAACCGGCGTCTCGACGCGGTGGAGGAACTGGTCGGCGCGGGAGAGCGTCGGCGCGCGCTGCGCAGTTCGCTGAAGAGCATCTACGATCTGGAGCGGTTGGCGGGTCGACTCGCCTACCGCACGGCGACGCCGCGCGACCTCCTGTCGCTGCGCGATTCACTGTCCGCACTGCCGCATGTCAAGGCGCTGCTCGGTCAATGCCGGACAGCGCTGCTCGGCGAGCTGAACGCCGCCATCGCGACGCTTGACAGCGAGCGGTCGGACATCGAGCGGGCGATCCGCGACGACGCGCCGCCGGGCGTGAAAGAGGGCGGCATCATCAAGCCCGGCTATGACGCCGAGGTCGACCGGCTGCGCTCCGCCGGCGGCGAGGGACGCGATTGGATTGCCCGCCTCGAGGCCGAGGAGCGCGAGCGGACCGGCATCAAGTCGCTCAAGATCGGTTACAACAAGGTGTTCGGCTACTACATCGCCGTCACGCGGTCGAACCTCGCCGCGGTGCCCGACGACTACCAGCGCAAGCAGACGCTCGCCAACGAAGAGCGGTACATCACGCCGGCGCTCAAGGAGCAGGAGGACCTCGTCCTGAGGGCCGAGGAACGCCTGGTTGCGCGCGAATACGAGCTGTTCGTCGAACTGCGCGAACGGATCGCCGCGGCGGTGGGGCAACTGCAGGCGACGGCGGCCGCCGTGGCAGCGGTCGACGCGCTGGCGTCGCTGGCCGAGGTCGCGGTGATGCACAACTACGTCCGGCCGGTAGTGGACGCCGGCGAGGCGATCGAGATCCGCGAGGGGCGTCACCCGGTGGTCGAACAGGTCCTGCCGACCGGCACGTTCGTCCCCAACGACTGCCAGCTTGACCGCGACGCCGCGCGCCTGCTCATCGTCACCGGCCCGAACATGGCCGGCAAGAGCACCTACATCCGTCAGGTGGCACTGTTGGTCATCATGGCGCAGCTTGGCAGCTTCGTGCCAGCCAGCGCCGCCCGCATCGGCGCGGTCGACCGCGTCTACACGCGCGTCGGCGCCGCCGATGATCTGACTGGCGGTCAATCGACGTTCATGGTCGAGATGAACGAGGTCAGCAACATCCTCCACAACGCCACGCCGCGCAGCCTGGTCATCCTCGATGAGGTCGGCCGGGGCACGAGCACGTTCGACGGACTGTCGATCGCCTGGGCCGTCGCCGAGTTCCTGCACGCGCCGGAGCGGCGCGTCAAGACGCTGTTCGCGACCCACTATCACGAACTCACCGATCTCGAGGAGCTTTATCCCGGCGCGGTCAACTACACCGTCGCCGTCAAGGAGCAAGGCGCCGATGACGTCATCTTCCTGCACCAGATCACCCGCGGCGCCGCTGACAAGAGCTACGGCATCCACGTGGCGCGTCTGGCCGGGCTGCCCGCCGCGGTGCTCAAGCGTGCCCGCGAGATCCTCGGCCTGCTCGAATCCAGCGAACAGTTCAAGAAGGGACAGCGGGAAGTGGCCGCTTCTGGTCTGCGGCGCCGGTCGGTTTCGCAGGTCAGTCTGTTCGGGAACGAGCCGGACCCGCTGATCGAGGAGCTGAAGCAGCTCAAGGTGATGGAGATGACGCCGCTCGACGCCCTCAACAAGCTGTATGAACTGCAGGAGAAAGCCCGCAGCAAGTGAAAGGGGACAGCAGAGTGCCGGCCATCCAACTGCTCGATGCACACACTGCCAACCAGATTGCCGCCGGCGAGGTCGTCGAACGGCCGGCTTCAGTGGTCAAGGAACTGGTCGAGAACGCCCTTGACGCGGGCGCCAGCCGGATCGTAGTCGAAGTCGAGGACGGCGGGCGGAAGCTGATCCGGGTCAGCGACAACGGCTGCGGCATCCCGGCGGAGCAATTGCGGCTGGCGTTCGCCCGCCACGCCACGAGCAAGCTGAGGACCATCGACGATCTGGCATCGCTGACGACACTCGGCTTTCGCGGTGAGGCCTTGCCGAGCATCGCCTCGGTGTCGCGCCTGTCGATGGTGACACGCGTCGCGTCCGCCCTCGGTGGCGCGTCGATCGCGTTCGCCGGCGGCAGCCTCGAATCGCAGACGGACGCCGCAGCGCCGGTCGGAACGACGGTGGCGGTGCGCGACTTGTTCTACAACACGCCGGCGCGCGAGAAGTTCCTAAAGAGCGCCGCGAGCGAACTGGCGCGCATCGTCGATGTCGTGTCGGCGCAGGCGCTGGCTCACCCGCACACTGCCTTCCGCCTCACCAGCTCGGGCCGCGAATTGCTGGCGACCGCCGGCGACGGCGACCTGCCAGCGGTCGTCGCGGCTGTCCTCGGCAACGATGTGGCTGATTGCCTGCGACCGCTCGACTACAGCGCCGACGGTCTGACAATCGGCGGCTATGCGGTGTCGCCGCAGGTGAGCCGCAGCAACCGCGGCGGGCAGTTCCTGTTCGTCAATGGACGGCCGATTCGCAGCCCGTTGCTCGGCCACGCCCTCGCCGAAGCCTGTCGCGACCTGCTGCCTCAGGGGCGGCACCCGCTCGCGGTCATCTTCATCTCCGTTCCGCCCGCCGAAGTCGATGTCAACGTCCATCCGGCCAAGGCCGAAGTGCGTTTCGCGGACGAACGACGGGCGCATGCGGCGGTCTATGCGGCAGTCCGGGCTGCGCTGAGCGGCGGCGGCCTGACCGGCTACGGCAACGCAGGACAGATGCAGATCGCTGTCGCGGGCGGATTGACCGATCGCCCGCGCACAGATTCGAACTCTCGCGTTGGCGATTCGAGCCGCGGCGAATGGAGCCCGCGTCCGGCCGAGCAACCGTTCTTCAGCTACCTTGACCGCGTGCGCGAGCGACCTGATGCGGCGGACCACGCTCCGGCCGGCGATCTGGCAGCCGGCGGCGAGCCCGTGCGCAACTCGCTGGCCGCCCTTGTCCCGCTCGGGCAGGTGCGTCAGACGTACATCGTCGCCGAGGGGAGCGACGGACTCTACGTCATCGACCAGCACGCCGCCCATGAGCGAGTCTTGTTCGAGCGCTTCCTGCAGCCGGCGGCGACGTACTCGCAGGCGCTGCTGATTCCGCTGACGATCGATCTGACGCCGGCCGAGTTGGCGTTGATCGGCGAACTCGAACAGCCACTGCGGGAGTTGGGGTTCGATCTCGAGCCGTTCGGCGGCGGAGCGATTGTCATCCGCAGCGTCCCCGCTGGGGTCGCGGCCGAGTTCGGGCGGGCCACGTTCACCGACCTGCTCGCTGAACTGGCGGCTGGCGCCGAGGGGAACAGCCCGCTGTCGGCCCGCGACCGCATCGTGGCTGCGCTGGCCGCGTGCAAGGCGGCCGTCAAAGCCAACGACCGGCTGTCGGTCGGCGCCGCCGCCAGCTTGCTGGCCCAGCTCGGCGAGACCGCGAACCCCTGGACATGCCCTCACGGTCGGCCAACAATCATCCGCTTCAGCCACGACGAGTTGGCGAAGCGCTTCCATCGCGTCTGAGACTCGCCGGTCGCTGCCCGGCCACGGGAGGAACGCCTGTGCGTCAGCCGCTGCTAGTAATCGTCGGTCCGACGGCGGTCGGCAAGACGAAGGTCGCGGTCGAGCTCGCCTTGCGCCTTGACGGCGAGGTGATCTCGGCTGACTCGATGCAGGTCTACCGCGGCATGGATATCGGCACTGCCAAGCCGACGCTGGCCGAACGCCGGGGCATACCACACCATCTGATCGACCTCGTCGACCCCGGCACGCCATTCAGCGTCGCCGATTTCCAGCGTCTCGCCGGCGCGGCGGTTGCGGCCGTGGCTGAGCGCGGGCGCCTGCCCATGCTCGTCGGCGGCAGCGGGCTCTACATCGAGAGCATGACCAGAGCCTACGAGCTGCCGGACGGCGAGACCGACTGGGCGTTGCGCGACGCCTTGGCGGCCGAGGCTGAGCGCGACGGCGACGCTGCCCTGCACGCGCGGCTCGCCGCACTCGACCCCGTAGCCGCGGCGCGCATCCACCCGAACGACCGCCGGCGGACGATCCGCGCGCTGGAAGTGACCATCCGGACGGGGAAGCCGTTTTCGCATGCGTCGCACCGGCGGCGGGAGCCGGAGTACGACTTGCTGCAGTTTGGCCTCACCGCGCCGCGTGCGGTTCTCTACGAGCGGATCGACCGGCGCGTCGACGCGATGATCGCCGCCGGACTGGTCGACGAGACGCGCCGCCTGTTGGCCGCCGGCTACGGCGACGCGCTGACGGCGCGGCAGGCGATTGGCTACAAGGAACTGCTGCCGTTCATCAATGGCGACGCGAGCCTCGCCGATTGTGTCGCTGCCCTGAAGCAGGCGACCCGGCGCTACGCCAAGCGACAGCTGACGTGGTTCCGGCGCGACGACAGGATAATCTGGGTAGAGGTTGGCGAGAGTATAGAACTGGAGGCAGTTGTGGAAGAAATATGTAAGAGCGTTGAAGGATTTTGGCATCGCGGCTTGAAATAGAACGCACGCGAGCATCAACTCGATGTGGAGGGCAGAGGCAGATGACCAAACCCCAGATCAACCTTCAGGATGGGTTCCTCAATCAGGTCCGCAAGGACAACATCGGCGTCACCATCTACCTGATCAACGGCGTGCAGCTGAAGGGAATGGTGAAGGGCTTCGACAATTTCACCGTCATCCTGGAGAACGAGGGCAAGCAGCTGATGGTCTACAAGCATGCCATCTCGACGATCTCGCCAGCCCGCCCCATCAACCATGGACTGATTGAACGCAAGGAGCCGGAGGCACAGTAGCATCTGATCGAGCGCAATCGGGCGGCCGCAGGGCCGCCCGATTTGTCATGTCAGTGGCACCCCATCCTCCTATGCATATCCTGACAGGGAACCTCACGAGGGGGGAAGCACCTTGACGCTGACGGTGGGACCGGTGCGACGGCCGACCTCGTCGGCTGAGATCTACGAACTGCTCGAGCGAGGCGAGGTCAGCGTGACGCAGGCGATCCGACTGTTCACCGAGGTCGAGCGGGACCTGCCGCAGCCGCCGCTGCCGGCCCGGCGCGACGCGCAGCCCCGGCAGCAGCCGGCAGTCGCGCTCCCGCCGGCCGCCGAGGTCGGCGAGGCGGCGCGCGTCGACGACATTCTGTCGGAACTGGATCAGTTGGTCGGGCTGACACAGGTCAAAGCCCTGGTCAGGGAAGTCAGAGCCTACATCGAAATCCAGCGTCGCCGCTCGCGCGAGAACCTGCTCACCGAGCCGATGGCGCTGCACATGGTGTTCAGCGGCAATCCCGGGACGGGGAAGACGACGGTCGCCCGCCTGCTCGCCAGGCTGTTCAAGGAGCTCGGCGTGCTCCAGAAGGGCCACCTCGTCGAGGTCGAGCGCGCCGACCTGGTCGGCGAGTACATAGGTCACACCGCCCTCAAGACGCGGGAACAAATCAAGCGAGCCCTGGGCGGCATCCTTTTCATCGATGAGGCATATTCTTTGGCGCGTGGCGGGGAGAAGGACTTCGGTCGCGAAGCCATCGACACGCTGGTCCGGGCGATGGAGGAGAACCGCGACAATCTCGTCATCATCCTGGCCGGCTACCAGCGCGAGATGCGCAGCTTCCTCCAGCTCAACCCGGGCCTCAAGTCACGCTTCCCGATCCACCTTGGCTTCCAGGACTTCAGCCTCGAGCAACTGATGCTGATCGCCGAACAGATGGTCCAGAAGCGACAGTACAGGCTGACCGCGGAGGCGCGCGAGGAACTCGCCGACTACCTCCGAGCCAGGCTCGCCGCCGGCGATGAGAACATGGGCAATGCCAGGCTGGTCCGCAATCTCGTCGAGCGCGCCGTCCGTCGCCAGGCGGTCCGGCTGATTGAGCGCCACGACTTGCTGCGCGAGGATCTCGTCACCCTGACGCGCGAGGACATACTGGAGTGCGCCGTATGAAGACCTGCCTCGTGATCGGCAAGCCGAACGCGGGCAAGACTGCGTTCGTGCTCGCCTTTGCCGCCTACCTCGGGTTAAGCACGGTCAGCGTCCGCGCGATCGCGCCGGATGGCGGGATCGTCACCCGCTCGTTCGTCCTGACCGACGCCGGGCGCGACTTGGTCGGGGCGGCGCCGCACAAGACGACCTGCCTGCAATCCCTTGAGATCGTATTGCCGGCAGGCAAGGCGCGGCGCACTTGCGAGTTGCTGGACAGCACCGGGCTGACTGAGCAGATCCACGACAACGACGCCATCCGCCGCGGGATGGCGCAGACTCTCCGGAGCCTGCGCCAGGCAGCGGTCGTGCTGCACCTGATCGATGCCTCGCGAGCCGACCGTGTCGGGGCCATCGAATGCCTGTCCGACCTCGATCACCAGGTCGCTGACTACGTCAGCGGCCGATCCGCCTACGCGGTCCTCGCCAGCAAGATGGATCTGCCGGGTGCGAAGCGGGGACTGCAGCTGATCCGCGATGCCTTTCCCCGCCAGCGGGTGATTCCGGTGTCGGCGGTCAAGCGCTGGGGCATGGGGGAGGTGCGGGCGTTTGTGGCCAAGGCTGTCTAGCGCGGCCCGGTCGACCTTGGCGGTGCTGGCGACCGGACTCGCGATCAAGCTCATGGACGACATCTTTGACGGCGAGGAGACGACAGTGGCTGGCCTGTCGACGGCCGGCGCGACCATCTACGCGATGGTGGCCCTGGCCATCGGTGTCGCGTTGGCGCCGGCGGTCGGCCTGCCGCTGTTCGCAGCCGCGTACGCGGTCGGGATGGCCGGCGACCCGCAGGAGACGCTGCCGAGCGGCATGCCGGCGTGGGTCGAGTCGGCACTGGCGCTGGCGGTTGCCGCGGCGATTAGCGGCATCGCGGCGATGGCACACGCGTTGCTGGTAGTCGCGGCCGTCCAGTTGGTCGATGACGTGCTTGACTTTCAGGCCGACAGCGCCATCCCCGAACGCAACCTGGCGCACCGCTTCGGCCGCGGCGAAGCTGCGTTGGCAGCGATAATCTGCGCGGTTCTCGCGACGGCGTTCGGCTGGGGCCTGCCGGCCGCGGCCGGCCTCGCCTATGCACTGGTTCGCGCGCTCGAACTGCGTCACACCGGGAGGGCGGGACGATGCTGCAGCTAGTGGCGGCCTGTTGCCTCGGGCTGCTGCTCACCGGCTACGCCTGCGGACGTCGCCTCGGTGTCGGCGAGGGTCGACATCTTGGCGAGCGGGACTGCATGCTGCGGCTGCGCGAGGATGCATATGAGAAAGGCGCTTGCCCGCTCTGCGGGAGACCGGGCGGGGGAGCGGACCCGCGGCGGGGAATGGGCATCTGAACTGGTTGCAGTCATGCGGCCGTGCTATAATTAGGGCAACCGTTGGTTGGAGGGGACAGCCCATCACTCGCAGCAATCGATGCATTCTCTGCGCTGTCGCACCGGCGCGTGGCGCCGCTCAGGCCGAGGCGGACCTGGACGAGCTGGCACAGCTCTGCCAGACAGCCGGGCTCGACCCCATCGAGCGCGTGATCCAGGCGCGGCCGGGGCAGGATCCAGCTACATACGTCGGCTCCGGCAAGGCGCGTGAACTTGCCGCTCGCAGTGAGGAACTGGGCGGCGCGCTCGTCGTCTTCGACGACGAACTCAGTCCGGCCCAGATGGCGAATCTTGCCGAGCTGATTCCTGCCGGTGTCCGTGACCGCTCGACGATCATCCTTGACATCTTTGCGGCCCACGCCCGCACCAGTGAAGGCAAGCTCCAGGTCGAACTCGCCCAGTTGAGTTATGCCCTGCCGCGTCTTGTCGGGCATGGCAGGGAGATGTCGCGCCTCGGGGCAAGCGCCGGGCTGTTCACGCGCGGCCCCGGCGAGACGAAGCTGGAGATCGACCGCCGCACCATTAGGCAGCGCATCGCTGACCTGCGGCGCGACCTCGAGGACGTCAGGCGCCATCGTGGCATTGCGCGTCAGCGACGACAGGACGAGGGGATGCCGCTCGTCTCGCTGGTGGGCTACACCAACGCCGGCAAGTCGACGCTGATGAACGCCCTGACCGGAGCGGACGTCCTGACTAGGGACAAGTTGTTCGCGACGCTCGACCCGACGACCCGGCAATTCGATCTGCCGGGAAATCGCAAGGCGCTCCTGACTGACACCGTCGGCTTCATCCGCAAGCTGCCGCACCAACTGGTGGCGGCATTCCGGGCGACTCTCGAGGAAGTCGTGCAGGCCGACCTGCTCCTCCACGTCATCGATGCCAGTCATCCGGACTTCCAGAGTCAGGCCGACGCTGTCACGTCGGTCCTCGCGGAACTGGGCGCGGGCGCGAAGCCGGTGCTTACCGTCTACAACAAGGTCGATCGCCTGCCGCCCGAACAGCAATCCGCCTTCAGTCACTCGGCTGAGCCATCGTCCGTCGCCATCTCGGCCCTCCGCGGCGACAATCTCGATGCGCTCCGCGTCGCCATCGCCGCGGCGCTGTCGCGCGAGCGGATGACACTGTCCCTGCGGATCCCTTACGACAGGCAGGACCTGGCGTCCCTGGCGCGCCAGCATGGCCATGTGACGAGGGAAGAGTACCAAGCCGACGCATTGGTTCTGACGGTTGAGCTGGACGCCGCCTGGGCGCGGCGGATCCGCAAGCGCCTCAGCGAATCCGGACAAGGGGCTGACGGAGATGACGTTTGAACGCAGCAATTGGCCCGACATCCGCCGCGACTTCCCGTTCGCGAGCGACTTGCTGGCGCTGGCCGAAGAGGTCGAGAGAAAGGTGGCGCCCTATGCCACAGCGGCGGCGAACCGTGGCGAACGCAACTCGCTGCGGGTCATGGCCGCGTTTCATCGGGTCGCACCGGGAAGCCACGCACTGGCGGGAAGCACGGGCTACGGATACGACGACCCCGGCCGTGAGGCCATCGACTGCATCTACGCCGATGCCTTCGGCGCGGAGGCGGCGCTGGTGAGACCGCAGTTCGTGTCCGGGACCCACGCGCTCGCTGCCGGTCTGTTCGGGTTGCTTGGCCCAGGGGATCGCTTGGTTGCCGTCGGCGAACCATATGACACCATCCAGACGGTCATCGGCAACGGGGCGAATCCGCCCCGGGGCACATTGCGCGGGAGCGGCGTGGAGTACCTTGTCGCGCCGCTGTCCGAGGACGGCGCGCCCGAGCCGGCGGCTCTGGCTGCCCTCCTGCGCAGTCAACGCGGCGGCCGGACAGTCGTCCTGATCCAGCGCTCCCGAGGCTACGTCTGGCGCCGCTCGTTGCCGATCGACGAGATCGGCCGGATCATCGCTTCGGTCAAGGAAGCAGACCCTGAGGCTATTGTCTTCGTGGACAACTGCTACGGCGAGTTCGTCGAGGACCGCGAACCGCCTCAGGTCGGCGCCGACCTCTGCGGCGGTTCACTGATCAAGAACCCCGGCGGCGGCCTCGCCCCGACGGGCGGCTATCTGGCCGGCCGGCGCGACCTCGTCGAGGCAGCCGCCGAGCGTCTGACCGCGCCCGGTCTGGGCAGTCACGTCGGACCGACGCTCGGCCTGACGCGGCTCATGCTGCAGGGGCTGTTTCTGGCCCCGCACGTCGTTGCCCAGGCGATCGCCGGGGCGGCGTTCCTGTCGTGTTTCTTCGAGCACCTTGGCTTCGCGGTGTCACCGCGGTTCAACGAGCCGCGGAGCGATATCATCCAAGCCGTCAAGTTGGGCAGCCGGGAGGCGGTCATCGCTTTCTGCGCCGGCATCCAGGCGGCGTCTCCGGTCGACGCGAAGGCCCGTCCTGAGCCGTGGGACATGCCCGGTTACGCCGATCAGGTCATCATGGCCGCCGGCACGTTCGTCCAGGGAGCGTCGATCGAGTTGTCGGCCGATGCACCGATGCGCCCGCCATACGCCGTCTTCGTCCAAGGGGGGTTGCTGGCGTCCCAGGTCAAGCTGGCCGCCATCATGGCGGCGCAGGCACTGCGCGACGAGCATCTGATTTGACAGCATATGTATTCAGTGATGCATGGGCTGACCGCCCGCGGCCGCTTCATGAACCCAATCTAGCTGGGGGATTGCGAAGTGGCCGCCTGCCTATCGGGCAAGTTTTTGCATAGTTGAAAAAAGTTTCGCATCTTGCAAGGGAATTGCCAGTTCGCGCAGAAGTAGGGCTTGGAATGCCTCGCAGGCGACGAGGCGTGTCGGCTCGGTCGGGCCGGGCCGACACAGAACCCACAAGAGGGAGGTTCTTAGGTTGAAGATGAAACGTCTCATGGCCCTGGTACTGGCCGCCGTACTCATGATTTCAGTCTTCACGGTCAGCGGCTGCGGCAAGCCCAAGGTCACGCTGATGCCGGGCCAAGTCGAAGGCTACCTGCATGAGTGGTTCGCCGAAGAGGATCCCGGCACGTTCGATTTCCAGGCTGACACCACGCTCGCGGTCTACTCGCTGGCGCGGGCGCTGTTCAGCACCCTGGTCCGCTACAAGACCGGCACCCTCGAACTCGAGCCGGAACTGTTGGCCGAGATGCCGACCGTCGACGAGACCAAGACGGTTTACACGTTCAAGCTCCGCGACGGCGTCAAGTTCCATGACGGCACGGTCCTCAAGTCCAGCGACGTCAAGTACACCTTCGAGCGCATGCTCGACGCCGACGGCGTCGGCGCCAGCAGCTGGCTGTTCGAACCCATCAAGGGCGCTGCTGACATGATGGATCCGGAGAAGAAGGTCAAGACCCTGGCCGGTTTCGAGATCATCAGCGACACCGAGTTCAAGGTGACCCTCGACAAGCCGTACGCCCCGTTCCTCCAGAACCTCGCTGTTCCGTCCGCTTCGATCCTCCCCGAAGCCGCCTGCAAGGCCGCTGGCGATAAGTGGTCGCTGCAGCCCATCGGCACCGGCCCGTTCGTTCTCAAGGAATACAAGCCCAAGGAGATCATCGTCCTGGCCAACAACCCGAACTACTTCGAAGGCCCCGTCTCGCTCCCGGGCATCGACTACGTCGTCGTTCCCGACACCGCCACTGGCCTGATGCAGTTCGAGAAGATGGCCATTGACGTCGCCGGTGTCGCCGGTCAGGACCGCATCCGCATCGAGGGCCTGAAGGACAAGAAGGGCGAACCGATGTTCAACGTCGTCGAAAGCATCCCGCTCAACACATACTACTTGATCCTGAACATGAACGAGCCCGTCTTCAAGAACGCCAATATCCGCAAGGCCATTGCGATGGGTATCAACAAGCAGGCTCTGATCGACAACGTCTTCGAGGGTGAGGCTGCGCTCGCCAAGGCGTTCGTCACCCCGGGCATCCCGGGCGCCTATGCCAAGGGCACCGGCCCGGCCCTCGACTACAACCCCGAAGAGGCCAAGAAGTTGGTCGCCGAGAGCGGTGTGAAGAATCCGAAGATCACTCTCTGGCAGCGTGGCGGCACCGCCGTTGCTGAAGCCAACGTCGCCATCCAGGCGATGATGAAGGAGATCGGCATCGAGTGCGAGGTCCAGATCGTCGACCGTCCGGTCTTCGCCGAGGCCCGCGGCACCGGCAAGGTTCCGGCCAACTACGGCAACTGGTGGGCCGACATTCCGGACCCGGACAACTACCTCTACACCTACTTCTCGCCGACCAACACGATGTCGTCGAACTACAAGAACAAGACCGTCCAGGATATGCTCGCCGCCGGCCGCGTCGAGACTGATCCGGCCAAGCGTGCCGCGATCTACCAGGAAGCTGAGCGGATCATCATCGCTGAGGACTTCGCGATCATCCCGATCCTCCACTCGACTGAGTACTACGCGGTCCAGAAGTCGATCACCGGCTTCACCCCGAGCGCCACTGGCGTGATTGACTATCGCAACACCAGCAAGGCAAAGGGCGCCAAGTAACAGCAGACAGGGAAGAGGCCCGGGGCCGGGCGGCTCCGGGCCTCTTTGTTCACCAGACAGGCAAGTGTGAGGTGGTTGAATGCTGCAGTACATCATCCGGCGCCTGCTGTCCATGATCCCCGTGCTGCTCGGCGTCTGCCTGATCACGTTCATTCTTCTCAACGTGGTACCGGGCGACCCGGTCTGGGTGATGATGGGCAAGCGCGCCGACCCGGTCGTCGTCGAACGCATCCGCGAACAGCTCGGGCTGAATGACCCGATCTGGAAGCAGTTCGTCCGCTTCGTCGGCAACGCCGTGCGCGGCGATCTCGGCGAGTCGTTCCGCAACAAGATCCCGGTGGCAGAGTCAATTGCCCGTTTCTTCCCGGTCACGATCCGGCTTGCCCTGTTCGCAATCGTGGTCGCCATCTGCATCGGCGTCCCGATCGGCATCATCTCGGCCGTCAAGCAGTATTCGTGGCTCGACCATGGCAGCATGATCATCGCACTCGGGTTCATTTCGGCACCGATCTTCTGGGTGGCGACCATCTGCCAGCTCGTGTTCGGCCTGAGACTCGGCTGGCTGCCAATCTCCGGCTATGGTGGGTTCATCTACATGATCATGCCGAGTCTCATCCTCGGCAGCCGTTTCTCCGCCAGCCTCGCCCGCCTGACCCGCTCGAGCCTGCTCGAAGTCATCCGCCAGGATTACATCCGGACCGGTCGGGCCAAGGGCCTGGCCGAGAAAGTCGTCATCTTCCGGCACGCGCTCAAGAACGCGATGATCCCGGTCATCACCGTCATCGGCCTGCAGATCGGCGGCCTGCTGACCGGCTCGTTCTTCACTGAGACCGTCTTCGGCATCCCTGGCCTCGGCCGGTTCACGATTCAGGGTCTCAACGACCGCGATTTCCCGGTCATCCAGGGAACCGTTCTGTTCACGGCGTTGATTTTCGTCTTGTCGAACCTGATCGTGGACATCTCCTACGCTTACCTTGATCCGCGGATCCGGCTGGAGTAGGAGGTGCAGACATGACAGAAGCAAACGTCCAAATCGAGAAACCGACGCCGGCGCCGCCCAAGACGGAGGAGAGGATTCCGTCCGGCGCCTCGCTCTGGGCCGATGCCTGGCGCCGCCTGAAGCGCAACCGGGCGGCCATGGTCGGCCTGTACATGATCGGCTTCATTGTTCTCATCGCTCTGATTGCGCCGCTGGTGACGCCGGCCAACCCGTACGTGACCGACCTGGCCGAGCCGCTGCGGCTGCCCGGGGCACCGGCAAAGATCACCAAGACCGGGACGTACATTCTTGGCTCCGACAAGCTCGGCCGCGACATCCTGTCTCGCATCCTCTACGGCGCCCGGCTGTCGCTGGCAGTCGGCCTGTTCGCCGAGTTCGTCTCGGTGACGATCGGCGTCGCCCTCGGGCTGATTGCCGGCTACTACGGCAAGTGGGTCGACAACCTGATCGGCCGCCTGGCCGACATCATGTTCGCTTTCCCTGACCTGCTGCTCTGTATCGGTATCGTCTTCGCCTTCGGCCCGAGCATCTTCAACGTCTTCCTGGCCATCGGCATCGTCGGCTGGGCCGGCGTCCAACGCCTCGTCCGATCACAAGTCCTGGCCGCCAAGGAGTCTGAGTACGTGACCGCGGCCCGCGCCCAGGGGCTGTCAGACTGGCGGATCATCATCCGGCACATCCTGCCGAACTGCCTCGGACCGATCATCGTCACGATCACGATGGGCATTCCCGGCGCCATCATGTCAGAGGCCGGTCTGGCCTTCCTCGGCCTCGGCGCGCCGCCGCCGGCTGCCAGCTGGGGCAACATGATCTACGACGCGCGCCCATACCTGCGCATCGACCCCTGGTTCTCGATCTGGCCCGGTCTGGCGATCATGATCGCCGTGTTCGCGTTCAACCTGTTCGGCGACGGCCTGCGCGATGCGCTGGACCCACGCCTGAAGCGCTAACGGGGTAATGCCAATGAGCAGACGCTCGCGAAGAAGGCGCAACTCGGCGCCGGTGTACCTGCTGCTGATTCTGACGGTGGCGGCGATAGCCTATGTCGTCTGGTCCAGATTGGGGGCGGCGCCGGTGCTGTCCACCGAAGCGATGCTGACCGCGGCGCAGAACGCGGTGAGCGACTATCAGTCAGCGCAGAAGATCGATCCGCGCGTATTCATCTATGATGTCAACGTGGTCCAGAGCGGCGATGTCGTGTCCATCACCGGCGTCGTCCAGGACCGGCAGACTGAGACCGCCCTCATGGCCGCAGTTCGCGCGGCTGCGGGGCGGGGTGTCAAGAACGAACTCCGCGTGCTGCCCGACGCCGCCATGTCTGCCAAGCCGTTCGGTATCGTCAGCGTCCCGGTCGCCAACCTGGGCGACGGCCCGAAGTCTGACACCGGCAAGCACATGGTGACCCAGGCGGTGCTCGGCAATGTCGTCGATCTCCTCGAGGAGACGTCCGGATGGTACCGCGTGCGGATGCACGACGACTATCTCGGCTGGATCGACGGCAAGAGTCTGACCATCGGTGACAGGGCGATGGTCGACAGCTTCACCGGTGGGCGTCAGGCCGTGATCACGGCTAAGTTCGCTACCATCCACGCCACGCCCGACGCCGCCAGCCCGGGACTTACGGCGAAGGATGCCGTGCAGGGCACAGTCCTGCCAGTCACTGCCGAGCAGGACGGCTGGGTCGGCGTCAAGCTCCCCGATGGGCGCAGCGGCTGGCTGAACGCGAGCAGCGTGCGTCTGGCGGCTGACATCAAGGACGCGTTCCCGCGCGGCAGTGCGACTGACATCATCGCCACCGCAAAACAGTATGTCGGACTTGCGTATCTCTGGGGCGGTACCACCGGTTACGGATTCGACTGCTCCGGCCTGACGCAGTTCGCGTACCGGGTGAACGGCTACGCCATCCCGCGCGATGCCGACATGCAGTACAACGCCGGCCAGGTCCTGAACAGCCGCGACGAACTCAGGCCCGGCGACCTCGTCTTCTTCTCGACCTACAAGGCCGGGCCGTCGCACGTCGGCATCTACATGGGCAACAATCTCTATGTCCATTCGGCCAGCAGCGGCCTGCAGATCAGCAGTTTCGACCCAAAAGCCCCCGAATATAGCCAGGACCTCGATCAGAAGTACTTCGGGGCGCGCCGGTTCATCAAGTGACGGGGGGCGATAACATGCCTGAAGTATTGCTCGATGTGAAAAACCTCACCACCAGCTTCTTCACAGACGACGGCGTCGCCACGGCCGTCGACGATGTCTCGTTCCACATCGACAAGGGCGAGACGCTCGGCATGGTCGGCGAGAGCGGTTGCGGCAAGAGCGTCACGTCCCTGTCGGTCCTGCGCTTGATCCCTTCGCCACCGGGGAAGATCGTCTCCGGCACGATCACGTTCGATGGCGAGGACATCCTCGCCAAGTCGATCGATGACATGCGCACCATCAGAGGCAACAGCATCTCGATGATCTTCCAGGAGCCGATGACCTCGCTCAACCCGGTCTTCACGTGCGGTGACCAGATCGCCGAGGCGGTCGAACTGCATCAGAAGGTCGGCAAGAAGGAGGCCATGGACCGGGCCATCGAGATGCTCAAGCTGGTCGGCATCCCGAACCCGGAGCGCCGCGTCCGCGAGTACCCGCACCAGTTGTCCGGCGGCATGCGCCAGCGAGTCATGATCGCCATGGCGCTGTCCTGCAACCCGCGCCTGCTGATCGCCGACGAGCCGACGACGGCCCTCGACGTTACAATCCAGGCGCAGATCCTCGATCTGATGCGGCGGCTGAAGCGTGATCTCGGCATGTCGATCCTGCTCATCACCCATGACCTTGGCGTCGTCGCCGAAATGGCCGAGCGGGTGGTGGTCATGTACGCCGGCAAGATCGTCGAGGAAGCCCTGGTCGACGACCTCTACGCGAACCCGCTGCACCCGTATACGGTCGGCCTGCTACACTCGATTCCGCGCCTCGACGGGGACCGCAGCCGGCTTCACGTCATTGACGGAACCGTGCCGAATCTGCTCCGGCTCCCGCCGGGCTGCCGGTTCGCGCCACGCTGCCCGCAAGCCACTGAGCGCTGCAATGCCGCCCAGCCGCCGCTGATCCAGGTGGCGCCCGGTCGCCAGGTGGCCTGCTGGTTGCGCAACGGCGAGCACAAGGAGGTGGCATCATGAGCGCAGCAGTCGCTGCGTCGCAGGTCGCGCCCGACCTGACACCGCCCCTGAATCCGAAAGACTTGGTCGATGTCAGGCATCTCGTCAAGTGGTTCCCTGCTTACGGGGGCATTGTCCGGCGTGTCGTCGCCAACAACAAGGCGGTCGATGACGTCTCCTTCACCATCCGCCGTGGCGAGACCCTCGGTCTGGTGGGCGAGAGCGGCTGCGGCAAGACGTCGTTGGCGCGAACGATGCTTCGCCTCTACGAGCCGACCTCCGGCGAGGTCTACTTCGAGGGCAGGGATCTGCTAAAGCTCGGGAAGCGCGAACTGTCCAAGATCCGCCCGCAGCTCCAAATCATCTTCCAGGATCCTTACGGATCGCTGAACCCGCGCATGACTGTCATGGACATCATCGGTGAGGCGATGGCGTTCCATGGCATCGCCCGCGGCAAAGAGCGCGAGGCCCGCGTCCTCGAGTTGCTCGAGGTGGTCGGGCTTGAGCGCTATCACCTGCGCCGCTTCCCGCACGAGTTCAGCGGCGGCCAGCGCCAGCGTATCGGCATCGCCAGGGCGTTGGCGATGAACCCGAAGCTGATCGTCTGCGACGAGCCGGTATCGGCCCTCGACGTCTCGATCCAGTCGCAGATTCTCAATCTGCTGCAGGATCTGCAGAAGCAGTTCGGCGCCACGTACCTGTTCATCGCCCACGGCCTGAACGTCGTCAAGCACGTCAGCGACCGCATCGGTGTCATGTACCTGGGAAAGCTGGTCGAGCTGTGCGCCTCCGATGAACTCTACCGCAACCCGCGCCATCCCTACACGATGGCCCTTGTGTCCGCGATTCCGATTCCCGATCCGCGGCACAAGCGCGAACGCATCATCCTTGAGGGCGATGTCCCGTCGCCGTTCAACCCGCCGTCAGGCTGCCGGTTCCACACGCGCTGCCCGCACGCGGTCGAGCGCTGCTCGCAGGAATCGCCGGAGCTTCGCGATATCGGCAACGATCACTGGGTCGCCTGCCACTTCTCCTCCTGAGCGCGTGCCCACTGATCAACTGCCGCCCAACCGATGAAGCCCGTGCCGTCAAGGCGCGGGCTTCGTTGTCATATCAGGCCGTCGGCGCGGGCAAGCTTACGACAAACGCAACAGGGGGGATTGAGCGCATGCGGATGAGTGACCGGATTCCGCCCGAACACTGGCCTGACTGCATCGGTTTCACAGAATGGTACTTCCCGTTCGAGTCCGACCCGGAGCAGCCGGCCAATGACGCGCCGCGCGCGTCCGCGAGCGAGTTCTGGCCCGAGTCGGATCCGAGCGCCTTTCCGTATTTCGCCTATCAGCTCGAGCAGCCGCATTGACGGCGCTGCCCGGAACAAATGTTGGCAGAGGAGTGACGGTGCGATGGTCGAGCGCGATCGCCTGCCGGGCGTGCCGCGCCTGGTTCCCGATGACGTCGCCGACGCTGATTTCTACCGCCTCGATTTGTCTCTCGAGCGCGACGACTGGCCGCTGCCGAGCGTCGTCCCATGCGCTCCGCCCGATGAGGTGCTCCATCAGGAGTTGCCGCACCAGCCGGCGCCGTTTCCCCCGGACGACGACGATCAGCCGCGCGGGTGGGACGACATCGAGCCATATTGAGCCCCGGGCTGGAGAGCGAGCGTGCAGGCAATACCTTCAGGACCCGTCTGTGTCATGGCCCGCAGGTCAACTGAAAGCCCGCCGCAGCAGCGGCGGGCTTTGCACTTGGGTTCACATGCGCCGGAACAGCCCCATGACCTTGCCGAGTATCCGGACATCGTCGACGATGATCGGATCCATGTAGCGGTTCTCGGGCTGGAGGCGGAAGTGACCGTCCTCTCTGAAGAAGCGCTTGACGGTTGCTTCATCTTCTATCATCGCGACGACGATGTCGCCGTTCTGAGCGTGCTCCTGCTGGCGGACGAGAACGTAATCGCCGTCGAAGATGCCAGCCTCGATCATGCTCTCGCCGCGGACAACCAGGAGAAAGGTATTGTCATCACGGGCGAATTCAATCGGCAACGGGAATGTCTCTTCGATGTTCTCGACGGCGAGAATCGGCTGCCCGGCGGTGACGCGGCCGACGACCGGCACGTTGATGACCCGGCCAGCATACGGGATGGCGTGGTCATAGTCATGAACCTCGATCGCGCGCGGCTTTGTCGGGTCGCGGCGAATCAGTCCCTTCTCCTCAAGCCGGGCGAGATGCCCGTGCACGGTGGAACTCGAACTGAGGCCGATGGCCTCACCGATTTCCCGCACCGACGGCGGATAGCCCTTGGTGCGCAGTTCCCGCTTTATGAAGTCAAGAATCTCGCGCTGTCGTTCGGTGAGTCCATCCGTCACCAGCGTCCCCTCCCGCCTGAGCCATCGCGCATCGGTGCCAGCTTCATTATAGCACAGGCACAGTCTGGTAGCAAACACCTGTTCGCATTTTCCGCGGCAGCCCCTTGACACGAACATTTGTTCGCGCTATGCTATGGGTGAGCCGAACATATGTTTGCTCTGGAGGTAGACAGCGTGAACGCTCTCAACCGACGCCGCACCAGGAAGGTCTATCGCATCCGTGGGAACCGGTTCGGGCGTCTGGTCACCGCATTGTTCCTGTGTGCTGCCTGCCTTGGCAGCCTGGCCATGATCACCGCGCCTCATCTGCGTCCAGCCGCGGCGAGTCCGCGCCTGCTCGAGGTAACGGTGGATACCGGCGACACCCTGTGGGGGCTTGCATCCCGCTACAGCCCGACGACGAAAGACATCCGCAGCACGGTGAGCGAAATCCTCCGCATCAACCGTCTCGCCAGTGCCGAACTGCAACCGGGCCAGGTCATCCTTGTTCCCGGCAGGTAGGATCGCCTGACCTGGAGAGGACCTGCATCACGGTGGGTGATACAATGATCAGGACTGTCATCGATGAGCGACTCCGGACCGTGTCGTTGGCGCTTGCTCAGGTCAGGGCTGACCGGAGCTACGCCAGCCATGCCGGCACCCAGTTCGCGCAGAGGGCGGTCGCCGCGGCCCGTTCCGCCGCTGACCGGCAACTGGTCGAGCTGTTGCGCAGGTACTTCCATGCCAGTCGCGAGTTCCTCGTCTATGGGCACGCGCTCGCACTTGGCCCGGCGCCAGCGTTCGAGCGCGAAGCGGGGAGGGGCACGCCGACCTACCTCATTGCCATGCCGGCGTTGTTGGGGGCGGCTTTCCCCAAGGCGATGAGCGCGTTCCACGCAGATGAAGCCGTTCGCGGTTTCTTCGCCGAGACGCACGCCGAATGGGAGAGCGCAAAGGCTGACCTTGACGCTGCAGTGGCGCGGCTGGACATCGCGAGAACCATGCGCCAATGGTTCCCCGATGCCACTCTGGACATTCAACTGTTGCTGGATCTGACTGGCCTGCCCGGTCAGGTCATCGCCACCTACGGTGAAGGCTTCAGCTTCGCGTGTGCCCCATCGACCGGACAGTGCAAGTGGGACCCGGCGCACATCGGCTCCGCCATCCTGTCCGAGGTGGCAAGACCGTTGATCGAGGCGGCGGTCAAGCCGGATGAAGCGAGCCAGATCGCCGGCCGGTTGGAAGTGGCGCGCGTCCTCGCTCAGGTGAGGGACAGCGGACAGCCGCAGTCGCTGAAGCAGTCGTTCCTGCTTGTCAATCCTGACTTCCGGACCCGCCTGATCGAGATCATCGCCCGGGCGCTGGTCTCGGTCAGCCTTGGCCGGTCGCTCGGGCGGACCGTCGCCCGCGCTTACCTCAACGAGCAGGAGAGCGCGGTCGGTGGCGAGGTCGTCGAACGGGTTGCCAACGCTATGCAGCGGCACCTGCGCCTTGCCCCGCGGACTTCGCTGCGTGACTTCCTCAGTCGCAGCGTTGCCGAACTGGAGGCGCCGCTGTTCGCCAGGGCCGCCGGAAACTGAGCGCACGGGGATGAAAAGGCCTGCCGGCTGGAGTCAGCTGGCAGGCTTCTTGGTGTTCAGTCCAGTGGCTGTTGCGCTGGCTTGCTGATGATGTCGTACATCAGAATGGCGGTCGCTACCGCCAGATTGAGCGATGAGGCGGTACCGTGCATGGGAATCCGGACCTGCAGGCGACCGACCTGCAGGGTGTCGCCCTCGAGTCCGGTCGCCTCGGCCCCCATGAGCAGGGCGGCCGGGCGGGGATAGGCTGCGATCGTTGTGACGTCATCGCGGGCGCGGCACGACGTGGTGATGAGCGACAGCCCGCGGTCGCTGCACCAGCCAAGAAACTCGGCTGTGGAGGGGAAGCGTGTCACCGGCACGCTGAACACCGTCCCCATGCTTGCCTTGACGCATTCCGGGTGGTACTGGTCTGTCGCTTCGCCGATCAGGATGACCCCGGCGAAGCCGAGCCCATCCGCGGTCCGCAGGATCGTGCCGAGGTTGCCAGGGCTCTTGATGGCATCCAAGGCCACATAGACACTGTCCGACCCGACGACGATATCGCGCGGCTGCAGGTCATGATAGGCGATGACGGCGGCCATGCCAGTCGGGTTATCGCGGTTTGAGATCGATGCAAACAGGTCCGGGTCAGCCTCAAGGCACGGCAGGCGGCCCGCTGCCGACGCGATGGCCTGGTAGGCAGCCTCGCTGCGCAGGAGTTCCGGGCTGTAGATCAGCGACAGGACAGGCGCACCGGCTTCGAGCGCCCGCAGGACGACACTGATCCCTTCGGCGAGGTAGGTACCGGTCTCGTCGCGGCGCTTCTTCAGCCGCAGCGCACGGATGTCCTTGATCAGGTTCTTGCTTGCCCGAGTGATCGTCATGGTGCCTCCTTGCCCTTGCAACGGCGGCGCGCCGGTGTCAGTCAACCCCTTTGTACCACAGCGGTCCGGCGGTGTCAACGAGCGAGATGCAGCCGGGCCGGGAGCGAAGGAGAAGGCCGAGCCTGCGGCGAACCTGCCACGCAAGTCCGGGCAGGGGAGGCGGAGGCTGTGCTCAAAACCGTCATCTTCGATTGGGGCGATACGTTGATGCGCGACGACCCCAACGACGCAAGACCGATGGCCGTCTGGCCGCGCGTCGAGGCGATGCCGGGCGCCGCCGCAGCCCTGTCAGAGCTGTCAGCGTGGCCCCTGACGCTGTGCGTCGCCTCGAACGCCGGCGTCTCGGACGCGGATCTGATGGGACAGGCCCTGGCGCGGGTCGGTCTGCGACGCTTCTTCGAGCATCTCTGGACATCGAAGGAACTGGGCGTGGCCAAGCCTGACCGCCGCTTCTTCACCGAGGCCGCCCGCCGCGCCGGCTGCGACCCGACTGAGTGCATCATGGTGGGCAACGACTACGTCAAGGATATTTGCGGCGCGAACAAGGCCGGACTCCGGACCGTCTGGGTGAGCGCCACCGCGACGCAGGGCGGCGACCGCCAGGCCGCTGACAGTATCATTGGCAGTCTGGCGGAATTGCCGGCGGCGGTCAAAGCGATGCTGAGACAGAACTGAACCTTTGCCGCGGTTCCTGGCACATACTGAGTGAACGGCCGATGCGGTCGCCGACGCGGCTGGAGGTGAGACGGTGGCAGCGAACGACGTCGAGCTGATGGCCCTGATTGCCCGCGGTGACGAGCAAGCCTTCGCCTCGCTCTACGACTCGTATGCCGACAGGCTCTACCGCTACGCGCTGGTGCGTTGCCGGCGGAGCGACATCGCGGAGGAAGCAGTCCAGGAGGCGCTTCTCGCAGCTTGGCGAGGCGCCGTGGGATTCCGCGGTGATTCGTCGCTCGCGACCTGGCTGTTCGGCATCTGCCACCATTGCCTCAGCCACTTGCTGCGCAAGTTGGCGCCCGAATCGGCGCTGCCGGTCGGTGACGAGGCCGATGGGGAAGTGCAGCCCGCCAGCGACCCGTGGCCGGCCCAAGATGAGCGACTGACCCTGGCCGAGGCTCTGGCCAGACTCGACGAGGGGCAGCGCACAGCGGTGTTCCTGGTGTACTACCAGGGTCTCCGCCTTGACGAGGCAGCACGGGTGATCGGCGTGCCCGAGGGAACGGTCAAGAGCCGTCTGCACACCGCGCGACGCAATCTCGCCAGCGAGCTCGACTCCGGGGAGGGATCAAGTGATGCAGCCGTCTGATGACCTGCTTGTCCGCCGCTACGTTGTCAATGCCGTCGATCGGCTGCCGCCGGCGCCGGCGAACCTCCGCGCAGCAACGCTGGCCCGTTTCCGCGCTGAAGTGGCGGAACTTGGCGCAGGTCGGACGGCGATGTCGGGCAAGCGCGCACTGGCCCTGATGCTGGGTTTTCTGCCGGCCCTGGTGGCCTGGCCGCTGGCAGCGGCGCTGGGAATCGAGCGCCCGCTGGCCGTCAGCGAAGCAGTCACCAGTGCCCCCTCGATCAGGCTGATTTCCAGGCTGCTGAGCATCGCCTGAATCCCGGTTCCAAGAAGATCTCCGAGGAGGTTGCCTGATGTCAGACGAAACCAAGTATAGCACCGAACAGGGGCGCGAGCTGAACGAGATCGCCGACACGCTGCCGAAGATCCTCGATACCGTGACGGAGAAGATCCCGGCCCTGATTCGAGGCGTCATCCAGACGCTGTTCTCCGAACAGGCCGGCCGCGACCTTGGCATGTCGGTGTCCGCCTTCTACAAGGCGCTCAAGGAAAGCGGCATGCCGGACGAAATCGTCAATAAGATGATGCTCGAATACATGGCCGCGCAGACAAAGCTGATCGGCAGCGCCACCAGCTTTGCCAACGCGAAGCAGTGGGAGTCGGAGCAGCACAAGCACGAATAGGGGTGGCCCGATGAGCACGTTCAGCGGTGTCGCACGGATCCTTGGCGTGGTCGTGCCGCGCTTGCCGCGCATCGGCTGGCTGGCCCTGCAGGCGAATTCGTCGCTCGGCAGCGGACAGCGGCGGGCAGCCGCCGCTTTCCACAAGACACTCCTGTCGCAGGGCGTGCCTGCCGAGTTGGCGGCGACACTGGCGGCAGAGTATCCAAGGCTGAACGTCCGCGATCTCCTGAGCGGCCTTCAGCTCGGGCAGCATGGACGCACCGGCCGCGAACACGGTCAGAGGTGAGAATCAGCGCGGGGCCCGGCGGGCAGATTAACCTTGCCCGCAACAAGCGGAGCACAGTTGCGAAAGGAGTCCCGCAATGGATCAGCAGCTCAATCAGATCGCCCAAATGGCCCGCCAGCTTGCCCAGAGCGAACGGCAGAACGAACAGACCCTGAAGCAGTTGCAGCAGCAGACCCGTGAGCAGAGCATCAGCCAGCAGTTGGGCAATCTCGCCAACGCCGAGAGCAGCGCCTACACGCAGCTGGAGCGGATCGCATCTCTGTGCGATGAGGCGCTCCGCAGCGCCCAGACCTCGGGTGGCGGCATGGGAACCTCGATGCAGTCCTCGACCGGCACCAGCACTCAGTCCAGCGTGAGCCAAATGATGCAGAACACTCAGTCCAGCCCACGCAGCCACTAGACCAGACAGGGAGACTCGGAGCGGGCGTCGACTATGAACTGAAACCCGCGATGCAGACACCCTGAATAAGGGACGCTGGATCTACCCGGCGAGAAGATGGTTCCTGTATTCAACAGGGGCCATCTTTTCTCGTTCCCATTGATAGCGGTGGTGGCTGTAATCGTAGACGTAGTAGTCAACTGCGGCCTTCGCCTGGGCTAGCGAGTGGCAGTCCGTTAGGTCGAGTTCGTCCTTCATGTGCCCAAAGAACGATTCCACCGGGGCGTTGTCCAGACAGTTGCCTTTCCGGGACATGGACTGCACGATGTTGAGGTCCACGAGCCGTCTGATGTAGAACGGGTGTGTGTAGTGAAAGCCTTGGTCGGAGTGAATCAGAGCGCCACTGAGTCTCTTTCGGCCAACCATAATGACGGTCTGCGCTATTACGTCCAGCGAGAGCCTACGCCTATCGACCCAGATACGCGATGGGCCACGATTTCGCCGGAAGCCAGGTCCTTGACGATTGAGAGATACCACCGCTGTCCGCTAAACTGAACCCATAGAGGTGTCTACAGCGCTGGGGTTGAACGTTTTGGGACAACAGGAGGTCGAGAACAATGCCCCAACGCAAGCTGTCCGACGACGACGCCATTGCCTTGGTCATGGCCGGCCTGAAGGGTGAAGCCCCGCTGGCCGAACTCTGCCGCCGATACGGAGTCAGCGAGACCACGTACTACAAGCTGCGAGACCGTTTCATCGCCTCCGGCATCGAGGGCTTGAACAACGGCGGCCACACCAGGGAAGTAAAGGCTCTGCAAGATCGAGTCGGTGAACTCGAGCGCGTCCTCGGTAAGAAGTCGCTTGAAATCGAACTGCTAAAAAAAACACAAAGAATCCTGGGGAAATAAGTCAGGAAGCGGCCCTCGCTCTGGCCGCCGAATACGAACCGAAGGGCCTGTCAAGATCCGAGGTCGCCCGCATCTTGGGCTTCCCCCGGCAGCGTCTCTATGCCCACAGCAGGGCGAAGGTGATACCGCTGAGGCCCGCTGTATCCCGGCTGACTGACGATCAGGCCAAGGCGGTTATGCAGGCGCTGCTGACTGAGGAGCCGCGCCGCCGGCACTTCGGGTATCGGCGCTGGTGCGCCGTTCTGAAGCGGCGCCGAGACCTCGTGGTGAATCACAAACGGATGGTCCGCCTACTGCGCGAGCTGGGCTGGACGCAGGCTCGGATCAGGCGCGGGAAGCGGCTCAAGACCGAGCGGCCCGAACAGCCGACAGCACCGAACCAGGTCTGGGCCATCGACATGACCAGGTTCCTCGTAGGCGAGTCCTGCTGGCTGCATTGCATCAGCGTCATCGACCTCTTCGACCGCATGGTCGTCGGACACTGCGTGAGCCTGCGCGGGCGGGCAGAGGAGTGGCGCCAGGCCCTTGACAACGCCCTGCTCAACCGCTTCCCCGATGGGGTGCGCGGCCACGAGTTGACGCTGCTCTCGGATAACGGCTGCCAGCCGACATCGCGGACGTTCTTGGACGCGCTCCGAACTTGCGAGATCAAACCCAGCTTCATCGCGGTCGGCGAGCCGAAGCAGAACGCCTACATAGAGCGCTTCTTCCGCACGCTCAAGGAAGAGGAGATCTGGCCGAGCATCTACGACACCGTCGACGAGGCGAGGCGTGCCGTCGCGGACTTCATCCGCTACTACAACGAGAACCGTGAGCACAGCTCGCTCGGATACATGACACCGGCCGAATTCAGCCAGCTGGCGCAAGAACTAAACCAAAACGCAGCCTAAGTTGTTGACAAACCGGGGTTCACTACA
>JBLNDB010000092.1:0-85643 GCA_050261235.1 Chloroflexota bacterium
TTAAGGATATCCTGTTTCATAGGCGGTGGAAAGTCCTCCCCTCGGGGATGTCGTGTTCGCACAAACACTTGACTTTCCAAACCGCCTACCTCTTTTCCTCCACACTATTTAACATACAGCCACGGATCGCTTGACAGCCGGTAAGCGTTCAGGTACAATGCTTATGGCTGTCAAGTCTTGTGTCTTGACAGGGAGGCCGAGCAATGATCGAGCGGACGCTCAGGATCACCAAGCTGAACGACATCTATGGGCCTCTTCTGACTGAACGGCAGCGCCAGCTGATTGATCTGCACTACATGCAGGATCTGTCGCTGGGGGAAATTGCTGATCAGGACGGGGTCACGCGTCAGGCCGTGCACGACCAACTGGTCCGGGCCGAGCGGGCGCTCGAGTCGTTCGAGCAGCGCCTCGGACTGCTCGCCCGACATGCGCGGCAGCTTGAGGAGCTGATACGGATCCGCGAGTTGCTGCGGGCCGGCAACAGCGACCGCGCCGTCGCGGAGCTGGATCGCTTGCTCGATGAATGACATCGATCGCTCCCCCGACTCAAATGCATTGAGCATGGAGGGACAGCATGGCGCTGTTTGAAGGATTGGCGACGAAGCTTCAGGAGACGTTTCGCCGCCTGCGCGGCAAAGGCAAGCTGACCGAGGCCGACGTCAATGAGGCGATGCGCGAGGTCAGGTTAGCCCTGCTCGAGGCGGACGTCAATTTCAAGGTTGTCAAGGATTTCGTCGCCCGCGTCAAGGAGCGGGCGATCGGCCAGGAGGTCCTGTCGAGCCTGACGCCGGGTCAGGTCGTGGTGAAGATCGTCAACGAGGAACTGACGGCATTGATGGGCGGGCAGACCGCGCGCATCAATCTTGCCGGCCGGCCGCCGACAGTCGTCATGATGGTCGGTCTGCAGGGCTCGGGCAAGACGACCACGGCCGGCAAGCTCGCCAACCTGCTGCGCAAACAGGGGCGGCGGCCGCTGCTGGTGGCGGCTGACATCTACCGCCCGGCGGCGATCAAGCAACTTGAGGTGGTCGGCTCGCAGGTCGGCGTGCCGGTGTTCCAGATGGGACAGGCAGACCCGGTCGAGATTGCCCGTGCTGGTCTTGACAAGGCTCTCACTGACGGTCGCGACCTTGTCATCATCGATACCGCCGGCCGCCTTCACGTCGACGACGAGTTGATGGCCGAACTCGAGCGGATCAAGGCCGCTGTCAAGCCGCATGAAACTCTCCTGGTGGTCGACGCCATGACCGGTCAGGACGCCGTGAACGTCGCGGAATCGTTCAACACCCGGATCGGCATCGACGGCATCGTCATGACGAAACTCGATGGCGATGCCCGCGGCGGCGCCGCGCTGTCGGTGCGGGCCGTGACCGGCAAACCGATCAAGTTCGCGGCTACCGGCGAGAAGCTTGACGCCATCGAGCAGTTCCACCCAGACCGGATGGCATCGCGCATCCTTGGCATGGGTGATGTCCTGTCGCTGATCGAGAAGGCGGAGAGCGAGTTCGACGCCAAGAAGGCGGCGGAGCTCGAAAAGCGACTGCGTCGGGCGGAGTTCACGTTCGACGATTTCCTCGAGCAGTTCAAGCAGATGCGCAAGATGGGCCCGCTCGACCAAATCCTCGGGATGATGCCGGGGATGGGCAATCTCAAGCAGCTTCAAGGCTTGCGGATCGACGAGAAGGAGCTCAGTCACGTCGAGGCGATCATCCAATCGATGACGCCCGGCGAGCGGCGCAATCCGGCGATCATCGACGGCAGCCGCCGCAAGCGCATCGCCAGAGGGAGCGGCACCAGCGTACAAGACGTCAACCGGTTGCTCAAGCAGTTCGGTGAGACTCAGCGGCTGATCAAGCGACTCACGGGTATGGAGCGCGGCCTCGGCAAGGGGCTCGGGCGCATGCCCTTCCTGAAGTAAAGCCCGACCATTCCTGACAGGAGGTGAAACACAGATGGCAGTCAGAATCCGCCTGCGTCGCATGGGCGCCAAGAAGGCTCCGTTCTTCCGCCTCGTCGTCGCTGACTCGCGCTCGCCGCGCGACGGTCGCTTCATTGAAGAAATCGGCTACTACGACCCGACCAAGGAGCCGGCAGTGGTCAGCATCGCCGAGGACAAGGCAATCGAATGGATGAAGAAAGGCGCGCAGCCGTCAGACACGGCCCGCAGCCTGCTCAGCCAGGCCGGCATCATGAAGAAGTTCGATGAGATGAAGCGCAGCAAGTAAGGTCAGGAGGTCCGCCGATGAAGGAACTCGTCGAGATCCTGGCAAAGGCACTCGTCGATCACCCGGATCAGGTCGATGTGCGTCAGTTCGAGGATGATCACAATATCACCGTCGAGTTGCGCGTCGCGCCTGAGGACATGGGCAAGGTCATCGGGCGTCAGGGCCGCATTGCCAAGGCGATCCGCACCGTCGTCAAGGCCGGCGCGGGCGCTGAACGCAGACGGGTCAACGTCGAGATCATCTGACGGGGGTGAGCCCTGATGTCGCTGACAGTAAGGCGACCGGTCACCGTCAAGGTCCGGGTCACTGAAGCCTTTCAGAAAGCGATGGGCGCTCAGCTCCAGGACACGATCCGGCGCCTCGACGGCGAGTTGGCGCAGATAGATGCCCAACTCAAGAAGGCCGGGGGCGACGGTGCTGACCGGGCGTTGGCGCAGCAACTCGGCGTGGAGCGCGACAAACGCGTCGATCGCCGGGCAAAGGTCCTCGAAGACATGAAGGAACTCGCGCGCCTGTCGCCGGGGGCCGAGATCGTGCAGGGCACGGTCGAGGGTCCGGTCGAGGTGCGTGTCGGGGACGATTGGAGCCGGCTGTTCTCGGCCGAGATCGTGGTCGAGGACGGGAAGGTCGTTGAGATCCGTGAGCGCTGAACAGACTGAACTTGTGGCCGTCGCTCGCATCCTGGCGCCGCAGGGCAACCGCGGCGAGGTACGCGTCGAGCCGCTGACAGACAACGTGGCGCGCCTGACCACGCCGGGCAGTGTTATCCTGTCGCGAGTGCCGGGGCCGACGCCGGACCCGGGCGACCGGGTCGCAGAACTGGTCGCGGGGCGGCCGCATGGCAAGCTGTTCGCGCTCAAGCTCGCGGGCAGCGACAGCATCTCTCAGGCGGAGACGCTGCGCGATCACTGGGTCAAGGTAAGGGTGGCAGAACTGGCGCCCCTTCCGGAGGGTTCGTACTACCTGTTCGAAATCATCGGCAGCAATGTCGTGACGGAGGACGGCGAGCCCCTCGGCAGGATAGAGGAAATCATGCGCGGCGCGGGCAACGACGTCTACGTCGTGCGTGGTCGCCAGGGCGAGCTGCTGTTGCCGGCGGTGCGCGAGGTCATCCTCAACGTCGACCGGGTCGCCCGTCTGGTCACCGCCAGGCCGCCACTGCCCTATGAAGGTGGTGGGCGGCAGTGAGAGTCGACGTCGTGACTCTCTTCCCAGGCATGTTCAGCGGGCCGTTCGATGAGAGCCTGATCGCCAAGGCACGCGTCAATGGGATCCTTGACCTGCGGCTGGTCGACCTGCGCGATTACACGCACGACAAGCACCGCACCGCCGACGATTACCCCTATGGGGGCGGCGTCGGCATGCTGATGAAGCCGGAGCCGCTGTTCGAGGCGATCGATGCCCTGCGCAGCGAGGCGCCGCACCCCTACGTGATCTTCACGTCACCGCAGGGCGAGCGGTTCAGCCAGGCGATGGCCGAGGAGTTGGCCGGCAAGGAACGGCTGGCCGTGATCTGCGGCCACTACGAGGGCGTCGACGAGCGGGTGATGACCCTGGTCGACCGGGAGATCTCGATCGGCGACTATGTGCTCACCGGTGGCGAGCTGCCGGCCCTGGTCATCATCGAGACGGTCGTGCGGCTGCTGCCAGGGGTGCTGGGGGATCGTGACTCGGTCAGCGAGGACACATTCACCAGCGGCCTGCTGAAATACCCGCAGTACACGCGCCCGCGCGAGATCCGCGGTCTCGCGGTGCCGGAGGTGCTGCTCTCCGGGGACCATGCGCGAATTGCGCGCTGGCGTCGCAGGGAGTCGCTCCGGCGGACCGCGCTGCGACGTCCCGACCTGCTGACGGAGACGACCTTGTCCGACGAGGACCGGCGGTTGCTGAAAGAGATCGCCGCCGAAGAGAACCGGCGGAGTGACTGATTTCTCCTGACTGGGGAAGTGTGCTATAATTAACCCGTGTTTCGGAAAGGAGGTTCGTGCTCAAGTGGATATGATCAAGATGGTCGAAGACGCCCAGCTGCGCAAGGATATTCCCGCTTTCCGCCCCGGCGACACCGTTCGCGTTCATGTCAAGGTCGTCGAAGGTGGGCGTGAGCGCATTCAGGCCTATGAAGGTATCGTCATCGCCCGTCAGAACAGCGGCGTTCGCGAAACGTTCACTGTCCGCCGCGTCACCTACGGCGTCGGCGTTGAACGGACGTTCCCGCTCCATTCTCCGCGCATCGACCACATCGAAGTGGTGCGCCGCGGTCGCGTCCGTCGCGCCAAGCTGTACTATCTGCGCAACCTGACCGGCAAGGCGGCCCGCATCAAGGAGATCAAGGCGTAAGCTGAAAGGGACTGGCCCTCAGTCCCTTTCTCTGTCTTTCCGGAGGGACAGGCGATGCGTTACGGGGGAGCGGGCCGGCTCGCCCGGGTCGGCGTGGTGCTGCTCGTTCTCGCGGCCTGCGTTGCTGCCCGGCTGTTCGTGGTCGAGCCCTATACTGTCGACGGGCGGTCAATGCGGCCGACCCTGGACCACGGGCAGCGACTGCTGGTATCGAGGCTCGCGTACCGCGACAAACTGCCGCAGCGCGGCGACATCATCGTCTTCCGCAACCCGCACGGGCAGGGCGATGACTACGTGAAGCGCGTCATCGGGCTGCCGGGGGACCTGGTCGAGCTGCGTCTGGGAAGGGTCTACATAAACGGCGCGCCGCTCGCGGAACCATATCTCGGAGAGCACCCGTCTCAGGATTTCGGACCGACCCGGGTCCGGGACGACGCCGTGTTCGTGCTCGGTGACAACCGCGGCCAGAGTGAAGACAGCCGCTACTTCGGCGATGTGGCGCTATCAGCCATCCGGGGCAAGGTAGTCGCTCGTGTCTGGCCGCTCACGCGTGCCGGGATGCCGCGCTAGCCGGAGGGAGAGGGGATGCACGTGGACAAGATGGGTTCGTTTCTCCGTGAGCTGCTCGAGAGCATCGTAATCGCGGCCGTAATCACGGCCCTTATCTTCATTTTCATCGGTCGGCCGTTCGTCATCCCATCCGAGTCAATGCAGCCGACCCTCAACCCACGCGACCGGATCATGGCGGTGAAGGTTGGTTACTACTTCTCTTCACCCAGGCGTGGCGATGTCGTCTGCTTCCGATATCCGCCAGACCCGAAGCAGGTGCTGGTCAAGCGCCTGATCGGGCTTCCCGGGGACACGGTCGAGGTGCGTGGCGGATACGCCTTCATCAACGGCGTCCCGCTCGTCGAGCCATACGTGAATTTCCCCGGCGGCCCCGACTACGGCCCCGTCAAGGTCCCCGCAGGCCAGTACTTCATGCTCGGTGACAACCGTGCCAACAGCGCCGACAGCCGCTTCTGGGGTTTCGTGCCACGGAAGAACTTCATCGGCCGGGCGATGGCTGTGTTCTGGCCGCTCAGCCGAGCGGCAATCGTTCGCTGACGGAGGCAGTATGGAACTTCAGTGGTACCCCGGTCACATGGCGAAAACGATGCGCGTCGTCGAGGAGTACCTGCCGCTGGTCGATGTCGTGGTCGAGATCATCGATGCCCGCGTCCCGGTCAGCAGTAGCAACCCTGAACTGCGGCGGCGCATCGGCGGGCGGCCGCGGATCGTCGCTCTCAACAAGGCCGACTTGGCTGAGGCCGATGCTACCTCCGCCTGGGCGACGGCGTTTCGTCGAGCCGGCGCCAGCGCCATCGCCATCGAGGCCCAGACCGGGAAGGGTGTGAACGATCTTCTCCGGCTGGCGATTGAGCAATCCGCCGCGAGGATGGAGCGGGAGCGGGCGCGCGGGCGACGAGCCCGTCCGGCTCGCATCATGGTCGCCGGCATCCCCAACGTCGGCAAGTCTTCGCTGATCAACCGGCTGACCCGCCGGGGCAGCGCCCGCACCGGCGCCATGCCGGGGGTAACGCGAGGCAAACAGTGGGTCCGCATCAATGAGGGACTTGAACTCCTCGACTTGCCCGGCGTGCTCTGGCCAAAGTTCGAGGATCCTCTGGTCGGCTACCACCTGGCGGCCACCGGCGCCATCAGCGAACAGGTCTACGATCACTATGACGTCGCCCGGAGGCTTCTCGGCGAGCTGCTGCCGGAGCACGCCGATGCCCTGACGGCCAGGTTCGAGTTCGAGCGCTTGCCCGACGCGCCCGAGGCGATCATCGACGAGGTGGGTCGCCGGCGCGGTTGCCTGCGCGGCGGCGGGTCGATCGACAGCACCGCGGCGGCCGACATCGTCTTGCGTGAATTCCGCCTTGGCAAGCTCGGCCGCATCACCCTCGAGAAGGCGGTGACCGCCCATGGATGACGCGCAGTTCGCTGCGCTTCAGCCGGGCAAGTACAGCATCGCCGACCTCGAGCGGCTGGTTCGGGCGGCGAGACCGGATCAGCATGCAGCCCTGCTCGCAGCCCTGCAATCCGATCGGCGAGTCGGTGTCGTCAGGCTGTCCCAGTGGCTGACCGCCAGCCTGGCCGCGGCGGCGGAAGAACGTGAGCGCGTACTGGCCATGCACCGGTTCGAGCGCCAGGCGCGGGCGGCCGGGTATAGCCTGATAGCCGGCGTCGATGAAGCAGGTCGGGGCCCACTGGCCGGGCCGGTGGTAGCGGGCGCGGTGATCCTGCCGCCCGACTTCGTGCTGTCGGGCCTCAACGATTCGAAGCAGGTCAGGCCCCGGATGCGTGAGGAGCTGTACGAGCGCATCACGTCGGCAGCGGTCGCCTGGGGAGTGGGCGAGGCGGACGTCGAGTTCATCGAGCGCGAGAATATCCTGCAGGCTACCTATGAAGCGATGAGGCGCGCGCTGGCAGCAATCGGCGTCAGACCCGACTTTCTCCTCCTTGATGCGGTCAGCTTGCCAGGCGTCACCACGCCGCAGCAGCCGATCATCCGGGGCGACGCGCTGAGCGCATCGATCGCGGCCGCGTCGATCATCGCCAAGGTCACCCGCGACCGGCTGATGGTCGAGTACGACGAGCAGTTCCCCGGCTACGGCTTCGCCCGGCACAAGGGCTACGGCACGGATGAGCACTGGGCGGCTCTGCGGCGGCTTGGTCCGTGTCCGTTGCACCGCCGCTCGTTCCTCTCGGCGCTGGCGAATTGCGCCGAGAGATAGGGTTCCCTGCCACCTGATGGCAGGGAATTCCCGTTTGTCCGGCGAACTGAGGTCTATTCATCTGTTGCATGCACGGAGGTTCCGGCCGGATGCGGAAGATACGCATTTCTGAGCTGCAACCAGATATGGTCATTGCCAAGCCGGTCTATGGCGCTGACGGCCAGCTGTTGCTCAATGTCGGGGTCAAGATCATGCCTGGCTACGTGCGGCAACTGGAACGGCTCGGCATACCCGCGGTGTACATTGCCGATGAGCGGATGAGCGGCGTCGTCGTTGACGATGTGGTGTCGGACAGGACGCGGCTGAACGCGACCGCCGCCGTTCGTGACGTCCTCGACGCGGTGAGGGTGCGGACGCAGAAGGAGCTCTCGCGTTCGGTAGTGTTCGCAGATGAGGAGATCAGGTCGGCGATGAACAGGATCATCGATGACCTGCTGCGCAACCCGAACGTCGTCATCAGCCTGACTGACATCCGGACGAACGACGACTATACATTCGGCCACTCGGTCAATGTCGCCATCCTCTGCGTCATGATGGGCATGGCGATGAACTACAACGAGGCGCGGCTGCACGACCTCGGGCTCGGCGCCATCATGCACGACATCGGCAAGGTCAGGCTGCCGGAAGCGATCCTGAAGAAGCAGGGACCACTGACTCCGGCGGAGCTGGAGGAGATGCAGAAGCACCCGACGTATGGCTTCAACATCCTGCGGAGTCAGCCCAACCTGTCGATCCTCACGGCACACGTTGCCTATCAGCATCATGAACGGCTGAACGGCGAGGGGTATCCTCGCCGCTTGCGTGCCGGTGAGATCCACGAGTTCGCGCGCATCGCCGCTGTGGCCGACGTCTATGACGCGCTGGTCACCGACCGGGTGACGCGCCGCGGTTTCACGCCGGGCGAGGCCCTCCAGATGCTCCAGGGCATCAGCCAGTACTATGATCAGGATGCGGTGAAGGCGCTCGCGGGCTGCGTCGCTCTCTATCCTGTTGGCACGCTGGTCGAGCTTAATACCCGCGAGCAGGGACTGGTTACTTCGACGCGCAAGGGAGCCTCGGACCGGCCGACGGTGCGCGTCGTCTATGACTGGTCCGGTCAGGAACTGAAGCGACCTTACGACGTCGATCTCTATCTCCAGAACGACCTCTTCATTACCAAGACGGTGTTCCGCACGGCGCCTGGCGCGCAGCCGGAGTCGGCGCGATTCGAGGGCGTCAGGCAACTCCTGTGAGCGGAACAGCGCAACGTTTCCACTTTGCCGAGAGGAGTGTCGCCGGTGGCCAATCCGCTTGTCACGATCAAGATGGAGAATGGCAACGCCATCAAGATCGAGCTTTATCCCGAGGTGGCTCCGAACACGGTCCGCAACTTCGTCTCCTTGGTACGCAAGGGCTTCTACAACGGCCTTACCTTCCACAGGGTCATCCCTGGGTTTATGATCCAGGGCGGCTGCCCACTTGGGACAGGCATGGGTGGTCCCGGGCATGTCATCAAGGGCGAGTTCACAGCCAACGGCTTCCGCAATGATCTCCGGCACACGCCCGGGGTCATCTCGATGGCGCGGACAGCGG
Organism: Chloroflexota bacterium; assembly: GCA_050261235.1. Taxonomy (GTDB): domain Bacteria; phylum Bacillota; class Sulfobacillia; order JBFLWA01; family JBLNDB01; genus JBLNDB01. The sequence goes on from JBLNDB010000092.1 coordinate 8,915, forward strand.
ACCCGAACTCCGCCGGATCGCAATTCTTCATCATGGTCGCGTCGTCGCCGCACCTCGACGGCCAGTACGCGGCGTTCGGCAAAGTCACGGAGGGTCTGGACGAAGTCGAGCGAATCGTGGCCGTAAAGCGTGACCGGGCCGATAAGCCGCTCGTGCCGCAGCGGATGGAAGAGGTGACTGTCGACCTGTTCGGCGCGGAGATGCCTGAACCGGAGACGCGTCGCGAACGCTAGACCGGACGCACCGGGGAACAAGGGGGAGAGGGCGATTCGCGATCCGCACCACGCCGTGGCGACAGTCAGCAAGTCAGCCGCCCGGCGGTATCTTCTCAGCCGCCTCGGGTTCGCGGCGGAGTCGCCCTGGCGGGACGAGTTACGCGGGCTCGACGGCACATTGACAGCGCTCAAACGGCTTGAGAACATCCAGATCGATCCGGTGAACGTGATCGGCCGCAACCAGTCGCTGGCGGTCGCCCAGCGGGTGAGGGCCCCGGGCGCCGGTCTTGACGCGTTGCTGGCCGACAGGAAAGTGTTCGAGTACACCTGCGGCGCCCGCTTCGCCTACCCAATCGAGGACTATCCGTATTTCCGCTTCCGGATGCGCCAGATGGCCGGCTACTGGCAAGAGCGGCTGAAGACTGTGCAATCGGCTGCGGAGTGGGTCCTGCGGCGCCTCGCCACAGACGGGCCGTTGCCCTCGCGAGCGCTCGAGACGGAGGAGAAAGTCCAGGGATTCTGGGACAGCGAGGCGGCGACGAAGGCAACGCGCCATGCGCTTGACTTGCTGGAAGAGGCCGGACTGGTCATGACCGTCCGGCGTGAAGGGACGGAGCGCCACTTCGGGCTGCCCGAGGATGCCGTTCCCCAGTCGCTGTTGGCTCAGGCAGAATGCGCTTCTCTGGCCGACTGGCGCGACTTCATCGTCACTAAGTACTTCCGCGGCCACATTCTGGCCCATGCGAGCGACTTCCGCTTCGGCTGGGTCAGGATCCCCGCGCCCGAGAAGCAGCGCTTGCTGGCTGATTGGTGCGCCTCCGGCAAGCTGGTGGCCTTCCGCGTGGATGGGATCAAGCGAGTCTACTATGCGCTGGCCGAACACGCCGCTGGCTTGATGGCGACCCCGGCCACGGCTGCGGCCGGCGAGACCGATGGCCCGGTGTTCATCATCCCGCCACTGGACAATCTGCTGTTCCAACGGGACCGACTGGCCGACCTGTTCGACTTCAGGTACACATGGGAGATCTATGTTCCGGACAGCAAGCGTCGCTATGGGCCATACACGATGCCACTGCTGGCAGGCGAGCGACTGATCGGCAGGCTTGATGCGCGCCACGACCGGCCCGGCGCCGCCCTCGTGGTGAACATCCTCGAGCTTGAACCGTGGGTCCGGCCGGGAAAGCGGTTGCAGCGCGCTATCCGCGCCGCGGTCGAGCAGCTTGCGCGTTCAGTCGGCGCTACGGTCGTCAGCGTGCCTGACCGGCAGCGCGTCGCCATCGAGGTGGAGTGATCCGGCAGCGGACATGATAGTGAAGAGAGCAGGCTGGACAGCAGGGCACTGTCTGGTCTGCTCTTGTCGTGTTGGCAACAGGGAGACATGCCAGAATGTGGAAGAGTCTCCCCGGGTGATGTTGTGAGAACACTCTTGAACTGGCGCCAGCGCCTCGGACGCTGGGGCGAGGACATCGCTGCGGCACACGTCGTCGCAGCGGGATGTGTGCTCCTCTGCCGCAACTGCCGGACGCGGTTCGGCGAAGTCGACCTCTTGGTGCGGGACGGTGCCGAGACGGTGCTGATCGAGGTCAAGACGCGCAGCAGCGGCCGCTGCGGCAGCGGCTGCGAGGCAATCGACCGGCGCAAGCGCTTGCGAATGCGGCGTCTGGCAGGCTATCTCGGCCTCAGTGACGCACGCGTCCGGTTCGACGTCATTGCCGTCGAGCGCGGAGCGCGTGGCGAAGCCAACGTCAACTGGCTGAAGGGGGCCTTCTGATGGTTGGCTGTGTCGCGAGTGCAGCCGTTGTGGGCCTTGATGGTTACCCGCTGCGCATCGAGGTCGATGTCAGCAACGGCCTGCCCGCGTTCGAGATCGTCGGTCTGCCGGACACCGCCGTGCGCGAAGCCAGGGAGCGAGTGAGGTCGGCGATTCGCAACTCCGGCTATGAGTTCCCGGCACGGCGCATTACTGTGAACCTGTCGCCGGCGCGGCTGAGGAAGGAAGGGCCGGGCTACGATTTGCCAATCGCACTGGCGGTCTTGATCGCATCCGGTCAGCTTAACCAGGACTTCTGTGCCGGCGTGGCCTTCATCGGCGAACTGTCGCTGGACGCGCGCCTGCGCCCGGTGGCGGGCGTTCTCCCGGCAGCGACGGCGGTCCTCCGCGGCGGCAGCAGCACGCTCGTCGTCGCGCACGGCAACGCCGCCGAGGGGCGTCTGGTCACCGGCCTCAGGGTCAGGAGCGCCGGCTCCCTGGCCGAGGTCGTGAACGGACTGAGCGGAGCAGGGTGGACGCGGGCCACGGACAGAGAGCCGCCCGGGAGTGAGGACGTGCACGACGTCACGCAGCCGTGGGCCACCGAGCCGCCTCCGCCTGACCTGGCTGAGATCCACGGCCAACCGGCTGCGAAACGGGCAGTTGAAATCGCCGCCGCCGGCGGTCACCACATCCTGCTGATCGGTCCGCCGGGCACCGGCAAAACGATGCTGGCTCATTCGCTGGTGCAGCTCCTGCCGCCTCTCACCGACCGCGAAGCGCTCGAAGTGAGCACCATCGCCAGCGTCGCTGGTCAGTGGCGGGGCGGCTCGCTTGTCAGGACGAGACCGTTCAGGGCCCCGCACCACTCAGTGACACCAAGCGGGATGGTCGGCGGGGGGAGGTTCCCTTCTCCAGGCGAGATCTCGCTGGCACATGGCGGGGTGCTGTTCCTCGACGAACTGCCGGAGTTCCGCCGTGATTCTCTCGAGGCGCTTCGCGAGCCGCTGGAATGCGGCAGCCTGACGGTACGGCGCGGCGGTGTGGCAGTCTCGTTTCCAGCCCGCTTCACGCTGGTCGGGGCGATGAACCCCTGTCCCTGCGGCCGCCGCGGTGACAGCGGGGCCGTCTGCTCATGCACGCCAGCGCAGGTCCAGCGGTACCTCAGTAAGCTGTCGGGGGCGCTGCTCGATCGGATCGACTTGGTCGTCAATGTCGGTCGCATGGCTTACGCTGATCTGACGAGTGCTTCGCCGGAAGAGCCGTCGAGCGTCGTCGCGACCCGCGTCAGGGCTTGCCGGACAGCTCAGCGGGAGCGATTCGGCGGCTCCGCTTGGCTGACCAACGCAGCGATACCTGGTCCAGCCGTCCGGCAGTTCTGCCCGACCGACAGACCGGCTGCGGCGATGCTGGCCAGCGCTTTCGACCATCTCCGGCTGTCGAATCGGGCGCACGACCGCATCCTGAGGGTCGCCCGGACAATCGCCGACTTGGCCGGCGAGCCCGTCCTTTTGGCACCTCATGTTGCCGAGGCCATTCAGTTCTGCAGCGCCGTGGTGCTTGCCTGAGCGCGTCCCTCGGCCGCCAGTAGCCACACGAAGTGAAAGGTGGTAGTATTAGGCCAGGAACATGGGGAGCGGCTGCCGCACAGCCGCCGGACAAGCCGGACGGGCAGGGGGAAGACGGCATGGGGCGGTATGATCTGACTGATCTCAGTCTGCTCGACGTGACCGCCGAGTCGGCGTCTGTGGTCGATTGGCAGGGCCGGCGCGCGCTTCGACTGGAGAACGGCGTCGCCTTCTTCAAGGACACGGCCCTGAGCGAGGCCAGGCTGGAAGTCTGCATCGCCACCGCGGGCAGCGCCTACCCGGGCATCGCCTTCCGTGCTGCTGATGCCCGCAACATGGAACTGGTGTACGCGCAACCCCATACCAGCGGCCTCTGGGATGCGCTTCAGTACGACCCGGTGTTTCAAGGTGCGAATACCTGGCAGGTGTACAACGGACCGCGCTATCAGAAGCAGGCCGAGATTCCGACCGGCCGCTGGTTCAGGTTGCGGGTCGACTTGGTCGGGCAGCGGGCGGCCATCACGGTCGACGAAGGCGGCGCCGCATGCGATCAGCCATTGGTCATAGGCAGGCTGGCGCACGACCGGGCGGCCGGACGGTTGGGCGTCTGGACGTACCTTCCCGCTTACTTCGCGGATTTTCGCGTCGCCGCGGCCCCGGAACGTCTCCCTGCGCCATCTTCGCCGCCACTTCTGCCGCCGGGAATGGTCGGCGAATGGCTCCTCGAAGGCTGCGGGCCGGTGCGCGTGGAGGAAAACGGCTCGCTCAACCTGAACCGCTATCTTGATCAGACGCTGGTGAGCGAGGCTGTGGTCTGCCGGGAGTTCATCGCCCTCCGACAGGGGCCGCTGGCCATCAGTCTTGGATACAGCGACGAGGTCGAGCTGTCCATCGATCGACGGCAAGTGTTTGCGGGCGCGAACAAGTACAGCGGGATCGGCGCGAGCCGGCGGAGCCGGGGCTACGTCGAGCCTGGGACTGAATCGCTGCTCGTCCAGGTCGCGCCTGGAAGGCACCTCCTCAGCGCGCGAGTGCGCGCCACCGAGCCCTTCGGGTGGGGCCTCAGTCTCGCACTGGCGGGAGATGGCATCGAACTCCTGCCGACAGTCGGTTGACGAAACCCATGATGAGGAACCCGGGCCTGCGCCGCACGGCGCAGGCCCGGCTTATGTTTCTCTGTGTCCGTGCAACTGCAATCGGTTGCATTTACCAGTCTCTTCACGGCAGGGATGCCGCGGCGTGCTGCGAATGGTTAGGTGAACCAAGTTTCATGCCAAAGGAGGACAAGCAGATTTGAGCAGACGGCCCGGACTCAAGCTCGCATCACTCATCGCGCTCGCACTCGCCGTCACCCTCGCCCCGACGTTCGCGCAGTTCGCGACACGTCCGGCACTTGCCGCCACGCCGACACACGTCGCCGAGACAGTCATGCTGGCGAAGGGCACTCCCTACGAGACACCGCTCTACGTCATCCACGGCACTGAGCCCGGCCCTGCGGTCATGGTCGTCGCCGGCGTCAATGGCCAACAGCCAGGTGGGGTCGCCGCCGCTCAAGTGGCAGCCACGTACCGGATTCAGAGCGGCACTCTGCTCGTGCTCCCGGAAGCGAACAAACAGGCGATCGAGGCCGACGTGCCCTGGATCAGTGGCGGCATCAACTTGCAGACCGCGTTCCCGACCAGCAAAACCGACGCTCCCAACGGGGACCTGGCCAGCGCGGTCTGGAGCGCCGTCAAGCAGTATGGCGTCGACTATCTCATCGATCTCCACGAAAGCGGAACCTACTACACAGGTGGGTACACGTCGGCAACGATGGGCCAGACCGTCCTGTACGAGCCGACGGCTGCCGGCACGGCACTCGCGAAAAGCGCTGTCACCGCTGCGAATGCCGCAGCGACACGCCCCTTCACGTTGGTCAAGTCGTCACCCAAGGGCAGCCTGCCGCGAGCTGCCAGCGATTATCTCGGCGTGACGGCACTGACACTCCGGACCACAACCACTGAGGCCTTGCCGCAGCGGACTGCTCAGGCAGTAGCCGGTCTGAACGCCGTGCTGACTGCCGCCGGCATCCAGTTCAACCGTGTCGAGGTCGTAACCGTGGCCGCCGGCACGAAGTACGCGACGGATCTGTACGTCTTCGACTCGGGCGTGCCCGGTCCCACATTCATGATTGTCGGTGGGGTCCACGGCAACGAGCCTGCCGGGTATGGCGCTGCCCTGCAATTCAAGGACGAGGTCATGATCAAGGCCGGCCGGGTGCTTGTCCTGCCGCAGGCCAACATCCTTGGCGACAGCAGAAAGAGCCGCTATGTCGAAGGGTCGACCGACCTCAACCGCCTGTTCCCGGACAGCAAGGGCGAAGTGCCGACCCACCCGCTGGCCCTTGCCATCTGGAACGTTATCAAGGATTACCGCGTCGACTACCTCGTCGACTTCCACGAGGGGTACGACTACTACTCCAACCCCAATAACAGCGCCGTCGGGCAGACCTTCATCTACTACCCGTCGGCGGAGATGCAGGCGCTGGCCAACAGCACCGTCGCCAGCCTCAACAAGGGCATCAAGGACTCGTACCACCAGTTCAAGGCCTTGCGCTATCCCGTGCCAGGCAGCATCGCCCGGGCGAGCGGCCAGTTCCTGGGAGTCAAGTCGGCGATCATCGAATCGGTTTACCCCGAGCCGTACGCGCAACGCGTCGGCTACCTTCTCCAGGCGATGAACCACATGCTGAGCACGCTCGGCATGAAATAGGACGGTCTTGGCAATGAAGCCCGGGGGCGAGTGCATTCGCCCCCGGGCTTCGGCATGTGATGCCTACTGAGAGGGTCCGTCTTCGGAGGTCCCGGGGAGCAGGCGGGGCGACACCGGCAGCTTCCACGTCCGCCGGATGTCGACGCGTTCGCTCCACTGCCGCCGCTGGCTGATCAGCTGCCGCAGCGGAGCGATGTCGGCGGCGTACTCAGCGTAGGTCGGCAGCATGGCGAGTTCCTCGAACAGCTTGTTGGCTATCGCATAGAACGGTTCCTTGTGTCCGGCGTAGAACCGGTGGACCAGGTCGGGATCGCTGAAGACATCACGTCTCAGCAATCGGTAGTTGACCGCCACGACCTTGGCCAGCGACAGCGTGGCGAGGGCAATGCGCGGAGAGATGAGCCAACTGGCCAAGGTCCGGTACTCGAAACCCCACTCCTTGGGGCGCTGATCGCCGAGAAAGCCGTACTTTGGGCGCCGCAGCCGCGATGTGGCGGCGTTCTCGACCAGGAACAGGGGGATTGCCAGGTAAGTGTCGAGAGCGCGAAGGATGCGGCATGATGCCGAGCCAAGGCCGCTGAAGTGGATGTGACCGCCGATCGGATAGCCCGGATAGGGGAGACTGCCGGCGCGAAACTGTACATTGGCGTAGGGGACGACCTCGGCTGCCCGCGCCAGGAGCCGGTGGATCGCGCGCACCAGCTGGGTCGGCGATGGGCTTTCGGTCGGGCGCAGTTCGACCAGCGGTCGAACCGCTTTGCCGTTGGCAGTTCTGAAGACGGCGGCGTCGCAGCCGACCCGGCCTTCGAACGGGAAGAAGCGCGACGCCGGCACCATCTGGCCGGTGTCTTTGCGGATCGCGAACTCCGGATCGGCCCCCAGAACGACGTTCGGGAACGTGGCCTGGTTCAGGCCGGCGATGTACTCGTCGATCGCGGCAGCGTAGCGGTCGGCCAGGCGACCGGCGACGCGTGGCTGAGGGTTGACCTTGAGGACGGCAAGTTTGCCCTTTCTGTTGACGATGACATCGACTTCTCCGAAGTCCAGGCCGAGGGCGTAGAGCGCTCGGCAGGCATAGCGAACGGCCTTTTCGGAGAGTCGCGAATGCTTCAGACCGATCTCCTGGAAGCCGAACCGCTTCGGCTCGCGGCGTCCGAGATAAACAAGGCGAAGGTCCAGCGCGTGGATGCGGAAGTACTCGCGAACGCGCAGCCGGCCCGTCGCGCCGAGATTGTGCACGTGCAGCCCGGAGCGAGTGAGCATCGCGTTTGCGCGTGCCGGGAGCATCGCATCAGCCAGCCGGCCCCGGCGGTTGAGGACGTGCTCGGCGATGCTGTCGTCGCCGTCCGTGTTTCCCCAGCGGATGAGAAGATCGACGCGGGCGGTCGGCGGCACCTGCCCGGAGGCTGAGATCAGGCCGCCGACGTATTGGCGAAGCGGCGGATCACTGGTTGCGTTGTGAAGCAGATAGGTTGTGGGCACTGTGGTCACCCACTCAGGCCCGGAAAGCCGCCCAAGTATGCCGCGTACTGGATCGTCCGGTCCCAGGAGGGCAGACGGATAGCGTCTTCATCGAACTTGTGTGGTTTGCTGTTGGCCTCGAAGAACCACACGTTGCCCAGGCGATCGACGCCCAGATCCATTGAGAGCTCGCCAAAGGTCTCGTTCAGGTCGCGCTCGATGGCCGGCGCGATAGTGGCTATCGCGGCACGCAGATTCCCGGCCACCCGGTCGGCGTCGCGGCCGAAGACCGAACTCAGCACTCGGTCAACTCTGGCGATGCTTCCGCCCGACGGGACATGGGTCGTAATCGCGCCCGCGCCGGCCACGCGGACGCCCATGCCGGTGAGTCTCCAGACGCCCGCCCCGTCCTTTTGCGTGAGAATCCGGAAATCGAACGGGCGGCCGCGGTAGAGGGGCAGCTCGATGCCGCGCTGGCAGACGTAGTCCTTGCCTTCCGTGAGAGAAGAGACGAACTCGCGCATCTCCCGCTGCGGCAGCAAGCGGCTATGGTTCTTGTTGTTGCTGCGATAGCGGACCCGGATCAAATTCGCGCTGACCCGCTCAAGCCGGACGATGCCGTTGCCGAGACTGCCGAACCGCGGCTTCAGGTAGACGATCGGGCTCTCGGCCAGCGAATCGGTGACCTGACTGTAGTGTCGCAGCGGCTTGGTCGGCGGCAGGAAGTGGCTGACCTCAGGATCTGCGAGCAGGCTCTCGTAGAGTTCTTCCTTGTCGATGAAGTGCGGGTTGAACACCGGCACACCGCTCCGTGCGAGCGTCGCCAAGGTTGCCTGCACCCGCTCCTGAGCTTCGAGTCTGCGATTCGGGACGCGGTTGTAGACGGCGTCGGGGAAGGGCATCCTGACCTCGCGCCAGCTGCCGCCAACCCAAGTCCAGCCGTCGATTCTGCCGGCCACCCAGTCGAGGCCGACGGGTTCGAATGCGAAGACCAATCCGTGCATTCGTCGCGCAGCGCGGGCCAGGTTCTCGAACAAGTAGCTCTGATAGGTGAACGGCGAACGGCGGTCAAGGCGTCCCCGAGTCAGGTGTCCGGCGGTGAGGATGCCGATCAGCGGCCCGATCCGGACAGTCCCGGCCTCAGTCGGCTGTGCATGGAGGACAATGCCGCTCGGGAAGGCAATCCCGTGCCGCACAGCGTCAAGGGTCAGAAGCGCGGTCGGCGCGCCCGGACGGGATGTGCTTCGCACTGGGATGGTCAGCCGGCCGAAGCTGATCTCGACGTCGCCGGACCGTCCTGTCGGTTGCCTGAGTCTGTCGCCCAGCCTCGGTCTGTCTTCCCTGCAGACTTCAACGTCATAGCTATCCATTGTCGCTTCTCCTCTTGGCGGAAGCGCCTGCCGGCTCGAATCCGGCCAGGTAGCGGGCGTAGACCAGTGGTCGTATGATGGCGTTGCGCACGCCTTCAAGGCTGCCGAGATTGGGGTCGAGCGTGCGCATAGGCTTCGAGTTGACCTCGATCAACCACGCGCGGCCGCTGGTGTCAATGCCGACATCGATCCCGAGTTCCCCAAGCGTCGCGTCGAGCGCTGTCTCAACAGCTCGCGGCACCGTGTCGGTTATCTCCTTGAGGCCAGCCAGAGCGGCTCGGCGCTTCAGCGGCGCATCCGGAAAGGCGCTGTGCAGCAGCGTGCCGATGTTTGCCGGAGTGGCGCCGCGCGATATGTTGGAGATGAAGGTGCCTGGCGGAGCCACGCGACCGTAGACTTTGGTCCGGAACCAACGTCCGCCGACTCCTCTCTGGACCAACACGCGGACATCGAACGGTGCTCCGCCGCTGGTGGCCAGGCGCAGCCCCTGCTGGACAAGATAGGTGTGTCGTCGCATGTGCCGGCTGAGTCGGGCCAGCGCAGTCGCGGTGTCGGGCGAGACAGTCTCGCGGCCATAGGGGAGGCGGTAGCTGACGCGCCCGTCAGCCAGGCGTCGGACGCGGATGATGCCCTTGCCGATGCTCCCGTCGACGGGCTTCAGGAATGCCAGGCGATGTGCCTTGAGCATCGCCTCGAGGTCGGTGGACGAGTTCAACAGATGGGTCTCCGGGAGGAAGCGTGCGACTTCGCGGTTCGCCTGAAGCAGCTGGTGAGTGTCCCATTTGTTGAGGAAGGACGGGTTGAAGTAGCACGCCCCGTAGGTGGGGCGGAGCTTCTCTTTGAGCTGCGCCAGGTCGTCGCTTGCCTCGGCCTTCCGGCTGGGGACGCGGTCGTAGATGACATCCGGCAGCGGCGCGACAAGCCGCCTCCACTGCCCGAGCCGGAGCGGGAGCCAAGCCATGACCGTCTCGTGTTGCAGGTCGACGTCAGGCGGAGTGAAGGCGTAGACATATTCCCCGAGCGACTTGCCGTAACGGATGAGCTGGCGAAACAGGTCGTTCTGGACCCCCCAGGGCGGGTTGATGCTGGGAGTCGTCAGCAGACCGACGACCGGGCCGAGGCGGAGGCAGCCGGCGCGAGGCCGGGAAAGGTAAAGCCGCTGTCCCAGCGGCAGGTGCAGGATGTTCCGCAGTCCGGTTCCGATGCGCACGGCAGTCGGCGGCAGATCGGTGCGAGTCGTGAGTACCGCCTCTGCCTTGCCGCGGCCAAACTTCAGCTCGTGAACCAGGTTCGTCACGGCGCCGATCTGGAGGGCGAGTCCCGGACTCATGGCAATAGCATTGCGAGACAGGCTGGCTCCCCCAGGCAGGAGCAGAACCTTGACTGGCATGCCCCTGGTCACCTCCACTCGTCAACGCTGCTACAAGGCCTTTCACGATTATTCTATTCGTAGCGACCGGCGCCGGTCCCGATTGACAGAACGTGCCCAGGGCAAAAAAAGAAAGCCCGGGGTCGGGCCATCTTTGTCCGGGCGGTGTCATTGATCGTCGGTTGGCTCTTCGTCGATGTCTTCCTCGTCGAAGATATCGTCCTCAAGCGAGGCGTCATCGTCTTCGTCGTCGAACTCCTTGACCTCGGGCGGCGGCCCGTAGACTTTGACCCAAAGGCGTGCTTCGCCGATGATCTCCACGCAGTACGCCGTTGTGACAAGGATCTGAATGTCGCCGCCGGCGGTCACGAACGCGTCGCGGACGCGCGGTTCATGCAGGATCCGGGCCCGTGCCTCCTCGTTCTTGCCGAGGCGTCCGCCGTCCAATGCGACAACGGGAATGTTGGCCGTGTAGTGGACGGTCTTCTTGATCACGGCGGTCTGCCGTCCGGTGTCGAAGGAATACCAGGTGTGCAGATCCAACTGACCGCTGATCTGGACTTGCTGTTCCCCGGGCACGGCAGTAAAGCTATGATTGGTTACCAGGACGCCAAGGATGTTGTCGGGCGTGTGCTCCGGGATCAGCGTCTCACGGATCTCGACCTTCTCGCGGCCCTTTGCGCAGGTAGCCCGCGCAATGATCTCGCGCAGCTGGTCCTCGCCCTCAGAGGCATCCCACATTGCTCTTCCTCCTTCTCACAGTTTTCGCTGGCCGCGCCCTTCCGCGCTTGGCAGACGGCCGGGGGGGCGGGCTGCATTATTCTATTGAACCGCCGCTTCGGTGGTGAATGCCCGCCGACGGTTCAGCTGAGTTTTGTGGTGTATCCTATGGAGCAGGAAGGTCCGTGGTTCCTCTCCGGCTTGGTTTACAACCCCGAGCGTGTTATGTGATAATGAAGTGAAGAGTCACAGGAAAGGACGTCATCGCGCCATGCGGGCCAGAAATCGAACAACTGTCGCACTCCCGCTGCTTGTCATTCTGGCTGGTCTAGCCATTGTCGGCTGCTTTGCGCCGCGACCCTCCGGCAACCTGAGGGTCGGCGTGCTGTCCCTGCCTGGCGCCGCTGACCCTGTGACAGCCACTGACCCGGGTTTGCTCGAACTGACCTTCGAGACCCTGATCGCGCGCGGTCCGGACGGCAACTACTACCCTGGCCTGGCTCGGGACTGGGCAGTCTCCGCTGACGGTCGCAGCGTGACGCTCAACCTCAAGACGGGAGTCGTGTTCAGCGATGGCACCGCACTGACGCCGCAAGTCGTTGCGGCTTCGCTGAACCGACTGCACGCGGCAGACCCGGGCGTCCTCGGGCCGGTCGAGAGCATCGCGGCGGCAGGCGAGACTGCTGTCGTGGTTACTTTGTCGCGCCCGTATCCGCCTCTCTGGGGGGCGCTGGCATCGGTCCGCTCGGCAATCAGCGCCAACGCTGCCTCAGGCCTGGTCGGCACCGGCCCGTTCATCATCGAGAGCTTGACGGCCGACTCACTGGAGCTGGTTGCCAACTCCGCCTACCGTTGGGCGCCCGACTACTACCGCGTGCGCGGTCCGGCTCGGCTCGACCGCGTGTCGGTGATCCGGTTTGCCGACGCTGCTGCGCTCGCCGCTGCGGTGACCGGCGGCCAGGTCGATCTCGCCCGCGGGACCGACATGACCCCCGAGACTGGCTGGACGGCGATCAGTGCGCCTGGCGAGTCGCTCCTCTATCTTGGCTTCAACACGCGCATTGCGCCGTACAACGATGCCCGCGTGCGTCGGGCGGTGGCCCTGCTCGCGGCGGCGGGAAGGTCGGCGGTGGCTGGCAACCTGCCAGGCTGGGTCGCCACAGATGCTTACCTGCCAGGTGGCGTTCCCGGCTCCGCTGAGCTGGCGCCGACCGGTGATCCGGCTTCGCTGCTGAACGAAGCCGGGTTCACCCGTGATGCCGCTGGCCGCTACCGGTCCGGCGAGACTGCGCTTCAACTTGTCCTCACTGTCGGTCCGCGGGCCGAGGATCAGGCGGTGGCAACCGCTATCGTCGACTCACTGAGGAGTGCCGGCATCGACGCCGCAGTCGGCGCCGCGCCGAACAGTGAACAGGCCTATCTGGCACGCTTCACCTGGGGCGAACCGGACATCCTCTACTACCTCCTTCACACTGGGGCTGAGGCTAACCGAAGTGGCTACAGCGATGCGAGAGCGGACCGGCTGCTCGAGGCAGCTGCAGGCGCGATGGACGAGACAGACCGGTTGGCAGTCTACCGCGCGTTGCAGGCGAAGCTGGCCGAGGATTGTCCGTGGCTACCCGTTCTCAGCAGCCAGGAACGGTGGATTGTCCGCGACGGCGTGAGGAACGTCCGCGCCGGGACGGGCGGCCGCCTGTTCCTGACGACGGCGGCGATCAAGTAGGCCCGAACTGGTGCGAAACATTCCCGCAATGCTGCCGTAGTAGCAGGCAAGAGCGCGGGTCAGGGAGGAGGCGGGCGGATGGAAGGTGGAGCAACTCTGGAGGCAGTGCTGGCGGCTGACATCGGCAGTACGACCACCAAAGTGATCTTGATCGTGCGCGACCAAGGCCGCTACCGCCTCGCCGCGCGCTCGGAGTCACCGACGACGGTCGAGGCACCGACCGAGGACGTGCTGCTCGGAATGCTCGCGGCCATCCGCCAACTGGAGCAGATGAGCGGTCGCAGGCTCCTCTGCGGCAGCGAGCTGATCCGGCCGGCACGCGACGGGGCCGGCTGTGACGCCTTCGTCGCCACGTCGAGCGCCGGTGGCGGCCTGCAGATGCTGGTCAGCGGCGTCATCAAGGGTATGACCGCCGAGAGCGCAGAGCGCGCAGCCCTGGGCGCCGGCGCGATTGTCACCGACGTCGTTTCCATGGACGACGGTCGCAGTGTCATTGGCCGCATCACCCGCATCCGTGAGTTCCGCCCGGACATCATCCTGCTCTCTGGCGGCACCGATCAGGCGGATATCGCCCACGTCGCCTCCATGGCAGAGTGCATCGCGGCAGCCAACCCGAGTCCGCGGGTTGGGCGCGACTACCGCATCCCGGTGGTCTACGCCGGCAACCGCAACGCCCGCGAATATGTCACCGACGTGCTGAGCGAGACAATGGACGTCCGCGTCGTCGATAACCTGCGCCCGTCGCTCGAGGTCGAGAACTTGCAGCCGGCGCGCGAGGAGATTCACCGGCTGTTCCTCGAGCACGTGATGGCGAGGGCGCCCGGTTACGCGCGCCTGCTTGATTGGAGCGGCAGGGTCATGATGCCGACGCCGATGGCGGTTGGCGACCTGATCCGGCTGATCAGCGAGCGCTGGGGGAAGAGCGTCCTCGCCGTCGACATTGGCGGCGCCACGACCGATGTCTTCTCGGTCCTGAACGGCGCGTTCACTCGCAGCGTCAGTGCGAACATCGGCATGAGCTACTCGTTGTCGAACGTTCTCGCCGCGGCCGGCGTCGACCGGATCCGCCGCTGGTTGCCGTTTTCACTCAGTGAACGCGAGTTGCGCAACTGGGTTCTCAACAAGATGATCCGGCCGACAACGCTGCCCGAGGGGCTGGACGAGCTGGTCATCGAGCACGCGATGGCCCGCGAGGCGTTGCGGCTGTCCCAGCTCCATCACCAGCGACTGCTTGGCGGTCTTTCGGGCGTGCAACGTCGCCGCAATCTCGATGAGTTGTTCGAACAGAAGTCCGCCGACGACTTGCGCGCCGACGCGTCTCAGGCCGACGTCATTGTCGGCAGCGGCGGCGTCCTGTCGCACGCGCCGCGGCGGGCGCAGAGCATGCTCCTGATGCTCGACGGGCTGCTGCCGCGCGGCGTCTGTCACCTCTACGTCGACAACATCTTCATGCTTCCACACATCGGCGTGCTCGCAAGCGTCGCTCCCGACGCCGCTCTGGAGGTGCTCGCGCACGACGGACTGGTCAGTCTCGGCACCTGCGTGGCGCCATTCGGCCACCGAGTCGACCGCGGCGAGCCCATTGCCCACGTCGTGGTGACGCGAGCCGGTGGGGAAGTCCTCCGGAGCGCGATTGTCGGTGCGGAACTGACGACCTTGCCACTGCCGGCGGGCGAGACGGCCGAGTTGAGTGTGACCCCGGTCGCCGGGTGGAATGTCGGCGCTGGCCGGGGTCGGTCGCGCCGCTGCACGGTAGTCGGCGGGGCATGCGGAATCGTCCTTGACGGGCGCGGACGGCCGATCGCACTGCCAGACGACCCCGCAGCCCGCCGCGACAGCGTCAGCCGCTGGGCAAGCGCGCTTGACGCCTACGATGACACACTCCTTGGCCGCTATCAGGCGGCCGCCGGGGAGGTCGACTGATGGCCAGCTATGCCAGCGGCGTCGTGCTCCAGACCACCCTGCGACGCGAGCGCAAGCTGCCGGTGTTCGGCCACGTCCTCGTCAACCGCGGCGACGTCGTCGACCCTGCCACGGTTGTCGCCGAGACCGACACCGTGCCCGGCGAACCTTACGTGATCGACATCTTCCAGGCGCTCGGGCAGCGTCTCAACCCCGAGGAGATGCGCCAGGCGCTGCGCAAGCGCGTGGGCGACCGGGTGACGGCCGGGGAGGTGCTGGCGCAGCACCGCTTCAGCCGGTTCAGCGAGCCCCGGACGGCGCGCTCGCCGGTCGACGGGACAATCGAGTTCATCTCGCGCGCCCACGGTCGCGTCATGGTGCGTGAGGATCCGCAGTCGGTCAGGCCTCATCTGACCATCCACGTCGCCGACGACCTCGAGATTCCGGCCGGGATGGTGCGGCTGTTCATGCGCTTCCGCGAAGGCGACGAAGTGCACCAGGGAACCGCCCTGGCTGCCGTGCCGGATGCGCTGACAGGCATCAAGTACAGCTATGCTCCGGCTTCGGGGATCATCAGTGAGATCTGTACCCGGACCGGGAACGTCGTCCTCATTCGCCCGTCGCGTCCCGCCACAGTCCGCGCCTATCTGCGGGGGCGTGTCGAGCGCGTCATCCCTGAGCTCGGGGCCGTGATCACGGGGCGTGCGTCGCTGATTCAGGGCGTGTTCGGTGTCGGCTACGAGGTCAGCGGTCGTCTGCGCGTGCTCGCTCAATCACCGGCTGATGAGGTTCAGCCGCAGATGATCGATGAAAACTGCCGCGGCCGGGTCATCGTCTCCGGGTCGTACGTCTCTTTGCCGACCATGCGGCGGGCACTTGACGTCGGTGCCTCCGGGATCATCACCGGCGGCATCGATCACCTCGACTTAGTCCGGCTGGTCGGCAGCGAGATCAGCGCCGGCATTACCGGTCAGGAGGACCTGGCGTTGACGGTCGTAGTCACAGAAGGGTTCGGACGCCTGCCGATGGGCCAGCCTGCCTTCGATCTGCTGCGGCGGAACGATGGCCAGGAGGTGTCTCTGAACGGCTCGACCCAGGTGCGGGCTGGCGTCATCAGGCCGGAGGTCGTCATTCCACTGGCCGAAACCGCGACGCAGACAGAGGCAGCAGCGGCTGAACCGACGTTGTCGGAACTGGCCTGCGGCGTGCGGGTCCGGTTGCTCGGCAGGCCCCACTTTGGGCAGACTGGCGTCATCGTCGAGCGACCGACCGAACCGGTGAAGATGGAAAGCGAGATCAGCCTCAGGGTCGTCGTTGTCGAACTGACTGACGGACGCAGGGTCACCGTGCCGGAAGCCAACATCGACGTGATCTGACACGCGTCTGCGGTTCGGGCATCACCAGCCGGCAGGCACGGCAAGTGGCAGGTAGCGCAATGCGCTGCCTGCCTAAGCGTATGCGCGCGGTCGCAGCACAGCCGACAGTGGGGGAGCAAAGAAGGATTCCGGCCGCCGACTGGCGAAACCTCCCAAAAACTGGGAGGAGGGATGGCGCTGGACGAGACGGAACGCGCCTGCTGGATCGCTCTCGCCGCGACGGCGGAGGTTGGCGCTGGCAGGCATGGGGCCCTGCTCAGCCATTTCCGGTCGGCCCGTCGGGCATGGACGGCAACCGCCGGGGAATTGCTCGCCGTGCGCGGAGTCGGGCCGCGAACCATTGAAGCCATCACAGCGGCCCGCGGAGCTGAACCGCTGGTAGCCGCCAGGAGACTGGCGGCGGCGGCAGAGAACGGCCCGTGGCGGGTATTGTGCCGGCCTCAGCAGGAATATCCCGGCCTGTTGCGAAAAGTGTACGACCCGCCTGCCGCCCTCTGGGTGCGCGGCAGGCTCCCGACCGGACCTGCGGTCGCGATTGTCGGAAGTCGCAGCGCGACACCCTACGGCCTTAAGGTGGCGCGTCGCCTCGCCGCCGATTTGGCCGCGAGTGGTGTGGCGATCGTTTCCGGGCTGGCGCGTGGCATCGACACAGCCGCCCACAAGGGGGCGCTGGATGGCGGCGGACTCACGGTAGCGGTGCTCGGCTGCGGTATTGACCGCGTCTACCCGCCGGAGAACCGGTCGCTCGCCGCTGAGATCGCTGCCACGGGTGCGTTGATCAGCGAACTGCCTCCCGGGTTCAGACCTTTGCGCGGGCACTTTCCGGCCCGCAACCGGCTGATCAGCGGTCTGGCGGCGGTGACGGTGGTCGTCGAGGCCGGTGAGCGGAGCGGCGCCCTGATAACCGCCGATCTGGCTCTCGAGCAAGGTCGCGAAGTGATGGTCGTCCCCGGCGAAATCACCAGCCCGCTCAGCGCCGGCTGCAATCTGCTTCTTGCCGACGGGGTCCCGCCTGTTCTCTGCGCGGCGGACATCATCGACGCGCTCAGGAAGTCCTGGCTGCTGTCAGCTGACCAGCGCCAGTCCATCCGCGGACCGGTGGCATTGGGGGAGCCGTCCGGGAGCTGCCGGCAGGCGGGCGGCACGCGCGCCGACCGCATTCTCGCGTCGCTCTCAGCCAAGGGATCGGGCTTGGATGAGATAGTAGCTGCAACCGGCCTGGCCGTCTCCGAGGTGCTGGCTGAGCTCACGGCGCTGCAGCTCAGTGGCCGCGTCGAGGGCCTTCCAGGCGGCAGGTTCGTATCCTTTTCCCAGCTGAGGAAATAATGCAGTCTTGAAGAAGGGTCGATATGACGACCCCGGGGACCGGAGGTGTCCAGTTGTCTAAGAACCTGGTAATAGTCGAGTCACCAGCCAAGGCCAAGACCATCGAGAAATTCCTCGGCAGGCGGTTCACTGTCAAGGCGTCGCTGGGCCATGTGCGCGACTTGCCGCGCAGCCAGTTCGGCGTCGACGTCGACAACTCGTTCAGCCCGAAGTACATCACGATTCGCGGCAAGGGAGAGGTCCTCAAGGAATTGCGTGACGGTGCCAAGAAGGCGGACAAGGTCTTCCTCGCCACTGACCCGGATCGCGAGGGCGAGGCGATTGCCTGGCATCTTGCCCACCTGCTCGGCATCCCGGACCAAGAACGGAATCGGATCGAGTTCCACGAGATCACCAAGGAAGCGATCCAGAGCGCGATCAAGCGGCCCCGGGCTATCAACCTGTCGCTCGTCGACGCTCAGCAGGCAAGGCGAGTGCTCGACCGGCTGGTCGGCTACAAACTCAGTCCGCTGCTCTGGCGCAAGGTCCGCCGCGGGCTGTCTGCCGGCCGAGTCCAGTCGGCCGCTCTGAAGATGATCGTCGACCGTGAGCGTGAGATCGAGGCCTTCCGACCGGAGGAGTACTGGACCATCCACGCCCGACTCGAAACGCCGGACGGCAAGCCGCTCGAAGCGCGATTCCACGGCATCGGCGAAGGCAAGACGGAGATTCCGTCACAGGCGGCAGTCGACGACATTCTCGTACGGATCGCCGGCAAGTCGTACATCGTCGCCGGCGTCAAGCGGCGTGAACGCCGGCGTCAGCCAGCAGCCCCGTTTACCACTTCCAGCCTGCAGCAGGAAGCATCGCGCAAACTCGGCTTCGGCGTGCGCAAAACGATGTCGCTGGCGCAGCAGCTATACGAGGGGTTGGAACTCGGCGCCGAGGGCAGCGTCGGCCTGGTCACTTACATCCGCACCGATTCGACGCGCATCGCCGCCTCGGCGGCAGCCGACGCGGCAGCCTACATAAAGGAACGCTACGGCAGCGACTATCTGCCGCCGGCGGCGCGGGCCGCCGATGTCCGGGAAGGGGCGCAGGACGCCCATGAGGCGATCCGCCCGACCGCGGTGGGCCGGGAGCCGGAAGCCGTCAAACAGTATCTCAACTCCGAGCAGTATCGTCTCTACCGTCTGATCTGGGAGCGCTTCCTCGCGAGCCAGATGGCTGATGCCATCCTTGATACCGTGTCGCTTGACATCCACGCCGGCGATGCCACCTTCCGCGCCAGCGGGTCGACGATCCGCTTCGCGGGGTTCATGGCCGTCTACATCGAGAGTGAGGACGAGGGCAGGCGGGACAGGGAGCGTTACGACGACCAGGAGCAGGAGGGGTTGCTGCCTGAAGTCAACGAGGGCGATCAGCTGAGCCTGACCGACATTGTGCCGAAGCAGCACTTCACACAACCGCCTCCCCGCTACACGGAGGCTGCGCTGGTGCGGGCGCTCGAGGAGAACGGCATCGGCCGCCCCAGCACCTACGCGCCGATCGTAGAGACGATCCTTTACCGCAACTATGCTGAGCGCGAGGGTCGCGCCCTCAGGCCGACGGAGCTCGGGACGCTGGTCGTCGATCTGCTGAGCGATTACTTCCCGCGCGTCGTCGACCCGGCGTTCACGGCTCGCCTGGAAGACGAGCTTGACGCCGTCGAGGCCGGCGACGCAGACTGGCACAGTGTCGTTGCCGGGTTCTACGGGCCGTTCGCCGAGGACGTCGCCCATGCCGAAGCGGAGATCGGTCAGGTCGAGGTGCCGGAGGAAGAGACCGACGTCACCTGCGACAAGTGCGGCCGGCGGATGGTCATCAAGTATGGTCGGTTCGGCAAGTTCCTTGCCTGCCCCGGGTTCCCCGAGTGCAGGAACACCAAGCCGTACTTCGAGCCCACGGGCGTCAAGTGCCCGAAGTGCGGCAGCGGTGATGTGGTCGAGCGCCGCACCAAGAAAGGTCGGCGCTTCTATGGCTGTTCGCGCTACCCGGATTGCGACTTTACCACTTGGCAGAAGCCCGTCAACCGCGAGTGCCCGAACTGCGGCGCGTTTCTTGTCGAGCGGCGCTCGAAGACGGAAGGCCTGTACTACGAGTGCGTCCGCGATGGGTGCGACTACCGCGAGTTCCCGACAGATGGTGAGGACTGATGACAGTCACCATCGTCGGCGCCGGACTGGCCGGCGCGGAGGCGGCGTGGCAGGTCGCCCGGCGGGGTGTGCCGGTCAGGCTCATCGAGATGCGCCCTCTCAAGACGACGCCGGCGCACCACACCGATCTGTTCGCTGAACTCGTCTGCAGCAATTCACTTCGCGCCGCTTCCCTCGACAACGCCGCCGGGTTGCTCAAGGAAGAACTCCGCCGGCTCGACTCGTTGATCATGCGGGTCGCAGACCGCACCCGGGTGCCGGCCGGGGGTGCTCAGGCGGTCGAGCGTGGCGCGTTCGCACGCGGTGTCACAGCCGAGCTCCGGAACCATCACCTGGTCAGCGTCGAGATCCGCGAAGTGGAGTCGCTGCCCACGTCCGGTCCGAGCATCATCGCCACCGGACCGCTGACATCGCCGTCTCTGGCGGCGGCAATCACCGACTTCACCGGTGAGCAGCATCTGAACTTCTTCGATGCCGCGGCTCCCATCGTCAGCGCGGACAGCATCGATCGGGGAGTTGTTTTCGCCGCCAGCCGTTATGGCAAGGGCGAGGCCGTCTATCTCAACTGCCCGATGACCAAAGACGAGTATGAGACCTTCCTCGCCGCGCTCATCACCGCCGAGCGGGCCCTGCCGCACGACTTCGAGGCAGGGCCGCGCGAGCGCTACTTCGAAGGGTGCATGCCGATCGAAGCGATGGCCCGTCGCGGCCCCGACACGCTTCGCTTCGGCCCGCTGCGCCCGGTCGGGCTGACCGACCCGCGAACGGGGAAGCGACCGTATGCTGTGGTCCAACTGCGGCCCGAGAATCGCGAGCAGACGCTGTACAACCTCGTCGGTTTCCAGACCAGCCTCAAGTGGGGCGAACAGCGACGCGTCTTCCGCCTCATCCCCGGACTCGCCGGCGCCGAGTTCGAGCGGTACGGGGTCATGCACCGGAACACATACATCAACTCGCCGCGCATCCTGCTTCCGACCATGCAGACGCGCGCCAGGCCCGACCTGTTGTTCGCCGGGCAGCTGACCGGGGTTGAAGGGTACGTCGAGTCGACGGCTTCCGGTCTGGTCGCCGGCATCAATGCGGCGCGCCTGGAGCGTGGTGAGGGCCCGCTCACGCCGCCGCGCGAGTCGGCCATCGGCGCGCTGTGCCACTACATCTGCGAGGCCGAGCCCGACTCCTTCCAGCCGATGAACGTCGCCTTCGGGCTGTTCCCGCCACTGCCGGAGCGCATCCGCAACAGGAACGAGAAAAAGCGGGCGCTGGCCGAGCGAGCGCTGGCGGCACTCGACGCCTACAGGCGCGAGGCGGAGCCTGCAGCCGCGGGGCCCAGGGAATTGTCTACTGACGTATGACAATTTTGAATTCACGCCTTGTCACGGCAACTCTGGCCATGTAGAATGAGTGGGGAGGGGCTCACCTCCCCGATTTCGTTTTTGCGGGGGTGCGGGCATGGATGCGCTGATCGATGACTTCCTCCTCGCTCTCCGGACAGAGAAAGCGGCATCGCCGCATACGATCGAGAGCTACAGCCTGGATCTCCGCCAGTTCCGCGAGTTCCTGGCCGGTCGCGGGGCCGCCGACCGGGCGGCAGTGCTGTCAGTCACCAACATCGTCATCCGCGAGTACCTCGCCAACATGCGCGCCGGCGGACACAGCAAGCGGACGATGGCCCGCAAACTGTCGGCCCTGCGCTCGTTCTACCGCTACCTGGTGGTGATCGGGCTGCTCGCGGACAATCCGGCCAAGGCCGTCGCCTCGCCAAAGCTTGAACGCAGACTGCCGCGCTTTCTCGACCAACCGGTGGTCGAGCGGCTGCTTGACCAGCCGGACACGTCAACACCGGCTGGCCTGCGCGACCGGGCGATTCTCGAAGTGCTGTACGGGTGCGGGCTGCGCGTGTCTGAAGCAGTCGGTCTTGACCTGTCCAGCGTCGACTACTCACTCGGCTATGTCAGAGCGTTCGGAAAGGGCCGAAAGGAGCGTCTGGTGCCGATCGGCAGCGATGCGCTCGCGGCGCTCGCGCGCTATCTCGACGGCGGCCGGCCCCATTTCGACCCCAAGGAGGGAGAGCGGGCGCTGTTCCTTAACCGCAGCGGCACCCGCCTCAGCGCCCGTGGTGTGATGCGCCTGCTCGACAAGTACGCTGCCCGCCTGGCACTGGCAGTCGACGTCTCACCGCACGTTCTCAGGCACACGTTCGCCACCCATCTGCTCGAAAACGGCGCCGACCTGCGTTCGGTGCAGGAGATGCTCGGCCACGAGAGCCTGTCGACGACCCAGATCTACACCCATGTCACGCGTACCAGGATGATGGACGTCTACAAGAAGGCCCATCCGCGAGCATAGGAGGGACCCGATGTTTCACGCCACCACCATCGTTGGCGTCGTTCGCGACGGCAAGGTCGCGCTGGCGGGCGACGGCCAGGTCACGACCGGTAACACGGTCATGAAGGCCGATGCGCGCAAAGTACGGCGCCTGTTCGGCGACAAGGTCCTGGCCGGCTTTGCCGGCTCGGTCGCCGATGCCTTCACTCTGTTCGAGAAGTTCGAGGCCAAGCTGGAGGAGTATCATGGCAACCTGGGGCGGGCAGCGGTCGAACTGGCCAAGGACTGGCGATCCGACCGGGTCCTGCGGCGTCTTGAGGCGATGCTGCTGGTGGCCGACCGCGAACGGATGTTGGTCATCTCGGGCAATGGTGATCTGATCGAGCCCGAGGACGGCGTCACGGCGATCGGCTCGGGTGGCCCGTACGCTCTCGCGGCTGCGCGGGCGCTGCTCAGCGAAACCACCCTGCCGGCTGCCGCCATCGCCAGACGGGCATTGGAGATCGCGGCTGACATCTGTATCTACACCAATCGCCAGATTACTGTCGAGGAGCTCTAGGAGGCGGTGTCGTGGAGGAGTTGACGCCTCGCGCGATCGTGCGTGAGCTTGACAAGTACATAGTCGGTCAGGATCGGGCAAAGCGCGCCGTCGCCATCGCCCTGAGGAATCGCCACCGGAGGGCGCGTCTGCCGAAGGCGATGCAAGATGAGATCGTCCCGAAGAACATCCTCATGATCGGGCCGACCGGCGTTGGCAAGACCGAGATCGCGCGGCGCCTGGCGCGTCTGGTCAACGCCCCGTTCGTCAAGGTCGAGGCGACGAAGTTCACCGAAGTCGGCTATGTCGGGCGCGATGTCGACGCCATGGTGCGCGATCTGGTCGAGACGGCGATCCGCATCGTCAAGGGCGAGAAGATGGCCGGGGTGTTCAGCCGGGCGGCTGAGGCGGCCGAGGAACGCCTGCTGGACCTGCTGGCACCGCTGCCGCGCCGCGAACAGCGACCGCGGAACCCGCTCGAGGCATTATTCGGCGGGCTCGGTGGCGGCGAGCACGAGTCGCAGACCGAGGACAGCAGCTTCGAGGAGAAGGTCCGGCGGGCCCGTCAGAATCGTTCCGAAATGCGGTTGCGACTTGAGCGGGGAGAGCTGGAGGACGAACTGGTCGAGATCGATGTCGAGGACAATTCGCCGCAGATGGTCGACATTTTGAACGGGCAGGGCGCCGAGGAGATGACGGTCAACTTCCAGGACCTGCTCGGCGGGCTCATTCCGAAACGCCGCAAGAAACGCCGGATGAGCGTTGCTGACGCCCGCAAAGTCCTCCAGCAGGAAGAGGCCCAGAAGCTGATCGATATGGATGAAGTGACGGCTGACGCGGTCCGGCGGGCCGAGGAATCCGGCATCATCTTCATCGACGAGATCGACAAGATCGCCGGTCGCGAGGGAGGAACCGGTCCCGACGTCTCGCGCGAGGGTGTTCAGCGCGATATTCTGCCGATCGTCGAGGGATCGACCATTGTCACCAAGTACGGCCCGGTGAAGACGGATCACGTTCTGTTCATCGCTGCCGGCGCTTTTCACATCAGCAAGCCGTCGGACTTGATCCCCGAGCTGCAGGGGCGGTTCCCGATTCGCGTCGAGCTTGAGAGCCTGACGCGCGAGGACTTCCGGCGAATCCTGACCGAGCCGGAGAACGCGCTCATCAAGCAGTACACGCAGCTGCTGGCGACTGAAGGGGTGCAACTCGTCTTCACCGATGACGGCATCGACGAGATCGCTGAGATGGCCTGGCGCGTCAACGAGGGGACAGAGAACATCGGCGCCCGCAGACTGCACACAATAATGGAGAAGCTGCTCGAGAACGTGTCGTATGAGGCGCCGGAGACCGTCGCCGGTGAGGTCAGGGTGGATCGCGATTATGTCCGCAGGCAGTTGAGCGACCTGGTCAAGAACCAGGATCTCAGCCGCTACATTCTCTGATACCGCGGCGCGAGAAACAGCAAGGGACAGGGGGATGAGGGCATGAAGACACTGCTCGAGAAAACGAGAAGAATCAACAAACTGCTCCAGAAGTCCGGGCATGCCGTCGACTTCACCGAGATGGCCTCAGTGCTGAGCGAACTGATTTCGGCCAACATCTATGTCGTGGGCAAGCGTGGCAAAGTGCTTGGCTATGCGCTCCAGGGCGAGTTCGAGTGCGAGATCATGCGCGATGAGGTGCTGCGCAACGAGCGCTTCCCCGCGGATTACGCCGACAGCCTGCTGCGCGTCAACGAGACGACACCGAACACCTGCCAGGAGAACCAGATGTGCGCCTTCAAACGGGGCGAGAAGTGTCTCTTCCAGGATAAGCTGACAACGCTTGTGCCGGTCAATGGCGGCGGCGAGCGGCTGGGGACGCTGATTCTGGCCCGCTTCCGGCAGCCATTCACGGACGAGGACCTGATCCTCGCCGAGTATGGTGCGACGGTAGTCGGCATGGAGATCCTGCATTCGAAGGCTGACAAGATCGAGGAGGATGCGCGCAAGAAGGCGGCCGTCCAGGTTGCTCTCGGCACGCTCTCCTACTCGGAGCTTGAGGCCGTCCAGCACATCTTCGACGAGCTGGAGGGGAGCGAAGGTCTGCTCGTCGCGTCCAAGATCGCCGACCGGGTCGGTATCACGCGCTCAGTCATCGTCAATGCGCTGCGCAAGTTCGAGAGCGCCGGCGTCATCGAATCGCGCTCGCTTGGCATGAAGGGTACTCACATCAAGGTGCTGAACGACCGGCTGGTCGAGGAGCTGCGCAAGCTCCGCTGATAGACGAAGATCATCATCGACGGCGGCGCGCTGCACCGCCGTCTTTGTGTTGCGTCCCTTGCCAGTCATATCCACTCCGGCAGCGGCAATAATAGGTTAACCGAGACATGCCGGAAGGGACGGATGACTTTGGCGGACTCCGGGCTCAGGCGCCAGTTTCTCAGTGGCCTGATCGTCGGTGTGATCCTGACGCTCTCACTGCTTGCCGGCGGTGCCACGGTCATCACGCGCCGCGGCGTCAGCGTCAGCGTCGACATCGAGCCGGTTGCGCTGATGGTCCGCGAGCAAGTGACGGCCGAGGCGCAGCGCAGCCTGCCGCAGTTCGTGTCCGAGATGGAGGCTCGCGTGCCGGAGATGGTCGCAACGGAAATGGCGCAGCGCATGCGGGCAGCCGCCAGCTTCAGCATGGCCGATTTTACGTTCGACCTGCCGGACAGCGTGACGGCGATGATTCAGGAGCGGCTGCAGGCCATCGTCGAAGACATCATCTATGAGTGCTTTGCCATGTTCGATACCGACTTGGCGGCTGCGCAACTCGGGGATCAGGCGTATGAGCTGGTGAAGACATCGATCGCCAGCGAAGCCTCCGAGCTGGCCCTGCAATATAGGCTGTTCGGCCGGCTGCCCCTGCCGGTGACGCTGAACTTCCGTTGACCGCGCGCTGGTCGGCTTGTTGCTAAGGCGCACCAGTTGTGGTATACTATGCGACGGTGTCCACTACACACGCTGTTCGATCCGCTGGCTGGTGCCAGGCAGATGCCGGGCTTCCGGCGGAGATGAGAGCAGCGGCGGACCGAAAACCACAGGAGGGGGTGAACCAGAACAATGGCTGTCATTTCCATGAAGCAGCTCCTCGAAGCCGGCGTTCACTTTGGTCATCAGACTCGGCGTTGGAACCCGAAGATGGCTCAGTACATCTTCACCGAACGGAACGGAATCTACATCATCGACCTGCAGAAGACCGTCCGCAAGGTCGATGAGGCGTACGAGGCCGTCCGCCGGATCGCCGGCGAGGGTGGCAACATCCTGTTCGTCGGCACCAAGAAGCAGGCGCAGGAGGCCGTCCAGGAAGAAGCCCTGCGTTGCGGCATGTACTACGTCAACCAGCGTTGGCTCGGCGGCATGCTGACCAACTTCTCGACCATCAAGCGCCGCATTCAGCGCCTGCAGGAACTCGTCCGCATTGAAGAAGAGGGCGACAACGGGAAGCTGACCAAGAAGGAACTCGCCAGCCTCGCGCACGAGCGCGAACGCCTCGAGAAGTTCCTCGGCGGCATCAAGGACATGAAGGACCTGCCGACCGCGCTGTTCATCGTCGATCCGCGCAAGGAGCGGATTGCAGTCGCTGAGGCGCGCAAGCTGAACATCCCGATTGTCGCCATCGTCGATACGAACTGCGACCCGGATGAGATCGACTACGTCATCCCGGGCAACGACGACGCAATCCGGGCCGTCCGCCTGCTTACCGCCAAAATGGCCGACGCGGTCATCGAAGGCCGGCAGATGTCGAAGGACGTTCAGCCTGAGACTGTTCCCACCGAGGCAGTGACTGCTGAGGTCGCGGACGTGGATGAGGCTGACGCGAACGAACAACCGGCTCGCTAGCAAGCTGGGGTAAGGGTGGCGCGAGCATACCCTTACCCTGTCTTTGTCTCTGGGTGCAGGCCGGAGCGGCCTTCATCGGGTGCTGTTTATCTCAAAAGGGGGCTTCATCACTTGGCGATTACCACCGAACAGATCAAGGCATTGCGCGAAGCCACGGGCGCCGGCCCGCTGGACTGCAAGAAGGCACTTGAGCAGGCCAACGGCGACGCCGAGAAGGCGACCGTCATCCTCCGCGAGAAGGGCCTCGCGGTCGCGGCCAAGAAGGCCGGCCGGGCAGCCAGCGACGGCATTATCGACTCGTATATCCACGCCGGCAGCCGCATGGGCGTAATCATCGAGGTCAACTGCGAGACCGACTTCGTCGCCCGGACGGACGCGTTCAAGGAGTTCGTCCATGAAGTGCTGCTGCAGATTGCCGCGATGAAGCCCGAGTTCGTCAGCCCTGAGGATGTCCCGGCTGACGTGCTCGAAGCCGAGAAGGCCGTCTATCGCGCCCAGGCTGAGAAGGAAGGCAAGCCGGCGCCGGTCGTCGAGAAGATGGTCGAGGGCCGCGTCCGCAAGTTCCTTGAGGAGAAGGTCCTGCTCGAGCAGGTCTGGGTCAAGGACGACAGCAAGAAGGTCAAGGACCTGCTCACCGCCGCCATCGCCAAGCTGGGCGAGAACATCAAGATCCGCCGCTTCGCCCGTTGGGAGATCGGCGAAGGCCAGAACAAGAACGAAGCCGAGTGACCCGGATTCGGGGATCTCGGACGATGATCCCGGGAGCCCGCCGGCATATCGCCGGCGGGTTGTGGCAAAGAGGAGTTGTTCGGCTGGGCGCAGAAACAGGGTGAGGGGGGCTCTTGATGGCCGACATCCGTCCGAAGTACCGCCGAGTCGTGCTCAAGCTGTCGGGTGAGATGCTCGCCGGGACAGCCGGCCATGGCGTCGATCCGCAGATGCTTGCCAGTGTCTGCAGCCAGCTCAAGGAAGTCCACGAACTGGGGACAGAGCTGGCGATTGTCATTGGCGGCGGCAACATCTGGCGGGGCGTTTCCGGCGCGAGTCAGGGGATGGACCGGGCGACTGCCGACTACATGGGCATGCTCGCTACGGTCATCAACGCGCTCGCCGTCCAGGACGGCCTCGAGCGGATGGGCGTCGATACGCGCGTCCAGTCGGCGATCGAGATGCGCTCCGTGGCGGAACCGTACATCAGAAGAAAGGCAATGCGCCACCTTGAGAAGGGACGCGTCGTCATCTTCGCGGCCGGCACTGGGAGCCCGTTCTTCAGCACCGACACCGTAGCGGCGTTGCGCGCCGCCGAGATCGGCGCCGAAGTGTACCTCAAAGCCACCAAGGAAGATGGCATCTACGACAGCGATCCACGCAAGAACCCGGCCGCCAGGCTCCTGCGCGAGCTCTCCTATATGGAAGTCCTTCGCCTCGGGCTGAAGGCCATGGACGCCACTGCCACGTCACTCTGCCTCGAGAACCATATCCCGATGATCGTCTTCAACCTCTCTCAGGAAGGCAATATCCGCCGCGCAATCATGGGAGAGCCGATCGGCACACTCGTCAGGGGGGACTGAAATGGTCAAGGATGTCCTGAAAGAATGCGAAGACCGGATGAAGAAGACCGTCGAGCTGTTCCGCAAGGATCTCTCCGGCCTGCGCGCCGGGCGTGCCACGCCGGCATTGGTCGAGAAGATCAGCGTTGAGTACTATGGTACGCCCACGCCGATCAACCAGATGGCGAACATCTCGGTTCCCGAGGCGCGCCTGCTGGCCATCCAGCCGTGGGACAAGACCCAGATCCAGAACATCAGCAAGGCGATCCAGAAGTCGGAGCTTGGCATCACGCCGCAGAGCGACGGCACGGTGATCCGCCTTGTCGTGCCGCAACTGACTCAGGAACGTCGCCAGGATCTCGTCAAGGTCGTGCGAAAGAAAGCGGAGGAAGAGAAAGTCGCCATCCGCAACGTTCGTCGCGATTGCATCGAGATGCTGAAGACGTTCGAGAAGGACAGCGACATCACTGAGGACGAATCCCGCAAGGGGCAGGAAGACGTGCAGAAGCTCACTGACAAGTACGTCAAGGAGATCGATCATGTCGCCGAACTCAAAGAGAAGGAGATCATGGAAGTCTAGTCGACGGGGGTGGCCGACTTGGACAGTGATCTTGAGCCCACGCGACTGACCGGTATGACCCTGCAGGCTGCTCGCGCCTGGCTGTCCGCCAGAGGATTGCCGGTGGTGGCCGAGGTCGAAGTCAGACCGCCTGGTGAATGCGCTGGCAGCGGCGAGCGACGGGTCATCAGGACCGCGGCCAATGCGTCAGGCGTGCGTGTCTATTACGCCCACCGGACATACTGTCGCAATGCGCCCGGGAAAACAACAGAGTGATTTGTCGAACCCCCTCGTCTAACCGGGGGGTTCATTGCTAGTGAGAGGTGTGATACGATGTCGGAGGCGACAGCGCAGAATCTGCCGCGTCACGTGGCAATCATCATGGATGGCAATGGGCGATGGGCGAGACGACGGGGCCTGCCGCGCGCTCTCGGCCACCGTGCGGGCGTCAAGGCGCTGCATGATGTTGTCAGGGCCGCGGTCGATCTCGGTATCGAGGTGCTGACGCTGTACGCGTTCTCGACCGAGAACTGGCGTCGACCGAAGGCGGAAGTCGACGAACTGATGCGGCTTCTGGTCGAGTTCGTCGACCGCGACCTGCCGACGCTGACGCGTGAAGGCGCGCACATCCGCATCGTGGGTGACCGAAATCAACTGACGCCCGAGGTTCTCGCGGCCATCGACCGGGCCGAGCAGGCAACGGTCGCGAACGAGCGCATGGACCTGGTCATCGCCCTGAACTACGGTGGCCGGCAGGAGATCGTCGATGCCGCGCGCAGGCTCGCCGCCCGCGCGGTAGCCGGCAGCATCAAGCCGGAGGCGATCGATGAGGACACGCTGGCGGGCGAGTTGCTCACCGCGGGTCTGCCCGATGTCGATCTGCTGATCAGACCGGGGGCGGAGAAGCGACTGTCGAATTTCCTGCTCTGGCAGTGCGCCTACGCCGAGCTTTACTTCCTCGATGTTCTCTGGCCGGACTTCGGTGCCAGCGATCTTCGGGAAGCGATCAAGTACTACCAGTCGCGCGAGCGCCGGTTCGGCGGCCTTGGCGACGGGAGCAGCTAGGGAGGGACCGACAATGCTGGCGCAGCGGGTCATGGCCGCCCTGATCGGCGCTCCGCTCCTGCTTGCTCTGGCCTATGCCGGTGGTTGGTGGTTTGTGGCTTGCATCGCACTGCTCGCAACGGTTGCGTGGCATGAACTGACCAGCATGCTTGCAGCGCGCGAGATTCGCCCGAGCCGTGCCCTTGGCTACGCTGCCGTGCTCGCCTTCGTTGGCACGGCCCGCGTGCCCTCGCTGGGACTCGCGGCCGGCGTAACTGTGGCGATGGTCCTCATCTCGCTGGCTCAGGTTGTCCTCAGCGCCGGGCGGCTCTCGTTCGGCGACGCAGCCGCGACTGTGTTCGGCGCCACCTATGCCGGACTCTTGTTCGGCTTCGTCGTGCGTCTGCGCGAGCGCGGCTTCGCCCTGGTCGCGCTGGTGTTGGTCGTCACCTGGGCAGCGGACACGTTCGCCTATTTCGCCGGGCGGTCGTTCGGCAAGCACAAGCTGGCGCCGCGCATCAGCCCGAAGAAGTCAGTCGAGGGCGCCATCGGTGGCCTGACGGGAGCGTTGGTGGTCGGTGCCATCGCCGGACGGACGGCTGGCCTCACACCGGTCGCCGGGGCAACCATTGGCGCAGTGGCCGGCGTCATCAGCCCCCTCGGCGACCTGGCCGAGTCAGCCATCAAGCGCTGGTGCGGCGTCAAGGATTCGGGGGCAATCCTGCCGGGCCATGGCGGGGTGCTGGACCGATTCGACAGCCTGCTGTTCGTGGCCCCTTGCGTATACTACCTGCTGCTCACACTCATACACTGATTGAAGGTGATTCCATGCGGAAACGCGTGGTCGTCCTCGGCTCGACCGGGTCGATAGGCATGGCGGCGCTGGATGTGATCAGGCGCTTTCCCGGCGAGTTCCGGGTGGTTGGCCTGTCCGCCCATCGCGACGGCGCCAAATTGGCGGCTCAGGCCCGCGAGTTCAAGCCCGAGGCCGTTTGCCTGACCGACGAGAAGGCTGCTGTGACCCATGGGCCGGCACTGGCCAGGACCGCAACGGTCATGCTCGAAGGCGCTGACGGGATCGAGGCGCTTGCGGCCTGGCCGTCTGCCGACCTGGTCCTGAACGCTGTCGTCGGCCTGGCCGGTCTGCCGGCCAGTGTCGCGGCGCTGTCGCACGGGAAGACTATCGCTCTGGCAAACAAGGAATCACTCGTCGCTGCTGGGCGCCTGCTGATGAACCTGGCCGAGGAACACGGCGGCAGCGTCATCCCGGTGGATAGCGAGCACAGCGCCATCTGGCAGTGCCTTGCTGCAGCCGCCGGCGCCAAACCGACGCGGCTTGTCCTGACTGCCTCGGGCGGGCCGTTCTTCGGCCGCCGGCCCGAGGAACTGGCTCAGGTGACTCCGGAGCAGGCGTTGCGCCATCCGACCTGGCAGATGGGGCCGAAGGTCACCATCGACAGCGCTACCCTGATGAACAAGGGCTTCGAGGTGCTCGAGGCCGCCGCACTGTTCGATGTGCCGCTCGACTGCATCGATGTCCTGATCCACCGGCAGAGTGCCGTCCACTCGATGATTCAGCTCGCGGACGGAGCCCTCATCGCTCAGATCGGCGCACCGGATATGCGCCTGCCAATCGCCTACGCGCTCAGCCACCCGCGCCGCCTCGCGGGCGATTGGCCGCGCCTCGACCTGTCGGAGTTGGGCGCGTTCACCTTCGCCAAGCCAAAGCCGGGCGAGTTCCCCTGCCTGGACCTGGCGTACATGGCCGGTAAGCGTGGCGGCGGCCTGCCAGCGGCGCTGACCGGCGCCGACGAAGTCGCCGTCGATGCATTCCTGTCGCGGCGTCTCGCCTTTACGGACATCGCGCCGCTGCTGATCAAGGTCGCGGCGCGTTGTGAGCGCCTGCCGGGCGACACGATCGACGACATCATCGCCGCCGGCGAGACAGGCCGGCGCGTCGCGCGCGAACTGCTGAGAGATTATACACCCCTTGGAATGGAGGCCTCCCGTTGATCAGCGCTACGGTCGTTCTCAACTGGCTACTCTCGGCCGCAGCCATCGCGCTGGTGTTCGGTGGCATGATGACAGCGCATGAGTACGGGCACTACTTGTTCGCCAAGCGTGCCAAGATGCGGGTCGACGAGTTCTCGATCGGCATCGGACCGAAGTTGTACTCCTTCAAGCGCGGCGAGACACTGTTCTCCATCCGACCGGTGCCGGTGATGGCGTTCGTCAAGATTGCCGGCTCGACTCCTGATGAAATCGATGATCCCGACGGCTTTGCGCGGAAACCCCTCCTCAGCCGCATCATGACGATTGCCGGCGGCCCGCTGGCAAACATCGTCCTCGCGGTGGTCCTGTTCGCGCTGGTCTTCATGGGGCAAGGCTACCCGGTCACCCCGAAAATCGAAAGCGTCACTGAAGGCAAACCGGCCGCAATGGCTGGCCTGCTCCCGGGGGATCTCGTAATCGCCATCGACGGGCGGCGCACGACCGACTGGGAGCAGTTGCGGGTAGCCATCGTCGCCCACCCGAATCAGCCGCTGCGCCTGACAGTGAACCGCGCCGGGGCGACGCAGGACATCGTCGTCGTACCACAGACGACGGTGGAATCACAGGGACAACCAGTCATCGGCGTGACCATCGGCGCTGAGTTCAGGCGACTGAACGTCATCAGCGCCATCGGCCAGGCGGCGCGTGAGACCGGCCGCCAGGTCGCTGGCTGGGCTCAAGGGCTGGGCATGCTGATCACCCGCCGCATTCCTGGTGGAGTCGACGCCAGCCTGCAGGGCCCGGTGGGCATCTCCCGCTACATCGGCCGGGCGGCCAGTGTCGGCCTGTTCGCGCTGCTCGCCGTCGCCGCGCAGCTGTCGACGATTCTCGGGCTGATGAACCTGCTGCCCATCCCGGCGCTTGACGGCAGCCGTCTGGTGTTCCTCGGCATCGAGGGCATCCGCCGGCGGCCGATCGATCCCGAGCGGGAGAACATGGTTCATGTCGTCGGCTTGGCGCTGCTGCTCGCGTTGGCCGTCTTCGTCACCTATCTCGACATCAAGAAGCTCGGCACACCGCTGCCGTGAAGGGGAGAGCGCTATGAGGCGTGCGACGCGGGCGGTGCGGGTAGGTACGCTGATGATCGGCGGCGACGCCCCGGTCACCGTCCAGTCGATGACCAAGACGGACACCCGCGACATCGACGCGACAGTCCGCCAGATCGACGAACTGACCGATGCAGGTTGCGAGATCATCCGCCTTGCCGTGCCTGACATGGAAGCCGCGACCGCACTGGGAGAGATCAAACGGCGGACAAGGTTGCCGTTGGTGGCGGACATCCATTTCGACTACCGCCTCGCGCTGGAAGCGCTGCGTCAGGGCGTGGACAAGCTGCGCCTCAATCCTGGCAACATCGGCGGGCGAGAGCGCGTCGCGGCAGTTGCCACCGCCGCAAAGGAGCGTGGCGTGCCGATCCGCATCGGTGTCAACGCTGGCTCCCTGCAGTCAGACCTGCGCGGCCTGCCGCTCCCGGAAGCGATGGTCGAGAGTGCGCTGAGGCATGCGGCCATGCTGGAAGATGTGGACTTCCCCGACATCCTCTTGTCGGTCAAGGCGGCGGAGGTAATGGAGACGATTGCCGCGTACCGGCTGCTGGCCCAGCGCTGCTCGTACCCGCTGCACCTCGGCGTGACGCACACGGGCAGCGAAGCGAGTGGTCTCATCCGATCGGGGCTCGGCATCGGCAGTCTGCTCGTCGATGGTATCGGTGACACTCTGCGGGTTACTCTCACCGCTGACCCGGTCGCCGAGGTGCGCGCCGGCTACGAGATCCTCCGGGCAACCGAACGGCGCCGCGTCGGCCCCGAGATCATCGCCTGCCCGACCTGCGGTCGCACTGAGATCGACCTGCGGGGACTGCTGGCGACGGTCGAGGCGGCGCTGGCAGACGTGAGGACGCCGATCAGGGTGGCCGTCATGGGCTGCGCGGTGAATGGCCCGGGCGAGGCGCGCGATGCCGACATCGGCGTCGCCGGTGGGCGGGGCGGCGGGGTGATTTTCCGCCACGGCCGCATCCTCCGGCGCGTGGAGGAGGAGCAAATGGCCGATTCGTTCCTCGCCGAGCTCAGACTGCTACTGAGAGAACGTGGCCAGACGGAGAATCCTTGACAGCGACGGTCGTTGCTGCTAAGATTAGGCCAAGTCAGGCAATGACGAGGATCGTAGACAGGTCGCCGGTCCACAGGAACCGACTCCGCAGACTGAGAGAGCCGGGATGGCGCTGTCGAACCCACCTCCGAGCCGGCGGCGATGAGCCGCCCGGTAGCCGCCGTTACCGGCAGCGAGCGCCCCACCTGACCGGTGGGGAATCAGGGTGGTACCGCGGAATGAACTTCCGTCCCTATCGGGACGGAAGTTTTCTGTTTGCCCGCAAGGGGGAATACCTTAATCCGAAAGGGGTCAGAGCAATGGCGGAGGCAAACCGTACAGACAGCGATTTCGTGAAAGAGATCACGCCCAAGAGCCAGGACTACTCGCAGTGGTACGTCGACGTGATCCGCAAGGCCGAACTGATGGATTACGCTCCGGTGAAGGGCTGCATGGTCATCCGCCCGTACGGATACGCGCTCTGGGAGCGCGTCCAGGAGGGTCTGGACCGGCGGTTCAAGGCGACCGGCCACATGAACGCCTACTTCCCGATGTTCATCCCGGAGAGCTTCCTGCTCAAGGAGGCCGAGCACGTCGAGGGATTCGCGCCGGAGTGCGCCTGGGTGACCATCGGTGGCGGCGAGGAACTGACTGAGAAGCTGGCGATCAGGCCGACCTCCGAGACGATCATCTGCTCGATGTACGCCAAGTGGATCAAGTCCTATCGCGATCTGCCGGTGCTCATCAACCAGTGGGCGAACGTCGTCCGCTGGGAGAAGTCGGTCCGCCCGTTCCTGCGCACGACCGAATTCCTCTGGCAGGAGGGCCACACGGCGCATCGCTCTGCCGCCGACGCGGAGGCGGAGACGGCGCGGATGCTCGACGTCTACCGCGACTTCGTCGAGACTGACCTCGCCATACCGGTCATCCCGGGCCGCAAGACCGAGAAGGAGAAGTTCGCCGGCGCGGTCGCGACTTACTCGATCGAGGCCCTGATGGGCGATGGCAAGGCCCTTCAGGCCGGCACCAGCCACTATCTCGGCGACCGCTTCGCGAAGGGGTTCGGCATCCAGTTCCTCGACGAGGACAATACGCTGAAGTACGTGCAGCAGACGTCCTGGGGCATGAGCACGCGCATCGTCGGCGCCATCATCATGGTCCACGGCGATGACCGCGGGCTGGTCCTGCCCCCGAAGGTGGCGCCGTTCCAGGTCGTCATCGTGCCGATCGCGCCGACAAAGGAGCGCGAGTCAGTCCTGGCCGCTGCCGTCGCCCTCCGCGACCGGCTGGCAGGGGTGGCCAGAGTGAAGCTCGATGATCGCGCCGAGTACACTCCAGGTTGGAAGTTCAACGACTGGGAGATGCGCGGCGTGCCTCTCCGCGTCGAAATCGGACCACGCGACATCAAGAACGGGCAGTGCGTCCTGGTTCGCCGCGACAGCGGCGAGAAGGCCACGGTGCCGCTCGCAGGCGTGGAGACGACAGTCAGCGAGATGCTGGTCACAATTCAGGCCGCGATGTTCGACCGCGCCAAGCAGTTCATGAGCGACAACACGAGTCAGGTCGAGACCCTGGCTGAACTGGGCGAGACCATCGAGCAGAAGCGCGGCCTAGTACTTGCCGGCTGGTGCGGCGACCCAGAGTGCGAAGCCAAGGTGAAGGATGAGACGGGTGCGACGATCCGCAACATCCCGTTCAGCACTCCGGCGACTGCTGAGCGATGCGTCTGCTGCGGCCAGCCGGCCCGGCACACGGTCTATTTCGCGCGCGCCTACTGATGGCGGGTCGTTCGCAAAGAAGGAAGCGGCGCCGGTCGCGCTGAATACAGTAGCGGCTGGCAGGCTAAGTTACCTGTCGTGCGGCTATTGGTAACGGAGGAGCGCTGTGACAATCACACAGGACAAGGTTGTTGCCCTTATTCCGGCGTTCAACGAGGAGCGGACTGTCGGCCCTGTGGTCGATGCCATCAGGGCTCTGCCCGTCATTGCCGAGGTCGTGGTCATCGCCGACGGCTGCAGCGATGAGACGGCGCGCGTCGCTGCGGAACACGGGGCCCGCGTGGTCGAGCTGCGGGAGAACATCGGCAAGGCCGGCGCAATCAAGGCCGGCCTGGACACTACCGACGCCACCATCATTGTCACCATCGACGCCGATTTGATCGGTCTGTTGCCGAGTCACGTCGACAGTCTGCTGACGCCGGTGCTGACCCGTGAGGCAGCAATGACCGTTGGCCTGTTCGACGGCGGACGGGTGGCGACCGAGTTGGCCCAGATCGTCACGCCGTATCTCTCAGGACAGCGCGCCATGCGCCGGGAGTTGCTCGACGGCATCACCGACCTCAAGGACCTGCGGTTCGGCATCGAGGTGGCCCTGACGAAGCAAGCCAATCTGACCAATGCCCGCACCATCGAGGTGCTCCTGCCCGGCGTGTCGCAGGTGCTCAAGGAAGAGAAACGCGGCTTCATGAAAGGGTTCGCGGCAAGGATGCGGATGTACCGCGATATCGTCAAGTACGTGGTCAAGAACTAGGGTTGCAGCTCATGGCCACCAGGCCGATCGGCCTGGTGGCTGAGTTTGCCCCTGACGTAAGCGTCGGGAGTGTGGGGGTGATGGCACTGGTCACGGTCGCTGTCGTTGCGCGCCTGTCGCTGTCACTGCTGCTCGGCGGTCTGATCGGCCTCGAGCGTGAGCTGCATGGGCGGCCGGCTGGTTTTCGGACCCACATCCTTGTCTGCCTCGGTTCGGCGCTCACGATGGTAATCGGTGCCGAGGTCCGGGCGTCGTCAATCGGCGTGTCGGTCGATCCGACGCGCATTGCCGCCAACGTCGTCAGCGGCATCGGTTTCCTTGGGGCCGGGACGATATTGCGTGAAGGGGTCAACGTCCGCGGCCTGACCACCGCGGCCAGCCTGTGGGTCAGCGCCGTGATCGGTCTGGCGGCGGGAGCGGGCACCTACATCTCGGCCGTCAGCACGACGGCACTGGCGCTGCTTGCTCTGGGCCTGATGTCCTGGATTGAACGGAGATTGGTCGGCGTCAAGCGCGAGCATGTTGTCCGGGTCGCCGTTGCTGACCGCCCGGGGCAGATTGGCCGCATCGGCTCTGTGCTGGGCGGACTCGGCGTCGACATTCGCAACATCAGGATCATGCCCAGTCAGGATGAATGCGTCGACGTCGAGCTGATCCTGCGCCTGCCGCAGGGGCAGGCCGTTTCAGTGACGACGGTCGCCGCAGCGCTCACCGACATCGAAGGAGTCTTCTCAGTCGAGGAACAGGAGTAGTCGCACCAGTCCAAGGGGGCAGTCTCGTTGCTGCAAGGTGGGCAGAACATCGCCGGCGCATCTCTGCTGGACCGCCTGTTGGCCGAGCTTCCGGCCAGCGACGAAGGACGGGCCAGCATCGCCGCCAGCCGCGTCGTCGCCCTGGAGGTCAGTCGCCGGGACCGCATCTGGCGCTGCCATCTGGCGACACCGGTCAAGGTACCCGAATCCTCCCTGAAGCTGCTGGCTGAGCGACTCTGCCAGCGGATGCAGGGACTGCACGGCGTGCATTTTGTTCAGCACCAACAATACACCGATCTATCCGAGCTGGTGGCGCGGGAATGGGGTTTCATCTGCAAGGCCTTGGCCGATCTCGCCCCTGGTGCGCGCGGCGCCCTGAAGCAGGTCACCCCGGTGGTGCGGGGGCCGGAACTGCTCTGCCTGGAGTGCTCGGACGCGGTCACGCAACGGCTGCTTGACCGGGAGAAGGTCCTTGGCGCAGTGACCGGGCTGGTCCAGCGCTTCACCGGCACTTCGATCCGGGTGGTTGCTTCCTGCGGTCCGTCGCCAAGGAGCGACGAGACAGCGCCAGAGCAGGGCCAAGAACCGCCGGTTGCCGAACCGCCCGACGTTCCCGCCGCTCATGGCGCCTCGCCTGATGGCGGCGCCGCTGACGCCCCGCTCGACCTGCCGATCGTCGTCCTGCCGCCCAAGAGCGCCGACCCGGCGAGTCAGGTCCTGTTCGGGCGCGTCATCAAGAGCGATCCGCAGGCAATCAGCGGCATCGTCGATGAGAAGCGCGGCCTGACCATTTGCGGTCAGGTGCTTGCCGTCGATCAGCGGGAGACGGGGAGCGGCCGAACGCTGGTCGTGTTCGACATCACCGACTTCACCGACTCGATCACGGTCAAGCTGTTCGCCGATCCTGCCGGCGGCCGCAATCCCCTCGCCGGGCCGATCGTCAGCGGCGCCTGGCTGAAAGTCCGCGGAACCGTGCAACTCGATCGCCGTGACCAGGAACTGGTCATGATGGCTGATGACGTGATGATCGCCGATCCGCCGCTCCGTCAGGACCGGGCAGCCGAGAAGCGTGTCGAACTGCATCTGCATACGACACTGTCCGCAATGGACGGCCTCACCAAGATCGAGGACGCTATCAAGCGTGCCGCGCAGTGGGGGCACCCGGCCATCGCCATCACCGATCACGGAGTAGTCCAGGCATTCCCGACGGCCTACGGAGTCGGGCAGAGTGAAAAGGTCAAGATCATCCTCGGCATGGAGGGCTATCTGGTCGATGACGGCGCACCGATCTGCGTCAATGCCACCGATGACCGGCTCGCCGGTGGCACGTACGTGGTCGTCGACACCGAGACGACGGGGCTGCGTCCCGGGGTCGACGAACTGATCGAGATCTGCGCCGTGAGGCTGGTCGGCGGTCAGGTGGCGGGCGAGTTCCAGACATTCGTCAGGCCGTCTTGCCAGATCAGCAAAGAGATTTCCGAACTGACCGGCATCACGCCCGCCGATGTCGCCGCCGCGCCGACAGCTGACGATGCCGTGGCGAAACTGTTGGCGTTCGTTGACGGCGCCTGCCTGGTCGCTCACAATGCCGCGTTTGACTGGGCGTTTCTGGCGCGAGTCGCAGACCGGCTGGGAGGCCGGCCGCAACTGCCGCTCCTCGACACCGTCGGTCTGGCCCGCGCGCTCGTGCCGGGCCTCAGGAATTACAAACTCGACACGCTGACGGCTCACTTCGGCGTGAAGAACGAGGCCCGCCACCGAGCCGGCGGCGACGCAGCCGCCACGGCGCTGGTGTTCCGTTCGCTGCTGGAGATGGCAATCGAGCGCGGCGCAGAGACGCTCGCCGACCTGAATCGCCTGGCCGGAAAGACGAACATAACGGGCGCCGCAGCGCACCATGTCGTTCTGCTCGTCCAGCACCAACGCGGCCTGAGGAACCTCTACCGGTTGGTCAGCCGCTCTCACACCGAATACTTCTACCGTTACCCGCGCATTCCCCGGAGTCTGCTGAGCAGCCTGCGGGACGGATTACTGGTCGGTTCGGCATGCGCTGCCGGCGAGCTGGTGCAGGCTCTCGTTGCCGGCGCCAGCGATGAGGAACTGGAGGCCATCGCCGGCTTCTATGATTATCTCGAGGTCCAGCCGGTCGGCAACAATGCTTTCCTCGTCCGAAACGGCTCGCTCCCCGATGAGGAGGCTCTTCGGGACCTCAACCGCCGCATCGTTGCCCTGGGTCGCAGGCTCGGCAAGCCCGTGGTCGCGACCGGCGATGTTCACTTCCTCGAGCCGCACGACGGCCAGTACCGGCAGGTTCTCCAGGCGGGGCAGGGGTACGAGGACGCCGATCAGGGAGCAGCGCTCTACTTCCGCACCACTGACGAGATGCTGGCCGAGTTCGCTTACCTCGGTGACGAGGAAGCCCGGCGCATAGTCGTTGCTGAACCGCGAGCCCTGGCCGAGAGCATCGAGGACATCCAGCCAGTCCCGGAGGGCACGTTCCCGCCGCGACCGGCGGGCGCCGAGGAGGAACTGCGGGCCAGATGCACCGACCGCGCTCGTGAACTGTTCGGAGACGTCCTGCCGGAGGTCGTCGCCAGTCGGCTGGAGATGGAACTGAACGCGATCATCGGCAACGGCTATGCCGGCATCTACACGATCGCCCGCGACATCGTGCTGCGGGCCAACCAAGATGGTTATCTGGTCGGGTCGCGCGGCTCGGTCGGGTCGTCGCTGGTAGCGCACCTGTCCGGCATCACCGAGGTCAACCCGCTGCCAGCGCACTATCGTTGCCCGGTCTGTCGCCGGAGCGAGTTCCCCCAGGTCCCGGCCGGCACATCCGGCTTCGACCTGCCCGCCAAGATCTGCCCGGACTGCGGCGCAGCGATGACAAAGGACGGCCAGGACATCAAGTTCGAAGTGTTCATGGGCTTCAAGGGCAACAAGGTGCCTGACATCGACCTCAACTTCTCGGGTGAACAGCAGAGCGCGATGCACCACTGGGTCGTCGACTACCTTGGCAAGGAGTCCGTCTACCGAGCCGGAACCATCGCCACTGTGGCCGAGAAGACAGCGTTCGGGTTCGCCCGCGCTTACACCAGCAACAACGAACGGCCACCCCGTCGGGCGGAGCTGCAGCGCCTGGCAATCGGCTGCAGTGGCGTGAAGCGGACCAC
Organism: Chloroflexota bacterium; assembly: GCA_050261235.1. Lineage (GTDB taxonomy): Bacteria > Bacillota > Sulfobacillia > JBFLWA01 > JBLNDB01 > JBLNDB01. Next base: position 49,096 of record JBLNDB010000092.1, read on the forward strand.
CGGTCGCCATCCCGGCGGGTTGGTTGTCGTGCCCGAGGGCCGGCACATCGAGGAGTTCACGCCGGTCCAGTATCCGGCCAATGACACCAGCGCCGACATGCTGACGACCCATTTCGACTACGATTCGATGCACGACCAGCTGACGAAACTCGACATGCTCGGTCACGACGACCCGACCGTGATCAAGCTCCTCGGCGACATCACCGGGATCGACGTCAAGCAGATCCCGTTCGACGACCCGGCGACTCTGTCGCTCTTCTCGTCGGTCGAAGCGCTCGCAGTCAAGCCCGATGACATCGGCGGCTGCACCGTCGGCACCCTTGGCGTGCCCGAGTTCGGCACTCGCTTCGTCCGCTCGATGCTCGAGGACACGCGGCCGCAGACGTTCAGCGATCTGGTCCGGATTTCCGGTCTGTCTCACGGGACAATGGTCTGGCAGGGCAACCAGCAAGACCTGATCCGCAATCAGACCGCGACCTTGCAGGAGATCGTCGGCTGTCGCGACGACATCCTGCTCTACCTGACGTCGTGCGGCATGGATGCGCTGCAAGCGTTCAACATCATGGAGGCTGTCCGCAAGGGCAAGGGGATCAAGGACGCCGAGGTCGCGGCGATGCAGAAGCTTGGTGTTCCTTCGTGGTACATCGATGCCTGCCGCAAGATCTCCTACCTCTTCCCGAAGGCCCATGCCGCTGCCTATGTCATGATGGCGTTCCGCATCGCCTACTTCAAGGTCCACTTCCCGGCGGCGTTCTACGCCACGTACTTCAGCGTCCGGGCCGACGACTTCGACAGCGACATGATCGCACCGGACGTCACGATGCTGCGCGATCGGCTGGCGGCCATCGAGGCGAAGGGGCGCGAGGCGCCGATCAAGGAGAAGAACCAGGCGGTCATCCTCGAAGTGGCAATCGAGATGTACGTCCGCGGCATCAAGTTCGCCCCGGTCAACCTGGCCGAATCGGACGCGAAGCGGTTCCTCATCCGCGATGGCGACCTGCTGGCGCCGTTTGTCGCCATCCCCGGGCTTGGCGAAGCCGCGGCGAACAGCATCACTGACGCCAGGGCGGCAGGTCCGTTCCGCTCGATTCAGGATCTCCAGGCGCGGACCCGTATTTCCCGTGCCGTGCTCGACCTGCTCCGCGCCAGCGGTGCGCTGGCCGGCCTGCCCGAAGACAACCAGCTGTCTCTGTTCTAGCGTTCGGCCAGGTTCGGGGCGATGGTATCGCCGCTCCCCGTGGCGGGCAGATTACGCGACGAGGCCCGGCTACCTTGCCAACCGCTGGCGGATGTGCTAGACTGATACACGGAAGTTGTGCGAGCGAACGGGGAGTGGGTGCAAACCCACTCCCTTGTCTCAGTGCGGACGAGTTGAACGCGACCCGCTGCGCGGCTGCAGCGAGAACTTGCTCTTGGAGGGCAGCGATGAACGACCGTCTGGTTACCGAGCTTGCGGACCTGGCGAGCGGTGTGGCGAATCAGTTGAACCTGGAATTGGTCGACGTCGAACTCGTCAAGGAAGGCGGGGCGCACTACCTGCGCTTCTACATTGACAAGCCGGGCGGCGTCTTCCTTGACGACTGCGAGGCGTTCCACCGGCGCATCGAACCGTTGCTCGACGAACGCGATCCGATTCCGCACGCCTACAATCTGGAGGTGGCGTCCCCGGGCGCGAACCGTCCGCTGAAGAAGGATGTGGACTTCGAGCGGTTCGCCGGCCAGCGGGTGCAGGTTCGCTGCTATGAGCCGTGGAACGGCCGGCGCCAATGGCATGGCAAGCTGATAGGCCTGCTTGGTGATGACCTGGTGATTGTCGCCGACGAAGGCGAACAACGGATCCCGCGCGCCAAAGTGTCACGGACGCGCCTCGATCCCGAGTTCTAGCGAGGAGGAGAGAGTTTTGGCCGAAGAGTTCATGGAGGCGCTTGAGGATCTGGAACGCGAGCGCGGCATTGCCAAAGAGGTCCTGCTCGAGGCAATCGAAGCAGCCCTGGTGTCTGCCTACAAGCGCAACTTCGCGTCGGCTGCCAATGTCCGCGTCATCATCGACCGGGTCTCAGGCGCGCCGCGCGTCCTGGCGCAGAAGACGGTCGTCGAGACGGTCGTCGACCCGCGCCTCGAGATCTCGCTCGAGGACGCGAGAAGCAGGAATGCCTCATATCAACCCGGGGACATCGTCGAAGAAGAGGTCACCCCGCGCGACTTCGGCCGGATCGCGGCCCAGAACGCCAAGCAAGTGGTGGTGCAGCGGATCCGCGAGGCCGAGCGCGGGATTATCTATGATGAGTTTCTGAACCGTGAGAGCGACATCGTCACCGGCATGGTCCACCGCGTCGAGGGACGCAACGTGCTGATCGACCTGGGCAAGACGGAAGGTCTGCTCGGGCCAACGGAGCAGATTCCGAATGAGAACTACCGCCTCGGCGACCGCGTCAAGTGCTATGTGGTCGAGGTCAAGAAGACCACCAAGGGGCCCCAGATCCTGCTCTCCCGGACGCACCCCGGCTTGCTCAAGCGGTTGTTCGAACTCGAGGTGCCGGAGATCCACGACGGCGTCGTCGAGATCAAGGCGATCAGCCGCGAAGCCGGCTCCCGAGCCAAAGTCGCCGTCTGGTCGCGCGACGAGAACGTCGACCCGCTCGGGGCATGCGTTGGTCAGCGCGGAACGCGCGTCCAGGCGATCGTCAACGAACTGCGCGGCGAGAAGATCGACATCGTCAAGTGGAGCGAGGATCCCGCTGAGTTCGTCGCCCAAGCGTTGAGCCCAGCCAAGGTGACCGACGTCACCATTGAGGAAGAGGGCCGGGTGGCGCGGGTGGTCGTACCGGACTTCCAGCTATCGTTGGCGATCGGCAAGGAAGGTCAGAACGCCAGACTGGCTGCCAAGCTTACGGGGATCAAGATCGATATCAAGAGTGAGTCCCAGGCCGGATCCATCAGCTGATGACGGGTTGACCCGCCCCATCTGGCAACGAGCGGGCCGCGGCCCCTGCTTGAGGGAGGCAAGACAGTGTTGAAGAAGAGAAAAGTCCCGATGCGCATGTGCACCGGCTGCTCGGCCTCGCGGCCGAAGCGGGAGTTGCTGCGCGTCGTGCGCACCCCTCAGGGCGAAATCACGGTCGATCCGACCGGAAAGGTCGCCGGTCGGGGCGCGTACCTCTGCCCGGATCCGGACTGCTTGGACAAAGCATTGAGATCAAAGCGCCTGGAGAACGCCCTCGAGTGCACATTGTCGGCTGAGACCGTCGACCAGTTGCGCGAGGCGGTCAGTGAGAGCGCGAAGCAACCGGGGGTGAAGCAATGAGTCAGAAAGTCCATGAAATCGCACGTGACCTCCTCGCAAGCAGCAAGGAGATAATGGACCTCGTACGCAGCCTCGGGGTCGAGGTCAAGAACCACATGGCGACCGTCGAGGACGATATCGCCGAGAAGGTCAAGGTCGAATACGCCAAGAAGCGCGAGGAACAGAAAGCCAAGGCGCCGGCGCCGAGGCTGCAGGTGCGCGTGCCGTCGGCTCTCCACACGCCGCTCATCCCGCTCCGCGAGGAGCAGGGTGCGGCTGCCGAAAAGGCCGAGATTCCCGCCGAAGCAACCAAGAAGGCCACACGCACCAGGACCGCTGCCAAGAAGGCGGAGAAGCCGGTTGAGGGCGAGCCTGCCACCGCGGCCAAGCCCAAAGCATCGGGAGAGCGGGCGACGACGCGCCGCTCTGCCGCCAACAAGACCGGCGTCGCTAAGGCACCCACCGGCCAGACAGCTGCCAGAGAAGCCGCGGCTGATGAGACGCCGGCGAAGGACGCCGCTGCCAAGGATGCCACTGCCAGGGAGCGGTCGGCCGCAACCCGGCGGCCTGCCGCCCAAGATATGCCGGCGACGGCGGATGAGAATCGGCCTCAAGTCGAAGATGCTCCCAAGAAGCAGGCTGCGCCGGCTCCCGCGACTCCTGCCAATGCGACTCCGGCCAATGCGACTCCTGCCAATGCCACTCCGGCAGCGCCTGCCGCGACTCCGGCCAGGCCGGCGGCACCGCCGCCGGCGCGTCCGACCGGCCCTCAGGGGATCCAGAGCAGCCCGCGCCCGGCGGGATCCGGGGTCAGCAGCCTGCCGCGTCCGGCGGGAGCCGGGCCGACGCCGCGGCCAGCGGGATACCAGGGAGTGTCGAGCGGTCCGCGCCCTGTTGGTTCAGGTCCTCGTCCGGCCGGTGCCCAGGGTGGTCCCCGTCCGCCGTATCCGGGGCAGGGCCCACGCCCAGGCTTCGCCGGCCCGGTTGGCGGCCCCCGTCCCGCCGGAGCGGGCGGGTTCGGCGCTCCACGTCCGGGCGGTCCGCGCCCAGGCGGGCCGCGTCCGGCCGGCGGTCCGATGCGCCCTGGCGCCGGCCCTGCCGGTGCCCCCGCAGCAGGCCCCGTGCCTGTCGGCAGACCCGGCGCAGCCAAAGGAGGGCAGCGCCGCGGCGGTCAGGACTTCCGCTCCCGCAAGCGCGAGATCGAGGAACGCGAGCGCGAGCGGCGGGCCCTGCAGGAGGCCCGCGCGCGTGAACAGGCTGCCCAGCCGAAGGAGAGGAAGCCGCTCTCCATCACTGAGGATCTCACGGTCAAGGAACTGGCCGACAAGATGGACATGCGGTCGTCAGAGGTCATCCGCAAGCTGATTGCCATGGGTGTCATGGCCACGGTCAACCAGACGCTCGACGCCGAGACCGCCAAGATCGTCGCCACGGAACTCGGCTTCCCGATCAAGGAAGAGGCGCCGGTGGTCGAGGAAGTCCTCGATCCGATCGACGACGACGACGAGCCCGATGAACTCAAGGAGAGCCGGCCGCCGGTCGTGACTGTGATGGGGCACGTCGACCACGGCAAGACCTCCCTGCTGGATGCGATCCGCAAGACCAACGTCACCGCCCGCGAGGCCGGCGGCATTACGCAGCACATCGGTGCGTCGACCGTCGAGATCAAGGGGCGCAAGATCGTCTTCCTCGATACTCCGGGCCACGAGGCGTTCACGTCGATGCGAGCCCGCGGCGCGAAGGTCACGGACATCGCGATCCTCGTCGTGGCCGCTGATGACAGCGTCATGCCGCAGACTGTCGAGGCGATCAACCACGCAAAGGCTGCCGAGGTGCCGATCATCGTCGCCATCAACAAGATGGACACGCGCGGCGCCGATCCGCAGCGAGTCAAGACCGACCTGACGCAACACGGGCTGGTCGTCGAGGAATGGGGCGGCGACACCATCGCCGTGCCTGTATCGGCAAAAGACGGAACCGGCATCGATCAGCTCCTGGAGATGGTGCTGCTGGTCGCCGACGTTCACGAACTCAAGGCCAACCCCAACAAACCGGCGCGCGGCTCGATCATCGAGGCCGAGATTGACAAAGGACGCGGTCCGGTCGCGACAGTACTGATTCGCAGCGGCACGCTGCACGTGGGCGATCCGGTGGTCGCCGGGCTGACCTATGGCAAGGTCCGCGCCATGTTCGACGACAAGGGACGCAAGATCAAGAAAGCAGGTCCGTCGATGCCGGTCGAGGTCCTCGGTCTGGCGGACGTGCCGCAGGCTGGCGACATGTTCTTTGCCGTCGAGAGCGAGCAGCGGGCCCGCGAAATCGCCGAGAAGAAACAGGTCAGGAAGCGGACCGAAGACATGACCGTGAAGCAGCGGGTGACCCTCGACGACCTGATGAACCAGATTAAGCAGGGCGAGGTAAAGGACCTCAACATCGTCCTCAAGGGTGACGTCCAGGGTTCCGTGGAAGCGGTCAAGGCGGCAATCGAGAAGCTATCGACGAGCGAAATCCGCATTCAGGTCATCCATGCGGCAGTCGGTGCGATCAATGAGAGTGACGTCCTGCTTGCCTCAACTTCAAAGGCGATCATCGTCGGTTTCAATGTGCGTCCTGACGCCAACGCCCGCCGGCTGAGCGAGCGTGACCAGATCGACATCCGGACCTACAGCATCATCTACGAGGTAGTGGACGACATCAAGCGTGCCATGGAAGGTATGCTGGAACCGGAGGAGCGCGAGGTAGTCAGCGGGCACGTCGAGGTCAGGCAGCTGTTCAAGGTGCCGAAGTTCGGGACCATTGCCGGCAGCTATGTCAGTGAAGGCAAGGTAATCCGCGGCTACACCGCGCGGGTTATCCGCGACGGCATCGTCGTCCATACCGCGAAGATCGACTCGTTGCGCCGCCTCAAGGATGACGTGCACGAGGTCGTCGCTGGCTATGAGTGCGGCATCCACCTCGAGAACTACAACGATCTCAAGGAAGGCGACGTCATCGAGGCGTTCACCATCGAGAAAGTGAAGCGGGAACTCTAGTCCGGATCGCAATTCACAGCTGCGGTAGGTGAGATGTCCGTGAACAATCAGCGCCAGGAGAGAGTCAACTCCCAGTTCAAGACCGAACTGGCCGACCTGCTGCGCCGAGTCAAGGATCCGCGAATCGGCTTCGTGTCGGTGACCGACGTCGAAGTGACGCCAGACCTCAAGCAGGCGCGCGTCTATGTCAGTGTCCTCGGCAATGAGGACGCGCGGCGCGACACGCTGTCCGGCCTGCGCAGCGCCACAGGCTTCATCAAGACCGAACTGGCGCGGCGCGTGCGCTTGCGGTTCATGCCGGACATCGAGTGGCGCTATGACTCGTCGATCGAGCACGGCGCCCGCATCAACGAGTTGCTGAACCAGGTGAAGCGAAGTCAGGATGACAGCGGGACCGGCGACCGACAGCCGGACGTTCCGCCCGCCGGGGGTGAACCGAAGGCTTGACGCTCTTCGCCGCCGGCGCACTGCCGGCCCCTGCGGTCGCGGTTGTCCAGCTGATCACGGCGTCACAGCGCCCGCTCATCGTCTTCCACGAACATCCGGATGGCGACGCACTGGGCTCGTCATTGGCGCTTCTGCTGGCACTGCGCAAGCTGGGCAAGGAGCCCCTTGCCGCCTGCGTGGACCCGCCACCGCAGTACTATCGCTTCCTGCCCGGCAGCGAGGACGTCGCCGTCGCCCCGCGAGAGGGCGATCACGACCTGGCCATTTTGGTGGACTGCGCCGACCTGCAGCGGGCCGGCGCACTTGTCCAGTTGGCGACAGCCTGTCCGCGACTGGTCAACATCGACCACCACCCGACGAACAACGGCTATGGCGATGCCGCCTGGGTCGAACCAGTCGCCGCGGCCAGCGCAGAGTTGGTGGTGCCGATTATCACGGCGCTGGGAGTCGCGGTTGATCCCGACATCGCCACCTGCATCTACACCGCAGTGCTGACGGACACCGGCTCATTCCACTACAGCAACACGACGCCCGCCTGTCTCCGCCTGGCGGGCGAGATGGTCGCACAGGGCGCCCGTCCGGACCTGATCAGCGAGGCGGTATACGAACAAAGACCGCGCGCCGACATCGAGCTGATCGCCGCCGGCCTGCAGACCCTCCGTCTCACGGACGACGGCAAGGTGGCCTGGCTGAGTCTTGACCGGGCCGTCATGGACGCAACGCGCGGCGACAGCGAAGGCATCGTCAATTACGGCCGGATGATCGCCGGCGTCGAGGTAGCCATCCTGTTCCGCGAGCAAGCTCCTGGTGACATCAAGGTCAGTTTCCGCTCGCGCAACGTCGATGTCGCCACGCTGGCCAGCGAATTCGGCGGCGGCGGCCACCCCCGCGCCGCCGGTTGCACCTTCCACGGCTCGCTGGCCGACGCCGAGGCGACGATTGTCAGGCGCACCGCCGAGTGCGTGAGCGGGTAGGGGGCACCGCCATGGACGGTTTCCTCAACATCCTCAAGCCGCCAGGCATGACTTCGCACGACGTCGTCAACCGGATCCGCCGTCTGTCGGGCGAGCGCCGCGTAGGGCACACCGGCACCCTCGACCCCGATGTCCCGGGAGTGCTGGCCGTCGGCATCGGACAGGCAGTCAGGCTGAACGAGTACCTGCTCGACGCGGACAAGGCATATCGGGCTGAGATCACGCTCGGCCTGAGCACGTCGACCGGCGATGCGGCCGGCGAGATCACCGCCGCGATGCCGGCGGGGAACATCTCCGCCGACCGGCTTGAAGCGGCAATGCTCAGCTTCGTCGGCACGTATGAGCAACTGCCGCCAATGGTCTCGGCAACGAAGGTCGGGGGCCGGCGCCTGTATGACCTCGCCCGCAGCGGTATCGAGATCGAGCGCCCGACCAAGCGTGTGACGATCCACTCTCTGTCGCTGCTCGCCTTTGAAGGCGGCGATCGGCCGTCAGCCCTGTTCGACATCGTCTGCTCCAAAGGCACATACGTAAGGACGCTCTGCGAGGATATCGGCAAGCGGCTGGGAGTCCCGGCGCACATGTCATTTCTGGTGCGAACCCGTTCCGGACCGTTCCGCATCGAGGCGGCAGCCACGCTTCAGGACATCGCGGCGGATCTGCGCGGCCTTCTCTTGCCGCTCACGGCGGCTGTCCCAGGGCTGCCACTGCTGACCCTGCAGCTGGAGCACTCGCGGAGCGTCCGTCACGGCGTGCTGCCGGAGTGGGACTGGTTCGCCGCTCCAGACTTCGCTCTGCCTGAACGCGCCGGCCTGGTTGATGGATCAGGCGCGTTGCTCGCGGTGGTCGAGCGTGACTCGACCGGCGAGCACCCCTATCGCTACACCAAGGTTCTCTGCCACGGGGAGTGACGGCGGTGATTGTTCAACGAGTCTCAGAGATCCCCGCCAGTACCGAAACCGGATGCTCGGTTGCCATCGGCACGTTTGACGGGGTTCACCTCGGCCACCGCCGCCTGCTTGAGATGACGGTGGCCGACGCGCGCTCGCACGGACGCGAGAGCGTCGTCCTGACATTCGACCCGCATCCGCTTCATGTCTTGCGGCCTGTAGCCGCCCCGCGCCTGCTGATGACGCCTGAGGACCGGGCCGAGCACATCGGTGCCCTCGGCGTCGATCGTCTGGTCATGCTGGAGTTCACCCGTGGCCTGGCCAACGAGGCACCGGCGGATTTCGTGCGCCGCCACATCGTCGAAGAGCTGAAGGCAAAGATGGTCTTCGTCGGGTTCAACTTCACCTATGGCCGACATGGTGAAGGAACGCCGGAGCGGTTGCGCTCGCTGGGCGTCCGTCTCGGGTTCGGCGTCGAGATCCTGGCGCCGGTGGTCAGTGACGGGCACGCGGTGTCGAGCACCGCCGTCCGCCAAGCGGTCATGTCCGGCGAGATGGAGAGCGCCGCGGCGATGCTGACCAGGCCGTACTTCCTGCCTGGGGTAGTGGTCCACGGCGACGGCCGCGGCCGGACTCTCGGCTTTCCGACGGCGAACGTCGCCGCGCCCGACACGCTCGTGCGCCCGCGACCCGGCGTCTACGTGGTGCAGCTGTCGTATCGCGACCAGATCGCGTTCGGCGTCGCCAACATCGGCCACCGACCGACGTTCAAGGGGCAGGACCTGAGGCTGGAGGTCCATCTGCTTGAGCGGACGCTCGACCTTTATGACCAGCGAGTGCGCGTCCACTTCATCCATTACCTGCGGCCGGAGCGGGCGTTCCGAACGGCCGCCGAACTGCAGGCGCAGATCAACAGCGACATCCGTGCCGCGCTGGCCGTGCGGGAAAGCGGCGGCAGCCGTTTACAGGCTGCGGTGACTATGGTAGAATGATGGCTGTCGATGAACCGCGGCTCGGCTCGGCGATCCTCCGTCACCGGGCTTGGCCGCAGGCGATTACGGCAACCAAAGGAGGATTTTCATGCTGAATCCTGAGAAGAAGAAAGAGATCATCGCCGGCTACAAGATTCATGAAACTGATACCGGCTCGCCGGAGGTCCAGATTGCCATCCTCAGCGAGCGCATCAGCTATCTGACGGAGCACCTCAAGGTCCATCGCAAGGACCATCACTCGCGCCGCGGTCTGCTCAAGATGGTCGGACAACGCCGCAGCCTTCTCAACTACCTGCGCGACACCGACATCGTTCGCTATCGCACGATCATCGACCGGCTCGGGATTCGCAAATAGGGCTCGCCTGACAGCAGCCGCAAGGCTGCTGTTTTCGCATTCCCGTGGTGTTATGGATGCCGGATGGAAGGAGATAATAACTCCTGTGTCGAAACTGGCATTTTGTGCCTCGCACGCCGGGGCACGTCCCGTTTTTCGGGGCGGAACACGATGGCGCTGAGACAAGCGCCCGACAAGAGGGTAGAAGGGGAGGCAGCGACACGTATGCACCAGGTATTTGAGACAGAGATCGCCGGTCGCAAGTTCGTCATCGAGACCGGCAAAGTCGCCCAGCAGGCCGGCGGATCATGTCTGGTCCGCTATGGCGACACGGTAGTGCTCGTCACGGCGACGGCATCCAGCCAGCCACGCGAGGGTATCGATTTCTTCCCCCTGACAGTCGACTACGAAGAGCGCTCATATGCGATCGGCAAGATTCCGGGCAGTGTCTTCCGGCGCGAGGGGCGGCCAACGGAGAAGGCCATTCTCGCCGCTCGCTTGACCGACCGTCCGCTTCGCCCGCTGTTCCCGAGCGGCTTCCGCAATGATGTAGCGATCGTCGTCACCGTCATGTCGGTGGACTATGACAACTCCCCGGAAATGTGCGGCATGATCGGCTCGTCGCTGGCGCTCATGATCTCGGACATTCCGTTCAACGGGCCGACGGCGGCCGTACAGGTCGGTCTGGTCGACGGCCAATACGTGATCAACCCGACCCGCGCTCAGGATGCCGTCAGCCGCCTGACGCTGTCCGTCGCTGGGAGCAAGGACGCCATTCTGATGGTCGAGGCCGGCGCCAAAGAGGTCACTGAAGAGGAGATGATCGACGCCATTCTCTTCGGTCACGAAGAGATCAAGCGGATCATCGCCTTCGAAGAGGAGATCATCGCTCAGGTCGCCAAGGCGAAGCGCGAGATGTCAGTGTTCGAGGTCACGCCTGAGGTCGCCGCGGCAGTCAAGGCGGCGATTGGCGATGACCTCCGCCAGGCCGTCCGCCATCCCGACAAGCAGACCCGCGAGGCCAATATCGACGCGCTCGGCACCCGTGTCATGGAACAGGTGCTGGCGGAGTTCCCGGACAAGGCGAAGGAGATCAGCGAGGCCTACCATGACGAGCTCAAGGCCGAGGTCCGCCGCCAAATTCTCGATGACGGTGTGCGCCCGGACGGGCGGCAGGTCAACGAGATTCGTCCCATCACCTGCGAAGTCGGGCTGTTGCCGCGCGTTCACGGTTCGGGTCTGTTCACGCGCGGTCAGACTCAGGTCATGACAGCGCTTACGCTCGGCATGATCTCCGACCAGCAGAAGCTGTTCGACCTGACCGATGAAGAGTTCAAGCGCTACATGCACCACTACAACTTCCCGTCCTACAGCACCGGCGAGACCAAGCCGGTCCGCGGTCCCGGCCGGCGTGAAATCGGTCACGGTGCCCTGGCGGAGCGTGCCCTGGCGCCGATGATCCCGGACGACACCAGCTTCCCCTACACGCTTCGCCTCGTGTCGGAGGTTCTGTCATCGAACGGCTCGACCTCGATGGCAAGCGTCTGCGGCAGCACGCTGGCGCTGCTCGATGCCGGTGTGCCGATCAAGGCCCCGGTAGCCGGCATCGCCATGGGCCTGATCAAGGAAGGCGACCGCTACAAGGTATTGACTGACATTCAGGGCATGGAAGACCACCTTGGCGACATGGACTTCAAGGTTGCCGGCACGACTCAAGGCATCACCGCCATCCAGATGGACATCAAGATCGCCGGCATCAACCGCGAAATCCTTGAGACCGCCCTGGCCCAGGCCCGCGAGGCGCGCCTGTTCATCCTCGGCAAGATCCACGATTGCCTGCCGGCGCCGCGGCCCGAGCTGTCCAAGTACGCGCCGCGCATCACCGTCATGCAGATCAACGTCGACAACATCCGCGACGTCATCGGCCCGGGCGGCAAGATGATCAACAAGATCATCGCCGAGTGCGGCGTCGAGATCGACATCGAGGACGACGGCAGGATCTTCATCGCCTCGACCGACGAGGAAGGCGCGAAGAAGGCGCAGGCCTGGATCGAGCGGCTGACCAAGGACGTCGCTCCCGGCGAGGTCTACACCGGCAAGGTGACGCGGCTGATGAACTTCGGCGCCTTCGTCGAGATTCTCCCCGGCAAGGAAGGCCTGATCCACATCTCCGAACTGGATATCGGCCGCGTGCCCACTGTCGAGGATGCGGTCAAGATCGGCGATGAAGTCACGGTCAAGGTCACCGAGATCGACGAGAAGGGTCGGATCAACCTCTCCCGGCGCGAGGTCCTGATCGAGGAGCGGAAGCGCCTTGGCCTGCCGGTCGAAGAGCGGCCGCGTTACGATAGCCCGCGCCGCGAGGGCGGACGTCACGACGGGCCGCGCCGCGACGGCTCGCGTCGCGAAGGACAGCGTCACGACGGCCCGCGCCCGGAACGCGGCCCTGACCGCGGTCCGCGCCGTGGCGGCGACAACGGCGGATCGCCGAGCCTGCAATGAAGCCTGGGCTGCATGTCTCGATCGCCGGTGGCTGGGCTGAAGTTGGCACGCGAGCGAAGGACGGGCACTGCCGGTCCCTGCAGGTCTTCTCCCGCAGCCCGCGAGGCGGCAAGGCGAAGCCGATCGATCCGGCACAAGTGAACGAGATGTGGACGACCCTCCGGGCTGAGAACATCAGCCCGCTGGTCGTCCACGTTCCCTATTTCATCAACCTGGCGTCACCCGAGGACGACAAGCATGCGTTTGCAGTCGAACTGCTGGCTGAGGAACTGCAGCGGGCCGAGGCGCTTGGCGCGATGGGGGTCGTTACCCACTTCGGCGATCACCGCGGCAGTGGCGAAGAGGCGGGACTGCGCCGCGTCGTTGCGGCGGTGCGGGGCGCGCTGTCGGCCTCGCCCGGCAAGGCGATGGTGCTCCTGGAGAACGCGGCTGGCGAAGGCGGCGAGTGCGGCACGCGCTTTGAGGAACTGGCCGCCGCCATCGCTCTCCTGGAGGGTGACCCGCGGGTGGGCGTCTGCTTCGACACTGCCCACGCCTTCGCTGCCGGTTACGACTTGCGGACGCCGGACGCCGCTGTCCGACTGGTCGGGCAGGTGCAGGCTTTGGTCGGTCCGGAGCGGCTCCGCTGCTTTCATCTGAATGACTCGAAGACGCCACTGGGCTCGCGCCGGGACCTGCACGCGAACATCGGTCACGGTGAGATTGGCAACGCTTGCTTCGAGGCCCTCTGCCGGCACTCTGCGTGGGCAGAGCTGCCTGGTATCCTCGAGACGCCTGACAAGGACCCCGGGGCGCGTGCTGCTGATCTCGCCCTCCTTGCGGCTTGGTCGGCGGGGAGGTAAAGCGATGCTTCAGACGACGCAGCTGCCCAGTGGCCCCCTGGTGGTCAGCGAGGCTGTGCCGGGTTTCGGTTCGGTCTCGATTGGCGCCTGGGTGGGTGTCGGCTCGGCCCACGAGCCCGCTGCCCGCTCAGGCCTGTCGCACTTCATCGAACATCTCGTGTTCAAGGGGACGCGCCGGCGGACTGCCCGCGAGCTGGCGGAGGCCATCGAGGATGTCGGCGGGCAGATCAACGCCTACACCGCCAAGGACTACTCGTGCTTCTACGCCAAAGTGCGCCAGCCAGACATCGGCATCGCCGTCGACGTGCTTGGCGACATGCTGACCGAATCCACGTTCACCCCCGATGACGTCGACCGCGAGCGCGGCGTCGTCCTCGACGAAATCAGGCTGGCCGAAGACGATCCCGGCGATGTCGTGCACGACTTGTTCTGTTCCACCTGTTGGCCGACCTCACCGCTGGGGCGACCGGTGAGCGGCACACGACTGACTGTCAGCGCCATCTCCCAGTCTGAAGTCGTGAATTTCTTCCGATCGCACTACGGACTCGGCAATCTCGTGGTCGTGGCTGCCGGGGCGGTCGACCACGAGCAACTGATCGAGTTGGTTGAACGGCACTTTCTCGGCGCGACCGCGCCGGCACCGGCCGTATTGCTGGACATCCCGCAGCCGTGCTTCTCACCTGACTTTGCCTACCGCGCGCGGGCCACGGAGCAGGTTCACCTTTGCCTCGGCAGTGAGGCACTGGCCATCGACGATCCGGATGTCTACACGCTGGAAGTCGCCAATGTGCTGATCGGCGGCGGCGCTAGCTCGCGCCTGTTCCAGGAGGTGCGCGAGGAACGCGGTCTGGCTTATGACATCTACTCGTACCCTTCGTTCCACCGGCGCGCCGGCCTGTTCACTGTCTATGCCGCGGCATCGCCGGATCTGGCGGTGGAGGTCGCCGAGATCGCCATCGCCGAACTCCGCTCGCTGATTGCGACACCACCCACCGAACGTGAGGTGGCGCGAGCGCGCGCCCAACTGCTGGCATCGCTCACCTTCGGCCTCGAGAGCAGCGGCTCGCGCGCGGCCAGAATCGGCAAGAGCCAGTTCTACCTTGGCCGGGTCGAGACAATCGAGGAGGCGGGGGACCTGATTGCGCGGGTCACGCCCGCCGATATCCAGCGCTTGGCGGGCCGCCTCTTCTCCGGCCGGTTTGCCGTTGCCGCCGTCGGAGCCGGGGAGGCGGAGCAGCCGCTCGCCGACCTGTTCCGTCGCATCGGCTGACCTGAGCGTAAACCGAAATAGCCGCGACAGCCACGGGAAATCCCGTGGCTGTCGCTTTTCTTGTGCCCGTGTCACACTCCGAGAAGGCGACATAGTATGTAGTAGCTTATGGAACCTCAGGGAACCCGATTGACACTCAGCCGGGGGGAGTCGAGGATGGCTCGCGCAAGGGTCATCGGTAAGAAGGTGCGCCGGATCAAGAAGCCAGCCGCAAAGGCACAGGAGGCCAAACCAGTGGCATTCGACAGGGCGAAAGCGTTCCAGGACGCCATCAGCGAACTCCGCGACAACGCCGATCAGTACATGCGCGAACCGGACTTGGGGTCTGCGATCCGCCGCCTTTTGAACAAAGTCGGCGTACCGATGTCGGAGCGCCAGGCGGACTCGCTCTGTAACGCAGTGGGCGTAAGCGGCGATCTCAAGCCAGGCGATACTGACGCGCTACGGTCGGCCTTCGGCCGCGCCGCACGCAATCTGCCGCAAGGCAGCCCCAGCCTGACGGATCTCATGAAGAAGGTTCGCCCGAAGTAGGAAAAGCGCGCATGGCAGGGGGTGAGCGGGCTGTTCAAAACGCGGATGGATCAGGAGATCTTCCGGCTGGCAACGCTGATCATCCTCTTCTTCTTCTTCGTGGTCGGCGTGGACGCGATCAGCGGCTCGCTCAGCTGGGCGCCGGCCCGCCGCGTGCCCGCTGCGCCGCCCTGGCCCGCCTCACCATACCCACCTCTGGCACCCGGAAGGAGGTAGGTGGATGCCCGTCGCCACAGCAGCACGGGATCAGGCCAGGGACCACGAACGTGGGCCGGATCTTGGGCCGTACGCCCCGGGTGATGACTTCGACACGGAGCCGGACGACAGTGAGGACGAAGCAATTCCTCGCGATCCGGCGGAAGCAGGCTGGCTCAATCCCGGCATACGACCGATCTTCGTGGCTGTGATCCTCATCATCCTGATGTTCTTCTTCACCCTCACAACCGTGGTCACTCGCCAACTGCTTTAACACGACCCTGACAGGAGGTGAATCAGGAGTGGCCGATCTTCAGAGCTCACAGGTGGGCTGGGGCGGCGGATGGTTCTTCGGTCCCGGCCGCTGGATCTTCATCGCGGTGATTCTCATCATCTTGCTGTTCTTCTTCGCGATCGTCTCCGTGCCGGGCACGGGCGGACCGATCTGGTAGAACAGCGATCGATGGTCAGATATTCGGGAGGTGACAAGAATGGCGGACACCCAGACCTCAGGCGGATGGTTCTTCGGTCCCGGCCGCTGGATCTTCATCGCGGTAATCCTCATCATCCTGCTCTTCTTCTTCGCAATCGTCGCCGTCCGGCCCATCTGGTAAGCTGACCTGTGCACGCGACCGAGGAGGTGACTAGAATGGCAGACACCCAGACCTCAGGCGGATTCTTCTTCGGGCCCGCCCGCTGGATCTTCATCGCGGTGATCCTCATCATCCTGCTCTTCTTCTTCGCGATCGTCTCGGTCCCGGGAACCGGCGTCGGCCCGGTCTGGTAAGGCAGCATGACGGTCCAGCCCTGGCAGGAGGTGGCATGCGACCCTGGCATAACCTCACGGCGGGGCTGGGGCGGCTTCTGGAGTCGAACCCGAATGAGCACGACAACGGCTGATCGACATCAGCCACGCCACCGCAGAGCCGCAGCGACTCCAGGCGCGGGCCCGGTCGTCGACCGAGCTCAGTGCATGGTCACGGGAGGTGAACCTGATGGCCGATCTTCAGGGTAGCGGCCTGATTTGGGGTCGCTGGATCTGGATCGCTGTGATCCTCATCATCCTCCTCTTCTTCTTCGCCATCGTCGCCGTGAGACCGTGCTGGTGGTGGTGAGTACCGCTGCGCGTGCACGCTGCCGAAGGCACGCAAGGGCCTGAGGTCGCGAACGGGAAGAAGGGCCGGACCGGCTGCCGGTCTGGCCCTTCTCCGATTATCCGGGGGCTATTGGGCCGAACTGCCATCAGCTGTCGCCGGCTGCCGCGGCTGTATGAACGAGGCCAACAGCTCGAGGAACGCTGGCGATGTGATGTACGCCAGCGCGCCGAGAATGTCTGGTGCCTTCATGGCGACCGCGTCGGCCTGTTGTGGCGCCTGACCATCGGTCGATGCCACCGACAAGCGCGCTTCGCGCGGCGCGGCCACGCCGCTCAAGGCCCCGAACAGGCCCTGTGCGATCTGGCTGAGCTGGCGCCGCCCTTCCGGACTCAGCAGGCCGAGCACATTCTTGATGACATCCAGCGCAGTGATGATGCTTTCCGTCGCCTTGGCCATCTCCTGGGTGGCGCCCTGGAGCTGAACGATACCCACTTGCGCGCGCCCCAGAAGGTCGTCAAGCGAGATGCGCCGCTGCTGGATCCGGACCCCGGGCGCGAGGCTCTGTGGCACGAAACCGGCTGTTGACACCTCGACCTGTCCGCCGCCCGCCGAGGCTGCCAGCGCCGGCAGAGCAGCTGGTTGCTGGGTGGCGGCCTCCTCGCCACCGACCAGCGACAGCAGGAAATCACGTTTCTTCTGTAACGAGACAATCTCACTCTCAAGGCGCGCACGCTCTGTCAAGCAAGACTGGAGGCGGTAGTTGACACGCTGCAGCCTGTTCACTACCTCGTCCTTATCCGCCATGTCCGGGCAACCTCCTCGGCAACCAACAAGGTCAACACATTATACGGGCAGCCGGCCGGGATGTGAGATGCCTGGTCGAGCCGCAGGGGAGAGAGGACTGTGTATCCTTATTATCTCTGGTATCAGCAGAGGCAGTGGTACCAGCAGCATGACTCACGGAGAATCCTGGTGCTGAACAGCGGCATCGACCCGCTCGACTACTTCCGGCGCACGCTCGGGCGGCAGGGCGCGGTGCTGGTACGCCATCTGCCGCTGATCAACGCGGTCACCTGCCACCTGCCGGCGCGGGCGTCGGTGATGACTCTTCGCGGTCAGCCGGAGGTGTCCCGCGTCGACTACGACTTCCTGCTGCGCATCGAGACAGTCGCGCGGCCTCAACTCGCCAGCATCTCAGCCGGGCAAGAGGTGCCATGGGGGATCGAGCGGATCCGCGCACCGCAGGTCTGGCAGGCCACTGACGGGTCCGGTGTGCGGATCGGCGTCATCGATACCGGCATCGATCTCACACATCCCGATCTCCAGCAGAACATTGCCGGCGGTACCAACATCCTTGATCCCGGCCAGCCGCCGGTCGATGACAATGGTCACGGAACTCACGTCGCCGGTACGATCGCTGCACTGAACAACGGCATCGGCGTGGTCGGCGGCGCACCGGGCGCACGGATCTTCGCCATCAAGGCGTTCGATCAGAACGGCACGGCACGGCTGTCCGACGTCATCGCCGCACTCGAATGGTGTCTCACCAACAACATCAGCGTCATCAACCTCAGCTTCGGCAGCGACACGGGAAACGAGAGCTTCCGCGACGCTGTCCGGGCCGCCGCGCGGTCGACCGTCCTGGTTGCCGCGGCAGGAAACAACGGCCGGGCCGACTCCGTTGACGTTCCCGCCCGCTACCCTGATGTCGTGGCCGTATCCGCATCGACCCGCGCCGACCAGCTGGCGGCTTTCTCCAGCCGCGGGCCGCAGGTGGCCGTCGCCGCCCCCGGTCAGGATATCCTGTCGACCTGGACGGACGGAGGCTACAGTACGCTCAGCGGCACGTCGATGGCTACCCCGCACGTCACCGCGCTGTATGCACTGCTGATGCGCTACCGCCCGGGACTGTCGCGGGCGCAGATGCTCGAGATCATCCGTCGCACGGCCGATCCGCTGATCGGCGTGGCCCAGGATGGCGGTTCCGGCGTCATCAATGCTGCGAACGTGATCACTGCCTTCCGCCCTGGCTGGGTGTTGCCCGCCCGTTAGGCTCATATAATCCACTGGTGATGCTATGCGCATGAGCGAGCTGAGGAACAAGGAACTGATCGACCTGAGCAGCGGCAACCGTCTCGGCCTGATTGGTGAAGCTGATCTGGTCATCGACCAGGAGAGCGGCAAGATCATCTCGCTGGTCATGCCTGAGCGCGGCGGCGGGTTTAGCCTGTTCGGCCGCGCGCGCGAGACCACCGTCCCTTGGTACGCGATCAAGAAAATCGGCGCGGACCTGGTCATCGTCGACCTTCCCGGCGGCGAACTGCCGCGCTCTGAGCGCGAACGCTGGCAGTAGCGTCGGATACCGCCCGCAAACGGGGACAAACTATACCCAAATGGCCGAGGGAGGTTTGTCCATGATTGCGGGCGACGATCGGCATGATCGTTCCGGAGAGGCGCGGACCGGAACTTGGCGCACCGAGCAAAGCAGTGATCTCCATGACGCGCCGACCATCAAAGACATGCACGCAGACCCGGGTGAGGGTCGGGTGGGGGGCGGCCACGGCGGACGGTCCAACCTCGGCGCGGTCGTCGGCCTGTTCGCCAGTCAGTCGAAGGCCGAACACGCCGTCCGCGCTCTCCGCGACCAAGGTCTGAAGGAGCAGGACGTCTCGGTCATCGCGCACGATAAGCACGGCGGAGACGCCGGTCGCGGCGCCGAAATCGGCCACGGACGAGACGACAACTTCGCTCTGATGTTCGATGCGCCTGTCGTGACTGCCGGCTCCGGCCTCGAGCATGAGAACTACGGCGCCGGCTTCTGGACTCCCGCCGCCACCGGCGGCATCGCCGGCATGCTGACCAGCAGCGGACTGCTGGTCGTCCCAGGCATCGGCCAGGTCTTCGCCGCCGGCCCGTTGCAGGGCGTGATGACGAGCGGAGTGTCCGGGAGTATCGCCGGCGGCCTGCTTGACCTGGGGATACCGGATGAGCGAAGCCGCCAGATCGAGAGCCGGATCAAGGAAGGGTTCACCCTTGCGGTCGTGCACACCGATGATCCGGGTGTTGCTCAGCAGGCGGCAGCGATCATGAAACAGAGCGGAGCAGAAGAGGTAGAGTTTCACGAGCGACAGGGAGTGCGGCCGACGCACTAGTGACTCCTGGCGGGGGCGGCAACGCCCCCGCCAGTTTTCAGTGGGAACAGGAGGGTGCATGTTGACGATCCGCGTCCTGATTGCGGGTGCGCTCGGCCGGATGGGCCGGGAGATGGCTGCTGCTCTTCCACGTTATGAGGGTATCGAGGTCGTCGGTGGCGTCAGTCCGTTCGGCGGTGGCCAGGACCTGGGCCAGGTGACAACCGGCCACGCTTCGGGAGCGCTCGTCCATGCTGACCTGGCTGTTGCCATTGCTGAGACGAGACCGGACGTCCTGGTCGATTTCACGATCGCTTCAGCTGCCGTGGCCAACTCGCTGACTGCCCTGCGGTCCGGTGTCCGGCCGGTAGTCGGGACAACCGGCATCGCTGAGTCCGATCTCGCCAGGCTGGCGGAAGCGGCCGAGAACGCGGGACTGGCGATCGCCGTCATACCGAACTTCGCCATCGGCGCCGCGTTGCTTGAGCGCTACTGTGTCGACGCAGCCCGCTATCTGCCCGATTGCACCGTCATCGAACTCCATCACAACCGGAAGCTCGACGCCCCATCAGGAACCGCCCGGCACCTCGGAGCGGCCATTGCCGCGGCGCGATCCCCGGAGCGCGGGACGCCAGAGATTCTCAGCGTCCGCCTGCCGGGCCTCGTGGCTCATCATGAGGTCATCTTCGGCGGGCTCGGCCAGACGCTCACCCTTCGTCACGACAGCATCAGCCGCGAGTCGTTCGCACCCGGGGTCGCGCTGGCGGTGAGTCAGGTCATGCGCCGGCGCGGCATGATCCGCCGCCTGCTTGATCTCATGGAATAGTCGCAACTCACCTGCGCGTGCAGCCGGTCATATAGTGTAGCAATCGTCAGCCTCACCGGCTGCCCAGCAGGGGGTCAGCGTCTCATGCGAATCGCAGGAACGACAGTCGCCGTAGTCGGCGGCGACGCCCGTGAACGTGAGGTCATCAGCGCGTTGGTTGGCGCGGGAGCGAGGGTGCAGGTGGCCGCGCGGCCGGCGGGCGATGTCGGGGCCGAGTGGTCAGCCACTGTCGGCGAGGCGCTCCGCGGCTCCACGGCGCTCGTGCTGCCGATGCCCGGCGTCGACGCTCAGGGCAGGATCTACGCACCTCTGGTCAGCGAACCGTTTCATCTGCGTGCCAGCGATCTGGCAGGGCTCGTCGCGGGCGCCCCGATCATCGTCGGCGTTGCTCGCTCCAGCCTGTCCGACCCGGCGGCGGAACTCGGGCACCCGGTCTACGAACTGTCCGAAAACGACGAGCTCGCAATCGCCAACTCCGTCCCGACTGCCGAGGGGGCGGTGCGGATGGCGATGGAGCGGCGCCCGGTCACCATCCACGGCAGTCAGGCAGTCGTCCTCGGGCTGGGCCGCTGCGGTTTCACTCTCGCCCGCACGCTGGCCGCGCTTGGCGCCCGAGTCACCGTAGTCGCTCGCAAACCGGCAGACAGGGCGAGGGCGTCGGCGATGGCCTGGGCCGCAACCGACTACCCCAGCGCCGGCGCGGCGCTGCAGGAAGCGGACTTCGTCTTCAACACGGTGCCGGCGCTGGTTCTGACCGGAGACAGGCTCGCCCAGACGCGGCCCGATTGTCTGATTGTCGATCTGGCGAGCGCACCGGGCGGGACCGACTTCGCCGCTGCGTCGGCGCTCGGCCGTGAAGCCCTGCTCGCCCCCGGTCTGCCCGGCAAGTGCGCGCCGGTCACGGCCGGCCGGGCGGCAGCGCGCGTCATTCTCGACCTCCTGACCAGCTGTCGCTGACCCTCGGCGATCCGGTGGGGCTGTTTCATCAGGAGGGGCCTATGCTGACCGGTAAGAGGGTCGGATTCGTACTGACTGGTTCTCATTGCACGATGGGCCGAGTTCTGCCGGAGATCGCCCGACTGGTCGCAGCCGGCGCCGATCTGACTCCCATTCTGTCCCCGGCGGCGGCGACGGTCGACACACGCTACGGGACCGCCGCTGACCTGAGGGCGAATCTGGCCAAACTGACGGGCCACGAGCCATGGACAGCGTTCACTGAGGTGGAGCCGATCGGCCCGCAGAAGCTGCTCGACATCGTCGTCGTCGCGCCTTGCACCGGCAACACGCTGGCCAAACTCGCGGCCGGCATCTCCGACACACCCGCGACAATGGCCGTCAAGGCGCACCTGCGCAATGGCCGCCCGGTCGTGGTCGCGGTCGCAAGCAACGATGGACTCGGCGCCAACGCCAAGAACATCGGCCTGCTGCTGAATACGAAGAACTTCTACTTCGTCCCCTTCGGCCAAGACAGCCCGACTGAGAAACCGAATTCACTTGATGCCAGGCTGGAGCTTCTGACTGACACGGTCGCTCAGGCGCTCGTCGGGCGGCAGCTTCAGCCGGTGCTGATCGAACGCTGGCGGTAGAACAGCCATAGCCTTAACTGAGCGGGGGATGTCAGGTGAGACCACTTACAGTCGCGATTCTGGGCGCAGGTGGCGCCGTTGGCGGCGAGATCGTCAGGATGCTCGCCAGCCGGGGATTCCCGGTCGGCCAGCTGCGCCTGCTGGCGACGGCGCGCTCGGCCGGCTCAGCCG
Source organism: Chloroflexota bacterium (assembly GCA_050261235.1). GTDB lineage: Bacteria > Bacillota > Sulfobacillia > JBFLWA01 > JBLNDB01 > JBLNDB01. The sequence continues at coordinate 71,199 of JBLNDB010000092.1, forward strand.
TCGAATTCGGAGGGCAGATGCTCACCATTGCCGAGGTGCAGGCCGACTCGTTCGCCGGCGTCGATCTGGTCTTCTCCTGCGCCACCGCCGAGGCGAGCCGCCAGTGCGTCCCGCTGGCCGTCGAAAGCGGCGCTGTCGTCATTGACAAGAGCAACGCCTTCCGCATGGACCTCTCGGTGCCCCTGGTCGTGCCCGAGGTCAACCCCGGGGATCTGTACGGGCACCCCGGAGTGGTTGCCAGCCCGAACTGCTCGACGATCCAAATGGTTGTCGCCCTCAAGCCGCTGCTCGACGCTGTCGGTTTGCGCCGCGTCATCGTCTCTACCTATCAGGCAGTCTCCGGCGCCGGGCGCGACGCGATCGATGAGTTGACCGCCCAGACCAAAGCCATAGCCGCCGGCGAGCCGGTCGAGGTGCGCGCCTTCCCGCGGCAGATCGCGCACAATCTGTTCCCGCACATCGACCGGTTCGACGAACGGGGCAACACCGCCGAGGAACTGAAGATGGTCTTCGAGACGCGCAAGATCCTCCATCTGCCCGACCTGCCCGTGGTCGCGACCTGCGTGCGCGTCCCGGTCGTGACCGGTCACTCGGAAGCGATCTACGTCGAGACCGAGCACCCACTGTCAGCAGCACGCGCCCGCGAGCTGCTGTCACGGGCGCCCGGCGTGACGGTCATGGATGACCCGCAGCGCGCGGTCTACCCGACGCCGCTCGACGCCGCCGGGCGCGACGATGTGTTCGTTGGCCGCGTGCGTGAGGATCCTTCACTGGCCACCGGCCTCAGTCTCTGGGTAGTCTCGGATAACCTGCGTAAGGGTGCGGCGACCAACGCCGTGCAGATCGCTGAGTGGATGCTCGCTCACGGGCTGCTCTAGGAGGCGTCGGCAATGCGGATCATCGTTCAGAAGTTCGGCGGGACGTCCGTGGCGACGCCAGCCCTGCGCGCCCAGGTGGCCGACAAAGTACTGAAGGCGAAAGCCGACGGTTGCGACCCGGTCGTGGTGGTGTCGGCGATGGGCCGCGCCGGCGAGCCGTATGCCACCGACACTCTGCTCAATCTCGCACACAGTGTCTACCGTGAGACCGACCCGCGGGAACTGGACCTGATTGCCTCGTGCGGCGAGATCATCGCCAGCGTCGTCATGTGCAACACCCTCCGCGCCCGCGGTTTGAACGCGACAGCGCTGACGGGGTGGCAGGCCGGCATCATCACCACCCTGGACTACTCGGAAGCCGAGATCATGCGCGTCGAACCGGAGAACATCCTCCGTCACCTGAAAGACGGCAAGACAGTCGTCGTTGCCGGCTTTCAGGGCCGGGCGGAGAACGGCGACGTGACGACGCTCGGCCGCGGCGGTAGCGACACGACGGCAGTGGCGCTGGGCGCCGCGCTCGGCGCAGAGGTCGTCGAGATCTACACTGACGTCGATGGCGTCAAGACCGCCGACCCGCGTATCGTGCCGGAAGCCCGGACCATCGAAGTCATGAATTACAGCGAAGTGTTCCAACTCGCCCACCAGGGCGCCAAGGTGATCCACTCGAAGGCAGTGGAGATCGCCATGCGGCGCAACATTCCGCTCCGCATCCGCTCCACGTTCAGCGACTCGCTCGGGACTCTCATCACATCAGCCGCTGAGCAGGGCGGCTGGCCGAGCCTGCGGGGCAAGATCATCACGGGCGTGACCTACATCCTTGATACGGCCCAGGTCAGGGTGTCGACCCCGGACAGCGACACTCAGGCCGAGCTTGAGCTGAAGGTGTTCGAATCGCTGGCCGAAGCCGGTGTCAGTGTCGACCTGATCAACGTCTCACCTGACACCAAGCTGTTCATCATCAAAGAGGAGCAGATTCCCGCCGCCGAGGCTGCTCTCCGGGCGCTTAACGTCCAGTACGAGATCACGCCTGAGCGAGCCAAGGTGTCGATCGTCGGCGCCGGCATGCGCGGTGTGCCTGGCGTAATGGCCCGCGTCGTGCGCGCGCTGACATCGGCCGGAGTGCGGATCCTGCAGACGGCCGACTCGCACCTGACCATCTCGTGCCTGGTCGCCGAAGAGGACGTCGGCAAGGCCGTCCGTGCCCTGCACGACCAATTCGGCCTCAATGCCTAGATCCCGGAGGTGAGCGCATTGGAGTTCGGTTCCGTCATCACGGCGATGGCCACGCCGTTCAACGACAGCCTTGCAGTCGACTATGCGCGGGCAGCTGAACTGGCCCGCTTTCTCGCCGACAACGGGTCGGCCGGCGTGCTCATCGCAGGCACGACCGGCGAGTCGCCGACGCTTACGCTGCAAGAGCGAACGCGTCTGCTGGAGACTGTGCTCGAGGCGGTTGGCGACCGGATCATGGTCATGGCCGGAACAGGCACGAACTCGACCGCTGACAGCATCGAGCTGACCAAGCGGGCCGAGGCCATCGGCGCACACGCGATCCTGCTGGTCACGCCATACTACAACAAGCCGCCGCAGGACGGGCTGTACGAGCACTTCGCCGCCATCGCCGCTGCAACACGCCTGCCGGTGATGCTGTACAACGTCCCCGGTCGTACAGCCGCTAACCTGCTCCCGGCAACGGTGGCGAGACTGGCCGAGATCGACAACATCGTCGCTTTGAAGGAAGCTTCCGGCAATCTCGACCAAATGAGCGAACTGAGGCGGGTCACGCCGCCGGAGTTCATGATCTACAGTGGCGACGACAGCTTGACACTGCCGATGATGGCCTGCGGCGCGCGGGGTGTGGTCAGCGTCATCTCGCATGTCGCAGGCAATCAGGTGCGGGCGATGTGCGACGCGGTGCTGGCCGGCGATCTCGACCAGGCCCGCCGCCTCCATCTGGCCCTTCACCCGCTCGCCAAGGCCCTGTTCGTGACCACCAACCCAATCCCCGTCAAGGCGGCGCTGGCGATGATCGGCCTGCCGGTCGGCGGTTGCCGGCCGCCGCTGTCGGCGGCCAGCGAGCGGGACCTGGCGACGGTTCGCGCAGCGCTAGGCGAGCTCGGGCTGCTTCGCTAGACGCCCGCTGGCGGGTCGGCATCGGTCGGCCCGCCGTTTTCGTCTCTCGCGCGCTGCCTCAAGACAAGCTTGCGCTTGTCCCGTACTCAGAACTGGGTTATGATGCTATAATTGAAGTGCTCCCAGCGAAGATAAGGATGGTTGATTAAGTGGCAAAAGAACAGGCAAGCAGCATGAAACTCCAGATAGTGCCGCTCGGCGGCCTTGGCGAGATCGGCAAGAACATGATGGCTGTCTCCTGCGGCGATGACATGATACTCATCGATGCCGGGCTGACTTTCCCGGAAGAGGAAATGCTGGGCATCGACATCGTCATTCCAGATATGTCCTATGTGCTCGAGCATAAGGACCGGCTACGGGGCGTGCTGCTGACGCACGGCCATGAGGACCACATCGGTGCCCTTCCGTACCTGCTCCGCCAGGTGCAGGTGCCGGTCTACGGTACCAAGTTGACGCTCGGCTTCGTTCAGGGCAAGCTGGCCGAGCACGGACTGAATCTCGGCGACAACGCCCACATCGTCAAACCGCGCGATCGGGTCCGGGTCGGCTGCTTCGACATCGAGTTCTTCCGCGTCAACCACAGCATTGCCGATGCCGTCGGTCTCGGCATCCATACGCCGCTCGGGCTGATTGTCGACACCGGTGACTTCAAGCTCGACCAGACGCCGGTGGATGGTGAGGTGTTCGATCTCCAACTCCTGGCCAGGTTCGGCCAGGAGGGAGTGCTCGTCCTCATCTCCGACAGCACCAATGCCGAGCGCAGCGGGTTCACGCCGTCCGAGCGGATTGTCGGGCAGCGGCTGCGCGATGTCTTCCGGCAGGCCAGCGGGCGTGTGCTGGTGGCGACGTTCGCGTCGAACGTCCACCGCATGCAGCAAGTCATCGACGCCGCGGCCGAGCTGGGGAAACGGGTGGCAGCAGTCGGTCGGAGCGTCATCAACACGGTCGACATCGCGACCGACCTCGGCTACCTGCACGCCCCTCCGGGCACGCTGGTCGACATCGATGAGGCCAACAAACTGCCGCCGGAGCGAGTGATCCTGATCACGACCGGCAGTCAGGGCGAGCCGATGTCGGCGCTTAGCCGGATCGCCATGGACGATCACCGCAAGATCGAGATCAAACCCGGCGATACGGTCGTTGTCGCCGCCACGCCGGTCCCGGGAAACGAGAAGTTCGTCGCCAGGACGGTCGACCATCTGTTCCGCCGCGGCGCCAAAGTGATCTACGGCGCCGAGAGCGGTGTCCACGTGTCCGGACATGCCAGCAGCGAGGAACTCAAGCTGGTTCTCAACCTTACACGGCCGAAGTTCTTCATCCCGGCCCATGGCGAGTACCGTCACCTGATCCGCCACGCCGAGCTTGCCAAGTCGGTCGGCATCGAGCCACAGAATGTCTTCGTGGCCGAAAACGGCTCTGTGCTCGAGTTCACCGGCGAGCGCGGCGTGATGCTGAAAGAGCGGGTGACCGCCGGCCACGTTCTGGTCGACGGCCTCGGCGTCGGCGATGTCGGCACTGTAGTCCTGCGCGACCGCAAGCAGTTGGCGGAGGACGGCGTCCTGATCGCCGTCCTGGCCATCGATCAGCAGAGTGGCGAACTCGTCAGCGGACCGGACGTCGTCTCGCGCGGCTTCGTCTATGTGCGGGAATCCGAAGAGCTGCTCGAGGAGACAAAACTGCGCATCCGCGAGGCAGTGGCCCGGGCCTGCGACGGAAAACCACCGGAATGGCAAGCGATCAAGGCCGAAGTCCGCGACAGTCTGGCCCGCTTCCTCTACGAGCGGACGCGCCGGAGACCGATGATCCTGCCCATCATCATGGACGTATAGCGCAAGTCTTCCGCGACAGACGGGGGCGGCCGAGTGGCCGTCCCCGTCTGTCTTGCCGAGACGGCCTCTGCGCATAATAAGCGCTGTAGGTCATTAAGGAGGCCGTCTATGTACAGACAACCAGCGCCAGTCGGCGCCCAGCGACGCAAGACCCCCGTCAGCCCGGCCGTCCCGGCAGACCCGGTTAGGCCGGCGTTGCCTGACCGGGGCAGCCCGGAACCAGGAGGACCGCCGACGACGCCCGCGTCGCCGACTGCGCCCAGTGTCGAGACGCCCAGCGGCCAGCCGAACGTGGATCCGGGTTCACCGGAGCCTGAACCGCAGCCGGAACCGAGCCGGCCTGGAGCGCGTCGCAATGGCAGCGAGACCGCCGAGAACATCGCCTCGCTGGGCGTCGCGACGGTGCCGGCCGGCAAGTCCAATATCCATTGCATGACCATCATCGGCCAGGTCGAGGGCCATCTCGCTCTGCCGCCGCAGAACAAGACGACCAAGTACGAGCACATCATCCCTCAGTTGGTGGCGATCGAGAACAGCCCGGAGATCGAGGGCGTTCTGCTGGTGCTGAACACCGTCGGCGGGGATGTCGAGGCCGGGCTGGCGATCTCGGAGATGGTCGCGAGCCTGTCGAAGCCGACGGTTTCGATCGTCCTCGGCGGCGGACACTCCATCGGTGTGCCGATCGCCGTCGCGGCGCGGAAGTCATTCATCGCGCCGACGGCGACGATGACGATCCACCCGATCAGGCTGACCGGATTGGTCGTCGGCGTCCCCCAGACATATGAGTACCTTGACAAGATGCAGGATCGGGTGGTCAAGTTCGTCATCCAGCACTCTCACATCAGCGAGCAACGCTACCGGGAGCTGATGTTCCGCACCGGCGAATTGGCCCGCGACATCGGCACGGTGATCGTCGGCCCGGATGCCGTGAAGGATGGCTTGATCGACGCTGTCGGTGGCCTGAAAGAGGCGATGAGCGCGCTCCGTGAGATGATCGCGGCCGAACGGCAGCGTGCCGGGGGCGCTGGCGGCGAGTCGACGGCGAAGGCGGGGAGGAACAGGTGACGCTGCACACGATCATGCCGCTGGAACTCGTCTTTGCGCAGCCCGCAGACGCCGAGCCGCCCGTGGAAGTGGAAGCGGACGGGCGCCGCCTGCTGGTCCAGCACACCGGCCAGGCGTGGACCGTCGTCAGACTGCTCAGCAGCGATCCTGCCGACTATCTGGATCCGCGTTTTCAGCCTGGCACGCCGCTCGCGACACCAATCCGCAACTGAGAGGGCGCCTGCGGGCGTCCTCTTGGCTCCTGGCATGCAGTCGACATGAGCGGTCTATATTCTTCTCGGATTGGTCTCCGGGAGGGAAGACGGTGGAACTGCTGGCCGGGACGGCACTGCTGGCACTCGGCGGGCTCATCGCGGCACAACGGTCGCGGAGTCTGGCCGCTTCCGAGCGCGCCCTGCGCTGTCTGGCGCTGCTGGGGGCCATCCTTGTGCTCTCACCCCGCCACGCTGCCGGCGTCCTGGGGGCCGGCTGGCTTCTCAGTCTGACCGCGCGACAGCGAGGCAACGGTTGGGACCTGTTCGCGGCTGGCTGTGGCCTGCTTGGCCGGGGCCTGCTCGCCGCGCACGCCCGGTCAACCGCCGACGCAGCCTGTTGTCTGCTGTTTCTCGCCGGCTGGCTCGCGTTCACTCTGCGGACGACACACCGCACCGCCAGTCCGGCGCGGTTGCGATGGGAAATCGTGCGCGCCCGACAGCGGCTCACTGAGCGTCACTGCAGCCCGGCCTGGCGGTTGCGGGCCAGCGATGCTCTGGCACGGGCGATTGGCCTGACCCGAGTGGTGCTGCCGCTATCGGACGGGGCGGGCCTCAGCCTGGCCTGCAGCGGGGTCGCGGCGCTGGCCGATGGCGATCCGGTCGCGGCGCGCGACAGCTTCGCCCTGGCCCGTCGGGCCGTGTTTGCGGCTGCAGGGACAGCCCCGCGGCGCAGAGAAGAACTGTCCTTGTGGCTAGAATTGATCGACTGGTGCGACTACGCGGTGACGCTCATCGGCGAGGAGGCCCGACCATGACCGACATTCAGGCGCTGATCCTCGGGATTGTCCAAGGATTGACCGAGTTCTTGCCTGTAAGCAGCTCAGGACACATCGCCATCGCTCAAGCGCTGTTCCAACTGAAGGATCCGGGGGTCACGTTCGCAATCGCACTGCACATAGCGACATTGCTGGCGGTGCTGGCAGCTTTCTGGGCCGATGTGGCGCGTGTCGCCGTCGGAGTCGCGGGCGGCCTGCTGTCGATCATCAGCGGTCGCGCGCGGGCAACGAGCTTGTGGCGCAAGAATCGCGGCTTCCGGGTCGGCGTGCTGCTGCTCATCGCCTCGATCCCGGCGGGCATCGTCGGCGTGTTCTTCAGTGCCACCATCGACCGGCTATTTGGCTCGCTGCTCATCGTCGGGCTGATGCTGCTCCTTACCGGCATTCTGCTCTGGATTGCCGACAGCATCCGCGCAAAGGGCATGCCGCTGAAGGAGTACCGCTCAGCGCCAGCCTTCGTCGTCGGTCTGTTTCAGGCCGCAGCCGTGCTCCCGGGACTGTCTCGCTCGGGCACGACGATCACGGCCGGGCGCTTGACCGGCCTCGACCGCGAGGGCGCGGCCCGCTTCTCCTTCCTCCTTTCCATTCCTACCATCCTTGGCGCCGCCCTGGTCGACTTCCGCGACCTGCTGGGAGCTGCCGCGACGGGCCTCGGCCGGCCGTTGTTCATTGGCATGGGCGCCGCAGCCGTGGTCGGCTACGCCGCCATAGTGCTCGTCATGCGCCTCGTCAAAGCCGGTCGACTGCGCGTCTTCGCCTATTACTGCTGGGCAGTGGGATCGGCCGTGATGCTCTGGCAGCTGCTCGGGCGCTGACGTTCCGGGAGGATTCACTCTGCGGACGGTCGAATCTACCCCGCGGAGGTGCCGTCCGTGGAGAACCAACCGAGACGCAGTCTGCGCGATGAGATCGTAGGCCTGTTGACCGTCGCCCTGGCTGTCTACGCGTTCCTGGCCCTGGCACGCCGCGGCGGCGCGGTGGGCGAGTTCCTGGCGCGGATCATGGAGCGGGCCGCCGGCGGCACCGGTGCCAGGTTGCTGCCGGTGTTGGCAGCGCTGATCGGCCTTGTGCTGGTCTTTTTCCCGTCACTGCCGCGCCGCGGCCAGCGCATCGCCGGCGCATCACTCGCAGTGGCGCTTGGTCTCGCGTACATGCACCTTGCCTATTCCGGCGCCGAGTTCGTCTACGCCGAGCGCTGCATGGGCGGCGGCTACATCGGCGCTGCCATCACCGCCGGCCTGCGGCTGGCGTTCGGCGTCGCCGGCCGGGGGCTGATACTCGGCGTGCTGGCTCTGGCGACGATACTCATGCTGACTGACCTTTCCCTGCCGGAACTGCTCATCCGGTTGCTGGCCGCGCTGCGCGCCGGCTTCAGGCGCGTCATTGCGCCGCTGATCAACCTGTTCTATGAGGATGTCCGTGACGATGAGGCAGAGCCGGAGGCGGGCGCCGACAGCGAACTGCCCGGCACGGTCGCCGGGCAGGCAAACGTCATCGACTTTGCGAGCCGCACCGGCCGGCGCCTGACCATCGTCTCGGACGACGACCTGTTGGGAGCCGGCAAGGAGCCGGGCGAGTCGCGCTCGACACGCTCAAGACGCAGCTCGCGCTCTGATCCTGCAGCGCCTGGCGACCGAGTCGTCACTGATAGCCCGCCGGCTGACGTTCAGGCGCCGGTCCACTATGCGCTACCGCCGCTCGATCTCTTGGCAGCAGCCGGTCGGCAGAAGCTCGCGGCCGGCCATAAGGACACCGCTGCCAAGACCAAGCTGATCGAGGAGACTCTCGCCAGCTTCGGCGTCGCCGCCCGGGTGATCGATGTCCAGCGCGGCCCCACGGTCACTCGCTTCGAGTTGCAGCCGGCGGCCGGCGTGAAGATCAACCGCATCGTCAGCCTGGCCGACGACCTAGCGCTTGCCATGGCTGCCCAGGGCGTCCGCATCGAAGCTCCGATTCCTGGGAAGGCGGCCATCGGCATCGAGGTTCCGAACAGCGAAGTCGCGGTTGTGCTGCTGCGCGAAGTGCTCGAGACCAAGGAATTCACCGACGCCGGTGCCAAGCTGACCGTGGCCCTCGGCAAGGACATCGCCGGCAAGCCGCTGATCGGCAATCTCGAGAAGATGATCCACCTCTTGATTGCCGGCGCCACCGGGTCGGGCAAGAGCGTCTGCGTCAATTCGATCATTGCCAGTATCCTCTACAAGGCCAAGCCTGATGAGGTCAAGTTCCTGATGATCGACCCGAAGATGGTCGAGCTGACTAACTACAACGGCATTCCGCACCTGATCGCGCCGGTCGTGACTGACCCGAAGAAGGCCGCCACCGCTCTCAAGTGGGTGGTCGCCGAGATGCAGCGCCGCTACGAGTTGTTCGTTCAGGCCGGCGTCCGTGACATCACGAAGTACAACCAAGCCGTAACGCAAGAGGGCGACCTCAAGCCGCTGCCGTACATCATCGTCATCCTCGATGAACTTGCCGACCTGATGATGGTTGCGCCAGTCGATGTCGAGGACGCCATCTTCCGCTTGGCGCAGATGGCCCGCGCCGCAGGCATTCATCTGATCGTCGCCACCCAGCGCCCCTCGGTCGACGTCATCACCGGCGTCATCAAGGCCAACATCCCGTCGCGAATCGCGTTCGCGGTCGCCTCTCAGGTCGACTCGCGGACGATTCTCGACAGCAACGGCGCGGAGAAGCTGCTTGGCCGCGGCGATATGCTCTACTCGCCGGTCGGGTCGATGAAGCCCGTCCGCGCGCAGGGCGCATTCGTCGCTGACAGCGAAGTCGAGTCCATCGTCGCCTGGTGCCGCGACCAGGCGCTGCCGGAGTACGAAGTGGGGGTCTTTGCCGATGTCGAGGATGAAGCCGCGGCGGCGGACGAGTCATCAGACCCGCTGTTCGCTCAGGCCGTGCGGGTTGTCATCGAGACCGGGCAGGCTTCGGTCTCGTTGATCCAGCGGCGGTTGCGAGTCGGCTATGCTCGCGCCGGCCGCCTGATCGACATGATGGAGGAGAAGGGGTACATCGGTCGCCATGAAGGCAGCAAGCCGCGCGACGTGATCATCACGATGGACCAGTATCGCCGGGCATTCGGCGATGACGCTGACTGATGGAGATGCCAGATATCCCCGCGCCGGCGACATAACGCCGGCGCCACTGTTTTACCCGCGAGGCGCTGGGCGCCCACGCGTAGCCACAGGCGATGGACGTCCCTGTCGGGTTATGTCGAGCGGGTGCCACTGTTCGCGCGAACGAATTGGCGCTACGAATGGCAGGAAGGGATTGGCCACGTGGCCAATTATGCACCGTTCGCGCCAAATCACAGCCATTGCACAGGAGCGTGAAGGCTTGGTGTTGCAGCGTGGGATCTGCCGTATCATTGTCGTCGCTCTCATCGTCGGGCTTTCAGGCGTACCAGTCGCTCGCGCCGAAGACGTCCCGGTCGCCGCCACAGCCTCCGCCGCCCGGACAGGATACAGTGACCAATGGTTCGGACGGAACCTGGTTCAACTCTGGTCTTACCCAGCCGGCAGCGCCGTCTACTCGCCGCCGGTCACCGATGGCCGAGCCATCTACGCCGGGTCGGACGGCGGCCGCTTCTTCGCGCTCGACCCGGCGACCGGCGCTGAACTCTGGTCATATGAGGTCGGCAGCGCGATCAAGGATCCGGCCTGCCTGGCCGGCGACCGAGTGTACTTCACTACACTGCGCGGTGACGTCAACGCACTGGCGACGGCCGACGGGACGCCGATCTGGAAGGCCGAGCTGCGGGAGCGCATCGATGCCGGCGTCGCGGCGACCGGCGACCGGATCGTCGTGCCCTGCAGCGACGGCATCGTGCGCGGGCTGTCGGCGCTCGATGGCACCACGGTGTGGCAGTACACGATCGGTGTCGGCACCCGGCTGCTGTCCACGCCCGCCATCACCGACGGCGTGGTGCTCATCGAGGCCGATGACAGCCTGACAGCGCTTGAACCGCTGACCGGCAGCCTCCTCTGGCACGTGCCGCTCAGCGGTGAATTCCGGCACTGGCCTGTCATCGCGGGAGACCGCGTCATCACCGCCGGTAGCGGCGACTCGCAGGGCGGTCTGAAAGCGGTTCGGATTGCCACCGGCGAGGAGCTTGGCGGGTACAAGTATCCGGGGGACAACCACTGGGCCGCGCCGGCTATCGATCCGAGCGACGGCTCGGTGTACGCCGGACTGGAGGGGGGCGTGTTCCGGTTCTCATCCCAGCTCGGCAGCCCCGTCGCCAGGTGGGACGGCAAACCTGAGGCGAAGTCCGGCAGTAAGCGCTACGTCATGTGGCAACCGCTCATTCTTCGCGACCTGATCGTCGTTCCCGGCCATCTTGAGGTCAGCGCTGCCGACGCGCTGTTCTTCTTCAGTCGCGACGGCTCGCTGAGCTTCCTCGGCGTCCAGCCGCTGCCGGAGAAACTTGCCGCTCCGCCGCTCGTATATGAGAGCGTATTGTACTACGGATCAGTCAGCGGCAATCTGGTCGCACTGGCGCCGGTGCGGGTGAGGCTGAACGGCTCACTGGTCGACTTCGGACAGAAGCAGCCCCTGAGCCAGCCGAGCGGTCGCGTCATCGTCCCGGCCCGGGCTGTCGTTGAGGGTGCCGGCGGGACGATCGACTGGGATCCGGTCGCCCGGGTGGCAACCGCGCGGTTCAACGGCCATGTCGTGGCGATGCCGATCGACAGCAGCACGATCATCGTCGACGGCGTTCCGGAGACAATCGACGAGCCGGCGCGGCTCATCGACGGTTCGACGATGCTTCCAATCAGGTGGATGGTCGAGGGGCTCGGCGGCGAGGTCGGCTGGGACCAGCCGACGCGGACCGTGATCATCACGCTCGTCGCCGGCCAATAGACCGCCATGCCTGATAGAGGTTGGAGCAGTTGCAAATACTAGCAATGCTTTGGGGGCGGCTTCCAGAGCGCTGCCTTGGTACGGGTGAGAGGAGGGGATCCTTTGAGACGTCGGATCAGCATCGGCTGGCTGACGATCGGGCTGATCGCGCTCGTTGGCGTGCTGTTTGCCGCACTGTCGCGCTTCTACACAGACTGGCTCTGGTTCAGGGACCTCAAGTATGGCTTCGTCTTCACCGGCATCATCTGGGCGCAGCTCCGCTGGGGTCTGCTCGGCGGCCTGGCGGTGTTCGCGTTCCTGTTCGCCAACTTCCATCTGGCCAAGGGGCGGAGCTGGGTCAGCTTCGGCTCGTTCATCGACATCGAGGCGATACGAAACCGCTCCGGGCGCTTTTTCAGCTGGCTGCTGGCGGCCGCCAGCGCCCTGCTGGCGTTCCTGTTCGGTTCATCGCTCGCCTCCCAGTGGCTGGTGCTCGAACAAGCGGCCCATGCCACGTCCTTCAACCTCGCCGAGCCGACGTTCGGCCGTGACGTCAGCTTCTATGTCTTCCGCCTGCCGTTCTGGCAGGTGCTCTACGCCACCGCGATGGGCGTCCTGCTGGTCGCCGCCGTGGGCGTCTTCCTGCTCTACTTCTTCAACCGGGCGATCACTGCCGGCGAGGGCCATCTCGTCATCGACCCGCAGGCGCGGCGGCATCTGGCCGTGCTCGTCAGTCTGCTCCTGATTGTCAAGGGGCTCGGCTACCGAATCAGCCTGTTCAACCTGATGTACTCGCCGCGGGGTGTCGTCTGGGGTCCGAGTTACACGGATGCGCACGCCAACATCCTCGCCTACAAGACGCTGACTGTCATCGCGATCGTCTCCGGCCTGCTGGTTCTGCTCAACCTGTTCTACCGGAGCTTCCGACCGTTCCTCGCCGGCATCGGCGTCCTCGTCGTCGCCTCGCTGCTGCTCGGCACGGCCTACCCGGCGTTCGTCCAGCAGTTCACCGTCGAGCCGAATGAACTGGCAAAGGAAACGCCCTACATCGAACACAACATCCGGCTGACGCGTCTCGCCTTCGACCTCGACAAGGTCAAGGAGGCGGAGTTCCCCGCTGAGAAGAACTCGTTCACGGCGCAGCAACTGGCAGGTAACGCCGGAACGCTCGGAAACGTCCGCCTCTGGGACTACCGGCCGCTCCTTGACGCGTACAACCAGGTGCAGATCAACCGCGCCTACTACACCTTCAAGGATGTCGACATCGACCGCTACAGCATCGGCGGCAGCTACCGCCAGGTCATGCTGGCAGCCCGCGAGTTGGATCACCGCCTGCTCCAGCCGCAGGCCCGGACATGGGTCAACATGCACCTCAAATTCACGCACGGCTACGGTGCTGTAGTATCACCGACGCGCGAGGTCACGTCGGAAGGCGGCCCGGTTCTCTGGCTACAGGACATCCCGGTTCACTCCAGCGTCGGCCTCAACCTCACGCGCCCCGAGATCTACTTCGGCGAGGCCACTACTGACTACGTCATCGTCGGCGCCCGCACCGAGGAGTTCGATTATCCGGTCGGCGAAACCAACGCCTACACCAAGTACCAAGCCAGCTCAGGCATTCGCCTGTCGTCGCCGCTGGTGCGCCTGGCATTCGCCTTCCGCACCGGTCACTATCAGCTTCTCCTCTCGGACGCGGTCGACAGCAACAGCCGCATTCTGATGGAGCGGACCGTCTCCGGCCGCGTGAAGAAGTTGGCGCCGTTCCTGATGTTCGACAGCGATCCCTACCTGGTGATCACCGCCGACGGCAGGCTGGTCTGGATGATCGACGCCTATACGGTCACGTCCGGCTTCCCGTTCTCCCAACCGGCACCGGGAAACGTCCCGTTCAACTACATCCGCAATGCGGTCAAGGCGACTGTCGATGCCTACACCGGCGAGGTCAAGTTCTACCTGTTCGATGCCACTGATCCGATTGCGCAGACCTATGGCAAGATCTTCCCCGGGCTGTTCGCGCCGCTCAGCGAGATGCCGCAGGATCTGCAGGCTCACATCCGCTATCCGATGGATCTGTTCACCGTCCAGATGCAGATGTACAAGACCTATCACATGCAGGACCCGACGGTCTTCTACAACAAGGAGGATCAGTACGACATCCCGCTTCAGGCGACGACCATCGACCAGACGTCGCAGACGATGGAGCCCTATTTCGTCATCATGCGCCTGCCCGGCGACGATCACGAGGAGTTTCTGTCCATCCTGCCGTTCACCCCGCTCAACAAGAAGAACATGGTCGCCTGGGCCGCGGCTCGCAACGAAATGGCGAACTACGGCGAGATCCAGGTCTTCCGCCTGCCCAAGAGTGAGACTGTCTACGGCCCCGAACTGATCGAATCATTCATCAACCAGAACACCGAGATCTCACAGGCACTGACGCTCTGGGGGCAGAAAGGTTCGAGCGTCATCCGCGGCAACCTGCTGGTGTTGCCGGTGGAAAAGAGCATCCTCTACGTACAGCCGCTCTACCTCCAATCCACGGGAGCCGCCGTGCCCCAGTTGAAGCGCATCATCGCGGCTACGTTCAGCGATCGCAGCCCGGTGATGGCCGAGACCCTGGAGCAGGCACTGACCCTGCTCGCCCACGACACCACCGGCC
>JBLNDB010000093.1:0-25385 GCA_050261235.1 Chloroflexota bacterium
CCGCCGACACTGACCAGGTGGCACGCCACCTCTACCAGGCGCGGTTCGTCCGGCTGAGCGAGGGGCGCGAACGCGTCTGCCTGACGCCGCGGGCACTGACCGCCCTCAGCCTGAAAGGATACTGAGGCACCGGACACGCAGACGAAAGGCCGTGCGGGCAATTGCTCGCACGGCCTGATCCTTGGTCCGGCAGGTCACCACCTGGCGACGTGCTCCTCCGCCCAGCCGATCGCGTCGCGGACTTCGATCGTTTCGCCGTCGTCAGTGACAATCGTGCCGCTGAACCGCCCGATGAGCTGGTGGACTGTCGACTTGAGCAGCACCAGGTCGCTCTTCGCAACCCGCTCATAGAACGGGACGAACTCAAGGTCGACGCGCCGTCCTGTGCCGTCTGGAACGTTCCCCTGCCCGCCCGTGCCGGAGGCGCTGCGAATCGCCCAGGGACGCTTGAAGTCCCCGCAGTCGTAGCCGAACTCCATCCGCTCCGGCAGCTTGCTGATCCGTCCGCCCACGACCAGCGCATTCTCGGTGTAGCCGGTGCCATCCGTCCAGCGTCCGCCGAGATTGACGCCGACGGCCCGACCGTCGCAGACGGTCGAGAACGCCGCCCAGTTCCAGGATGACGCATATGGCCAGATGCCGCGGCCGAAGTCGAGACAGGCGAAGCTGCCGCCCTGGGGGAAGTCGTCGGTTTCGTCCTCGCACCGCATCCGCCCGGCGACCGGCAGGCACTGATGTTTCGACGTGTACTGGAAGCGCCGGTCACTCCACGGGATGACGACATTCATCGTCTCATGGGCGGCGGGCGTGGTGACGACGAACTGGGCGCTCATCGGGCGCCCGCCGAAGTCACTGCTCGTGACGGCGATCTCCGTCCGCTCGCCGCGGGTGTCGAACGCGACATCGAGTTGCTTGCTTTCGAACCGGACCGGGCTGTCGATCGTGTCGCCCATCACGCAGTTGCGCCCGAGCGGCTTCAGCACGGTCTGTTCGACGAACCGGCCCGAGGCGAATTCGAGCCAGTAGACAAAGGCCATCGCGGCATAGTCGAGGTTGGTCACGGTGGCTGAGAAAAGCGACCGCTCCGAAGTGATACACCAGTAGTTCCAGCGCTTCTTGCGCGGCCAGTGGCAGGCAAGGTTGCAGGTGTGCAGGGGCCGCCGCGACCAGCCGACCGCCTTCGCGTTGAGCCGGCCGCGGGCATCGCACAGCAAAACCGGGGCCGTCAGTTCGCGCTCCATGGTGACGCTCCTCTCCCTGCAGTGGGCCGGACAGTGCCGGTGAGGTAACATTTGACAGGCTCGCGCGATATCCTGCCTGACCTCGGGGCGTTGCATAGCAGGGTTTGCCGGCGGCGGGGCCGAACCCCTCCTTGTTTGGCAGGATGCGGCAGTGTACGGCTGAGCGCGTTTCCCAGCGCTGGGAGGGACTCGTTTGAACAAGCTGATCAACCGGTTGCGCACTTGGCTGCGCGACCTGCCGGTGCGCCTCAAGGGGATGCTGCAACGGCTCGACCGGCTCGCGGTCGTGTTGCTTTACCTGTGCCTCCTGGTGCTGCTCCCGTCGGTGATCCTCGAGTGGGAGCCGGGCGTTGTCGCGGCGATTGCCCTCGGCCTGTTCTTCGCCTGCAACTTCCTCACCCTCGGCGCGCTCGATCTGGCCATTGGGCGTCATCAGCAGGCCGTGCGCCGGCTGCGGGGCGGCCTTGAGGCCCTGTCGACACGCGTCCGGCCGGTCGGCCACGTCGCCCGGCGGGCGATTCTCCGCTCGACGACGACTGATGCCGACGGCGGCAAGCATGACTATCTCAACTTCGTCGCCGACGGCAATCAGGCCGTAGATGCCGAGCTGTTCGCAGCCCGCGTCGTCATCCCCAACTCCGGCATGCAGGACAGGCGCCTGCGGATCGGCGACGCCGATGCCGCGCCGGCGACCGAAGGCATCATCGGACTCCGTCTGTCCCTAGCCGTCTTCCCGGACGCCAGCGGCCGGCGGCTTTGGCTCGATCAGGCGAAGGCGGGGTCGGTCGAGGAGCCGCGCGCGGTCCTCGTCGACGGCGCGCCGCGCGCCGATTGCGGCCAGTTCAACTATGTCATCGTCGGCACGGTCAGCGGCGAACTGCGCCATCCCGTCTGGTCGAACGCCCTGATGGCCGATGTCTGCCGCCGCGACAAGAAGGCGGCGGCCCGCATCGACCGCCTGCGGATCGAGTGGGAGCGCAGCAACCGGCAGCGGGTCGGGGGCGGGCCCGGCGCGGGAGACAGCACTCCCCATGCAGGCATTTTCGCCATTCGGTCACCGTTCCAGACCGCCTGGGATTCCGGCAAGGTCGTCGTCATCGCCGTCGGCGAGAGCGAGGCCGAGCTTGAGCGGGCAATTGCCCGCGCCTTCGCCGGCGGTTCAGCTGTCAACCGGGTCGACATCACCGTCGCGCAGCGCAGCCGCTGGCAGCAGATGCAGCAGTCGGCCACCGAGCGCGCCCCTGGCGTCATCGCGGCGCTGCTCACCGTCGGCGCTGGCCTCGTCCGCTCGTTCTTCCCGGGCGCTGTGCTGGCCCTGCTGGGAAGCATCGCCACCTACACGCCGAAACTGACCATCATGCACGTCGCGGCCAGCGGCCTCGGACTGCTGACCGGCGTCGGCTGGCATGCTATACAGGAATACGGCCGGTTGCGGGGCCTGATGGGATCGGCGTACACCGTCTACGACGAGATCGCCGCACGCGTCCACTGGGGCGAAGGCCAGGCGAGCCGGCACCGCGCCCTGGACCCGGTCGCGGCGTCCGAGACAGCCGCGACATGGCTGGGACCGGTCAACTCGACGGTCGGCGGGCGCCAAGGTCCACAGACGATTGCCGAGTTCATCCGCAGCCTGCGGACATGCGACGCGCCGCCGCTGATCGTCACCGGCAACAACTTCCATTTCCAGACCGGGCCGGCGGAGCACGACTGCCCGCGCAGCCTGCTCGGCATGCCGATCCGCATCGACACCATCGACCTCATCCTCGTAGCTGAACTGCTGGCGGCGCTTGGCCTCGACCATGACGAGAGCTCGCTGCGCATCGCCAGGCTTGACGACATCGTCGGCGAGGGAGCCCGGACCCTCTGCCTGACCCGCTCCGAACTCACGACGCGCGATCTGATCGTCCTCGGCTCGCCCCGGTCGAATGTCCTGGCGAACTGCCTGTTCCGCTGCGGTGTCGACTACCAGAGCATCAAGTGGGGCTTCATGCCGATCGGCCAGTGCCCGCACGAAGAGCGCTGCGATCTGCGGACGGCGCTGGAAGCCTATCACGACGTGCGCGGGCGGTCGCTGCTGGCGCCCTGGGCGTTCGAACCCGAGCAGATCAGCGTCTATGACGGCGGCGAGCGCGTCGCCTCGTTCGGCTTCCCATGGCACGACAACGCCGGTCTGATTCAGCTCGTTGACAATCCTTACGCCCCGGGGCGCAAAATCCTGATGGCGCATGGCTACCACCGCGCCGGCTCCGACGCCGCCGTCGCGACTCTGGTCGCCGCGGCGCGCGGCGAGGGTCTGCCGGCCCTGTCCGCCAGCGCCTCACTGGTCGTCGAATACAGCGGCAAGGAGAGACGGATCGAATGCCTGTTCAGCCGATAGCCAGTAACAGACCACGGGCCATCCTCTGCGACATCGACGGTTGCCTTTACGACTGGACGGCGCCGCTCGACCACGACGCGTTTGCCGTCATCCGTTCGCATCTGACCCGCCTCGACCCGCCGGTGCCGTTCTCGCTGATGACCGGTCGCTCGGTCGAGTTCGTCAAGGTGATGGCCGCCGCGCTCGGTCTCGATGCCCGGCCAAGCCCGCACCTCTGCGAACTGGGCGGCATGATCCTGCAAGGAACCGGCCCTGACGTGACGATCCACCCGCTGATCCAGAAGTACGGTCCGGAGCGGCTTCGGCGCGACCGGATCATGATGATGGAGCTGGTGGCGGAGCAGCTGGCGCCGGCGTCGTTCGAACCGAGCCGCGACTTCACGCTCAACATCGTCACGGCGCGGGGCGACATTGCCGCCCGGCGCAAGGATGAGATCGCGGCAGTCATCACGCCGCGGTTCCCCGCGGCCCGCATCCTCGACTCCGGCGCCGTCGTCGACGTCTCGCTCGTGCCGCTCTCGAAATCGACCGGCCTCGAGTATCTCACCGGCAGCTTCCCCGATTGGGAACCGGCTGGCATTCTTGCCATCGGCGACAGCGAGAACGACCTCGATGTCCTGCGACTGACCGGCTTCAGCGCCTGCCCGGCCAACGCGGCGCCAGCGGTCAAGGACACCGTCGGCTACGTGTCGCGGTTCACCGGCGTCCACGGCGTCATCGACATCCTTGAGCACTTCCTCGGGTAGCAGCAAAGGCGGGCATCGCTGCTCCCGGCTCGGCGCAGACTAGCGGCGGAGGTGGACCGTTTGACAGGTATCGCCGTGATTGGCATGATCGTCGAGCATCGGGCCGAGAACGCTCCTGGTCTGCAAGAAGTCCTCACCCGCCACGGGAGCCGGATCCTCGCCCGGATGGGCGTGCGCAGCCCGGACAAGGAAGAGGGGATCATCAGCCTGATCGTCGAGGGCGGCGCCGATGACGTCGAGGCCGTGACCCGCGATGTCGGCGCTGTCGAAGGCGTCACCGTGACCCACATGATGCTTCGCTGAACGCGACGGGGCCGTGCGGCGATCGCACGGCCCCGTGGTGTGGTTGCGCGGTCATCGGACGGGACGTGCCCGCTGACAGCGCCGCTCCGCATGGCTAGCACCCGTACTTGGACGATTCTGCGCCGTCCGACGCCGGGAACCAGTGCGGCGTGCGCTTGCAGATGTCGACCAGGCTCAGCATGACCGGCACCTCGACGAGTACACCGACCACCGTTGCCAGCGCGGCGCCCGAGCCGAGCCCGAACAGCGAAATCGCCACGGCCACCGCCAGCTCGAAGAAGTTGCTTGCTCCGACCATCGCTGCCGGCGCTGACACGGCGTAGTTGATCCTCCAGGCGCGGGCCCAGAAGTAGCCGATGAAGTAGACCAGGTAGGTCTGGATGACCAGCGGCACGGCAATCAGCAGGATGTGCAGCGGATTGTCGATGATCGTCCGGCCCTGGAACGAGAACAGGATGATCAGCGTCAGCAGCAGCCCACCGATGGTGAATGGCTTCATGGCCGGGACGAACACCCGGTTCAGCCAGTCGAGACCGCGCCGGCGGATGATCTGGACGCGCGTCAGGTAGCCGGCTGCCAGCGGGATCAGGACGTAGAGCCCGACTGACAACAGCACCGTGTCGGCGGGAACGCGGAGTTGGCTCAGGCCGAGTTCCCACATCACGATCGGCGCGTAGAGGACGAGGATGATGAGGTCGTTGATCGCCACCTGGACCAGGGTGTGCGCGGCATCGCCGTCGGCAAGGTAGCTCCAGACGAAGACCATCGCCGTGCAGGGCGCCGCCCCGAGCAGCACCGCCCCGGCGACGTACTGCCGGGCGAGCTCCGGGTCGATGATGCCGCGGAAAATCCACGTGAGGAAGAGATGGGCCAGGCCGAGCATGGTCAGCGGCTTGATCAGCCAGTTGACCACGAGGGTGACGACGAGCCCTTTCGGCCGCTTGGTGACGCGCACGATGCTGCCGAAATCGATTTGGACCATCATCGGGTAGATCATCAGCCAGATCAGGATGGCGACCGGGATGGACACATGCGCGTACTCCGCCCGGCTGAGCGCCGTTGGCACCCCCGGCAGCAGCAGCCCGATCGCGACGCCGACCGCCATGCAGATGAGGACCCAGACGCTGAGGTACTTCTCGAAGACGCCAAGGCCGGTCTTTTTCGTTGCTTGTGCGGGCATCAGCGGAACCTCCTTATCCTCGACAATTACCGCGTCAAGTTGAGGCGCCCGGCGGCAGAACCGCCGGCCGCCTGGCCTGGGCAGATGGGGCAATCCCACCGCCATTATCGTCCCCCGGTCCTTGAGACGTCAAGTTGTTTAATATAATGATAATTGCATAGAAGGTCCGCCGAAGGTAGAATGGGGCTGAGGGGGCGAGATAATGGACAGAACTGATGGGGCAGTGTACCTGGCAGAAGTCCTGCGCAGCATGGCACACCCCGCGCGCGTGCGCATTCTCCGCTTGCTCGGCAAGGGGCGGAAGAGTGTTGGCGAGCTCAGCGCGGATCTCGGCATCGAGCAGCCGAACATGTCGCAGCACCTGGCGGCGATGCGGCGGACCGGCGTGCTGCGCGTCGACCGGGAGGGGACACGGGCCAACTACTCCGTTTGCTGTCCTGATGTCTTTAGGCTCCTTGATGCTGCCGAAGCGATATCCAGGCACTGCGCGGTCGCTCAGACCGAGGCGCTGACCGACCCGACGCGACCGGCATAGCCGTCAGCGGCTGGCGAGGCCGCTGACCGCCGATGGGAGGAATCCGCATGCGCATGCGCAAGATCCCAGTGCTCCTTGCAGCCCTGCTGCTGTCCGTGATCGTCGCAGTTGCACCAGGCTGCCGCCCCGCGCCGACCGGCGGCGACCAGCCACCGGTGGCTCACGCTGGCATTCGCCCGCAGTGGGGTTCGCAGGCGCCGGGCGAGGCAGCGGTGCAGATGATCGACGCCAACGTCGGCTGGGCGGTCACCCGCGACGGCATCGCCCGCACCAGCGACGGCGGCTCCCACTGGAGCGCCGTAACGCCGGCCGGCACCGCCGGAGCATCGGAGTCAGGCTCGGCCTGGCCTGATGCCGCGTTCGGGCAGGCGCACTTCTTCGGACCGGACGCTGCCGTCGTGGCGCGGGCCGAAGCCGGCAACACCATCGCCGTCTATCGGACCGCCGATGGCGGCGTCAACTGGACCAGGAGCAGCTTCCAGACATTGTCCGTCGACGCCCCGTGGCTGCGCGGCATTGGCTTCGCCGATGAGACGAATGGCTGGCTGCTGGTCAACTTCGGCGGCGTCGCGATGGGCAGCGAACTGGTCGGCATCTACACGACCGCTGACGGCGGCGCCAGCTGGACGCCGGCGACCGTCATCGATCCGGCAAGCCAGCAACCTGACCGGCTGCCACTTGGGGGCACCAAATCAGGCGTCACCTTCATCAGCGACAAGGTCGGCTGGGTCGCCGGCGGATCGCACGCCGACGGCGTCTGGCTCTACATTACCTACGACGGCGGCCGCACCTGGCGCCAGGCCGGCCTGCCCGTTCCCCGCGGTTATAGCACTGAAGGCGGTGCCGTCCGGACCTATCCGCCGCTGTTCTTCGACCGGGCCGGGCTGCTGCCGGCGGCGTTCGGTGCCGAACGCTCGCTGATCTTCTTCACCAGCGCCGACGGCGGCGCCACCTGGAAGGCCACCATGGCGGTCCCCGCCGGGCCGGACGCGACCGGCTTCGTCTGGGCGTTCGCCGACGCCGCCCACGGCTGGCTGAGCGACGGCACGAATCTCTATGCGACGACCGATGGCGCGGTCAACTGGACCGCCGTGGCGGCCGACAACCGGCTGACCGATCTCGTGCGGTCGGGCTTCCGCATCACGGAACTGAACTTCATCGACAGCGCCACCGGCTGGGCGTTGCTGCGGAGCGGCGATGCCGTCACCGGCACGCTCGCGCTGCTCAGAACGACTGACGGCGGGCGGAACTGGTCCGACTGCGGCGCCCCGACCGCGCCCTGACCCGACCGCAGATCATCGGTCTGTCGCCGACGCTGCCCGGCGGGCCTGTCAGCGCTTGCGCCGTGCGCCGATGCAGATGCACAGGGACCGGGCCCACCCACAGTGGGTGACCCGGTCCCATCAACTTCTCATGACTCAGACGATGGTCAGGTACGTGACGACGGACAGCACGACCGATGCGGTGAGCATCGCCAATAGCGGCTTGAGCGCCTTCGCCCGCAGCGCCTGCAGACTGACGTTGAGGCCGAGGCCGACCATGGCCGACGTCAGCAGGAACGTGCTGAGCGTGGTCACGGCATCCAGCCACGCCTTCGGGATCGGCAGGTAGGAGCGGATGATGCTGGCGGCGATGAAGCCGACGAGGAACCACGGGAACTCGATCCGGGCGCTGCCCTGCGAGCTGGCGCGCGAACGCATCCAGTAGATGATGATGAAGCAGAGGGGAATCAGCAGCAGCACGCGGCCGAGTTTGGCCAAGAGAGCGAGCGCCAGCGCATCCTGACCGGCCGGTGCGGCGCCGGCGACGACATGGGCGATTTCATGCAGGCTGACGCCGGCCCAGGTGCCGTACTGGAGCGCCGTCAGCGGCAGCAGCGGCCGCAGGAGGGTGTAGACGATCGTGAACACCGTGCCGGTGAGGGCGATGATGCCGACCGCGATCGCCGTGTCCTCTTCTCTGGCCTTGATCAGCGGCGACACGGCGGCGATCGCTGCCGCGCCGCAGACGCCGGTGCCGACGCCGAGCATCAGCGACAGGTCCCGGTCGGCCTTCAGCCAGCGCGCCACGAGCAGAGTGACGAGGATGGCCCCGGCCACAGTGCCGATATCCCGGGCCAGCAGGCCGAGCCCCTGATGCAGGATCAGTGCCAGATCGAGGCGGACGCCGAACAGCACGATCGCCAGCCGGAGCAGGACCTTGGCCGAGAACTGGATACCCGGCCGGATGGCGTCCGGGTAGCCGAACAGCTGTCGGTAGACGATGGCGATCAGGATGGCGGTGATCATGGCGCCGACACGCGCCAGAACTGGCAGCTTGGCCAGTTGCATGCCGGCGAAGGCGATGGCGAACGTGAACAGGATGCCGAGGATGCGACTCTTGGTGCCAGCGGGCATCGTCTCTCACTCCCGTGCGCTGCTGCGATTTGGACAACAGCTTCAGTATACAGCATGCGCACGCTGACGGGAACCGTCAATCCGGCCGCCGGCCGCCGAGCAGGCGCATGCCGTTGACGATGACGACCAGGATGCTGGCTTCGTGGACGAACATCCCGCCCGCCAGGGCGACCCGCTTCGTCAGGACCGCTGCCAGCAGACCGGCGACGACGATGACCGCGAAGGCGACGTTCTGCCGAACGACGGCGACGATACGGCGGCTGAGGGCGATCGCATGCGGCACGAGTTCGATCCGGTCGGACATCAGCGCGATGTCGGCAGCCTCGAACGCCGCGTCAGTCCCGCCGACGCCCATCGCGACGCTGATATCGGCGCTGGCCAGGGCCGGTGCGTCGTTGACCCCGTCGCCGACCATCGCCACCACTCGCCCGCCGCTCTGCAAGTCGCGGACGGCAGTCAGCTTATCCTCCGGCAGCAGGCTGCCGCGCGCCTCATCGACGCCGACGCGGCGGCCGATGGCGGCAGCGGTTGCCTGGTTGTCGCCGGACAGCATGATCACCCTGGTTACGCCGGCCTGCTTGAGCGCCGGGACGACCCGTTCGGCGCCGGGCCGGAGCTGGTCGGTGATGGCGATCAGGCCGGCCGCCGCCCCATCGACGGCGATCAGCGCCACCGTCGCACCATCGCGCTCGCGCGCCCGGATCAGCTCGTCCTGGTCAGCGCTCAGAGTCACGCCCTCGGCCGCCAGCAGCCGCCGGTTGCCGACCAGCACGGCACGGCCGTCCACCGTTGCCGCGACGCCGAGTCCGGCCAGCAGGCGCCAGTCGCCGGATTCGCCGGGCGTCGTGCCGGTGTCGCGCGCGTAGTTGAGAATCGCCGCCGCAAGGTGGTGCTCCGACCGCTGTTCCGCGCCGGCCGCCAGCGCCGTCAGTGCCTGCGGCGCGATGCCGCCGAACGTCGCCACTTCGCTCACGCGGGCCTCGCCGACCGTCAGCGTGCCGGTCTTGTCGAAGGCGACGGTATCGACCGAGCCGATCCGCTCGAGCCGTTCGCCGCCCTTGATGAGAATCCCCTGACGGGCGGCGTGGCCGAGCCCGGCGGCAATGGCCACCGGCGCCGCGACCACGAGCGCGCCCGGGCAGCTGATGACGAGCATCGTCAGGGCGAGTTCGGCATCGCGGGTGAAGATGAACAGCAGTACCGAACCGATGATGACAGCCGGCGTGTACCAGCGGGCGAACTGGTCGAGGGTCTGCTGGACGCGCGGCTTCTGCTCCTGGGCTTCCGAGATCAGGAACAGCAGGCGGCTGAGCGTCGTGTCGGCGCCGACGCGGGTCGCGCGGACCTCAAGGTAGCCGCTGCGGCACACGCTGCCGCTCGCCACCGTGGCGCCGACGGTTGCCTCGACGGGCAGCGGCTCACCGGTCAGAGCCGCCGTGTCGAGCAGGGCGCTGCCGGCGACGACCGTGCCGTCGACCGGCAACCGCTCGCCCGGCTTGATGACGACGATGTCGCCGGCCTGAACCGTGGCCGCCGGCACATCGGCCATCTCCTCGCCCCGCCGGACCAGGGCCGTGCGCGGCATCAGGTCGACCAGGTCGGTCACCGCGGCCCGTGTCCGCATCAGCGTCAGGTTCTCAAGCTGGCCGCCGAACAGATAGAGCCAGGTGACGGCGGCAGCCTCCCACGGCTCGCGGAGCACCAGCGCACCGGCGGCGGCGACGGTGACCAGGAACGGGATCGTCATCTGCCGCTGCAGCAGGCCGCGCCAAGCTTCAGCGCCGATCCGCAGGCCGGTGATGACGGCGGCTGCTGCCATCAGGTAGCCCGGCAGCCCGAGCCCGCCGCCGTGCTCGGCGCCTAGCTCACCGCCCAACGCCGCGCTGACCCAACTGGCGACGATCAGCAGTCCGGCCGCGATCAGCATCATCTGTGTCCGCCGCCGGGCGTCGCGGGCCCGGCGCTTGCCTGCTTGCTTCGACATCACTGTCCCCTCCCCGTGGATCGCGCATCAGGTTGTGGGCGCCAGTCGCTCAGTCGCGGGCCGCCGGCCCGGCGACGACAGCCGCCACCTCGGCATCGAATCCCTCGACGGTCTCGCGGATCTTGTCCTCGCTCAGCACCTCGGCATCATACTCGACGGTCAGGCTGCCGGTCGCGAACGCCAGCTTCGCCGACTTCATGCCAGGCAACTGGCGGACGGCCCGCTCGACCTTGCCGGCGCAGACGGGGCAGTTGAGGTTGCGGAGCATGAACATCTGCAAACGCACTCTGATGGCCTCCTTGTTAATGAGTCGCTGGCCTGCGTCCTTATCTTCTCATCTTCCGCCCGGCCCCACATTGACGCGCGTCAAGTGGCGGCTCGGCCAATGAAAAAAGCCATCGCCGATTCACAGCGATGGCTCATACAGCGCTGGGCTCAACCCTCGACCAATTCCTTGAGGCGTTCCGGCGAACGGATGATGACTGTCCGTGTGCCCTCCTGGGTAATCAGCCCGTCCTCGGCCAGCGCCTTCAGGCGCCGGCTGAGGCTCTCCGGCGTCGTGCCAAGCTGAAAGGCCAGCTCGGCCCATGGCACCGGCATCTTGATACGGAAGCTGCCATCCGCTGCGGGTTCGCAGCCGCGCGTCGCGCGCAGCAGCTCGGCCGCCAACCGCTGACCGACATCGCGGATGCCGAGATCGACGATGGTCTCCTCGGCCTGCGACAGCCGGTTGGCGAGCGCCTCGACAAGGCGCATCGCCGACGCGGGGTGCTGCTGCATCACTGTCTGGACGGCCTGCCGCGGCAGCAGGCAGCAGTCCGTCTCATCCATCGCCAGCAGATCGCCCTCATAGACGGCCGGGGCGAAGAGCGCCAGCTCGCCGATGAACTCGCCCGGTCCGACTGTCCTGATGACCTGCTCGCGGCCGCTCGAGCTGGCACGCACCAGCTTCAGCCGCCCGTGGGCGACCACCGACATCTGCTCGATCGGATCCCCGGCCGAGGCGATCAGCTCGCCCCTGGCGTAGTGACGGTGGCGCATCGCCGCCGCCAGCACGGCCAGACCCTCCTCCGGCAGGAGGCGGAAAATCGGCACGCCGGCGGCGCATGACGGGATATGTTCCATCTGCCAATCCCTCCGCGAATCGATTACGACAGCCGGCCGAAAAAACCCTACTCCTTTGGTCGGAAATTGACCTGCGTCAAGGTTCGCGCCCGGCCACAGGACTATCATTAAGTCAGAAGGTACGACTACCAACGCGGAGGGATTGACGATGAGACCGACAGAAACCCTGATTGCCGAGCACCATGCCATCGAAGCCATGCTCGGAGCCACCCGGGGCGCGGCCCAGCGGCTGGCCAACGGCGACCACGTGGACCCGCAGGTATTCGCCGAAATGGTCGACTTCTACGCCAACTTCGCCGATCGCTGCCACCACGCCAAGGAAGAGCGGATTCTCTTCCCGCGTCTCGCGGAGCGCGGCATCCCGGTCGACGGCGGCCCGATCGGCGTCATGCTGGCCGAGCATGAGGAAGGCCGCGCGCACATCCGCGGCATGCGGCAGGCCGTGGAAGGCATCCGGGCCGGCGACCGGCTGGCAGTTGAGAAGCTGATCGAGCATGCGCTGGGCTACGCCGACCTGCTGGCCGGCCACATCAGGAAGGAGAACGTCATCCTCTTCCCGATGGCCGACCGGGCGCTGACCGAGGCCGATGAAGCGGAGTTGGGCGACGCGTTCGAGCGGATCGAGGCCGAGGAGATGGGCGAGGGCGTGCACGAGAGGTACCACCGGATGATCCACGGCTACGTCGAACAGTACGCATTGTGACGCGCCCCGCTGCTCCAAGACCCCCTGTCCACTTGATGGGCAGGGGGTCTTGTTTGTCTCGACTATGGCAGCAGCCCGCGCAGTCGCCACCATGGCAACGACGCTTCGACGGCGAGCATGACGATGGCGATCGAAATCAGCGACAGGAGCGTCGCCCGGCGCTGGTCCGCCAGCCGCTCGTCGGCGGCCTGGTGCGACACAGCGTAGGCGTTGTGTTGGAACGGCAGGATCCAGCAGACCTGTGCCACGAGGTGAGTGGCGATGCCGACCGTCCACGGGTTGATGCCAACGGCTGCGACCGCCGGCGACAGGATCAGCATGACGATGGTGATCGTCGCGTCCCAGCTGACCATGATCTGGCGGATCAGGACGACCATCAGCATCAACGCGCCGAAGAACACCGCCGGGCGGGCGGTCAGGGGCGCGAACACGGGCAGGATCTTGGTCCCGAGCCAGGCATCGATCTTCAGGTAGGGGAAGACCTGCGCCAGGTTGAGCGCGAACCCCATGAACATCATCGCGCTCCAGGCGATCTTGCTCTGGAAGGCCGACCGGTCGATAATCCCGACCGCTGACAGGAACGCCACCGCCGTAAGCGCGACGGTCGCCGCGTCGATGCCGTGCCACTGGCCGGTCACCCAGAGCAGCAGCGTCACCGACAGAGTGGCGAGCGTGATCCGCTCGCTCCGGCTGAGCGGGCCGAGGGCGGCCAGTTCGCCGCTGAGATACTCGCGCGACAGCGGTACGACGCGCTGGGGCCGGCAGACGACGAGAACCGCCAGCAGCGACAGCGCGAGGATGACCAGCATCGTCGGCAAGTAGGTGACGAACCACGAGATCCAGGTGATGTTCGCCTTCACCTCGGCCGGCAGCAGCCCGAGGATGACGAAGTTGGTCACCGTGCCGCTCATGAACAGCGGGCCCATCGTTCCGAAGCCGAGCAGCATCGCCATGTAGAGGCCGGTCGAGTGGGCCGAGCGGTCCTGCAGGCCCATCGCCTCATGGATCCCGAGCACGAACTTGCCGGCAATCGCCGTCTTGCCGACGACACTCGGCAACGTCGGGCCGAGCATGACGCCGGCGCCGACCAGCCCGGCGACCTGACCGGCGAACGTTGGTGGCAGGGCCCTGAGTGTCAGCAGAGCGACCCGCCGCAGCAGCCCGGATTGGGCCACCGCGACGCCGACGCCGAGCGCCCCGGCCATCATCCAGTAGTTCGTCAGGGCGAACGTCGCGAACGCGACCTTGAACGGCACGACGCGGAGGATGATCCAGCCGACGCCCATGAACATCGCCACGACATAGTCGTCCATGACGCTGCCAGCCCAGCAGATGATCGCCCCGACGAGCAGCCCGAGGGCGCGCATCGCCGCCGGCGTCAGCCCTGCCGGCGCCGGCCAGAGGCTGACCGCGAGGGCGGCGAGGACCGCGAGCAGGAGCAGGGCCGTCCGGCGCGTCAGGCGGAAGCCGGTGCGTGCGGGCACTGGTGCGGGTGCTGGCGCGGGCGCTGGTGCAGGCACTGGTGCGGCTGCGGGCGTGGTGGCTGGGGTGGTCATGCGAGCACTCCTTTGCCAGGACCGGCTGGATCGGCGTCTGACTGGGCTGATAATACTCTTTCATTTCACCACCAAGCGCCGCGGCGGTCAAGCCCGCGTTCGCTGACGGAGGGAACGCAGGCTTGACCGCTGCTGTTTCGGGGGGATCCTCGGCGTCGTCTTGGCGGCCATGGGGAGGCTTCACTCTTCGGTGCGAAATCAGCAGCTGCACGCCCCTGTGAAATGCAAGAAAGCGCCGAGGTGGGAGGGGGAGGGAGGGGAGAGAGGTGACATAACATTGGCGTTTTGGTCAACTTTAGGCGGCGAACGCGGGGATCCGCTCGCACTCGGTGCGAAATTGGACAATCCCCGCCCCGTGGGGTGTACAAAAAAGTACTGAGGCGCAGGTAAGGCGACATAAAACTACCATTCTGGTCAAGTTCAGGCGGTAATCGGGGGGATCTGGGCCACACTCGGTTCGAAATCGGACAATCCCGCCTCCGTCAGGTGTACAAAAAAGTACCGAGGCGGGATGAAGAGGACATAAAAAACGCAATTCCGGTCAAGTTCAGGCAGCAATCCGAGAGACCCGCTCGCACTCGGTACGAAACTGGACAATCAACGCCCCCATCAGGTGTACAAAAAAGCACCGAGACCCGCGCAAGAGGACTCAAGCCCGCAACCCTGGTCAAGCCCACCCACGAATCCGGCATATCCGCCCACGCCCGCTGCGAAATTGGCCGCTCGCCTCCACCCACACAGCAGAAGGACCGCGCCCCCCGCGGTCACCGCTGCCCTAGCGCCCCTGCCGCGGAACGGAAGCAGATCCGCGGTCCGACTTCCACGTGCCACCGACCGCGCCGGACCGCGGATCCATGCAACGCCGCCTGCTCCATCGCCACCCCTAGCTCTGCCGCATGACTTCCCGCATGTAGCCTGCCTTCGTCGCCAGGAAGTAGCCGATCTGGGCGACCAGATAGACCGCCCCGACAACCAGCCCGGGACCGGCGATGTTGAGGTTCTTGGTCAGCAGGTTCGACAGCGTTTTGAGAGCGAACGCCGTGTGGACGGCGCCGATCAGCAGCGGCACGAAGAACACGGTCGCCAGTTCGTCGCGCACGAGGCGGTTGAGCTCGGCGCCGGTCAGGCCGATGTCGCGCAGCACCGCATAGTGAATGCGGTCGTCGCCGATCTCAGTGAACAACTTGAAGTAGATCAGGCTGCCGGCGGCGACGAAGAACAGCGTGGCGATGAACATGCCGATGAAGAGAGTGAGGGCGCCGGACTGCCGCATCGTCTGGTACTCGCCGACGCGGGCGCCGACCCAGACCGAATCGATGCCCTGGGCGGTGAGCGCCTGCGTGACATCGTGGGCGAGCGTCGGCCACGCCTGCCAGTCCCTGAACTCGAAGCCGATCAGCGAGGTGCGCTCGCTGGCGCCGCTGTCCAGCAGGCCATAGTCGGTATCGCTGACGACCAGCACTGTCGACCGGCCGGGCTGCCAGCTGCGGATCAGCGTTTCGGTGATGTGGACGTCGAGCCTGCGGGCGTCGACCTCGATTACCGCGTCGACGCGGCCGATCGGCTGGTCGGGGTTCTGCGGCAGCACCAGTAGCGCCTGACCCGCCGCGAGCTGCAGCGGCTCGATCTCGGGGTTCATCACGGCCCAGCGGTTGAACGCGGCGTTCGACGCGATGCGGATGTCCCGCTTGCCGTCCGGAAGCGTCGCCTGGCCGCCGAGCGCCTCGCTGATCTGGCTTTCGACGCCGGTGATGTTCATCTGTTGCAGCGCCGCGCTCGCCTTTGCGGCGAGGTCGGCCGGATCCTGACCCTCCAGCGGCGAGATGGTGAGGGCGTACGCGTGGTCGTCCATCGCCATCCGGTAGGCGCTCTGGAGGACCGTGTTGAACGCGCCCAGCGCGCTGCCGACGATGGCGATCAGGACGGCGCTGATGAAGATCGCCCGCGCGTTGTCGGTCAGGCGGAAGACGAGCCGGTTCACGACCAGCAGGTTGGTGCCGCGCCGGTAGTATTCGGTCAGGCGCCGCAGCCAGTCGCAGATGAAGACGGCGCCCTGAGTGACGAAGAAGTACGTGCCGGCGACCGTCAGACCGACGATCGGCAGCGCATTGCGGCTGAACACCGAGCCAACGGTGACCCATGCCAACGTGTAGCCCCAAGTCGTCAGCGCAATGCCGAGCAGGAACAGCCAGACGTTCTTGCGCGGGCCGGCCTTCGGCTGGTGGGCCGCCTTGAGCAACTCGCGGATGCTGCTCGCCCGGACGCCATAGAGCGACAGCCAGTTGGCGGCAAGGAAGATCGCGCCGAAGGCGGCCACGGTGATGACGACTGCCAGCAACGGCACCGCGAAGGCGACCGGGTTGGCCGCATCGAGCAGGGCAGTCATCGCCGCAAAGAACAGTTTTGACAGGAGAATCCCGGCCAAGAGGCCGGCGGCGAGCGCCGACATGGCGATCAGGCTGAGTTCGTAGAAGACCGTCAGCCGCATCTGCCGCTGGGTCATGCCCATCAGCGTCAGCAGGCCGAACTCCTTCTTGCGGGCGCGGATGAACGCCGATGTCGAGTAGAGGATGAACAGCCCCGAGAAGATGACGACGATGCCCAGCACCGCGACCATCGAGATGTCGACCGCCACCCGGCCGCCGCCGACGATGTGGCCGGTGCGGACTTCGGGCAGGAGATTGAAACTGAGGAAGACGTAGAACACCATCACCGACAGGACGCAGCTGAGAAAGAACGCGAGATAGCGCTGCCAGCTGCCGCGGACGTTATTGAGCGCCAGTCTGCGAAAGGTCATTGCCGTAGCCCCCCATCAGCGACAGGACATCGAGGATCTGCTGGTAGAACGCCTGGCGGTTGGCGCCGCGGCGGATCTCGCTGTGGATGCGGCCGTCGCGGATGAACAGGATGCGCTGGCAGTAGCTGGCCACAGCGGCGTCGTGCGTGACCATGGCGATGGTGACGCCGCGCTCGGCGTTGAGGCGGGAGAGCGTATCCATCAGGTCGCGGGCCGATTTCGTGTCGAGGTTGCCCGTCGGCTCGTCGGCGAGGACGATCGTCGGCGAGTGGATCAGCGCCCGAGCGGCGGCGGCGCGCTGCTGCTGCCCGCCCGATGTTTCGGCCGGGCGCTTGTCCAGACAGTCGGTGATGCCGAAGGTCCGGGCGACGTCCGCCAGGCGCTTGTCGATTTCGCTGCTGGCCATCCGGTCGAGGGCGAGCGGCAGGATGATGTTGTCGCGGATGCTGAGGGTGTCGAGCAGGTTGTAGTCCTGGAAGATGAACCCCAGTTCGCGGCGGCGGAACAGGGCGAGGTCGTCGCCCCGCAGGCCGCGCGGGTTGACGCCGGCGATGGCGACCGAGCCGGACGTCGGTTCGTCGATCGTCGCCAGGATGTTGAGGAGCGTCGTCTTGCCACTGCCGGACGGTCCCATGATGCCGATGAACTCGCCGGCCCTGACCTGCAGATCGACGCCGTCGAGCGCCTGCTGGCGGATGAGACCGCGGCGACCGCCGTAGACCTTCGTCACCTGGCGCGCCTCGAGCACGATGGTCGCAGCCGCCGGCGCGCCGAGGGCTGCTTTTGCTTCATTGTCAGTGATCATGCGAGTGTGCCTCCCTTCACTGTCTACGGACAGTCTAGCGCGATTCGCAAGGCGGAACCATCGAACTGTCTTACACTTTGACGACCGGCAAGCGCTCGAAGATTACGAGCGTGTAAGGTTGGGGCAAGGCTGCGTGCATACTCACACCAGTTGACGACTTC
Source organism: Chloroflexota bacterium (assembly GCA_050261235.1). Classification (GTDB taxonomy): domain Bacteria; phylum Bacillota; class Sulfobacillia; order JBFLWA01; family JBLNDB01; genus JBLNDB01. The sequence continues at coordinate 17,910 of JBLNDB010000093.1, forward strand.
ATCAGCAAGGTGTACTATTGCACTAGTACACAAGTACAATCGGTCCGCGCAGGGCGGCAAGTCCGACCGCCATTGCGACGGGCACAACCGAGGTGGAATATGAACGCCATCGAACTGCAGGGCATCAGCCACGTCTACTGCAACGGCAGGGGCGTGCATGGCCTCGACCTGACGGTGCGCGAGGGCGAGATCTTCGGTTTCCTCGGCCCGAACGGGGCCGGCAAGACGACCCTGATCCGCACCCTGCTCGGCTTCCTCAGCCCGACCGGCGGCAGCGGTCGCGTCCTCGGCCTCGACATCGTCGGCGACAGCCGCGAGCTGCGCGCCAAGGTCGGCTATCTGCCGAGCGAGCCGGCCCTCTACGATTTCCTGAGCGGCCTTGATAACATCGAGTTCGCCTTGGCGGTGCGCGGCGTCACTGATCGCGCCCGCGTCCGCGAACTCGCCGAGCGGCTCGAGATCAACCTCAAGCAGCGCTACAAGACGCTCAGCCGCGGCAACAAGCAGAAGGTCGCGATCATCGCCGCGCTGGCGCACGATCCCCGCCTGCTGATCCTCGATGAACCGACCACCGGCCTTGACCCGCTGGTCCAGGACACGGTGCGGGCGATCATCCGCGAGGAACAGGCGCGGGGCGTCACCGTGTTCATGTCGTCGCACGACATGGCCGAGGTCGAGGCCCTCTCTGACCGCGTCGGCATCATCCGCGACGGGCGCCTGGTGGCCGTCGACGAAGTCGGCAACTTGCGGCAGCGGCGCATGAAGTACATCGCCTTCCAGGCGAGCGGCGAGTTGCCTGATCTGGCGGCCCTCGCGGGCGTCAGCGACCTCAGGCGCGATGGCCGCCGCATCCGCTTCACGTTCACCGGCGACCTGTCGGCCGTGCTCGAGCCGTTGCTGCGCGCCGGGCTGACCGACCTGACCGTCACCGACCCGCCGCTTGAGGAAGTGTTCCTCTCCTTCTACGGCCAGAACGGCCACGGGCAGGGGGTGAGCCGCGGATGACTCTCTTCCGTCAGTTCCTGCGCACACAGCGCACAGCCCTGCTGATCTGGCTCGGGGCGGTCGTCCTGATGGCCTTGGCGCTCGCCGGCACCTCACAGTCGATGCAGCAGTCCGATCTGGTCGAACGGCTGGTACCGAAGCTGCCACCGGCGTTCCAAGCGCTGCTGGGCCTTGTTCCGGGGCTCAGCGGCATCGACAGTTTCATTGCCGCCAAGCTTGGTGTCATGCTGGGTCTGGTCCTGCCGGCATATGCCTGTCTGCTGGCAGTGTCCGCCGTCACCCGCGAGGTCGACGCCGGGCGGATGGACTTCCTGCTTGCGCTGCCGATCGAGCGTCGCCAGCTGCTCATCGCCCGCTGGGCGGGCATGGTCGTCAACCTGACGATTGTCGCCGTAGGCGGCTGGGCCGCGCTGGTCGCCGGGCTGAAGGCGAACGGTATCGCCGGTTCGTACTCCGGCTACTTCTGGATGACTGTCCAGGCCCTGCTCCTCGGGCTCGGCTGCGGGTCGCTGGCGATGCTGGCGTCGATCTGGCTCGATGACTACGGCGCTGCGGTCAAGTACATCCTCGGCGGGCTGGTCGTGCTGTTCGCGCTTGACCTTGGCATGAAGGTCCTCAACGTCTCCAAGCTCGCCCGCGGGTTCAACCCGTTTGCCTATTACGACGCCGCCCTGCCAATCGCCAAGAACCATTTGCTCTGGGGTGACGCGCTGGTGATGCTGGCGACATCTCTCGTCGCCGTCTGGCTCGCCGGCCGCGCTTTCGCCGGCAAGCAGATTCAGTAGGAGGTGTTGTCCTTGGTATTGCTGAAGCAGCAGTGGCGGGGCGACCGGGGCAACCTGATCGGCTGGGCGGTCGCTCTCGTCTTGCTCAACTGGTTCATGGTGTCGATGTACCGCAGCCTGATCGCCAGCGGCATGCTGAGCGATCTGGTGACGGCCCTTGAGGCGATGCCGGCGGTCATGCAGGCCTGGCTGGCCGGCGGCACGCCGCTGATCACGTTCTCCGGGTTTGTCGCCGGCACGCTGTACAACGGCATGCTGCCGATCCTCCTGGCAATCTACGTCGGCCTCTACATCCCGGGCATCATCACCCGCGACGTGGATGAGCGGAACATCGAGTTCCTGCTGTCCCTGCCGGTGCGGCGGACGGCCGTGATCGTCACGCGCTTCCTCGGCTTCCTCGCCGGTCTGGCAGGCATCCTGCTCGTCCAGTGGGCGTCGCTCCTGGTCGTCGCTGCCCGAGACGGCGATGCTTCCCGCTATTTGATCGCCGACCTCAACCTGTTCCTGCTGTTCGCCGCCGTCGGCGCGCTGATTCTGCTCGTCAGCGTGTTCGTCGATGAGCAGACGCGCGGCATGGCGGTGAGCATGGCCCTGTCACTGGGCATGTTCTTCGCCCATCTGCTGACCGAGGCGGCGACCGGGGCCGCGGCGACGGCGCGCAAGCTGCTGCCGTTCGCCCACTTCAACCCGGGCAGCATCATCAGCTTCGGCAAGGTCGCCTGGTGGAACCTGATCGGTCTGGCCATCGCGGCTGCAGCACTGGTCTGTCTCTCGATCGTCGCCTTCCAACGCAAACAGATCGCCGCATAGGGGCGCTGAGCCATGTGGTTTCACATCGACCCGTCCAGCGGCACGCCAATCTACAGGCAGATCTTCGACCAGGTCAGGCAGGCCGTGGCCGGGGGCACGTTGCGCCCCGGCGACCGCCTGCCTTCGGTGCGTGATCTGGCGATCGAGCTGGCGGTCAACCCGAACACCATCGCCAAAGCCTATCAGGAGCTTGAGCGCGGCGGCGTCATCGAAACGCCGCGGGGACGGGGGTCGTTCATCGCCGACGCGTCGCCGGGTCTCAGCCGGACCGAACGGCTGCGCCGGCTGGCGCCTGCTCTCGAGCGACTGGCGGCTGAGGCGTATCACCTTGGGGTGAGTGATGAAGAGTTGCTCAAGCTGCTGGCGGAGAGACTGGCAGAGCGGAGGAGGGACTGACGCGATGAGCGAGACGGCGATCGCCCTGACTGGCATCAGTAAGCGCTATGGGACGCGACTCGCCCTGTCCGACCTGACCCTCACGGTGCCGCGCGGCGCGTTCTTCGCGCTGCTGGGCACGAACGGGGCGGGCAAGACGACGACGCTGCGGACGCTGCTCGGCCTGATTCGACCCGACTCCGGCAGCGGCACAGTCCTTGGTCAGACGCTCGGCCCCGGCTACCCGCCGGTCGAGCTGAAGCAGCGGATCGGCTATGTCGCCGAGGGCAATCCGCTGTACAGCCGCATGACCGCTCGCCAGTTGCTGGACCTCGTCCGCGACCTCAATCCGCGCTGGAACGAACGGCTCGTCCAGCGCTATCTCAAGCTTTTCTCGCTGCCCCTCGATGTCATTGTCCGGCGTCTGTCGACCGGCATGCGGGCACAGCTGGCACTCACTCTGGCGATGGCCGGCGACCCGGAACTGCTCATCCTCGACGAGCCGACGCACGGGCTGGACCCGCTTCGCCGCCACGAATACCTGCAGGCGCTGCTGGCCGACAGCATCGAGTCGGGGCGGACGATCCTGATGGCCAGCCACGAACTCCATCAGGTCGAACGGCTGGCGGACCACATCGCGATTCTTGACGCCGGACGCCTGCTCATCAGCGCATCGGTTGATTCGCTGAAGGAGAACGAGCGCCGGGTGCGGGTCGCTGTTGACTGGGACGCGCGCATTGACGGGGCCGACGGCCCGGGGCTGGCGGAGACGCTGCAGCGGCTGCCGGGCGTCCGGCGCCTGACGCGTGAGGGCGACGGCTTCCTGCTCCACGTCTCGCGCGACCTGGCGGCGCTGCTTGAGCGGTTGCAGGCGCTCCCCAGCGTGCGCGGCGTGCAGGTCCACGAGGAGAGCCTCGAGGAGATATTCCTGAGCTACGTCGGGCAGACCTGAAGCGCGGCGAGGACAAAGAAGAAACCGTAACGGCGTCAGGGCTTGACCCTGTTCCCGTTACGGTTGTGCGGACTGTGAACCGACCCGGCCAGGGGGCTATCCGGCAGCAGGTCTAGTCCGCGGGCTTGATCTCGATGGCGCCGGCCGGGCAGACTTCGGCTGCGGTCTCGGCATCGGCCTCGTCGGCCTTGTCGATCGCCTCAGCCTTGGCCACTGCCAGGCCGTCATCGTCCATCCGGAACACGTTCGGGCAGGTCTCGGTGCAGAGCCCGCAACCGATGCACTTGCCCTTGTCCACGCGTGCCTTCACGTCTGTGCGCCTCCTTCGGGTTCGCGTGTCGGACCGTGAAGCATCTATCGTTGATCAGCCGAGGATCGCCTTCAGGTCGGCCTCCGGCGTGCTGATCGTCTTGATCCCGAACTGGTTCACCAGGACGTCGACTACCGCCGGCGAGAAGAACGCCGGCACGGTCGGTCCGACGTAGATGTTCCGGATCCCCAGGGCCAGCAGCGTCAGCAGGATGCAGACCGCCTTCTGCTCGTACCAGGACAGGACGAGGGTCAGCGGCAGGTCGTTGACGCCGCACTCGAACGCCTTCGACAGGGCGAGCGCGACCTGGATCGCCGAGTAGGCGTCGTTGCACTGGCCCATGTCCATCAGTCGCGGCAGGCCGCCGATCGTGCCGAGGTCGAGATCGTTGAAGCGGAACTTGCCGCAGGCGAGCGTGAGCACGACAGTGTCCTGCGGCGTCTGCCGGACGAAGTCGCGGTAGTAGCTGCGGCCCGGACGCGCGCCGTCGCACCCGCCGACGAGGAAGAAGTGCTTGATGGCGCCGCTCTTCACCGCCGCGATGACCTGGTCGGCGACGCCGAGGACGGCATTGCGGGCGAAGCCGGTGGTCAGCGTGCCGCCCGGGATGGTCTCGGTCCAACCGCCCAGTTCAAGCGCCTTGTCGATGACCGGCGAGAAGTCCTTCCGGCCGTCCGCGCCCGCCTCGATGTGCCGCAGGCCGGGATAGCCAACGACTGCGGTCGTGAACACGCGGTCGAAGTAGCTGGCGCGGGGCGGCATCAGGCAGTTGGTGGTGAACAGGAAGGCGCCGGGCTGGCCGTCGAACTCCCTTTGCTGGTTCTGCCAGGCTGTCCCGAAGTGGCCCTTGAGGTGCGGGTACTTCTTCAGTTCCGGGTAGCCATGGGCCGGCAGCATCTCGCCATGGGTGTAGATGTTGATGCCCTTGCCGGCGGTCTGCTCGAGCAACTGCTTCAGATCATGCAGGTCGTGGCCGCTGACGACGATGAACGGGCCCTGTTCGCGGGTCGTCGAGACGACGGTCGGTACCGGATGGCCGTACGCCGACGTGTTGGCATCGTCGAGCAGGGCCATGCAGGCGAGGTTGATCTTGCCGAACTCCATCAGCAGATCGAGCCATTCTGGAACGGTGTGGCTCTCGCCGATCGCCCGCAGGCCGCGGTAGAACCACGCCATGACGGCGGCGTCGGTCTTGCCGAGGACCCAGGCGTGCCAGGCGTAGGCGGCCATGCCGCGGAGGCCGAGCAGCAGCGTCGAACGCAGCGAGACGACATCGGTGTCGCCGCTCCAGAGGTCGGCCGCCGGCAGATCGGCGGCGCCGCCAAGGGCGGCCGTCTTCTCCCGCACGCGCGCCAGCAATGCCTCGACGGCGGCCTGGTCGAAGTTGACGTTGGTGACTGTCATGAACAGGCCCTGCAGCACCAACTCATCGGCCTCCCGTCCCGGCTCCCTGCCGTTGGTGGCGCGGGCCAGCCCGACGAGCGCGCCGGTCAGTTCATCCTGTTTGTTGGAGACATCGGCCGACTTGCCGCAGACACCGGTGCGGGTGCAAGCCTTGCCGCCGGCCGTCTGTTCGCATTGGAAGCAGAACATCTCGCTCATTTCATTGCATCTCCTCGCAGTTGATTTGACTGTCCTGATTCACGACTCCTGGATGATGCCGCCCTCGGTGCTGAGCGTGATGACGCGCCACGGAATCATCACGCCGGCGTCGATCATCGCCTGCTTGACCGCGTAGACCAGGCCGCCGCAGCACGGGACTTCCATCCGGACCACGGTCAGCGATCTGATCTCGTGGGCGCGCAGGATCTGCGCCAGCTTGCCGGCGTAATCCGCGTCATCGAGCTTCGGGCAGCCGATCAGGGTGATTTTGCCTCGCATGAAGTCCCTATGGAAGTTCGCGTGCGCGTATGCCGTGCAATCGGCGGCGATCAGCAGGTCGGCGTTGTCGAAGTAGGGCGCCGATGGCGGCACGAGTTGGATCTGGCAGGGCCACTGGCGCAGTTCCGACACCTGATCGTGGCAGCCGCACGGCAGCGGCTCGTTGCTCGCGGACGCCTGCGATCGGGTCGCCAGATGGCGCCGCACGGCTTCCTCATCATAGGGCGCCGCCTCGCGCTCCTCGATCGTGATCGCCCCCGCCGGGCAGGCCGGCAGGCAGTCGCCGAGCCCGTCGCAGTAGTGGTCCGAGATCAACCGGGCGACGCCGTCGACCATCTGGATCGCGCCTTCGTGGCAGGCCGACGCGCAGAGACCGCACCCGGTACACTTCTCCTCATTAATGCGGACGATGTTGCGTCTCATGTGATGACCCCCTGTTTGTCTCGTTTCTGCACCCTCAGTCTACGACAGTGTGGTCAAGCGGTCGGTAACGTACGTTACATTTTGATCCGAGGTGTAACTAATGGTTGTTGGAGCCAGTGAAATCGCTGCCATTGGCGGTTCGGAGATCTTCCGCGAGATCCCCGAGCCGACTGTCAGGCACATGCTCGACTGTGTCGGCCGCGACATCCGCAGGTACGAAAAAGCCGCCACGGTGGTCCGTGCCGGCGATCGGTTCGATGGCATGGGCATCGTCATCGCAGGCGCCGTGGCGGTTCAGAAGCTGAAGCCGTCCGGTGACCTCATCACCATGGGCGTGTTCGGGCCGAGCCAGGTGTTCGGCGAGAACATCGTCTTCTCCGACCGCCGCGAGTGGATAGTGTCGGTCACGGCGGTCGAGCCGAGCATGATCCTCTTCCTCGCAGCCGACAAGATCCTTGGCGTCTGCGCCCAGAACTGCGACGGCCACCGCCAGCTGCTGGCCAACCTGCTGCGTGCTCTGTCGAACCGCGCGCTGATCCTCAGCCGCCAGATCGACTACCTGTCGTGCCGGACTCTGCGCGGTCGCGTCGCCATGTTCATCCTCGAGCATTTCGAACGGGCGAAGCGCGCGCAGGGTGAGAAGGCGGCGGCGATGATGCTCGAACTGCCGGCCAGCCGGCAGGCGATGGCGGAGTATCTCAACGTGCCGCGGCCGTCGCTGTCGCGCGAACTGGCGCAGATGAAGGCGGACGGGCTGATCGACTACCACCTGAACACGGTGCGGATTCTCGACCTGCCGCGGCTCAGGGCGGCGGTGGAGGAGTGACCACGAAAGGGAGTGCACACATGCCCGCGCCCATCACCAGTCCATACGGCACCTGGAAGTCGCCGATTACCGCCGAGTTGGTCGCCGCCGGCGCCGGGGGCCGGGCCCG
>JBLNDB010000094.1:0-19000 GCA_050261235.1 Chloroflexota bacterium
CGCCACGAGATCTCACCGACTCCCTTCGGCCTTGTGTCGAAGTGGTTGCCAGCCACGACAACCGGTGAGGTCTCTTTTCGTTACCTGCCTCGCCGCCACCTACCGATATGTTACACGGTCCTACTAGTACCACCGGCCGCGAGTAGGTAAGAAGGAAGAAAGGCCACAGGGACAGAATTTACCCGTATTCCGCCCAAATCTGCTGGGGGGTTGGCCTGTGGGAAAAGAGACAGTCACTGACCTGGGGCACATTGCCCTGTCCGAAGAAGTCATTGCGACCATCGCGGGCGTTGCCGCGACGGAGTGCTACGGCATTGTCGGAATGGCGTCGCGGAAGCTCAAAGACGGTATCGCCGAGCTGCTCGGCCGGGAAAGCCTGAGTAAGGGCGTCGAAGTGACGATAGACGGTGATCGGGTGCTGATCAACCTGTACATTATCGTTGGCTACGGGACGCGTATCTCCGAGGTCGCCCGCAACGTCTGCGATCAGGTCAAATACACAGTCGAGAGCACCACGGGCCTTCAGGTAACGAAGGTCAACATCTTCGTCCAGGGCGTGAAGGTGGGTAACGCCAGGTAGGGAGGGTGCTTCGATTGCGTTCTGATTACCTGGACGGCAGGGATTTGCGACGCCTGGTCCTGGCGGCCGCGGCGTATCTTGACCAGAACAAGGCTGCCGTCGATGCGCTGAACGTCTTCCCGGTTCCCGACGGGGACACCGGAACCAATATGGCCATGACTCTTAAGGCTGCGGCGCGGGAGATCCAGTCCGCCGACACGCCGAGTGTCGACGAGATGGCCAAGGCGGTTGCACATGGGTGTCTGATGGGCGCGCGAGGGAACTCGGGCGTCATCCTGTCGCAGATTTTCCGCGGTTTCTCAAAGAGCCTGGAGGAGAAGCGGCAGATGGGTCCGCTCGACTTTGCCTGGGCGCTGCAGACGGGCGTCGACCTGGCGTACAAGGCCGTGATGAAGCCAGCCGAGGGAACGATTCTCACCGTTGCCCGCGAGGCTGGCCGGGCAGCGCTGTCCGCCGGTCGCAGCGGCGCCGACGTGCCGCGGGTCGTTGAAGCGGCGCTGCGTCAGGCGGAGGCGACGCTCGCCCGCACCCCTGAGATGCTGCCGGTGCTTCGCCAGGCTGGCGTCGTCGATGCCGGCGGCAAGGGCCTGGTGTATATCCTGACCGCCTGGAGCATGGCCCTGCGGGGCGAGGAGATCGCCGACACGCCAATACTGACTGCCCCGCAACAGCAGGCGCGGAGCGACACCGTCGCCGCCAAAAGCGACGTTGCCATCACATTTCCATACGACACCGTGTTCATGGTCAGAGGCCGGGGCATCCCGGTCAACCTGCTGCGCCAGCAGCTTGAGCCGATGGGCGATTCGCTGGTCGTGGTCGGCGATGAGGGACTGGTCAAGGTGCATATCCACGTCACTGATCCGGGCCCGGTCCTGACGCATTGCCTGCGTTTCGGCGAGTTGATCGAGATCGAGATCGAGAACATGCGGCTGCAGCATGAAGCCCTGTCCATCGACGCCGGCGCACCTGCGGCTGAGCACGAGCCGGCCACGGCAGCCACGCCTCAGCCGGCGGAGGTGCCGGTCGAGGAGAAGGATCTCGGTGTCGTCGCCATCGGCGTCGGTGAAGGCATCGCTGAGGTGTTGCGGAGCCTGGGTGTCGATGTCGTCGTCAACGGTGGTCAGACGATGAACCCGAGCACAGAGGACATCCTGCAGGCGGTGGATCGCACTGGCGCCCGGCGCGTGCTGATTCTTCCGAACAACAAGAACATCATCCTGACGGCCGAGCAGACGCGGAATCTGACCGAGCGCGAGATCGGCGTCGTGCCGACCCGCAGTGTGCCTCAGGGAATCGCCGCGCTGCTGGCGCTCAACCCGGAGCAGAGCATCGAACAGAACGTCACGGCGATGACCAATGCGGCGAAGCGGGTCAAGACCGGCGAAATCACATATGCAGTCCGGACGACGACCTACCGCGACCGCGAGATTCACGAGGGCGACATCATGGGCATCTTCAACGGTGAGATCAGGGCCGTCGGCACTGACCCGCAAGCCGTACTGCGAGAGTTGGTAAGTGAGATGGTCGAGAGCGAAGACAGCATGATCACTGTCTTCTACGGACAGGATATCGCGCCCGAGGTGGCTGAGCAGGCTGCCGAGGAACTCGCCGCGGCTCACCCGGATTGCGAACTTGATCTTCACTCTGGCGGACAGCCCCTGTACTACTACCTGATCTCGGTCGAGTAGCGACTACCAAGGCCACAGCCGCAGGACTGTGGCCTTTGCATTGGCAGGTGAGAACGATGTGCGCAACCCCGACGGTGCGCCCGGAGCCGCTCAGTGTCGGGACGCCGGTCCAGTATCTGCGGGGCGTCGGCCCCGTAAGGGCAGAGGGTCTTGCCAGACTGGGCATCAGCTCGGTCGGTGACCTGCTTTACCACTACCCGCTGCGACATGAGGACCGGAGTCAGCTCAAGCCGATCAGCGCCGTCGCCGATGGCGAGCGGGAGACAGTGCGCGGCATCATCGTCAACGTGCTTGAGTCGCGGCCGCGGCCCCATCTCACGCTGACCAAGGTCATGCTGAGCGACGGTCACAGCCTCGCCCAGTGCCTGTTCTGGAATCAGCCGTGGCTGAAGCGCCAGTTCAAAGCCGGGATGACGGTGCTCATGACTGGAAAGGTCGAGCGCCGCTATGGGCAGGTTCAGATCAACGCGCCGGAGTGGGAAGAATACGACGGCAGCGACAGCCTGCACGCCGGCCGCCTCGTGCCGATCTATCCGAGCACCGAAGGCCTGAACCAGAAGCTGATTCGGTCGCTGGTCCATCAGGCGGTGACCGCTCTCGCGGGGCAGGCCGAGGACCCGCTGCCGGAGGAACTGCGACGCCGATTGGATCTCTTGCCCGCGAGCGAGGCGATCCGCGCGATGCACTTCCCGAGCGACGAGGCGAGTTGGCAGAGGGCCCGCCGTACGCTGGTGGTCGGAGAACTGCTGGTGCTGGAGGCGGGCCTCGCCCGTCGGCGCCAGCGTGCTCGGGCAGGCGTCGCCGGCATCAGGCACAAGGCAGACGGCGAGTTGATCGCCCGTTTCATCGCATCGCTGCCATACCGGTTGACCGGTGATCAGGAGCGGGTCCTGGCGGAGATCCGCGCCGACATGGAGGCGCCGCAGCCGATGTCCCGCCTGTTGCAGGGCGACGTCGGCTCAGGCAAGACCGTCGTTGCGACGATTGCCCTCCTGAAGGCGGTCGCCGGCGGCTTCCAGGGGGCGTTGATGGCGCCGACCGAGATCCTGGCCGAACAGCACTATCTGCGGCTGCGGGAGAGTCTGGCACCGCTCGGCATCCCCATCGTCCTCCTGGCGGGCGGCCGTGCGAAGAAGGAGCGCGATCGCGCGCTGTCCGACGTCGCCGACGGCACGGCCCGAATCGTCGTCGGCACGCACGCCCTGATTCAGGAGCAGGTCACGTTCAAGCAACTCGGCTTGGCGATCATCGATGAGCAGCACCGGTTCGGCGTCAGGCAGCGGGCGTCACTGCAGCAGAAGGGCTACGCGCCGGATCTGTTGGTCATGACGGCGACGCCGATCCCGCGCACGCTGGCCCTGACTGTCTATGGCGACCTGGACGTGTCGGTGATCCGGGAACTGCCTTCCGGGCGCAAGCCGATCCACACGCGCTGGCTGACCGGCGCGCGTCGCGGCGAGGCCTATGATCTGCTGCGGCGGGAAGTCGCAGCCGGCCGTCAGGCCTACGTCGTCTGCCCGCTCGTCGAGGAATCGGACAAGCTGCAGGCGCAAGCTGCCACAGAGCTGGCCGAGCAACTGGCGACCGGGCCGCTGCGCGACCTCAACGTCGGCCTCCTGCACGGCCGCCTGCGGACCGATGAGAAGGGGCTCGTCATGGCTGCGTTCGAACGCGGCGAGTGTCAGGTGCTGGTGGCTACGACTGTCGTTGAAGTCGGCGTCGATGTAGCAAACGCAACGCTGATGATCATCGAGGGCGCCGATCGCTTCGGTCTGGCGCAGCTGCATCAGCTGAGGGGCCGGGTCGGCCGCGGCGAGCACCAGTCGACCTGCATCCTGATCTCAGACACCCGGTCCGAAGAGGGCAGGCAACGCCTCGAGGCTCTCTGCCGGAGCAGCGACGGCTTCCAGATCGCCGAGGAGGATCTCCGGCTGCGCGGCCCGGGCGAGTTCTTCGGCACGCGTCAGCACGGGCTGCCTGACCTCAAGGTGGCGGACATTCTTAAGGACATCGATGAACTCATCATCGCCAGGCGAGAGGCGTTCCGGCTCGTCGAGCGCGATCCGCAGCTTGCCGGGCCGGAGCTTGTCGGGCTCCGGGCGGCCGTCGACAAGCTGTTCGCAGGCGTCGGCGACGCGCTCACCGGTTGAGGAGGGCGGGCTGTGAAGTGGCGGATTCGTGGCTTGACGGCGGTTGCCGACCCGATCAGGCTGCCCGGGGACAAGTCGATTACCCACCGGGCGCTGCTGATCGGCGCCCTGGCCGCAGGTGACACTCGCATTCGCGGCGCCAGTTGGAGCGACGACTGTCGATCGAGCCTGACGTGCCTTGCCGCGCTTGGCGTGAGGCACGAGTTCAGCCGCTCGGGCAGCTTGATTGTCCACGGGTCGGGCGGGACGCTGCGACCAGCGTTCTTATTGGATTGCGGCAATTCCGGGACGACCATGCGTCTTCTGGCAGGAATCCTCGCCGGTCAGCCGTTTCGCAGCCGCCTGGATGGCGATCAGTCCCTGCGGGCGCGCCCGATGGAGCGTATCGCTGTTCCTCTTAGGGCGATGGGCGCCCGGGTCGCGACCGCCGATGGTCGTCCGCCGCTCGTCGTCGACGGCGGCGGGCTGCATGGCATCGACTGGCACACGGAGGTCGCCAGCGCCCAGGTCAAGTCGGCGATCCTGCTTGCGGCGCTGAGCGCCGATGGACCGACCACCGTCCACGAGCCCGCTCAGTCCCGCGATCACACCGAGCGGTTGCTCGCGGCCGCCGGGGCCCGGATTCGGACCGGGCTGTGCGTCGCGACTCTCGTTCCGGCCGGACCGCTGAGTGCGCTGGATGTCGCCATCCCGTTCGATTTCTCTGCTGCCGCCTATTGGCTCGCGGCGGCGATCGCGGTCGACGGTTCCAGCGTCACGCTCGCCGGTGTCGGGCTCAATCCGACGCGGATCGGGTTGCTCGATGCGTTGCAGCGGATGGGCGGCGCCTGTGCGCTGAGCGACGTGCGCTCAGCCGGCGGCGAGCCCGTCGGCGTCGTTTCCGCCCGGTCGTCGGACCTTGTCGGGATCACGGTCGGCGGCGCTGAGATTCCGCGGCTGATCGACGAATTGCCCGTGCTGGCCGTGTTGGCGACTGCGGCGCGCGGGCAGACGATAATCCGTGACGCGGCCGAACTCAGGGTCAAGGAGTCCGACCGGATCGAGGCAATGACGACAGGTCTGCGTCGGTTCGGCGCAGACATCCAGGCGTTGCCCGACGGCTGGCTGATCAACGGACCGACCCGTCTCACGGCGGCACAGGTCGACTGCAAAGGCGACCACCGGGTTGCGATGGCGTTGGCGGTCGCGGCGCTGATGGCCGAAGGTATCAGTGAAATCGTTGGCGTCGAGACGGTCAGCGTGTCCGACCCGCTGTTCGCTGCCAACCTTGCCGCCTGTGGCGCGCTGGCCGACAGCTGAGCGACCGCAAACAAGAATCGGGACATGCAGTTGAAGCGGCGGACCCGCGATTGGGCCGCCGCTTTCCGCATTTGCCACAGGTTTCGTCTGCATTGCCAGGCTGCCTGTCGAGGCAACAACTGCTAGGCATAGCTGCGGTTTCGCCAGAGATACTAAAAACAGAATCTGACAGGAGGTGTTGGTTAGTGGGCACTGGACAGAAGCGGAACGTTCTCTTGGTCCCACAGTCTCAGCGGGGTATGTACAACTTCAAGTATGAAGTCGCTCGCGACCTCAACATTCAGCCGCCGGAAGGGGATTACTGGGGCGAGGTCCCGGCCCGCGATTGCGGCGCTGTCGGCGGTCACATGGTGCGTCGGATGATCCAGTTGGCTGAGCAGCAGTTGGCTGGCGGCACCAGCGGGTTCACCGGCGGCACCGGCGGCTTCACCGGCGGGATGACCAGCATGACTGGCGGCACCAGCGGCTTTACCGGCACGACGCAGAGCACGTCGACCACCACCGCCGGCCGCGCGATCAGCCAGAATCCGTCGAGCACGCCGCGTAGCCTTGGTACCAATCGCACCAGCCGCTAGGTGGGACAGCCAATCAATTGGCAAAAGCCCAGCTAGGAAATAGTCCCAGCATCACAGTCCCTGCTCTGAGTGATACTAGAGCCACCACACCGAAGGAGGTGAACAGAATGGGAGAAGGCCAGAGAAGCAATAACGTCCTCGTCCCGCAGGCCCGGCAGGCGCTCGACAACTTCAAGTACGAGATCGCCCGCGAGATCGGCCTGAATCCTCCGCAGAGCGGTTACTGGGGCGATTATCCGTCCCGGCAGATGGGAGCCATCGGTGGCCACATGGTGCGTCGCATGATCCAGCAGGCTGAGCAGCAGCTGGCGGGCACAACCGGCACCACCACTGGCGGTCCGACTACTACTCGCTAACATTGGTCGGTGAGGGCGGGCGGCTATGCCGCCCGTTCTCTGTTTCGCCGGAGACACCGCCAGCCGCGCTCAAATCACATCAGGTAACGCGCCAGGTTATCGGCGCCGATGCCGCGGTGCAGCGCGGCGTTGATCCCGGAGGCGACGATGCGCGCCATGTCCAGGATGTGCACGTCGATCTCCTTCGGCGTCACCATCAGATTGCGGACATCGGGACTCAGCACCTCATGGACGAGACCGATCCGGTCATGCTGGTCCATCTCGCCGACGATATCGAAGAACTGAACCTGGCCGCGCATCTGGTCGACCAACAGGTCGATGGCCACGGCTGCGATGGTCGTCGCATGGACGACCGTCGGCACGCCGCAGGCAATGACCGGCACGCCAAGCGTCTCACGGGTGATTCCGACGCGCTTGTTGCCGATGCCGGAACCGGGATGGATGCCCGTATTCGAGAGCTGGATGCTCGTGACGACGCGATCCGGGCTCCGCGCGGCGAGGCTGTCGATGGCGATGACAAGATCGGGATGCACATGCTCGACGATGCCGCGAATGATCTCTCCCGTTTCGATGCCCGTTGTCCCGAGGACGCCCGGGGCGATGGCGGCGACAGACTTGAGCTTGCCCGCGAGCTCTTCCGGGACGAAATCGCGCAGGTGCCGGGTGACAAGCAGTTGGCCGACCGCCCGCGGTCCGAGCGCATCGGGAGTCGCATTCCAGTTGCCGAGACCGACTATGAACGCGCTGTCCCAGCCTTGCGGGAGGAGGGACTCGAGTTGCTCGCTGAAGATGATCGCCACTTCATCCTGCAGCTCGCGATTCCGCCGGCGGAGGTCGGGACACTCCACCGTGATGTAGTCACCCTGTGCCTTGCCCATGATCTTCTCGCCCTCCGGCGAGAAGACCTCGACGCGCGTTATCTTGATGCCGTCGCGGGTATCCTCGTGGAATCGGACTCCTGGCATTCCGCCGGGATAGTCGTCGCGTATCGTCTCATGGTGCTCCAACGCAAGATCGGTGCGGACATGGCCGTAACGCTCGGCCCAGCTGGTCATTCTGCCACTTCCCCCATGAGTCAGGTGGTTGGAGGCAGTGCTAGCTTGCGTCTGGATACGGACCCTTATACTCGTGCCTGAAGGGGGGATGAACGAAGTGTCGGGAAGAAACGATCCTGCCGTGCCAGGTGCCAAGCCGTTCCTGGATAGCCTGCGAAAGCAGGTCGTGGGAGAAATGGAGCGTGCGCGACGGGCCGGCGCCGGCGGCATAGGGCAGCGCGGCCCGATGCTGGACCACTTCCTGTCGATTGCCGAGCGCTACGTGCGGGCGCGGCGGCAGAATCCCCGCCGCCGGCCCTAGGGCAAAAAAGGACGGTCCCTTGGGAGGGGACCGTCGATTGGGAGAGGAGAAACCGGAGGAAGAGCCTATGGGGGAGGGTTAGATGTCTTCCAATCAGCTCTTTCGTTCGTATTATTGTCTCTGCATTGCAAGCCGTATACAGTCGCAGCGGACGAAACATTCGACAAAATTCAGCAGGTTTGGCGACCAATTGGCCGGTATGCTATAATGACGCCAAGCGGGGAGGTGTCGTGACTTGCGGGTCATCACGGGTTCAGCGAAGGGCCGCCCGCTCAAGGGGTTGCGCGGACAGGCCACCCGCCCGACGACCGACCTGCTCAAGGGCGCGTTGTTCAACATGATCGGGCAGGACATCGAGGGCAAGGCGTTTCTTGATCTGTACGCGGGCACCGGCGGGGTCGGCATCGAGGCATTGAGCCGCGGCGCCGCCCGTGCCGTGTTCATCGATGACGCCCCCGAGGCAGTCAAGGTCATTGCCGAGAACCTGCGCCTTACGGGACTCGCGGAGCGGGGCCAGCCGTACCTGAACAGCGTCCGGGCCGCGGTCGATATCCTCAGTCACCGTGGGCAGACGTTCGATTACATTTTCCTCGATCCGCCATACGAGAAGGATTATGTCGCGCCTTGCTTGGATTGGATCGCCAAGGCGCGGATACTCTCCCGCGGCGGGATCATCATCGTTGAGCACAGCCGTCGCGAACCGGTCAGCGACAAGCGCGGTTTCGCGATCCGCCGAGAAACGTCGCACGGCGACTCGGTTCTGACGTTTCTCAGCCAGGAGGAGGAGGACTAAGTGCGCCAAGCCATCGTTCCCGGTAGCTTCGATCCTGTCACCTATGGGCATCTCGACATCATTGAGCGCGCCGCGCGGATCTTCGACGTCGTCTGGGCAGTCGTGTTCCACAACCCGGAGAAGAACGGCGGTCTGTTCTCCATCGACGAACGGTTGACCATGTTGCGCGAGGCGACCGGTCACATCGCGAATGTCCGCATCGACGCGTCTGACGGGCTGCTCACCGCCTATGCGCGGGCGCACGACATCGGCGTGGTCGTCAAGGGGTTGCGGGCGTTCTCGGACTTTGAATACGAGTTCAAAATGGCGCTGATGAACAAGCGCCTCGACGAACAGCTGGAGACCCTGTTCATGATGACCGCGACCGAGTACGCCTACGTCAGTTCCAGCGTCCTGAAGGAAGTCTGCCAGTACGGTGGATCGGTCCGCGGGCTTGTCCCGCCGCTGGTCGAGCAGCGGTTGGAGGCGAAATTCAGGCGGGACCGCCGACAGTGATGAAACGGGGATGGGCTCGGCCCATCCCCGTACTGTTCCCCGCGGCTACCTGACGCGCATCGAGATGATGCGGACACTCCGTAACAGGCCTGCGACGGCCGCAGCCACTGCCATGATTCCGACCGTTGTCACAAGGCGCTCGCCGAACATGCCGAGGCGAGCCACCCACGCCAGCGGCGAGCTCACCGTGGCGCCGAGCATGAATGGCGACGCCAGGCGGGCCATCGCCGGGGCACCACGGGACATCAGCACCCAGGTCCAGAAGCCGGCGAATAAGCCGTGAACGATGCGCGACAGAGTATAGGGCCCGACTGCGAGGTCCGTCCCCTTGATCACGGCGGCGACCTGAGCGTGGACCGACAGGCCGCTCCAGGCAATGATCGCTCCGGCCAGCATGACCTTCTGAGTGAGTGGCAGGATCGAGTTGGCGGTCATCTCGCAACCCAGGGTGATCTCGAACAGACCGGCGACCAGGGGCTGCACGGCGGCGGGCGAGAAGCCTAGCGGTCGGAGGACGAACGACAGCAGCGAACCGATCATGGCGATTGCGCCGCAGGCCTTCAGCATGCTGATGATGACCGAGAAGAGGATGATGAACCCGCCGACCAGCAGCAGGGTGTTGATTGAGTTGCGAACCGAGTCGCCGAGGACATCACCAAGGGCACGGCCGTCTTCGCGGCGCGCGTTGTTCATGGCCCGCACAGCCCGCGCAAGCATGTTGCCCTGTCCGGTGCCGGTCGCGATCGGTTCGACCCGGTCGGCGGAACGGAATCTGTAGAATCGGAGTATGAGCCCCGTGCTCAGGCCGGCCAGGTAGTGGGCGCCGATGATGATTCCCGCCAGGTCGGGCCGGCCGAGCATCCCCACGGCAACAGCCCCAGCCATGAACAGCGGGTCCGACGTGTTGGTGAACGACATCAGCCGCTCGCCCTCGGTTTTCGAGACCAAACCCTGCCGCCTCAGCTTGCCCGTGAGGACAGCGCCGATCGGGTAGCCGGAGGCGAAGCCCATCGCCAGCACGAACGAGCCAACGCCGGGGACATCGAACAGCGGGCGCATGAACGGCTCCAGGAGCACGCCCATGAAGTGGACGACGCCAAGCCCCATCATCAGCTCCGAGGCGACGAAGA
Organism: Chloroflexota bacterium; assembly: GCA_050261235.1. Lineage (GTDB taxonomy): Bacteria > Bacillota > Sulfobacillia > JBFLWA01 > JBLNDB01 > JBLNDB01. The sequence continues at coordinate 10,423 of JBLNDB010000094.1, forward strand.
AGGGCAGCAAGGCTGGGAAGACTATGTCCCACCACAACTTCAGGCCCTTGACGGCTGCCTGCATAGCAAGTTCAGGGTAGATCACCATTGCCACCGCGAAGACCGCGGCGCTAAGGGGCAAGAGATAATTCGCTAGCGATCGCGCCCTCACCGACGTTTCCTCCCCCTCGGCGGGTGTCCGTTCGAGCCCTGTTCAATCTATATGGGGAGGGCCTGCGGCTATGCCGCCCAGTTGGTCCGATGCCAGTGCGGACGCGGTTTTTCCCTTGACAAGCTTGGCAAAACTTTGTATAATGACGTTTGCGTGCGAAGAAGGTGACACTGTGCGACTCGATGTGTCTGAAGTCCGCAAGCGCGCTGACGTACGGATCCGACGCCGGTTCACGATCGATCCCGGTGAACTCGACAGCGCAGAGGGCGTCAGCTCCGTTTCGCCACTCACGGTCGAGGCCGAAGCGTCGAGCACCGGTGAGGGCGTGCTGGTGAGCATCAAGGCTGAAGGGGAGATTACTCTTCAGTGCTCGCGCTGCCTCGAGGAGTTCCGGGCCCCGCTGTCGCTGACCGCCGAACAGGAGTTCAGAGACGACGCAAACCGGGCAGAGAGCAGCGGCGATGAGCAGGATGACACTCTGCCACTTCCCGCTGACGGTCTGGTCGATCTCACCGACATCGTCCGCCAGGCCTATCTCCTCGCCCTGCCGATGAAGCCGCTCTGTCGACCGGACTGCCGAGGACTCTGTCAGGTCTGCGGCAAGAACCTCAACCAGGGCGCCTGTGACTGTGTCAAACAGGATATCGATCCGCGATTTGAGAAGCTCCGTGACCTGTTAGTGGATAAGGGGGTGTCGCGAGATGGCTCAGCCGAAGAGAAAGAAGTCTAGGACCAGACGTGACCAGCGTCGCGCCAATTGGAAGCTGGAGGCTCCGGGTTTCGTGGAGTGCCCCCAGTGTCACAAGCCGAAACTGCCGCACCACATCTGCCCTGAGTGCGGCTACTACAAGGATCGCGAAGTCATCGCGGCCGAGAAGTAAATATGGCAAGGACCCGCTGCTCAAGGCGAGCAGCGGGTTTGCTTTTTTGCCTGTGGCCGGCAAGCTTCGCCTTGACTGGCAATGCGCGCTGGGTCTATCATGGGAGTAGATAATATGACCTGCTACTAGGAGGGACGAGCGAGGTTGATGAGCAAGGAGGAACGGCAGGCCAGATTGGTCGATGAACTGGCCGCGCACCCCTTCCTGAGCGATCAGGAACTGGCGCGGTTGTTTGGCGTCAGCATTCAGACGATCAGGCTCGATCGGTTGGCCCTGAACATTCCCGAACTGCGCAAACGGACCAAGGCTGTCGCGGAGAAGACCCACGGCCTGGTCAAATCGCTCGGCAGCCGCGAGATCGTCGGGGAACTGCTGGATATCGAACTTGGCCGCGGCGGCCTGTCCGTCCTTGAGACGACCGAAGCGATGGTCTTCGAGAAGACCCGCATCGTGCGCGGGCACTACATTTTCGCCCAGGCCGATTCGTTGGCCCTGGCGATGATCGACGCCGACGTGGCCCTGACCGGGCTGGCCAACATCAAGTTCAGGCGGCCGGTGCACGTCGGTGAGAAGCTGGTGGCGAAGGCGGAGTTGCTCAGGCGGAAGGGCAACAAGTGCGTCATCCAGGTAGTGACGCGCAGCGGCAACGAACAGGTGTTTCGCGGCAAGTTCGTCGTGGCCGCGATAAACGATTGGGAGGTCGGCACTGATGCGGATAGTCGTTGACGCGATGGGCGGCGACAACGCGCCGGAAGCTGTCGTCAAGGGAGCGGTGGAAGCGGCTGAGGCGTACAGTGACATCAATGTGGTCCTCAGCGGCGATGAGCAGCGGCTGCGGGCGCTGGTCGGCACGGGCGGCAGCGGCCGCATCGAGTTCGTCCACGCGAGTCAGGTCATCGAGACCGGGGAACCGCCGGTTCAGGCTCTGCGGCGGAAAAAGGACTCGTCGCTGGTAGTCGCGATCAACCTGGTCCGGGACGGAAAGGCCGATGCCGTTGTCACGGCTGGCAGCACCGGCGCCTTCATGGCTGGCTGTCTGCTGAATCTTGGCCGGCTGCCGGGCATCGACCGCCCGGCTCTGGCCGCGGTTCTGCCGACCTTGACCGGCGGCTCGCTGCTAATCGACATGGGAGCCAACGTCGACTGCAAGCCGGAGAACCTCCTGCAGTTCGCGGTCATGGGCAGCTGCTACGCCGAGGCGATCCTCGGCGTCGCCCGCCCGCGTGTCGGTCTGCTCAGCGTTGGCGCCGAGGAGAGCAAGGGCAGCGATTTGGTCAAGGCGGCGCACGGACTGCTGCGTGAAGCGGTGGGGCTGAATTTTGCCGGCAATATCGAGGCCCGCGACATTCCCTATGGGGCCGCCGATGTCGTCGTCTGCGACGGCTTCGCCGGCAACGTCGTCCTCAAGCTGACCGAGGGGTTGGCTTCAGCCATCTTTGCCATGCTAAAGACTGAGCTCAGCAAATCGCCAGCGCGCAAACTCGCGGCGGCAGCGCTGAGACCTGCATTCTCGGGACTTAAGAAGAAGATGGACTACTCCGAGCATGGTGGTGCGCCCCTGCTCGGCCTGAAGGGAGCGGCCATCAAGTGCCACGGGAGTTCTGACGCCCGGGCGATCAGGAACGGCGTCCGCGTCGCCAGGCAATTCGTGGCCCAGGGCGTGCTGACGAGAATCAGCGACTACTTCGCAGCCGAACGGTAGCGCGGGACAAAGGAGGACTCTGTGACCATGGGAGAAGTGGCAGTCATCTGCGACAGCACCTGCGACATGCCGCATGAACAGATGGCGGCGAGCGGCGTCAGTGTCGTGCCCCTCAAAGTCATATTCGGTCCCGAGGTCTATCAGGACAATCTCGAGATGTCTCCGGGCGCATTCTGGGACAAGGCCCGCGCCTCGCATCATCATCCCAAGACATCGCAGCCCGCGCCAGGCGAGTTTGTGGCCGCCTACGAGGCCGCACGGGCAGCCGGCGCGACCGGCGCCGTGGTGGTCCTCCTGTCCGGCGGTGTATCCGGGACCTATCAGGCCGCCAATATCGCCCGCGAGGCGATGCCAGACTTCCCGGTGGAACTTGTCGATACACGGCTGGCTTCGGGCGGGGTCGGTCTGATCGCTCGTGAGGCGGCGCGCCTGGCCCAGACTGGCGCTTCGCTGGCCGAGGTGGCCGACCTGGCGCGGCGCCGCGCTGAGTCGGCCTGGCTGTTCGTGGTCGTGGACACCCTGGAATGGCTCCAGAAGAATGGCCGCATCGGCCGTGCGTCGGCGATGCTTGGGTCGCTGTTGTCCCTCAAGCCGATCCTGACGGTCGACAAGACCGACGGCGTCGTTGCGCCCGTGGAGAAGATCCGCGGCCGCGGGAAGGCGCTTGCCCGCTTGCTCGAACTCACCGGCGAAAAGATCCGGCCCGGCCGCCGCATCCATGCAGCGGTGATGCACGGGGACTGTGAGCAGGAGGCGCGATCGGTCTATGATCAGCTCGCGCAGAGGTATGAACTGGTCGATTCGTTCTTCGGGCCGGTCGGTTCGGTGATAGGCACCAACGTCGGCCCCGGGGCCGTCGGGCTGATCTTCTACCCCGACTGAAACTTCGGCCCGGCCGGTTTGTTGCCTCTTGTTTCCGGCAAAGCCCTTTGCTAAGATGTTGTCAGGCAGCCCGGGCCACCCGCCGGGCGGGGGCCAAGTGGCCGTATTGAAGTAAGCACAATGGGGCAGTTTGGGAGCTATGGCCCGCGGAGAGGAGTCGCTCCGGCGGCCAGCCAAGGAGGTGACACTGCGTGACGAAGGAGCAGATTTTCGAAAAGGTCAAGGGCATCGTCGTCGATCAGCTCGGTGTCGACGAGGAGGACGTGACGCTTGAGGCCTCGTTCCTCACCGATCTCGGCGCTGACTCTCTGGATCTGGTCGAACTGATCATGGCCATCGAAGAGGAGTTTGACATCGAGATTCCCGATGAAGAGGCTGAGCGAATCCAGACGGTCAATGATGCCGTGGAGTATATCAAGGAGAATCTTTAGTGGCCTCGCGTTTGACCATATAGACCAAGCAGCGGAAGTCCCGGTGACACCGGGACTTTCGGTGTCTCCAAGGGGGCGGACAAGTTGATTGCAGCCAGGATTCGCGAACTGGTCCCTGAACCGCTGCTGCGCCAAGCGCTGACACATCCTTCCTACGCGTACGAGCACGTGGATGAGGGCGACAGCAATCAGCGGCTCGAGTTTCTCGGCGATTCGGTGGTCAACCTGGCCGTGGCAGAACTCCTCTACGAACTCCACCCGGACTGGCCCGAAGGCGAACTGACCAAGACCCGCGCCGCGCTGGTGTGCGAGGCATCGCTGGCGCAGGCAGCCGTTGAAGCCGGGCTTGGCGAGGAACTGCTGCTTGGGCGGGGTGAAGAGCGGACTGGTGGTCGCACCCGGCCGTCAAACCTGGCGGATGCGTTCGAGGCGTTGATCGGTGCAGTCTACCGCACCGCCGGGTTCGCCGCCGCCGCTGCACTGGTGCGTGAGTGGCTGCCGGCCAACCCGGTCGGCCTGAGCGAGGGACGCGACTGGAAGAGCGAGCTGCAGGAAATCACCCAGCGCGTCGGCCTGGGTGCGCCGACATATGCCGTTGTCGGCGAGTCCGGACCGGACCACGACAAGTTGTTCATCGTCGAAGCCCGCTGTGGCAACATGGTTGGGCGCGGGCAGGGAAAGAGCAAGAAGGAGGCCGAGCAGGAGGCAGCGCGGCAAGTGGTGCAGACGCTGACCACGGCGCAGTCATCTTGAGCGGACGGGTGAATAGAGTAATTGCGGCGTGCACCACTGTTCATGGAGGGGGCGGCACCGGTTGGACGTCCTGCGAGTATCAGCCAATTCGAGCCCCAAGGCGGTTGCCGGCGCGTTGGCCGCAGCCCTGCGAGAGCACGGCACGGCCGAGGTTCAGGCAGTCGGCGCCGGCGCCGTGAATCAGTCGATCAAGGCGATCGCAATTGCCCGGGGCTTCGTCGCTCCAAACGGCATTGACCTGGTGTGTGTGCCGGCGTTCGCGGAGATCGTCATCGGCGACGAAGCCAGAACGGCGATCCGGTTCATCGTCGAGCCGCGGTGTGCCGCACCGTCCCAATGACCCGCGGGGTGGGGGGGGGGTCTTCTCGCTTGCGCGGCGCCGGGGACAAGCCGCGGCTCGGTGTGGTAGAATGAGGGGAGACAGCATCCGACTGGGCCGCCGGTCCTGGGGAGGTAGCAGCGCTTGCATCTCAAACGCGTCGAACTGTTTGGCTTCAAGTCATTCGCAGACCGGACCGAGGTCGACTTCGACTCGGGAGTGACAGCCGTCGTCGGTCCCAATGGCAGTGGCAAGAGCAACGTCTGCGACGCCATCCGGTGGGTGCTCGGTGAGCAGAGTGCGCGACAACTCCGGGGCTCCCGGATGGAGGACGTCATTTTCGACGGCAGCGAGTCGCGCCGTGGTCTCGGCATCGCCGAAGTGACGCTGACTCTCGATAACAGCGACGGCGGGCTGCCGGTCGATTACAGCGAAGTCATGATCACGCGCCGGACGTTCCGCTCCGGTGAGAGTGAATACTACATCAACAAGGTCCCCTGCCGGTTGAGAGACATCACTGATCTGCTGGCCGACACCGGCATGGGCAAGGAGAACTACTCCGTCATCAGTCAGGGGCGAATTGACGAGATTCTCAGCAACCGGCCCGAGGACCGCCGGGGGCTGTTCGAAGAAGCCGCCGGCATCACCAAGTTCAAGACGAGAAAAGCGGAAGCGCAGCGCCGTTTGACGGAGACCGGCGCCGATTTGGCGCGGGTCGCTGACATCATCAGCGAACTTGAGAGCCAACTCGGCCCCCTGGCCGATCAGGCGGCTGTCACCAGGCAGTACAACGACTGGCGGGGCGAACTCACCCGCCTTGAGGTGAGTGTTCTCGCGCAACGCTCAAAGGCTCTGCGAGCTGAGTACGACGGCGTCGACGAACGGCTCAAGGGACTGCTCGCGCAGTTGGCAGCCGTCGATAGCCGAATGGCGGAAATCGAGCAGGAATCGGACGCCGGCAATGCGGAACTGAGCGCTGCCGCACAGCGGCGCGAGTCCATCCAGGAGGTCGCGACGGGAGCGGCGGCAACCCATGAGCGGTTGGCCGCACAGGTCGACGCGATCGACGCCAGGCTGCAGGAGCTGGCGTCCGCTGGCGCCGACCTGCTGGCGCGGGCTGCTGACGTCGACGCACGCATCGCCGCGCTGGCGACGGAGCGAGATGAGACGGAGCGGCGTCGCGCGGCCGCTGAAGAACTGGTGCGCGAGCGACGCCTGACAGTCGACAGGCATCAGCGTCGCGTTGACGAGGCGCGCGGTGCTGCTGCCGCGCAAGCGGCGCAGATCCAGCAACTCAAGAGCGACGTGTTCACTCTGCTCAGCGCGGCAGCTGAGGAGCGGAACAAAGCGATGGCGGCCAAGGTCGAAGGCGCTGCGCTCCGCAAGCGGCTCGAACGAGTCGACGGCGACCTCGCGCGGGCTACTGCCGAGGGCGAGGCGGCTGAGCAGGTCCGGGCCGCCGCAGCTGCGGCGGTGCGCGCAGCCAGCGAGTCGCAGGCAGCGGCGGACGAGCGGCTGGAGGCTGCCGCCGAGTCGCGGCGGCAGGCCGAACTGCAGGCCGACAGGCAGGCACAAGAGGCGCGCGTCTTGACGAACAAGGCCACCCTGCTGGCGTCGCGCCTCCGCGTGCTTGAGGAGAACGAGCGGCGCTATGACGGCTACGCCCGCGGCGTGCGGGCGGTTCTTCAGGCGCGCCGCAAGGGTGAGCAGGCTTGTGCCGGCGTAATCGGGTCGGTTGTCGAGCTGATATCGGCGCCGAGCCAATACGGCAAGGCGATCGAAATGGCGATCGGCGCCGCGGCTCAGAATGTTGTCGTCCGGACCGACGATGACGCCAGGATGGCGATCGAGTACCTGCGCCGCAGCGATGGCGGCCGCGCCACGTTCTTGCCGCTGTCGGTCATCGCGGCTGCGCCGCTGCGCCCGGATGAGGCCAAGGCTTCCGAAATGCCCGGGGCAGTCGGATTCGCCGACACGCTCGTCAGTTTCGCGCCGGAGTACCGCGACATCGTTGCCTGGTTGCTTGGTCGGGTGCTCGTCGTCAGCGATCTCGATGCCGGCGTGCGTATCGCCCGCGCCACCGGGCACCGTCTTAAGATCGTGACTCTGGACGGTGACGTGCTTCACCGCGGCGGGTCGATGACTGGCGGCAGCTACAGTCAGGAGACAGCGGGTCTGTTCGTCCGGCGTCAGGAGGTCGAGACCCTGCGCAGCGACCTGGCGGCGGCCGAGGCCGAAGCAGCCCAAGCGCGGGAACGGGAGACCGCCCTCCGCCAGCGGATCGAAGCCGCAATCAAGGCGGCCGACGAGGCCCGTGAACTCCGCTACCAGGCAGAGTCGGCGGCCCTTGCGGCCGGACGCGACCTTGCGGCCGCAGAGAGCGACCTTGCGAAGGCCGCGACCCTGGCCGCTGCTGCGGCTGGTGAGCGCGAGGAAGTCATCCGGGAAATCGCAGCCAACGATGGCCGGGCAGCTGCTGCAGCGTCGGGCATCGAGCGGCTCGAGAAGGAGCTCGAGCAAGCTCAACAGCGGCTTGCCGAGGCTGAAGGGGCCGGTCAGCGCGGCGGGGCGGAAGCCGATGAACTGTCCGAAGTCGTGACGCGGCTGCGGGTCGAACTCGCGGAGGCCGAGGGCGAGCTGGCGCGGGCGGGCGACGCCTGCGCGGCGATTGAGGCGCGCCTGGCGGAACTGACCGCCGAACGCGATCGAATCGCTGCAGAGCGGGCCGAGGGTGAGCGGCGGCGGGAGGCACTGGCTGCCGAACGCGCCGAGTGTCAGCAGCAGCTTGCGCAGGCCCGGGAGGCGCGGGAGGCCGCCGAGGCGGGCCTGGCCGCGGCCCGTGCGGAAGAGGAGCAGCAGCGTCTGAAGGCTGCCGCGCGCGAGCGCGAGAGCCGGTCGCTGCGCCGCCAGGGCGATTCGCTGCAGACGAAGATCCGTGAAGACGAGGTCGAGCGGGCGCGGCTCGAGATGGAACTGGGCCAGACCAGCGGCCGGTTGCTCGAGGAGTACCAGCTGACCCCAGAAGCTGCCGAGCGCCAGGCCGACCCAGCGGTGGACGGGCGGACCGCCGTGGGACGAATCGAGGAACTCAAGGCGGCAATCCGTGATCTCGGTCCCGTCAACGCGCAGGCAATCGAGGAGTTCGACCGCGTCCGTGACCGGTGCGAGTTTCTTCGCCGCCAGCAGCTGGATCTTGAGCTGGCGAAGGCCAACCTCCTGCAGGTCATCTCGGAGATGGACGAGCTGATGGAGCGGCGCTTCGCGGAGCAGTTCGAGCTGATCCGGCTCAACTTCACCCAGGTGTTCCGCGAGCTGTTCGGCGGCGGGCATGCTGAGTTGCATCTCTCTGATGCCGGCAACCTGCTTGAGACGGGTGTCGAGATCCGGGCGCAGCCGCCGGGCAAGAAGCTGCAGAGTCTGTCGTTGATGTCAGGCGGCGAGCGCGCCCTCACGGCCATC
>JBLNDB010000095.1:0-59010 GCA_050261235.1 Chloroflexota bacterium
GCAGGTAGCCTGCTCGTAAAGCAGGTGCTACGCGAAATCGCTCGCGGCAGTGCGTTGACGGCTTGAGCACCCACAACAACGTAGACTTGTGTTGAAGCACCTACTGATTCTTGACACGGCCCAGCTAGACGCCCTGGTTGACAACCGTCGCGGGCAAATGGTACCATGGCTACAGCAACCAGTAGACCGCCTGCATGCAGGCGGTCTGTTACTTTCCGGACGAAAGGACCTGATTGTCGGATGCTCAAGATCACCGATATCATCGCCCGCGAACGCCCGCCAAAGCCGTGGGCGGAAGGCGACAACATCCCCTGGAACGAGCCCGGCTTCAGCCGCCGGATGCTGCACGAGCACCTATCCCAGGAGCATGATGCCGCCAGCCGGCGGTTCGAGATCATCGATGACCACGTCGCCTGGATCCACTCGCGCGTCCTCAGCGGCAAGTCGTCGCGCGTGCTCGATCTCGGATGCGGGCCGGGGCTCTACTCGCACCGGCTCGCCAAGCTCGGCCACAGCTGCACCGGCATCGACTTCTCGCCCGCCTCGATCAGCTACGCCGAGATGACCGCCAGGGCCGAAGGCCTGAACGCGGCCTTTACGCTTGGCGATGTCCGCACTACGGAGTTCGGCAGCGGCTATGACCTCGCCATGTTCCTATACGGCGAACTGAACGTCTTCCATCCCAACCAGGTCCGCGACCTGCTCCGGCGGGCCTATGACTCGCTCAACTACGGCGGCAAGCTGCTGCTCGAGGTGTCGACGATCGACGGGCTGCGCGAGGACCTCGCCCAGCCTTACTCTTGGTACGGCAGCCGCGGTGGGTTGTTCGGCGACCGGCCGCATCTCGTGCTGACCGAGAACCACTGGGACGACGTGACGGCGACCAAGACCATCCGCTACTTCGTCATCCACGCCGAGACCGGTGATGTCGACAAATTCGCCGCCACCTACCAGACCTACACCGACGACCAGTACCGGGCTCTCCTGGCCGGCACCGGCTACGTCGGCGTCCAGCGCTTCGATGGCCTCGGCCGCTACGTCCAGCCCGGTCTGTTCGCTCTCCTGGCGACCAAGCCGGAGTGGGCGGCTTCGTTCAAGTGACCAGCCGCAGCTAACGGACAACCCCCGCGTCACCGCGTGGTGAGCGGGGGCTTCCCTTGGCTGATCGCGTTTACTCCACCCCTTCTACTGCCGGCTTCGGCATCAGGATCTGGCGAACCGCCGCCGCTTCGTTCGGCCGGCGCTGGATCATGAACGTGACAAAGGCGCGCGCGAGTTCGGGATCGAACTGGCTGCCGGCGTTGCGCTCGATCTCCCGCAGCGCGTCGCCGATGCTCAGCGGCTTGCGGTAGAGGCGCTTGACCGTCATCGCCGAGAAGGCATCGCAGATCTGCATGATCCGCCCCTCGACCGGCGTCCGCTCGCCGCCGACCTCGGCCGGGTAGCCCTTGCCGTCCCAGCGCTCATGGTGGAGCTTGATCGCCTTGCTGGCGGTGTCGGACAGGTAGAGGCTTTGCAGCAGGTCGAGACTGTCGTTGACATGGCGGCGGACGAGGTCGAACTCGGCGTCGGTCAGCGGCCCCGGCTTGCGCAGGATCGCGCTCGGGATGAGGATCTTGCCGAAGTCGTGCAGCCAGCCGGCCAGTGCGAGGTCACTTGCGATGTCGTTGTCGAGCCCCAGCGAGCGGGCGAATTCCGCTGCCAGCTGGCTGACCAGCTGTGAGTGGACGAACGTGTACATGTCCTTCTCAGCCAGCGATTGCAGCCGCGGCATGTACTCCGGCGATGGCTGCGGCTTGTCGCCGCCGAACAGGTTCCAGCGGCTGTCGTGCTCGTACTTGTCGTAGTACATGCTCTGGTCGGCTTCGTGGAGAATCGCCTGAATCGTGGCCGGCGCCCGGCCGCAGGCGAAGCCGAGCGACAGGCGGAGCGGCACGGTGTCGAGGTCGGGGTCGGCGCGGAATCTCGCCGCGGCAAGGCTGGCCCGCAGTTCGGCCGCCAGCTTGACGGCGGCCGCCTCATCGCGGTCGGGCACGATGACGACGAACTCGTCGCCGCCAAGGCGGCCGGTGACGCTGTCGGCGCTGTAGCGAAGCGCCTCTTGGCTCAGCCGGCGGGCGAATTCGACCAGGACATCATCGCCGACGGCGTGGCCGAACGTCTCGTTGATCTCGTGGAACTGCCTCAGGTCGATGACGATGGCCGTGACGCTGCGCCCCGCTGCCAGCAGGCTCTGGCCGAGCTCCATCGTGTGGTTGAGCGTGTAGACCTGGGTTAGGGAGTCGACGATGCTGAGCAGCCGATAGCGCTCGCGCTCCTGCCTGAGGCGCCTGACCAGGCGAAACGCCGCGGTCCAGGCGGCGATGCTGGTCAGCATGCTGAGCGCGAAGCCGATGACCACGCCACGGGGCTCCGTCCCGAGGTACCAGAGCAGAGGCAGGCCGACGATCGTGCCGGCCGCCACCGAGAACCATGAGTCCGGAAGGATGTACGCATAGACGAGCGGGGCCCAGAGGATGTACTGGCTGAAACCGTCGAACGCCGGCCGGTAGACTCCCATCGCGTAGACGAAGACGAGCGCCGAGCCCAGTCCGAACACGTTGCGCAGCTTGGCCGGACCGAAGCGGGTCACGATCAGGCAAGTCCAGGCGACGACCGCCAGGGCGGCGACGTGCAGCGTCAGACCGACTGACGCGACCACCAGGCAGGCGAGAACGGTGATCAGCACCACGAACAGGGCTGACACCGGTCGTTCAGACAGCAGCAGCTTCAGCAATTGCTTCTTTGGTCTGCTCATAGGTCCCTCACGTCGATTGTTGTCGAAACGCCATATTACCCCATATTATAACATCACGTACCAAGTAATGCACCTTTTCCCTGCGCGAATCCGGCCTTCGCATGCCGTGCCCGGAGCCGAACATACTAGGCTCTGATGCCACTAGACATGCCGTAAGGAGGGTTCGCGCTTGCCCGACCGTATCAATGTCCTCATCATGGGCGCCGCCGGCCGTGATTTCCACAACTTCAACGTCTACTTCCGCGACAACGAACGCTACAACGTCGTCTGCTTCACCGCAACGCAGATTCCCGACATAGAGGGGCGCAACTACCCGGCCAAGCTGGCCGGTCGCCTCTATCCCGAGGGGATACCGATCTACCCCGAGGAGCAGCTGGCTGAGCTGATCCAACAGCACCGCATCCAGCAGGTCGTGTTCGCCTACAGCGATGTGCCGCACCAGCAGGTGATGCACCGGGCGTCGCTCGTGCTCAAGAACGGCGCCGACTTTCGCCTGATGGGCCCGGACAACACGATGATCGAGTCGAGCAAGCCGGTCGTGGCCGTGACCGCCGTCCGCACCGGCGTCGGCAAGAGCCAGACGACGCGCCGCGTCGTCGAGTTGCTCCGCGAACAGGGCAAGAAAGTCGTCGCCATTCGCCACCCGATGCCCTACGGCGATCTCATGGCGCAGGTCGTCCAGCGGTTCGCGACCTACGACGATCTCGACAAGCACAAGTGCACGATCGAGGAACGCGAGGAGTACGAGCCGCACATCGACCGCGGGGCCGTCGTCTACGCCGGCGTCGACTACGGCGAGATCCTCAAGATGGCCGAACAGGAGGCCGACGTCATCGTCTGGGACGGTGGCAACAACGACCTGCCGTTCTATCGCCCCGACATCCACATCGTCCTCGTCGATCCGCACCGACCCGGCCACGAGACGTCCTACCACCCCGGCGAGGCGAACCTGCGGATGGCTGATGTGGCGATCATCAACAAGGTCGAGACGGCCAACCCCGAGGGCGTCGATGCCGTCCGGACGGCGATCCACAAGTACAACCCGCACGCGCTGATGATCGACGCCGCCTCGCCGCTGTTCGTCGACGAGCCGGAGGCCATCCGCGGCAAGGCCGCCCTGGTCATCGAGGACGGTCCGACTCTGACCCACGGCGAGATGACCTATGGCGCCGGCGTCATCGCCGCCAGGCGTTTCGGCTGCAGCAGCCTGGTCGACCCGCGGCCTTGGGCCGTCGGCACGATCGCCGATACTTACAGGAAGTACCCGCGGATCGGCACCCTGCTGCCGGCCATGGGCTACGGCGCACAGCAGATCAAGGATCTCGAGGCGACGATCGACCAGGTCGAATGCGATGTCGTCGTCATCGCAACGCCGATCGACCTGCGCCGGGTGCTGAAGATCAGCAAGCCGGCCGTCCGCGTCCGCTACGAACTGCAGGAAATCGGCCTGCCGACGCTCAAGGAGGCGCTGGCCGGCCTTGATGAGGCCTATCGCCGGCACATGGCGAAGCAGTAGTCACGCCTTCACTATCCATATCGGCGGCCGGCGAGCGCAAGAGAAGGCCCTCCGCGAAACCCGCGGAGGGCCGTGGTGCCCGGGAGCTACGGATCGACGCCGCAGCCGGCTACGGTCAGCAGCATGTCGTCGAGGCGGACGGTCTTGCCGCTGCCCTTGACGTTGACCAGGGCGCGGATCGTCTGCGTGCCGGCCGGGGCCGGCGTTCCGACGATGTGGTACGACGTCCACGAGTTGGAGTCGAGGCTGTTGCCGTGGACAGTCAGACTGTCCGTCCTGAGTACGGTGCCCATCGAGCTCAGGTAGCTGATGCTGGCGGTCAGGCTGTCGCCGCCGCCCTTGGCCCAGAACTCGAGGGAATAGCAGCAGTTGGCCGTGGCCATGACGTCCTGGTAGATGTCGCCCTCGGTGCGGCCGCCCGTGAACTGGAAGACGACGCTGCCGTCGCCGGTATGGATATCGCCGTCATTGGCCGGGGGCACGATGTCGGCACTATTGAAGTGCGTCAGCCAGTTGGCCGGCAGGTCCAACATCGTGGACGGCGTGAAGTCGTCGAAGCTCGGGTTGCGCAGGATGCTCCCCCGACACGGGCATGCACAGGCGCCGCTCGCTCCGCGATAACCACGAGGGCCCCGCGGTCCTGTGTAGCCACGTGGTCCTCGGGGTCCCTTGCAGCCGCGCGGCCCGCGAGGGCCGCGGGGGCCCCTCAGACAACAGACGGCATGCCGGTGGCACTTGTGGTGGTGCTTGTGGTGATGCTTGTGGTGATGCTTTGACCCGCAATGTCCGAGACCCATGTTCCTCACCTCCAGGTCCCTCTGATACAGCTTATGTCAATCGGACGCCGGCGGCGACATGCCTTTGCCCCTTGACTCGCCGCCCGCGCCGGTGTACGATGGTCGTGACCTGATTTGGGGGAGTGTTGATGTCCGAGTCTGACTCCATCTAAGCAAGCTTCATAGCGCGTGGCGTGATCCAGGCACCGATCGGTGCTTGGCTTGGTTTATCTACGCGCGCGCCGCTTGATGGAGGACACGGACAGCAGCGCCCATGACAGGTCGACCGTGGCCAAGGCCACGGCATCAGTGCATCTGTCATTACGGCCGCAGTGGGTCTATGCCCCTGCGGCCTTTTCGCACTCACTTCGCGCAGCCAGAGCCGCGTCCTCCGCAAGCGCCAGCCCTTCGACCGTCCCAGCGCTGTGCATCATGAAGGAGGATCCGACATGGACGCTCAAGTCCTGAAGACACTAGAGTACGACAAGATCAAGTCCGCTCTGGCGGACTACACGCTGAGCGCCCTCGGTCGCGAGTTGGTCGAGCGCCTTGAGCCGCTCACGCAACAGGCGGCGATTGAGGCGGCGATGCGGGAGACGACGGAGGCGCGGGAGATTCTCGCGCGCGGCGCCTCGGTGCCGATGCCGATGACCGACATCCGCGAGCCGGTATCGCGCGCTGAGAAAGGCGGCATCCTCGGCCCCGCCGACCTGACCCGGATCGCCGACTGTCTGCGCGGCTGCCGCGAACTCAAGCGGTACATGCAGACGAAGCAGCTGGTGGCGCCGAACCTTAGCCGCTACGCCGAGGGCATCTCGACACTCCAGAGCATCGAAGACGAGATTTCCGGCAGCGTCAGCGGCGCCGCCGTCCTCGACGGCGCCAGTCCTGAGCTGGCCAAGATCCGCAAGGAGATCAGGATCGTCGAGGATCGCATCAAGTCAAAGCTCAACTCGATCCTCGCCTCGGCCGCCTACCGCGACGTGCTGCAGGAGAACTTCGTCAGCGTCAAGGCCGGCCGCTATGTCGTGCCCGTCAAGGCCGGCATGCGGCAGAAGATCGACGGCGTCGTCATCGACTCATCCGGCAGCGGCCAGACTGTCTTCATCGAGCCGACCGCTGTCCGCAAGCTGGCCGAGGAGCTGCAGATGCTCCAATCGGCCGAAGAGGCCGAGGAGTATCAGATCCTCGTGTCGCTGACCGGCCTGATCGGCGCCGAGGCCGCGAAGATCGCCACCAACCTCGAGATCCTTGGCGCCTACGACTTCGCGTTCGCCAAGGCGAAGCTGAGCGAGGCGCAGGGGGCCCGACCGGTGCCGGTCGCCGCCGACGGCTTCATCCAGATCATCCAGGGGCGGCATCCGCTCCTCGCCAAGACCGCTGTGCCGCTGGATCTCATCCTCGGCCACCGCTACCGCACGCTGGTCATCACCGGCCCGAACACCGGCGGCAAGACCGTCGCTCTGAAGACCGTCGGCCTGCTGACGCTGATGGCCCAGTCCGGCCTGCACGTGCCGGCCGGCGAGGGCACCCGGCTCGCCACCTTCGATGAGGTCCTGGCGGACATCGGCGACGGGCAGAGCATCGAGCAATCGCTCAGCACCTTCTCGTCCCACATGAGTCACATCGCGTCCATCCTGCGCCGGGCCCGTCGTTCGTCCCTCGTCCTGCTCGACGAGATCGGCACCGGCACCGACCCGGCCGAGGGCGCTGCGCTGGCCATGGCCGTGCTCGAGAAGCTGCACGCTGCCGGCGGCGTCACGCTCGCCTCGACCCACTACAGCGATGTCAAGCGCCTGGCCGACATCCACCCCGGCTTCATCAACGGGCGGATGGATTTCGACCGCGAGTCGCTGCGGCCGCTGTTCACTCTCGTGATGGGCGAGGCCGGCAGCAGCCAGGCGTTCTGGATTGCCGAGCGCCTCGGCATCGAGAGCGATGTGCTGGCGCGGGCGCGCGAGCACCTTCAGGCCCAGCCGAGCGTCGATACGACAGCCGCCGGCACGTCGAAGCCGCCGGAGAAGCGGGTCGCGCTCCAGCCGCCGGTCGCCCCCGCCGCGGCTATGTCCGAACAGCCAAAAGCTGTCGCCACTGCCGCCGGCGCCACTGCCGCCGGCGCCACTGCCGCCGACGCCACGCCTGCCGGCGCGACTGTCGGCGTGCCGGGCAGCGCCGCTCCGGCCACTGCCGCGCCGCCTGCCAAGGACCGTCCGTGGCAGATCGGCGACTCAGTGATGGTGCTCACGCTCAACCAGCGCGGCGTTGTCGCCGAGCTGCCCGATGACCGCGGCAACATGATCGTCTTCACCCGCGGCATGCGGGTCAGCGTCAACCACAAGCGCGTCGAGCTCCTGGTGCCGGCCGAGCAGTGCTATCCCGAGGGCTACGACCTGCGCGTCGCCACCTACTCGTGGCATGACCGCAAGATCATGCACGACCTCGAGCGCGGCAAGCGGACTGACGCGGTGCGCGTGATCAAGGAGGGGACGCCGCGGTAAGCAAAGGTTCGCTGTACGAATATCTTGAGGACAGCAGGACTCGCGCTGCCGAGGCAGAACTATGTCATGTTCGACGCAGGGAATTCGCCTGCCGAACAAGCTTCGGTGAGGAGGCAGCATGATGAGGAACAAGGAGATGCTTCTGATCCCCGGCCCGACTCCGGTGATCGACGAAATCTACGACGCACTGGCAAGTGAGACGTACGGCCATACTGATCCGCGCTTCGTCGAGACCTACAAGCAGGGCATCAGCCTCACCCGCCAGATGTTCAACACCGATGGCGAGGTGTTCGTCGTCGCGGGCTCCGGCACGCTGGCCATGGAAATCGCCGTTGTCAACACTGTCGCCCCGGGCGAGAAGCTCCTCGTCGTCAGCCAGGGCTACTTCGGCGACCGCTTCGCGCCGCTGGCGAAGGCGTTCGGCATCCGCGTCGAGACGCTGCAGGCGGAGTGGGGCAAGCGCGTCGATCCCCAGGCGATCGCGGCCAAGCTGGCTGAGGGCGGCTTCAAGGCCGTCACCGTCACCCACGTCGACACCTCGACCGGCGTCATGTCCGATGTCGCCGCGCTCGTGCCGATCGTCAAGCGGGCCGGCGCCCTGTTCATCCTCGACGGCGTCTGCGCCACCGCCGGCATCGAAGAGGACATGGGCAAGGAATACGGCGCACCCGGCTACAAGATCGACGTCGTCCTGACCGGCTCGCAGAAGGCGATCGGCGTCCCGCCGGGACTGGCCATCGTCGCCTTCGGTCCGGCGGCGCTCGCCGCCCGTGACGCGATGGAGCGCGTGCCGGCCTACTACGCCGACATCAAGAACTGGCTGCCGATCATGCGCGACCCGTCGAAGTACTTCGCGACGCCGGCCGTCAACATGGTCTACGCCTACACCAAGGGCATGGAACTGGTCATGGCCGAGGGCCTGGCCAAGCGCTACGCCCGCCATGCCGCCTACGGCAAGGCCGTCCGCGCCGCGCTCGCGACGTACGGCATGAAGGCGCTGGCCGCCGAGGCCGACGCCGCGCCGACGCTGACCTGCGTCCTCTACCCGCAGGGCGTCGATGACGTGACCTTCCGCAAGATGCTGGCCGGCAAGGGCATGGTCGTCGCCGGCGCCCTGGCGGCGCTTGCCGGCAAGGCGTTCCGCATCGGCCACATGGGCAACAGCACGCCGGAGATGCTGACCCGGGCGGTCGCGCTGATCGGCGAGACCCTGCGCGAGATGGGCCTTGCGGCAGACGCTGACGCTGCCGTGAAGACGTTCAACGCCACCTACGCCGCGGCGATGCAGGGCTGACAGGCACTGGCCTGTCCGGCAAACCACCGATGAATGACGAGAGCGGGGCGGCTGCTGCCGGCCCGCTCTTGGCTTGGGAGGCATGATGCTTGACGCAGAACATCTACGACAATCCCGAGTTCTTCAGGGGCTACAGCGGACTCCCGCGGTCGGTCGGAGGCCTCGCGGAAGCCGCGGAGTGGCCGGACATGCGCCGGATGCTGCCGAACCTGCGCGGGCGCAGTGTCCTGGACCTCGGCTGCGGCTTCGGCTGGTTCTGCCGCTGGGCGCGCGAGAACGGGGCAGCACGGGTGCTGGGTGTCGACATCTCGGAGAGAATGCTCGCCCGCGCCGTTGCTGACACGTCTGACCCGGCCATCGTCTATCAGCGGGCAGACCTTGAGCAGATCGAGTTGCCGTCTCAGGCCTACGATCTGGTCTACAGTTCGCTCGTCTTTCACTACGTCGCCGGCCTTGAGCGCCTGTTCGGCGAGATTGGGCGGACGCTCGTGCCCGGCGGCAGCTTCGTCTTCTCGGTCGAACACCCGGTCTACACCGCTCCGCTCGCGCCGGGCTGGTCCGAGGATGCGAGCGGCCGCGCCGTCTGGCCGGTCAACGGCTATTCGCGGGAGGGTGAACGGACGACCGATTGGCTGGCTCCCGGCGTGATCAAGCAGCACCGGACCATCGCCACCTACATCAACCTGCTCGTGCGCACCGGCTTCACCGTGACGCATCTCGTGGAGTTCGCCCCAACCGCTGAGCAGATCGCGGCCCACCCGGACTGGGCCGTCGAGCTGGAACGACCGATGTTCCTGCTCGCCTCGGCGACGCGGGCGTAAACGGCCACCGTCGTCGCGAAACATCTATGACATCACAGTGGATGCGTACGCGGTGAGCAGTTCCGGCAGCAGCCGCACGAATTCCGCCTCGATGGCGTCCGGCCGCATGCTCACAGTGGTCATCGCCGCAGCCATGACGCGCAGAGCCGTCGCCACGTCGCCGGTCATCCCGGTGATGCGGTCCAGGTCGTCCAGTCTCGTGATCGGTGTGGCGGCGAGGATGCGTTGAGCCAGCGCCACGTCGATGCCCGGGACGGCGACGAGGTCAGTCAGCGATGCGGCGTTGATGTCGAACGTGTGGACGCGCGGCGCTGAGCGGAACTGGTCGAACAGCGACGTGCCGGTTGCGAACCACGGGTTGGCTAGCCAGAGCGCCGGTCCCGTCCGCAGTTCCTGACCATGCAGCAACTCGCCGATGGTCGCCCGGACGGCGGCTGCTTCAGCCGGGAAGCAGCTGCAGTAGGACTCCACGAACTCGGCCAGGGTCATCGTCTGGCCGCTGCGGATGGCATGGAAAGCCTTGAGATATGCGTTGTCGAGCGGCGTTACCGCGTCCGGCCCGACGCCGAACAAGCCGTAGAAGCTGTCGCTCTGCCGGCTGTTCCGACAATGGTCGGACGTCACCAGGCGGTGCCAGAACGTGCTGACGAAGCCTTCGCAAGCCACGGCGCGGGACGGCGTTCGCGGGCGCCCGGTTGACCCGCCCGGGACCACGCTTTCGATCAGGTACGCCCGGTAGGGGTCGCCGCCCACCAGCAGATCAGCCGGAATCTCCGGTTTAGACGCGAACAGGTTCGCCTTGACGCCGAAGTACCGCTCGCGTTGCTCAGCCTGGCTGAACCAATACGGGAATCGCCGCGTCAGGGCGGAGTCCGTCAATGCGCCGGCGCAGAGTTCCGCCCGATAGGCGGCGAGTTGACGCAGCATCTCCCGCTCGGCCGCCGCGTCGGTTGTCAACTCGCGCGTCGCCGGGTCGGCATCCGCGTCATCGATCGTCATCACCTGGAGATGCTCGGCGAACCCCTCATCGAACGCCAGCACAGGGTCGGTGCGGACCGACACGGCGTGGACCTGGTTGGCGCCGCCGGCGGGCCGCTCGCCGACCAGCATCCGCATCAGGACGTGCCCCAGTTCGTGGGCGAAGGTCTGGTCGAGCGCACCGAACCGGCCCGCCAGGGGCAGGTCGCGCGCCAGGTCGATGTAGTGGGTCTCCTCCTTTGGCTGATCGCCAAGGTGGAAGCCGGTGCGCGCGAAACCGCCTTCCTGGTCGGACAGCAGCAGGTAGCATGGTTCTGCTGATCGGCCGCGGTCGCCCGCGAGATATGCCTGCAGCAGGCCATGCAGCCGCAGCAGCCGGGCCGGCAGGCCGCGGCTGAGCACCTGCATCACTTGATCCGCCTGCGTATCGCGGGCGAACACCGGGTAGCCACGGCAGTACTTGCCGGTGTCCCGCAGCACCACCAGTTCACTCATGGTCGGGCAGACCCCCATTCCCAGATGCGCTTGCCATAACCCATGGTAGCAGGTGCGCGTGGCCGGGTCCATACACACGGGGAGGTGTAGCGAAAACAGGGCCTGAGCCCTGTTTTCGCCAGGGGCTGTCGACGAACGCGCCTGAGGGCTCCGCTTGGATCGCGCCGCAAGGACTGCGTTCGTTGTTGTCTCTACCTAAGTTCATCCGGGTGCTCGTAGAGGAATTTGATGTTCGCCCGGTGCTCGCCGGCGAGTTCGGGCGGCAGGGGAGCGCCACGGAAGCTGAACTGGCGCAGCTGCTCGGCGGCCTCGTCAAGGCTCGCCCCGGCGCCATGCAGGCGCCCGACGGCGGCGCGCAGGTCGTCGAGGTAATCGATATCCGTGTCAATGCGGCGGGCGATCTCCGCCGGCGTGCCGGCGATCGGGCCGTGCCCCGGCACCGCGCATGTGATCGCGTACTCCCGGCACAGCCGTCGCGCCAGCTCGAGCGTCGCCCGGTAGTCGCGCAGCGAGTGATAGATGAACGGGAATTCGATGTCGGACAGGTAGTCGCCGGCGATCAGCAGCCGGCGCTCCGGCAGGACAGTGAACAGGGCGTCGCCGACGTGCCCGGGCGCCGCGAACAACAGCGCCGTTTCGCAGCCCAGGTCGAGCGTGGCCTGTGCGCTGAACGCGGTCGCCGGCGGGTAGCGGTAGGGCCGCGGTCGGACGACGCCGCAGCGGCGGTCCAGCTTCTCAACGTCCTCGCGGGATTTCATGGGGTCGCGCCTGGCCGCATCTGGATGAGCGATCAGTTCCGCGCCCGGGAACTCGGCCCAACCGACGACGTGGTCGAAGTCGGGGTGGGTGAGCAGGACATGCGTCGCCCGCCCGGCCGCCGACGCTGCGGCGATGGCCTTGAGTTCGGCGACTTCGTCCGGGAACCAGCCCGGGTCGACGACGACCGTTGCGCCCTCGCTACCGCTCGGACCGGTGATGACGAGACTGTTCATCTGGAACATGTTGCTCATCTGGACCGCCACGCCGGGCGCGGGCTGGGACAGACTGCGCGGCATCGCACTACACCTCGTTCCTTTCCATGACTCGCCTGTTTGTCCGGTTTCGGCTATACTCTCAGTAGATGGTTTCCAGCATGGCTCGTCGCTGCAGAGCCTGGAACTCCGGAGGGGACTGCCGTGCTCTATCTCGTCGCGACACCGATCGGCAACCTCGGCGACATCACCTTGCGGGCGCTCGAGACGCTCCGCGCGGTCGACTTCGTCGCCAGCGAGGACACGCGCAAGACCGGCATGCTGCTGAAGCACTTCGACATCAAGAAGCCGCAGTTGTCGTTCCATGAGTTCAACGAGGACCGGGCCGGTGGGCGGATCATGGGCATCCTCCGCGACGGCAGGTCCGTCGCCGTGGTCAGTGATGCCGGCACGCCGGGCATCTCCGACCCCGGGTTCACGCTTGTCCGGCGCGCCCTCGACGAGGGTATCGCCGTCGAGGCCTTGCCCGGGCCGACGGCGTTCGTCACGGCGCTGATCCTGTCCGGGCTGGCCGTGCATGGCTTCACGTTTCGCGGCTTTCCGCCGCACAAGCCGGGGCCGCGCAAGAAGTTCCTGGCCGTCGACGAGGACTCGCCGCACACTCTCATTTTCTACGAGAGCCCGTATCGCCTCAAGGCGTTTCTCAGCGACGCGCTGGCTGTCTACGGCGACCGCGAGGCGGCGGTGGCCAACGACCTGACGAAGAAATTCGAGCGGGTCGACCGCGGTCCCTTGTCGCAGCTCGTTCACCTGTTCGAAAAGCAGGAACCGCGCGGCGAGTACTGCGTCGTCATCGCGGGCGCGGGCAGCCGCGTCGTCCCGGGCCGCGCGGCGGCCGATGCGGATGGCGCGGACCGCGACGACACCGAGGCTTGACGGGCGCGCATTCGGGAGCGCATGCGGGCGCGCAACGAGCGCGTGACCATTCTGGAAGGGGGGCTGCCGGTGACGGATCATCCGCGTGAACTGGTGCTGCGTCATGGGGTCCTGCGCCTGCCGGCGTTTCTGCCTGACGCCACGCAGGCCGTCGTCCGCTCGGTCGACAGCGCCGACCTTGAGCGCTGCGGGATTGAGGCCCTGGTCATGAACACTTACCATGTCATGCAGCGGCCGGGTTCGTCGACCGTCACCGCCCTCGGCGGGCTGCACCGGATGGCCGGCTGGTCGCGGCCGATCATCACCGATTCGGGCGGCTTCCAGGCCTATTCGCTGATCCACGAGAACGCCAAGTTCGGCCGGCTGACCGATAGGGGCATCGTCATCAAGCCCGAGGGCGCGACGCGCGAGTACAACCTGACGCCGGAGAAGAGCGTTCAGCTGCAACTCAGCTATGGCGCCGACATCGTCATGTGTCTCGATGACTGTACGCACGTGGACTACGAGCAGGCGGTGCAGGTGGCGTCGGTCGAGCGGACGATCGCCTGGGCACGCCGCTGCAAAGACGAGTTCGAGCGCATCGTCGCGCAGAAGAAGCTGACCGGGACCGCCCGCCCGCGGCTGTTCGCGGTCGTCCAGGGCGGCAGTTCGCACGAGCTGCGCCGCCAGTGCGCCAGCGCGCTGCTCGCGATCGGCTTCGATGGCTACGGCTTCGGCGGTTGGCCGCTGGACAGCGAGGGACGCCTGCTGACCGACATCATCAGCTACACCCGGTCGCTCGTCCCGGACCGTTTCCCGATGCACGCCCTCGGCGTCGGTCACCCGGCCAACGTCGTCGAGTGCGCCCGCGCCGGCTACGCCATCTTCGACAGCGCCATGCCCACCCGCGACGCGCGTCACGCCAGGCTCTACAGCTTCACCACGGACGCCGCGGACGCCGCCGGCGGGCTGGCCGGCGATTGGCTGAAGTTCATCTACATCAACGATGACAGGTACGTGAAAGACGGTGCGCCGGTTTCGCCCGGCTGCGCCTGCCCGACCTGCAGCCGCTACTCGCGCGGGTACCTCCATCACCTCTGGAAGATCGGCGACAGCCTGTTCCTGCGCCTGGCGACGCTGCACAACCTCAGCTTCATGGCCGAGCTGATGGAGCGCCTCCGCCGCCCCGGCGCATCCCCCTGGGGGCGCGAGGAGGGGCGAGACGATGGCCGATGATCTCGATGCCCTGGTCGCGGCAATCGCGGGCAGCGCCAACTACCGCAACGTCTGCGAGCAATGCGTGCGCGCGATCGGTGGCCGTGAGTTGCTCAGGCGGACCACCCTCAAGGACGCGATCAAGGCGACGAAGAACCGACTGCACCAGATCGCCGGCGCCTATCTGGCGACGAAGATGCCCTACGCTGCCTGGCTGGACGAGCTGGCGCCCCTCACCGGCGCGGGCGGCGACCCGGCCGCGCTCCGGGACAAGTGCTTGCAGATCATGGGCTATCATGCCTCGACGCGCGAGCGCCTGCCGATTCTGTCCGAGTTCTACCGCGACATCTTCGCGGCCCTGCCGCCGGTGCGGACGGTGGTCGACGTCGCCTGCGGCCTCAACCCGCTGGCGCTGCCGTGGATGCCGCTGGCTGAGGGCGCGGCGTACTACGCCTACGACCTCTTCACAGATATGATGGCCTTCATCGGTCGGTGGCTGGATCTGGCAGGGGTGACCGGCGAGGCCCGGGCCATCGACCTTACGGTCGCCTGCCCGCCAGTCACCGCCGACCTCGCCCTGGTTCTCAAGGTCCTGCCCTGTCTCGACCAGCTCGACCGGGCGGCGGCGCTGCGCCTGCTCGATGGGCTGCAGGCGGCCCGCATCGTCGTCTCGTTCCCGGTCCGCAGCCTCGGCGGGCGCGCCAAGGGCATGACCGAGAACTACGCCGCCCGCTTCAGCGAACTGGTCGCTGACCGCGACTGGCTGCTCACCAGGCTCGATTTCGCGACCGAGTTGGTGTTCATCATCAGCAAGCAGGAACCCGGCATAAACTGTTAGCAAGGGCCGGCGCAGCGTCTTCAGCGGACGGGCGCCGGCCGTCGCTGTCCTGCATCCCGGCCACGGCACCGCGCCATACTAAGGCAGACGGTCGCCGAGGTCGGAATGCAGGGGTCGGTCAGAGATGGTCGTCGTCCTTAAGACAATCTTGCTCTACACGCTGGCGCTGGCCCTGTTCCGCCTCATGGGGCAGCGGACGATGGGCGACATGATGCCGTTCGACTTCGTCGTCGTGATCACGATCGCCGAGATCCTCGGCGCTCCTCTGGCGGATCAGGCGATGCCGCTCACACCGTCGCTGCTCAGCATCCTGACGCTGGCCGTGTTGCAGGTCGGATTGGCCTATGCGTCGCTGAAGAGCGCCTGGCTGCGGGGGATCATCGAGGGACGGCCACTGGTCATCATCAGGCACGGGCGGGCGATCCGGCGGAACATGGCCCGGGCCAAGGTCAGCATGGATGACGTGGCCGAGAAGCTCCGGCTGCATGGCATCACTGCCGTCACAGACGTCGAGTTGGCTTCACTCGAGCCCGACGGCAACCTGTCCGTCATCCCGACGCGCGAGGTCCAGCCGCTGACGCCGCGCTACCTCGGCCTGCCGGTGTCGACGACCCTGATCGAAGACGGCGTGATCGACGCCGAGGCGATGCGGCGGGCGGGCGTCAGCCGCGCCTGGCTGGACTACGAACTGGTCAGACAGGGGCTGACCATCGGCGAGGTCGAACTGGCGATCATCGACCCCCGGGGACGCCTGCTCATTCGGCGGAAGCGCCGGGCATAGTGATTGGTGGGGGAGGCATTCGACGATGTGGAAGACGCTCATCGTGACCTTCGGGCTGATCTTCTTCGCCGAGCTCGGCGACAAGACCCAGCTCACCGTGATGACGCTGTCAGCGCAGAGCAAGACGCCGGTGCCCGTGTTCCTCGGCGCCACCATCGCGCTGGCATTGAGCTCGCTCCTTGGCGCCGTGTTCGGCGGCGCCATCACGCGCATCGTCCCGACCCAGTACATCCATTACGGTGCCGGCGTCCTGTTCATCATCATGGGCATCCTTCTCCTGAGCGGCAAGTTCTAGCGGCCGGTCGGAAGAACTTCATACGGATGAGAACAAGCCGGCCCGTCACCACGGGCCGGCTTGGCGCAGCTACCGCATCAGCCTGCGGCACGGTATAATTGGGAGAGAGGACACTGAGAGGTGGGAGAGCGGATGGACATCGCCGACCAGCTCAAGTTGTTGCCGGACAAGCCCGGCGTCTACCTGATGAAGAACAAGAGCGGCGAGATCATCTACATCGGCAAGGCCGTATCGCTGAAGAACCGCGTCCGCTCCTACTTCCAGTCGTCCCGCAACCACAGCCCGAAGACCATCGCCATGGTGGCGCAGATCGACTCGTTCGAGTTCATCACCACCGACAACGAGGTCGAGGCGCTGATCCTCGAGAGCAACCTGATCAAGAAGCACAAGCCCTGGTACAACATCCGCATCCGCGACGACAAGCACTATCCCTACCTGCGGGTCAGCCTCAACGAGGATTTCCCCCGCATCACCATCGCCCGCCGCGTGGTCAAGGACGGCGCCCGCTACTTCGGGCCGTACCCCAATGCCAGCGCCGTCCGCGAGACGATCGAGCTGGCGCGGCGGCTGTTCCCGTACCGCAGTTGCGCGTCGATCGAGGGCAAGCCGCGCCCCTGCCTCAACTATCAGATCAGGCGCTGCCTCGCTCCCTGTCAGGGCTACGTCTCGCGCGAGGACTACGGCGCCATGATCAAGGACCTGATGCTGTTCATAGAAGGCCGGACCGACGACCTGCTGCCGGCCATGCAGCGCGACATGGAGCAGGCCGCCGAACGGCTGGATTTCGAGCGGGCGGCCAAGCTCCGCGATCAGATCCGCGCCATCAACGAGGTCGTCGAGAAGCAGAAGGTCCTGTCGACCGACCTCGAGGACCAGGACGTCGCCGCCTTCGTCCGCGCCGGCGATGAGGCGACGGCGCAGTTCTTCCACATCCGCGGCGGCAAGCTGATCGGCCGTCACACCTACGTCCTGAGCGGCATCGAGGAGCAGGGCGACGACGAGATCGCCGACGCCCTGCTGCAGCAGCACTATGAAGAAGCCGATTTCGTGCCGCGGGACATCTACCTTTCGGCCGAACCGGCCAGCCGTCAGCTGATCGAGCAGTGGCTGGCGACCAAGCGCGGCCGGCCGGTGCACCTGCACGTGCCGCAACGCGGCGAGAAGGCCGGGTTGGTCAAGATGGCGCTCGACAACGCCGAGTTGGCGCGCAAGGAGCGGCTGGCCGAGCGGGCGGTCGAACTCGAGACGAGCGAGACCGCCGGCGAGCAACTGGCCGCGGCCCTCGGCCTGGGCGAGGCGCCACGGCGGATCGAGTGTTTCGACATCTCCAACATCCAGGGGACCGAGGCGGTCGGTTCGATGGTCGTCTTCGCCGGCGGCAAGCCGAAAAAGGAAGACTACCGGCGGTTCAAGATCAAGACAGTCCTTGGCCCGAATGACTTCGCGATGATGCAGGAGGTCCTCCGTCGCCGATTCGGCCGCGGTCTCAAGGAGCGAGAGGAGATCAGCGCTGCCGGCGGACTGCGCCGCGACGAGGCGCGCTTCGCCGACTTCCCTGACCTGCTGATCGTCGACGGCGGCAAGGGGCAGCTGTCATCGGCCCGGGAAGTGATGCGCGAACTCGGGGTCGAGCACATTCCGACCGCCGGTCTGGCGAAAGAGAACGAATGGCTGTACGTCGAGGGCCGGCCGGACCCGATCGTCCTGCCGCGCGACTCGCAGGCGCTCTACCTCGTCCAGCGCATCCGCGACGAGGCGCACCGCTTCGCCATCACCTACCACCGCGACCTGCGCAAGAAGCGGACCCTGCGGTCTAGCCTCGACGACATCGCCGGCATCGGCCCGGTCCGCCGGACGTCGCTGCTCAAGCACTTCGGCAGCATCGCCCGCATCCGTGCGGCCAGCCTCGAGGATCTGCTCGCCGTCGCGGGGATGGATCGACGGGCGGCAGAGGCGGTCTACCAGCATTTTCAGCAGTTGGCGAAGGACAAGCCCGGGGCGGACGGGACGGCCCCGCCCGCGGCCGGCGAGAAGGGCAGTGACAGCGATGACAGACCGGAGTGAAACCAGATCAGTGACAGTTGGCACAGTATGCGAGACCGCGTATGGCTGGGTCGCCCTGGCGGCGAGCGAGCGCGGCGTGACGGTTCTGACGCTGCCGGTGGCCAGCGCGGCTGAGGCCGAGGCCCGGTTGCAGGCCGAGGCCGGGCCGGGCGCCGTCGTCCGTCCCGGCGCCGTCAGCCCCGGTAGCGTCGCGGCGACGTTGATCGAGCGACTCGCCCGCGACATCGTCGACTACTATGCGGGCGTGCCGGTCGACTTCGGCGCTTATCCGCTCGACCTTCCCGGTACGCCGTTCATACAGACCGTGCGTCAGTTGGTCCGGGCGATCACCTATGGCGTCACGCGCTCCTATGGCGAGGTCGCGGCCCTGGCCGGCGCCCCCGGCGCTGCCCGCGCCGTCGGCCAGGTCATGGCCAAGAATCCGGTGACGGTGGTCATCCCCTGCCACCGCGTCGTCGGTGCGAGCAACCGCCTGCAGGGGTTCGGCGGCGGATTGCCGATGAAGGAGCGGATGCTGCGGATGGAGGGCGTGCCCTTCGCCGCGCCGGGCCGGGTGGCTGACCGGCAGTCCTGACAGATGAGACTTGGCAGACAGAGAGGACGGGCCGCGCAGACGCGGTCCGTCCTCTCGTTATCGATTTGTCAGACATCTTGCGCAGGGCGTGGCCGTTCGGCACATCGCAGGCAGAATCAGCGTTTGCGGCTAATTGACGGAATTCAGGTTCAGCGAGAGATTAAAAACATTAAAGGTCATATTGACATACGGCGCTGGTACGCATATACTGCAGCTAGAAGGACTCCGCCCGGAGATTTGTCAGATATCCATTTCACGGAGGCGAAACAAGTGAACGGTGGCTGGACCGCTCCCGGAAAGTGCCCGGTCTGTGGCGAGAAGATGGACGTTACCGAGTTGCATTGCCCGAACTGCGACACGTCGCTCCAGGGCCACTACCAGACGTGCAAGTTCTGCAACCTGACCAACGAGCAGAAGGCATTCGTGGAGATCTTCATCAAGTCGCGCGGCAATATCAAGGAAGTGGAGCGCGAGCTGGGCATCTCCTATCCGACCGTCCGCGGCCGCCTCGAGGCAATCATCGAGGCGCTCGGGTACCGTGTCGAACCGACCCGTGACGAGGTCGAGACCGCCGGCAAGCGGCGGGAGATCCTCGATGCCCTGAGCCGCGGCGAGCTGACCTCGGATGAGGCCGTCAAGCGGCTCAAGCAGTTGGGCTGATAATCGGAGGTAGGCAAGATGGATGACGAACGCCTGATGATCCTGACCATGCTGCGGGACGGCAAGATCACCGCCGAGGAAGCCGAGAAGCTCCTCGCCGCGGTGGGCACCGGCGCCGCGCAGCCGCAGGCGCCGCGCATGCCGCGGGCGCCCCGGCCGCCGCTGCCGCCCCGGCCGCCGCTGCCGCCCGTCTCCCCTTACTACAGCGATCGCGATATCCGCCGCCAGGCACGCGAAGTCGCCCATGAGGTCCGGGAGCAGGCGCGACTCGCCGCCCACGAGGCGAAGGAGATCGCCCGCGAAGCGAAGCGGGCGGCGGCAGAGCACGCGCGCCGGATCAAGCACGAGATTCGCCGCCGCGACTTCCTGCGCGATGACGATGTCCGCGACCTCGTCGACGGCATCTCCGAGGGGCTTCGTGAAGGCATGCGCGGCCTCCGCGAAGGACTGGACATCGGCATGCGCGAGGGTATGCGCGGCTTGCGCGAAGGCATGCGCGGTCTCGATGAGGCGATGCACGGCGTCCGTGAAGGGTTCAGCGACGTCATCGGTGATCGCGGGTACGGGCCGGCACACCGCGAGCCCGGCCGCTTCACCTGGACGCCCGGCTCCGACCGCTGCGAGGCCCGCGCCGAGTTCGAGCGGGTCGTCGCTGTCCCGGCCGGCACCGGCCTTGATCTGTCAGCGACCAACGGCGACACCAAGATCGTCCTCTGGGATGAAGCAACGATCAAGGTCCAGGGCATCAAGCACGCCTGGGGCGCCACCGATGCCGAGGCGCAACAGCGCCTGGAAGAGTGCGATGTGACGGCCGATGTCGAAGGCGGCTGGCTGATCGTCCGCGAGCGGCTGCCGCAGGGCCGCGTGTTCGGCCGCCCGTCCTGCGTCGACTTCGTGGTCTACGTTCCGCGTGAGACGGCGCTGAGACTCAAGGCCGTCAACGGCGACGTCGAATGCCTTGAGGCAGTCGGGCGCCTGACCTGCCGCACGATCAACGGCGACCTCACGCTCGGACGGATCGGCGCCGCCGATATCGGCAGCACCAATGGCGATATCGTCATCGAGCAGGCCAGCGGCTCGCAGTTGGTCGCCAACGTCAACGGCGACATCAGGATCGGCCTGATGACGGCCGGCGGCGACACCGTCTCCGTGAGCAACGTCCACGGTGACATCAACTGCGAGTTCAGCGACGGTTCCTCGGCAGCGCTGGAAGTCAGCACCCGCGTCGGTGATATCAGCACCAGCCGCATCCAGGTCGAGCAGCGCTCGGGCCACCGCCTCACCGGCCGCATCGGTGACGGCGCCGGCAGGGTCACGCTGACGACGATCAATGGCGACGTGACGATCAAGTAAATGCCGGGGTCACCCCACGGCGAGGAGGTACTGCAATGTCCCGCGAGGAACGCATGGCGATCCTGCAGATGGTCCAGGAAGGCAAGATCACCGCTGAGGATGGCGTGAACCTGATCAAGGCCGTGGAAACGGCCGAACAGCGCGAACTCGAGGCCGCGAATCCGAGCCTCGCCGCCCCGGCCGCCGAGGGCGGCGACCAGCCCACCCCCGTCGTTACCGATGGCAAGGGCCTGATTCGCGAAGGCGGAGTCCTGAACGACGACGTGATCAGCCGGCTGGCCAGCGAGTTGCTCGGGCTGTTCGGCCCCGGCCGCCGCGTCGAAGAGGACATCGAGGGCGAGTTCGCCGCCGACGGCCCGGTCACCATCGAGTTCTCGACCACCAACGGTCGCATCGACATCAAGCCCTGGGACGGTCCCGGGTTCAAGCTCCACCTGATCAAGACCGTCCGGGCGGGCAGCGACAAGCAGGCCGAGGAAGCCGCGCGGGACCTGGCCGTCATCGACAACGTGCCCGGTCTGTTGTCGGTCCGGATGCGCGAAGGCTTCCATTTCAACACCGGCCTCGCGATCGAAGCGCTCCTGCCGCGGGACCGCGTCAGCGACCTGAGACTCCGCACCAGCAACGGCCGGGTCGAGGTCGTCGACATCGACTGCGCCACCTGCAACATCTCGACTTCCAACGGGCGCATCGTCGCCGAGGGCGTCTCCGCCAGGTCAGCCAACCTCAAGACCTCCAACGGCTCGATCACTGCCAGCGGCATGACCGGCAGCGTCGATGCCGGCTCCTCGAACGGCAGCATCACGCTCACCCTCGCCGGCACCGAGGGCGACATCAAGATGCACACTTCCAACGGCAGCATCCGCTGCTATGTCCCGCAGGACAACGCCGCCGGCTTCGACATCGAGGCGCGGACGATGCTCGGCAGCATCACCGCCGATGTGCCGAACTTGGAGATCATCAACCAGGAGAAGTCGTTCGGCCACAATTACCTGCGCGCCCGGACCGCCGACCTGGCGAGCCGCCAGCGCCAGGTCCGCGTGACGGCGACCACCTCCAACGGCAGTATCGGCATCGTGCCGGGCCGTCAGGGGTGAGCGGCATGGCCGAAATCCAGCGGGCGATCAACCTCGCCACTGAGTTCGTGCGCGGCGGCCGGGTGATTATCGACGGACTCGACGGCCCGGTCGTGGTCGAGGGCTGGGAGCGGGACGAAGTCAGTCTGGCCGCGACCAAACGCGTCAATGCCGGCAGCGAGGCCGACGCTGAGCGGGCGCTCGCGGACATGGAGACGGCGTTCCGTCGCTCCGGCAATGAACTCACGATCTCGGTCACCGGCAACCGGGGCCGTTACGGCTACGGCGAGACGTGGGTCGACTGCTACATCCGCATTCCCGCGGAGAGCGACCTCTACGTCGACACCTCGGCCGGCAGCGTCGACGTGCGCGGCGTCACCGGACGCATCCGCCTCGACACCGGCAGCGGTTCGGCGACACTCCGCCAGTGCGGCGGCGACATCGTCGTCGACACCGGCAGCGGCGCCGTGGTGGCCGAGGAGATCAACGGCGATCTGAACATCGACGTCGGCGGCGGCTCAATCACCGTCACCGGTGTCAGCGGCACACTCTACGCCGACTCCGGCGGCGGCGAGGTCAACATCAAGCGCGTCGGCGGCAAGCTGACGGTCGACGGCGGCAACTCCGTCCACGTTGCCGACACCGCCAGCGACATCGTCATCGAGGCCGGCGACAGCGTGCGGGCTACCGGCTGCAGGGGCGGGTTCGCTCACATCGACGCCGGCAACCGCGTCGAGGCGGAGTTCGCCGTGCGACCGGGCGGTCGCTACACGATCGAGGCCGGCGGTGAGGCCCGCGTCAGCGTGCCGGCTGCCGCCAACCTCGAGATCAAGGGCGAGGCGGCTTCGTTCAAGTACGAGTTGCCGCTCAAGATCCAGCGTCTCGAAGACGGCGAGTTCGAGGCCACGCTGAACGGGCGTGGCGCCCGCCTAAACATCGATTGCGGCGGACGGTTCATTCTCCTTGAGAGCGGGCTGGCGCCAGAGACCGCCGCCGAGCCAGCTGCTGAGCCAGCCGCTGAGGCAGCGCCGGCAACCGGCGGCGCGCCGGTGGACGAAGCCGGCCTCGAGTTCCATACCATCATCCAGATGGTCGCCGACAGGAAGATCACGCCGGAGGAGGCCGATGAACTGCTCAAGGCGCTCGGCCGCCCGTCCGACGCCTAGCCGGCAGCGGCCCCGATGAGCTCGTGCGGGCGGGGGAAGGCCCCCAATCTGCCTTCCTCCGCCCTTCTCGTGCCCGTTGCCGGCCGGCAGGAACAAAAGTGACAGGTGAGCAGCCGGCCGACACGCGCCACCGGAGTGACCTGTCACTACGCGCAGGCGCGGGGCGAAAACTGACAGGACAAAGCGAGGAATGTACGATGGCACGAGTGTCGCATCATGACATCGACCTGATCCTCCGGCCGGAGGTCGGTGAGCTTGAGGCCGTTGACGCGCTGACCATTGCCGGAGACGACGGCCCGCTGTTTCTTCATCTCAACAGCCGGCTCGTTCTGACCAGCATCGAACAGGTCGGCCGGCAGTTGGCAGCCAGCTTCGATAGCGAGAGCGATGGGGTGAGGCGCTATCGTATCGAGGATTGGGCGGCGGGCAGCGCGCCCGTGACCGTCCGCTGGTCGGGCCGTCTCGACCGGTTCGAGGGCTACAAGGTGACAATCATCAGCCCGGACTGCATCGAGCTGTCCGGCTTCGGCAACTGGTTTCCGACCGTTGAGCGGCAATCGCAGTTGGAGCAGTTCACATACGACCTGCGCATCCAGCTGCCCTCCGGGTGGCAGGTAGTTACGCCGGGATTCTCGGCGCATAGAGATACACTGCGGATGGTTCACAGCCGACAGACGCCGATCGAGGATATCCTGATCTGTGCAGCACCGGCGTGGCAGCGCGCCGAGGTCCGGTCCGGCCCGTCGCTGCTCACTGTGCTCGCTCGCGGCTTCAGCGATCAGGACATGGCGAGACTGGCCGATGACTTCCGGGCCGCGGTGGCCGTTGTCGCAGGCCACTTCGGCCCGATGAGCGCCGACTGCGGCGGTACGTTCGTCGTCACGCCGCGCGGTCCGGAGGCTGCTGATTGGGGCTACGAGCGGGGCGACATCTGGGTCGTCGGCGACGAATTCGTCCGCGCGCTGTTGGCGAACGACTGGTGCCTGCCTTGGGCTCCGGGCCCGCAGTCGCTGGCGCTCCATGAGACGATACACGCTTGGTTCGGCCAGGCGCTGCGGTTCAGCCAGCCATGGCTGGTCGAGGCCCTGACCCAGTATCTGCAGGTCGTACTCACGGAGGAGATGTTCGCCCGCCCCGGGCTTTCCGACGGTTACTTCGAATGGTACCGCAGCCGCATCGCCGCCAAGCCTGAGCAGGTGTCACGCCCGGCCTCGGCGATGGCGATCACCGACTCGATGTACACTTGCTGGTACCTGAAGGGCAGTTGGGCGTTCTGGGACATTGAAGCGGCCGTTGGGCGCGGGCGACTGCTTGCCGCGATCGCCGCGTGCTACGGAAAACATGTCGGAACCACCATCGACGCGGCCACCTTCTGCCGCGAGCTTGAGAGCGCCCTGGGACTGCCGCTGCGTGAGCACTTCGCCCACTGGTTCGACGCTCCCGGCTTCGCCCCGCGTTGCCGGGCCTGAGCCACTCCGTCCCCGGCGGCCCCGCAGGAACTCCCCGGCCATGGTAGAACTAGCAGGCGGGGGAGATAATCTGACCATGATCAGACTAATGGCTTTCGATCTGGACGGCACCCTGTTGGGACCGGAAGCGCTGCTCGAGCCGGTCGTCCGCGAAGCGATCAGCGATGCCCGCGTAGCCGGCATCACCGTCACGCTTGCCACCGGTCGCATGTACTGCTCGGCGCGGCAGTTCGCGGCCGAGTTGGGGCTTGGCTCCGTGCCCCTGATCGTCTTCAACGGCGCGCTGATCCAGGACAACATCAATGAGCGGGTCTACCGCCACCATGTGATCGACCACGCGACGGCCTGCTTGGTCGGCCGCTATCTGGCCGACGCCGGTGTGCACGTCAACATCTACCGCGGCGACGCGCTCTATGTGAACGAGTACGATCCCATCACCGAGCAGTATGAGCGGCGGATTGGCGTCACGGCCACGGTCTCGCCCGGCGTGCTGGCCGACCTGCCGTGGGCGCCGACCAAGCTGCTCGCCGTCGCCGCGCCGGCGGAAGTCAAGCGCCTGGCAGCCGGCATCCGCGCGCTGGTCGCGGACCGGGTGGCGATCGCCAGCTCTCATCCGACCTTTCTCGAGATCACTGGCCGCAGTGTCAATAAGGGAGCGGCTCTCGCCGAGGTGGCGACAATGCTCGGCATCGATCGCGCCGAGGTGCTGGCGGCCGGCGACGGTCTCAACGATCTCGAGATGATCCGCTACGCCGGCATCGGTGTGGCTGCGCACGGTTCTTATCCGGAGGTACTGGCGGAGGCGGATTGCCACGCCGGGCCTGGACCGGCCGGCATCGCCGCGGTCATCCGGCAAGCCACCGCCGGCCGGCTGATGCCCTGAAGATAGGGGGGGATAGCGATGCGTTTCCTCGCTCGTTGGCTGCTGATGTCCCTGGCAGTGCTGCTGCTCGGGTACATCCTGCCGGGGGTTCATGTCGCCAGCTTCGGCGCCGCAGTCGTCGCCGCGGCCATCCTCGGCATCATCAACGCCTTCATCAGACCGGTGCTGATGTTCCTCGCCATCCCGATCCGCATCCTGACGCTCGGGCTGTTCAGTCTCGTCATCAACGCGCTGCTGCTGATGCTGGTCAGCCGCGTCGTCGCCGGCTTCGTCGTCGACGGCTTCTTCACGGCGCTCGTCGGTTCGCTCATCCTGTCCGTCGCCAGTTCAATCGCCAGCAATTTGACGCGGCGCGAGACTCGGTAGGAGGATTCCATGCGCATCATCGCAGCACCGAACGCATTCAAGGGCAGCCTTGCTGCCCCGGCTGCAGCCGCGGCGATTGCCCGCGGCTGTAAGCGTTTCGACCCGGCGTGCGAGGTCGACCAGGTGCCGCTGGCCGACGGCGGCGACGGGACTGCCGGCTGCTTCGTCGCGGCCGCCGGTGGCAGGCTGGAGAGCCACACCGTCTGCGGGCCGCTTGGCCAGCCGGTGCAGGCCGAACTGGGATTGCTCGCTGACGGCCGCACGGCTGTAGTCGAAATGGCAGCTGCATCCGGGCTTGCACTGGTCCCGGAGGCTCGGCGCGACCCGTGGCTGACCACCAGCCGCGGCACTGGCGAGTTGATCGCCGCGGCGACCAGGCGCGGACGGCGCCGGATCATCGTCGGCATCGGCGGGTCGGCCACCGTTGACGGGGGGATGGGCATGCTGAGCGCGCTCGGCGTCCGCTTCCTCGACCGCAACGGCGAGCCTGTGCCCGAGGGCGGGCAGGGACTGGCGCGGATTGCGCGCATCGATTGCAGCGACCTGCTGCCGGAGCTCGCCGCCAGCGAACTGATTGTCGCCAGCGATGTCACCAACCCTCTCTGCGGCCCGAACGGAGCTGCGTTCGTGTTTGGCCCGCAGAAGGGCGCTACTGCCGAGCAGGTGGCGGCGCTCGACGCCGGCCTCGGCAACCTCGCCCGCGCTGCCGCCGACCTTGGGCTGGCGATTGCCGACTTCCCCGGGGCCGGCGCGGCCGGTGGCGCCGGTGCGGCGCTTGGTGGCATTCTTGGCGCCAGGATGGTGCCCGGGGCGCAGCTTCTGATGGAGCAGTGCGGCTTTGCCGAGCGCCTGCGGCACGCCGATCTCGTCTTCACCGGCGAGGGGCGGATCGATGCCACGACCGCCGCCGGCAAGGTTCCGGCGGCCGTCTGTCAGGCCGCGGCTGCGGCTGGTGTGCCGGTGATCGTGCTCGGCGGCGAGATCGCCGCCGGCGCGGAGGCCCTTTGCGGCATCGGGCGGGTGGCCCTGATGCCGATCGTGGGCGGCCCGCTGCCTCTGACCGCAGCCATGAGTTGCGCGGCCGAGTTGATCGAGCGGGCCAGCGAGCGGTCGCTGCGTCTGTTCACGCTGGGACGGTAGCGGACAAGCCCTGGGGCTAATCTTTTGCCTCCAGTCAGCCGATTACATTAGGGCAATGACTGGAGGGAAGGCCGTGTCACGGACGATGCGGCGCTGGATCGCCTTGCAGCTCGTGCTGGCGCTCGCTCTCGCCGGACTGGTCGGCTGTGGCCGCGCGCTTACGGCCAGCCTGCCGGCGGAGGCGCACTTCGCGCCAGCGGAGACCAGAGTGGACCCGGTGCAACTACAAGAGACAATCAACCAGCTCGCCGGTCCGGCGCAGCTCGGGCGGCTTGCCGGTTCGGATGCCGGCGCCGCGGTGGCTGACTGGATCGCCGGGCGGTTTGGCGCGCTCGGCCTGATGCCGAAGGGCACGGATGGCTTCCGCCAGCCGTTCACCTTCGGCCTGACGCGGTTTGCTTGGCCGGCCGGCCTGGCACTGACCGGCGCCGAGCAGACGCGCCCATATCGCTATCGGAGCGACTTCCGGCTCGATCCGACATCCGGCGCGGGCACCGTCAGCGCGCCGGTCGTCTACGTCGGCTACGGCCTGACGGGCCCCGATCGCGATGATTACCGCGGCCATAACGTCCGGGGCAAGGCCGTGATGTTTTTCCGCGACTGCCCGGCCGGGACTGCCGCAGCCGGCGTGTCGGTCGCGACCCGCGTCGCCGCAGCGGTGAATCGTGGCGCCGTCGCCGTGCTGCTGATCGACCAGTCGGACCACATGGACTGGAGCGCCGGTGTGCACCCGGTCGCGGCGGGGGTGCCGGTCGTCGGCATCTCGCCAACGGTCGCCGCCGACCTGTTCACTGCCAGCCGCTACTCGCTGAGCAGCGTCGTCTCACAGACGGAGCGCGGCCCGGTCGAGCCGGCCGAGCTGGTCGGCAAGGTCGAAATCACCGTCACTCAGGTGACCGAGACCGCCGTGCCGGCCACCAACATCGTCGGCTACCTGCCCGGCAGCGATGACCGCGCCGGTTATTACATCGTCGGTGCCCACTTCGACCATCTCGGGACCGACATCGACGGCGAGGCCTATCCCGGCGTCGTCGACAACGCCAGCGGCGTCGCTGTGATGCTCGAGACGGCGCGCGTCCTGGCGATCGACCGGCCGCGGGCCGGCGTCCTGTTTGTCGCGTTCGACGCTGAGGAAGAGGGGTTGTTCGGCTCGAACTACCTGGCGGCGCACCTGCCGCTGTCCTCGCAGTCGCTGCTGGGGATGATCAACGTCGACACGATCGGCGTCGCCGACGGTGTCTGGCGCATCAGACACAGCGCCGGCGCCGAACAGCTGGCGGCCGCCCTGGCCGAGCAGGCGAGCCGTCTCGGGGCTGATGTCGATCTCGAGGCCGCTACCGGCGGCAGCGATGAGCACTCGTTCGCACTCCGCGGGCTTCCGGCGCTCCGGCTGATGGACCGCGAGGCGGCGCCGCGGATGCACAGCGTCCGTGAGCCGATTGAGTCGGTGTCCGCCGCACAGCTCGCCACCGCGACGCAGGCAGTGGTTGCCGCCATCAGCGACAATTCCGCCGTCGCCGCAGCCGATCTGCCGGCAGATGATCAGGCTGCGCCTGACGCGCCGACCCCAACCCCAGAACAGCAAGTCGTCTGGCAACCGTCCGGCGCCAGCGCCGGCGACGATGGTTGGCTGACGTTCAGCACGCCCCACTACACGGTCAAGTACCGGGAAGGCATGAAGGTCAGCGGCGATCCGGCCGACCAGGCCGAACAGATCTACAACCTGCTGGCCGCGAGGCTCGGCAGCGAGCCCGAGCTGCCACTTACGCTGGTGCTCACATCCGGGCGCGCGGCTCAGGAGAGCGCCGTCTTCGCCGTCTACCCGAACGCCGCGCGGCCGATCACCGATGCCTGGGTCCACTATCCGTCGCGGACCATGGTCATCGATACGGCTGGCCGCGACCGCACACAGCTGGCCCAGGCGATCGCCCACGAGGGCGCGCACCTGTTCGCGGCCGCGGCGATGCGGCGCATCACTCAGACGCCGTGGGTGCGCGAGTACCTGGCGACTTACCTTGAGCGGCGGGTCGCCGGCGCGCACTTCGGCCTGACCGGCTGGGACAGCAAGGAGGGATACACCGCCCTCCTCGGGCAAATCAAGGTCCAGCCGTGGGCGGGCATCGCCGCCGAAGCCAGCGCCGATGCCGACGCCGCTGTCGAGGCCGCCTCGGTCTTCTTCTACCTCGAGCAGCAGTACGGCGAGGAGAAGCTGACCGATTACTGGCAGCGGCTGTTGGCTGAAGGCGATCCGGAGAAGGCGTTCAAGGCAGTCTACCGCAAGACATCGTTCCAGCTCGAGCAGGAGTGGCGGACGTATTACGGTCTCAAGTGATCACAGCGACGGCAGGACCGCGGTGGGGCAAGGATCGGCCCCACCGCTTACTGTCTGGCGGGAGGGACAGGCGACGCTCAGGACGAAACCTGAGGGCAGCGCGGACCGTAACTCCCCCGGAGGAGGCTAAGCAATGATCACAGTCAGCGCACTCAGTAAGCGATTCAAGGAAGCCAACGCCGTCAACGCGATCTCGTTCGCCTGTCGCCAGGGCGAGATTTTCGGCCTGCTCGGCGAGAATGGCGCCGGCAAGACGACGACGCTGCGGATGCTCGCGACGATCCTCAGGCCGACCGGCGGCACCGCCACCATTGCCGGCCATGACCTGATCCGGGAGCCGGCCGAGGTCCGGCGCCGGATCGGCTTTCTCACCGGCGACAGCGGTCTCTACGATCGGCTGACGACCCGTGAGGTGCTCGGTTTCTTCGGGCGGATGTACGACCTGCCCCGGCAGGCCATCAAGTCGCGAACTGATGAACTCATTGCCTGGCTGGGCATGGAGTCGTTCGCCGACCGACGCACCGCCCAGTTCTCGCGGGGCATGAAGCAGAAGGTGTCGATCGCCCGGTCGCTGATCCACGACCCGCCGGTGCTCCTCTTCGATGAGCCGACGGCCGGCCTCGATGTGACCTCGGCCCGCGCCGTCGATGAGCTGATCCTGAAAGCCCGCGCCGATGGCAAGACGATCATCCTGTCGAGCCACATCATGAGCGAGGTCGAGAAACTCTGCGACCGCGTGGCCATCATCCACCGCGGGGAGATCATCGCCTGCGACACGATCGCCGCGCTCAAGGCGAACGAGAAGCAGACGCAACTTGAGGACATCTTCGTCCGGCTGGTAGGTGAAGAGCGATGAACTGGCGTCACATCTGGATCATCGTTCAGAAGGAGATCACTGACACGCTGCGCGACCGGCGGACCTGGATGGCCATGGTCATCATCCCGATTCTCATCATGCCGATCATCACGCTCGCCGGGCCGGTGATCTTCAGCCGGCAGGCCGAGAAGGCGGAGGCGTCGAAACCGAACATCGTCGTCACCGGGCAGGCGCCGGCGCTGGTGGACTTCCTGCGCCGCAGCGACTTCACCATCGTCGAGAACAGCGCCGATCCGGCAGCAGATCTGGCCGCCGGGCGGGTGCTGGCAGTGATCGACGTGCCCGGCGATTTCGAACAGGCGCTGGCCGCCGAGCGGATAGTGCCGATCACCATCCGCTACGACGGCTCGGAGATGAGCTCCAGCGCCGCCCTCGAGCGCGTCAGCAAAGCGTTGGCCAGCTTCGGGCAGACGATCGTCACCAGCCGCCTGGCCGTCAGGGGCCTCGACCCGGCGATCCTCACCCCCTTCGCCACAACGACCGATAACGTCGCTCCGCCGTCGCGGATGGGCGGCATGTTCTACGGCATGGTCCTGCCGATGCTGCTCGCCACCTGGGCCGCGACCGGCGGCACATACGCCGCCATCGACGCCGGGGCCGGCGAGAAAGAGCGGGGCACACTCGAACCGCTGCTGACTCTGCCCACGTCGCGGACGTCGCTGGTCGTGGGTAAGTACATTGTCGTCACCATCGCGGCCATCTTCGCTTCGTTCGTGTCGCTGCTTGGGCTGATCATCGGCTACCGCGTCGGCAGCACGCTGCTCAACATGCAGCAGGCGTTCCAGCTGTCCGTGTCGCCGCTCACGCTGCTGCTGATGTTCGTCGTCGCGATCGCGATCGCCGCCACCTTCGCCGCGCTCGAACTGGCGGCCAGCATCTATGCCCGCAGCTTCAAGGAGGCCCAGACATACATTTCGCCGATCGCCATCGTCATGGTCCTGCCGGGGATCCTGACGCAGGCCCTGAGCGTCCGCGATCTGTCGCCGTCGGTGTTCGCCGTGCCGGTCGTCAACGTCATCTTCAGTCTCAAGGAACTGGTGATGGGCGTCGTCAACTGGCCGCACCTCGGCATCACCCTGGCTGTCTCGGGCGTCCTGATCGTCGCGTCGCTGGCCCTGGCCGTGCGGATGTTCATGCGCGAGGATGTGCTGTTCCGGTCATAGGTTGGCGGGTCAGCGGTCAATACTGGTGTCCAGACTCTCAATCATGGGGGGTTGACGCATGTATTTCGATGAGAAGGGTCCGGCCAACACGGCCAAAGTCGCGGAACTGGTGGCGCGCCGTGCGCAGGAACTGGGCATCGGCCATGTCGTCGTCGCCAGCAACAGCGGCGAGACGGCAGCTCACTTTCTCGACAAAGGGCTGGAGGTCGTCTGCGTGACCCACCACGTCGGCTTCCGCGAGCCCGGTGGCGATGAGATGCCCGCAGCCACGCGCGAGAAGCTCGCCGCGGCCGGCGTCCGGCTCCTGACCACGACCCACCTGTTCGGCAATGTCGAGCGCGCCATCACGAACAAGTTCGGCGGACTCTACCCCGGCGGCATCATCTCGGCGACATTGCGCTGCTTCGGCCAGGGGACAAAGGTCGCCGTCGAGGTCGCGACGATGGCCCTCGATGCCGGGTTGATCCCGCACGGACGGGAGATCATCGCCGTCGGCGGCAGCGGCCGCGGCGCCGATACGGCGCTGGTGCTGAGGCCTGCGCACGCCAAGGATTTCTTCGACCTGAAGATCTGCGAGATCATCTGCAAGCCGCGCTATCACTGAACACTGACTGGCGCACGTCCCAGGGTACGGAAAAGAACGACGGCAAGCGCCGTCGTTCTCGGGACGTTGAAGAAGCCGTAGCGATGGGATATCGCCCGCATCTGCAAATACCGCCGCCATGTCTCCGAGTTAGTCTGCTGCTTCACTCCCTTTCTTGGGTCTTTCAGCGCATCCTCAAGCTTAGCTATCAGTAGTTCGGCCCTTCGTCTTTGCAGGAGGTCGCTCGACCAAGCTGGTCGCCCAGCGCACTGCCGGCAGGAACGCGCAAGGGGGAGGTGCAGCCGCAGCAGGTGCCGGAGCGTAGTGAGGATAGGGAGGGCGGCTCTTCACCCTGGATCATGCGCGGCCGTCCTCCCGCGTCAAGCGACGAGCATATCCTCGTGCCCGTCCTGCGCCCGGGTGCCCGGCTGCGCCGGCGCAGCGGTATCCCTCCTGGGCTTTCGGCCCCGCCTGGCTCCTCGGGGCGATCCGCTGGGAGCTGCTCCCTGGAGGTCAGGCTGGGAAAGTGCCCGGCCAGAATGCTCCAGGAACGGCGGTTCGCGCGCTAGAATGCCAATGGACCGGGAGCAAGCCCCAGACAGGCACCCAGGCTGGCGCAGCTGAAAGACCGGACGGTCGTCACCTACGAGAATAGGACAGAGACGCCGAACACGGGAGTTGGGATCCCGGCATGTTGAGGCTGAAGTCGGGTGGTCGGCGAAAGCGAAAACCGCCTGCCACGGCCGAAAACGGCAAGGGATGCTCTGTCGCGCTTTCTCAGAACGGGTCGCATTACGGATCTTGTGCACCGAAGAGCACTGTGAAGGGCTGCAAGGCTGGCGAATAGAATGGATTATGGAAGGATAAGGGGGTGGTAAGTTGAGGCGCCTGGTCGGGATCACAGTGTGCCTCGTTATCGTCTCTGCTGGGATGCTGGCCGCGTACCCACCGGCTCAAAGGGTCATAGGAAAGTGGGCCTATCAACACCTCGTGTCAACAGAAGAGAAGGTGCGACGGCTGAACGAGGAATCAGCCTGGAGTACAGGCGAGATGCATCTGAGTGCTCCGGGTGGCTGCACTCTCGTACCCTACAGCGCTGACCTAGTGCTAATCGAGAGCACAGACCCTCTACAGTTTGCAGTAGTTGATCAAACAACCAATGATAGACGCCTGGCAAGCAAGCGGGACTCGCAGACGTTCTCTTTTGTCTGCAAGGAGTACCCTATCGAGATCACACTCACGGTCACAGAGGTAACCGCCGAAGGCTGTAGATTACAGATACACGCAAGCGAGATGGCTGGCACTACTGGTGATTGACACCAAAACTGGAGAGAGCTATGCTCCGGGTGGAGGTGTTCACCAATGTTGAAGAAGGCCCTACCCCTTCTCCTGATCGCGTTCATGGTGTTCGGAGTCTCATCGATCGGCGAGGCCGCAACCCCCAGTATCGTCCCGATTAAGATCCGGATGGTAGACGACAATGGTGCGCCTACACGTGGAACGACTGTCGAGCTTTACGGTCATGCAAAGGATCGGGTCATACTGCTCAGCGAGGGCGTCACCGGGGACGATGGGTCAGTCAGTCTCGAAGCAGATCTGAAGAAGCTCGCGGTAAGGCATGACCTAAAGGACTACGTATTTGAGATTCATGCCATCCAACCGGGAGGCGGCCTGACTATACAGACCTGGGCCGTAGGAGCCGACGGCATTAAGCGTACCACGGTGAAAGAAGTGAGCGCGCAGGTCGGCCCGAGTGGTATGGCAGCCCTTCAAGACGCGTCGACTACGACCGCATACCGGACAATCCAGACGGCCTCTCCCTATGATTTCAACAGTAACGTCAAGGTACAACAGCTGCACTACGTACCCAACCTGAATGTCCAGGTGAATTACACGACAGAAACCTCCACAGGGATTGAGAGTGGGATGAGGTACACGTGGCCGAGCCTTGGCACGTGGAGCTATACCGGATCAGTGCAGAAATCCACATCTACCGCAGTGTCCTGGGCAACAAGCGCATTGCGGCCATATTGCCAGTGGGTCAGCACACGGTTCCTGTTCCGTGAAAGTTACTGGGCGCTCCAGGAAGAGGATGGCGACATACCGGGCGTTTGGCACACCATCCAGGAATGGAAAGAGATTACGGTACTCTCTCACAGTGGCGGCAACTACTACGGCCCCCAAATCTCTGGCTCCACATGCTCCACGTGCCTGAAGCCCATCGACGACGTCCTGTCGCGGCCCACATACTACGGAACAGCATTTGAGATCTTTACACCAGGCAGCGTAACAAAGACGGTCACTGGGTCCATCAGCACATCGTGGTCCTATGATTCCGGCGATTTTGATGTGACGGCGAGCTACGCATCGAACACATCGACCTCCCATGTATTCTCGCACAGCGACCCAAACTCACGATACGCGGCCTACGATATGCTGTCCGGGTCGGTATACTACGTCACAAAAGCGGCCAAATAGCAGAAGACAGGGCGCCTCTTCAGGCGCCCTCTGATTATTGACGAACCCGTTGCCGCGGCAGACGAGGCAACAGGTTCTCAACGTTCTGAACGACGGCAAGCGCCGTCGTTCTTTTCTGTAGTTCTGTTTAGCGGTCGCCGTTGCCCGCGCTCAGCACGCCGATGCCGTGCGATGCTGGCGGCTCGGCGGCAC
The DNA here is from genome assembly GCA_050261235.1 of Chloroflexota bacterium. Classification (GTDB taxonomy): domain Bacteria; phylum Bacillota; class Sulfobacillia; order JBFLWA01; family JBLNDB01; genus JBLNDB01. The sequence goes on from JBLNDB010000095.1 coordinate 34,567, forward strand.
AGACCGGCAGCGTCACCCGAATCAGCGTCCCGCCGCCGATCGACGACTGGCAAGCGATCGTGCCGCTGTGCCGCTGAACGATGATCTGGCTGGCGATGGTCAGCCCGATGCTCGACTGCCCGCGGGCGCCGCCGGAGAATGGCCGGAAGACTCGTGACACGGCGCGGGGTGGCATGCCAGCGCCGGAATCGCTGATCACCAACTCGAGTTGCCCGCGGTCGGCGTGGTGGCTTGTCCGGATCTGCAGCGCGCCGCCATCCGGCATCGACTGGAGCGAGTTGTTGATGATGTTCAGCACTGCTTGGCGCAGTTGCTGCTCGTTGCCCCAGATCAGCGGGACGCTGCCCGTGAACGCGCAATCGATGGTGATCCCGCGCATGATCAGGACTCCCTTGATCTGCGCCAGAGCGGCGGCGATGACCTGGTCGACGCGGACCGGCCGCAGCGGCCCGGCGTCCGACGTGGCGAACGTCGTCAGATCGTCAATCGCCGCGTTGAGCTTGTCGGCCTGGGCGATGACCTCAGCGAACAGCTTGTCCTTCTTGTCCGGGTCGGCGAACATCAGCCCCAGTTGGGCCGCGTTGCGGGCGGCGGTCAGCGGATTGCGCAACTCGTGCGCGATTCCCCGCGCCAGTTCGCCGATCGCCGCCAGTCGATCCGACCAGGCGATGTCATCACCGATCTGCACGCGCTGGCCGATCAGCTCATCGACCGGGGCGCCGAACAGCGCGGCGGCGGAGTCGCTGGCGCCGGTGACACGGCCCGTGGCATCGGTCCTGATCAGCGGTGCCGGTGAGTTCTTCAGATCGGCGTCGGACCTGCGACGGGCGACGTACATCAGGGCGCCGCCGAGCGCCCCGACGATCAGCCAGGCCAGCCAGACCGAATCAGCCGGCCAGAGGCCGGTGTGGCTGACCGCGAGCATGATGATGATGGCGGCGTGCAGGCCGAACCTGTACACTGTGCAGCGGCGCTTCAGCAAGTCAATCCTTCTCCCCGCTTGTTCTTCGCTCGCGGACGCATTTGCGTACGTCCTCTCTCAGGCTCACGAAATCGAACGGCTTGAAGATATGATGAGCGGCCCCCGCGCCGAGGGCGAGATCGCACAGCTTTGGGTCGGTGTGACTCGTGTAGGTGATGACGGTGACGCCCGGAAACTCGTCCGTGATCGCCCGGGTGGCGGCGATGCCATCCATGACCGGCATGACGATGTCGGTCAGCACGGCATCGGGTCGGCGCAGGCGGACGAGGTCGAGGGCCTCCTGCCCGTTGCCGGCCACGCCGATGACCTCGAACTCGTCGGTGAACTCACTGAAATATGTGGCCAGCATGTCCCGGATTTCTGGGTAGTCGTCTGTGATGATGAGGCGGATCACTGGTATCCCCCTACTAATCCATAGTTGGCACAGTACGACATCTGGTTGACATTAAGCTGCTGATTTCCCTACGGCTCGACTCCTTCCTCCTGATTGTCGAACGGTTACACGGTTCGACACGCTGCGGGAGTAAGCAGGAAGGGAGGCGCCGGCCTGATTGGCCCGACCGGGGATACTAGACTCGGGTCGGACAATGAGGAGGTACGTCACCATGTTCGAGCTGTTCGCCGACTACCACACGCACACGCGACACAGCCACGGCACCGGCACTGTCCTTGACAATGTCCAGGCCGCCCGAAAGCGCGGCCTGTCCGAAGTGGCGATCACCGATCACGGTCCCGGCAGCCTGCCTTGGATCGGCGTCCGCGGCGGCCCTGACAAGCTGCGGGCGATTGCCCGTGAGACGCGCCACTACACGCAGGTCTTCGGCGACATTCGCGTCCTGGTCGGCGTAGAATGTAACGTCATGACCCTCGAAGGCGAGCTCGACGTGACAAAGCCGGTCCTGAAGGAACTCGACCTGACGCTGTGCGGTCTGCATCCGCTGGTCGTCCCGCCGACGCTGCACGACGCCATCCACCTGTTCGGCCTCAATACCGCGGGGCGATACTCGCGGCGCCTCGCCCGCCGCTCGCGCGTCGCCAACACCAAGGCGCTGACCGAAGCCGTCCGGCGATACGACGTCGACATCGTCACCCACCCCGGGCTCAAGCTGTCGATCGACACCCGCACGCTCGCGAGCGTTTGTGCCGACCGCGGCACGGCGCTGGAACTCAACGCGGCGCACAGCCGCATGACGGTCGAATATGCGCGCGTAGCCGCCCGCGAAGGCTGCCTGTTCGCCATCGACAGCGACGCCCACCGGCCAGAGGACGTCGGTCGCCTGGCGCCGGCCATCGCCGTCGCCCGCGCGGCGGGCCTCACTGCGGACCAGATCATCAACGCCCGCGCGCCCGGTCAGGGCAGGATTAGCCCTGGAAGCGACGAACTCCAAACCCGGGGACAGTCGTCCCGGGGGAGGGGCAGCAGTGAGCGATGACGTCAGGTTCGTGATCATCACCGGGCTGTCGGGAGCCGGAAAGACGCAGGCGATCAAGGCGCTTGAGGACCTCGGCTACTTCTGCGTCGATAACCTGCCGCCAACGCTCATCCCGAAATTCGCCGAACTCTGTCGGCACTCGGCCAGCAGCCGTCGCGTCGCGGTCGTCTGCGACATCCGCGGCGGCGAATTCTTTGACGCCGTCTTCGAAGCGCTGGAAGAGCTCGACCGCGCCGGCATGACATATCAGATCCTGTTCCTCGAGGCCGACGACGAGACGCTCGTCAGGCGGCACAAAGAGACACGCCGCCGCCATCCGCTGGCGGCCAACGGCCGCATCCTCGAAGCGATCAAGGAAGAGCGGCGCCGCTTGCAGGCACTGCGCGGGCGGGCGACCAAGGTGCTCGATACCAGCACGATGACGACGCAGAAGTTCCGTGAAGAGATGACCGAGATCTTCGCCGGCGGTGGCGGACTCGAACGGCTGATCATCACTATGGTCTCGTTCGGGTTCAAGTACGGGCTGCCGCTCGACGCCGATCTCGTGTTCGACGTCCGTTTCCTGCCCAACCCGCACTACGTGGAAGAACTCCGGCCATTCACGGGGAACGACGAGCGGGTCGATGCATACGTGATGAACTGGCCGGTGACGCGCCGGTTCATGCGACGCATCAGCGATCTGCTCGACTTCCTCCTCCCGCACTACCTGCGCGAGGGCAAGACGCAACTGGCGGTAGCGCTCGGTTGCACCGGCGGTCGTCACCGCTCGGTCGTCATCGCCAACCACCTCGCCGAGCAGTTGCGCGCCCACGGGCACACCGTCCTGATCGAGCACCGTGATGCCAGTCGCGCCGTCGGAGGCGAAGGCGAATGAAGGCCTTGCGGTGGCTGATGCCGGGGCTTGGCGTCAAGCGCTGGCTCGGGCTGTTCCTGATCGGCGTGGCGTTCATTGCCGCCGGCTCTGCGCTCGCGCTGCAGGCGCATGTCCTCGGACGCATCGAGACGTCGCTGGTGACCAGCCTCTACTTTCTCACCGGGCGGTTCCTGCCGCCCTGGGTGCTCGGCCTGCTGGCAGCCGCAGTCGGCGCGTTCCTGATGTACTACTCGATCCGCCGCCTGCTGGGCTCGTTGCTGACGGCCGTCGTGCCGCGCGGGACAAGGGTCGCTGAGACGGTGCTGCTGCACAAGCAACTCGAGCGAGGGCCGCGGATCGTCGCCATCGGCGGCGGGACCGGGCTCTCGACGCTGCTCCGCGGGCTCAAGGAGTACACCAGCAACCTCACTGCCATCGTCACTGTGACCGATGACGGCGGCAGTTCCGGGCGCCTGCGCGACGAGATGGGCGTACTGCCGCCCGGCGACTTCCGCAACTGCATCGTCGCCCTGGCCGACACTGAGCCGCTGATGGAGAAGCTGTTCCAGTACCGCTTCACATCCGGCGGCGACCTCTCCGGACACAGCCTCGGCAATCTGTTCATCGCCGCGCTGACCGACATCAGCGGCGACTTCGAGGAGGCCCTGCGCCAGGCGAGCAAGGTCCTCGCCGTCCGCGGCCGGGTCATCCCGTCGACGACCGCCAATGTCCGCTTACGAGCGCGTTATGCAGACGGCACGATCGTCGACGGCGAGAGCCGCATTCCCCGGCGGGGCGAAAAGCTGGCCAGCATCGGTCTCGTGCCGGAACGACCGCGCCCGCTGGCCGATGCGCTGCGGGCGATCGAGCGCGCCGACGCGATCATCCTCGGACCGGGCAGCCTGTACACCAGCATCATCCCCAACCTCGTCGTCCCCGGCATCGTCGAGGCGATCCGGCGCTCCCGGGCCACGGTGATCTACGTTGCCAACGTCATGACCCAGCCCGGCGAGACCGAGGGTTACTCGGCCGCCGACCACCTGCAGGCGATCATCGATCACAGCGCCCGCGGCCTGGTCGACGTCGTCCTCGTCAACACGGCGCCGATCAAGCCGCAACTCCTGTCCAGCTATCGCTCTGAAGGAGCCGAGCCGGTCCTCCCGGCGGTCCGCGAGCTGGAGGCGCTCGGCGTTGACGTCGTGCGCGACGCGCTGGTCAGCCAGACGGAAGTCGTCCGCCACGAGCCCGCTCGCCTGGCGGCGGCGGTGATGGACATTCTTGCCGCCCGTGCCGCGCACAGCGGCGCCCGGGCGTCGCGCCGCAGCTTCCTGAGGCGCCACCGGGGGTGAGATAGTGTCGTTCTCGGCCGAGACAAAGGACGAGCTGGCTCGCGTGATCCCGCAGAGCCGCTGTTGCCAGGTCGCCGAACTGGCGGCCCTGGCCAGGATTGCCGGAGCGGTGCGCCTCGGCGGCGAGCGGCAGGTCGGTCTGGCGGTCACGACGGAGCACGCCGGCGTTGCGCGCTGCGCCTTCAAGCTGTTCAAGGAAGCGTTCGGCATCCATGGTGAGCTGTCGGCGCTCCGCCAGAATCGCCTGCGCAAGGGGAACACCTACCGTATCACCGTCAGCGGACCGCAGACGCGCGGGCTGCTCGACGAACTGGGCGTCCTCGCCAGCGGCCTGCCGGGCGGTGTCGCTGAAGGCCTGATCCTGCGCCCTTGCTGCACCCGCGCCTACCTGCGGGGCATCTTCCTCGCCTGTGGCTTCGTCAACCGGCCGGAGGGATCGTCGTACCACCTCGAGTTGCTGGTCGGCAGCGAGCATCTGGCGAGCGAGATCTGCGAGCTGGTCAACGGCCTCAACCTCGGCGCCCGGGTCGCGCCAAAGCGGGAAAGCTACCAAGTCTATCTGAAGGACGCTGACGAGATCGCCGACTTCCTGCGGATCATAGGCGCTCACAGAGCGACCCTGGCGTTCGAGAACGCCAGGGTCGTCAAGGGGATGCGCAACCAGGTCAATCGCCTGGTCAACTGCGAGACGGCCAACCTGAACAAGACAGTCGCCGCGGCCATCCGGCAGCGTGAGGCGATCGAGCGCATCATGGCCACCGTCGGACTCGAGGCGCTGCCCGACGGCCTGCGCGAGGTCGCGCGGATCCGCCTCGAGAGCCCGGAAGCGAACCTGACCGAAATCGGCGGCATGCTTCACCCGCCGGTCGGCAAGTCGGGCGTCAACCACCGGCTGCGCCGGATAGAGGAAATCGCCGCCCGGCTGGGCGGCGACGCTGAGACTAGAGACCGTAGAGGAGGACGCCGACCGCCCCGGCCGCGACCAGAACGATGATCGGGTCGATTTTCGTCTTCAGGGCCAGGACCAGCGCTGCTGCAGCGATTAGGCCCTGGCTGACGAGCGTCAGCGAGGACTCGATCATGAACACGGCCGCTGAGGCGATCAGGGCCACGACGACCGGGCGAATGCCCTTGAACATGTTCTGGATGACCGGCAACCGCGAGTAGCGTTTCATGAGATAGGACAGCAGCAGCATGATCAGGAACGAGGGCAGGACGACGCCGAATGTGGCCGCGGCCGAGCCCCACACGCCAGCCACTTTCTTGCCGACGAAGGTCGCCGCGTTGACGGCGATCGGCCCCGGCGTGACACCGGAGATCGCGACGACATCGACGAACTGGTCCGGCGTCAGCCAGTGCCAGCGGTCGACAATTTCCCGGGAAATCAGCGGCAACATCGCGTAACCGCCGCCGAAGCTGAACATGCCGATGCGGAAGAACGTCGTGAACAGGCCGATGATCAGGCTAGGCACCAGCGACGCCTCCTTCGCGCTGACCGAACTTGGCGTAAGAAATCCCGGCCAGACCGGCCAGGGCGATGACGATGATCGGGTGCAGGTTCGCCAGCAGCAGACCGAGTCCGACAAACGCCAGCAACCAGGTGAACTTTGTCTTCAGGGCCGACCTGGCGACACTTACGCCGCCGGCGACGATCTGAGCGAGAATCGCCGGGCGCACGCCCATGAACACTGCCTGCAGCCAGCGGGCATTCTGGTGTTGGATGAGAAACGTGGTCAGGACAAGGATGGTCAGGAATGACGGCAGGACGACGCCAAACAGCGCCACCGTCGCTCCCGCCAGACCGGCGATGCGATAGCCGCTGAAGACGGCGGAGTTGACAGCTATCGGCCCGGGCGAGCTCTGCGCGATGCCGAGGACATCGACGAACTCCTCTTCTCCCAGCCAATGGCGTCGCGTTACGACCTCGCGCCTGATCAGGGGCAGCATCGCGAAGCCGCCGCCGAATGTGAAGGCGCCGATTTTGAGAAAGCCGATGAAGATCTGCCAGAAGAGCGCCAGTCTGCTGTTGCGATTCGTGCGGCAGCCCTCCCCGGAACTATTTTGGTACACGAACATTATCATCCTACAATCTTGCAGGAGAGACGTCAAGGAGGGATGCGGTCGGTGCGGGAGCTGCTGATCGTCGGCGCTGGCATCGCCGGCCTGAACGCGGCCCGGGCGGCCGCCTGGCGCGCATCCAACCACGTCACCCTGATCGACGCCCACAGCTATCAGACGCTGGCGCCCCGTCTCGCCCGCGGCGCCGCAGGGCTTGCGGCGTTCGGGCAGATGGCGCTGCCGCTGCCGGACAGTGACCAACGCCTGACGCGCATTCGCGGCATCGTCACGGCCATCGATCCCGCCCGCCGGACTGTCACCGTGGATGACCGCGAGTACGGCGGCGACAGGCTGATCATCGCCGTCGGCAGCGTGCCGGCGCCGACACCGGTCGGCGTGCCGGGAGAACTCGTTCATCAGCCCTACACGGCCGAGGCAGCGGCGCGACTCCGGCTGGCCTGGCATCGCGCACTGGCGGCGGCAGCCAATCGCCGGCCGCTCCCGGGCGAGCCCGTCCGCCTGGTGATCGTCGGCGGCGGAGCGTTCGGCTGCGAGTTGGCGCTGGCGTTCGCGACGATGCGACCGCTGGTCTCCGCGCGCTACGGGCTGCCGCAGGAGATGGTCGAGGTCGCCCTCTGCGAACAGGCGGCGCGCATCTTGCCGGAGTGGCCGCAGCGCGCCGCGGACATCGTCGGCCGCGAACTGTATCTGAGCGAAGTCGACGTGCTGACATCCGCCCAGGTCACCAGGGTCAGCCGGCAGGGGCTGGTGTTCGCCGGCGGCGACGAGCGACCCGGTGATATTGTCGTCTGGGCAGCCGGCCGTAGGCCGAACCCACTGCTCTCGCCTGACCGGATGCCGCTCACCGACGACGGGCGGATTGCCGTCGACTGCTTCCTGAGGCTCTCCCAGCACGCGGATGTCTACGCCATCGGTGACTGCGCCGGAGCCGGCTGCGGCTGGGACTGGGCGATCGCGTCGGCCCGCACGGCGATCGCCAATGCGGCCTCGCGCCAGCCGCGACAAGAGGTTGCGTTGCCGCCGCGGCGACGGTTCATCGGCCTGCCGTTCGGGCGGCTGGTCTCGCTCGCCGGCGGCCGATTCGCGGCCAACGCCTGGCCGGTCAGCCAGACAGCCCGCCTGCTGGCAGAGCGACGCGTGGCCGGCGGTCTGCCACTGGTCCTTCAGGCATGGCCGGCGCCGACGCCGGATCATTCGCTGGCCGCCTGGCGCGATGCGACCGAGCGGCGGCGCGGTCGTCACGCCGAACGTCGAATGTGACCCTTTTGCCACGCGCGACCGCAAACAGTACGCAATTACCTCATAAGACAGCAAATCACCTGCCAGCAAACCGCCCGCTGCGGGGACAATAACGACAAACCGCATTGGAGGTGGATAGCTTGGCTGACAAGGGCAAGGAACGTCGCATGACTTCAGGCACCGGCAACACGACGACGTCTCGCGGCTTCACGCTGGACCGCTTCGAGCAGGAGGTCGCCAGCGAGATCGGTCTCGGTGCCAACCGCATGCATGTCACCGGGCGCCAGGGCACTGTCGGGAAGCAGGACGCCGTCCGGACCGCCCGCGCCCGCGCCGACGAGAAATCGGGCGAGGAGCAGCCATAACCCTTGCGACAAGCGTTGACCGTTTCCGCTGGGCCCGTCGCCGTCTGGCGATGGGCTCTTCGTTTCATCAGGTTCACGGTCTTCGAGGAATGTCGCCCCGTCTGTAGAATCATAGGACTAGACTCACGTCCGGGAGGAGAAGCAGTGGAAGTCTACGCGCTCGTCGGTCCGAGCGGGACCGGCAAGAGCCACCACGCAATGATCGTCGCCAATGACAACCAGATCGACCTGATCGTCGACGACGGCCTGCTGATCGCAGACGGCAAGATCGTCTGCGGCCAGTCGGCAAAGCGTGAGACGACGCGCGTCGCCGCCGTGCGCCGGGCCATCTTCGCCGATGCCGCCGACGCCGCGGCTGCCCGCGACGTGCTGGCGAGGCTCAGCCCTGGACGCGTCCTTATTCTTGGGACGTCGCAGCAGATGATCGACAAGATCCGAGCGAATCTCGCCCTGCCGGAGCTGACCAAGCTGATCAGCATCGACCAGGTCGCGTCGCCGGCGGAGATCCGCCGCGCCCTGCGCGCTCGCCGCGAACGCGGACGGCACGTCATTCCGGCGCCGACGCTGGAGGTCAAGAAGACGTTCTCCGGCTACCTGATCGATCCGCTGAAGTTGTTCATCCGCAGCAAGAACGGCGTCGAGACGCGGATGCTGTTCGAGAAGTCAGTCGTCCGTCCGACGTACAGCTCGCTCGGCCGGTTCTACATCGACGACATTGTCATCATCGCCATCGCTGCGCGCGCGGCGCGGTCCGTCGAGGGCATCCGCAAGCCCGGGCGCGCGACATTGGTGACGGAGAACCGCGGCGTGACAATCAACATGGATGTTACAGTCAAGTACGGGTGCAACGTCAACGCCGTCCTGGCCGCGGTCCAGAAAGCAGTCCGCGATGTCGTCGAACACATGACGGCGCTCAACGTGCTGGCGGTCAACGTGGTCGCCAGACACATGAGCTACGAGTAAGAAGAGGTCGTGTCCAAGATGCATCTTGGTCAAACGCCGCGCCTTGAACAACAGCAACGGCTGATCATCACGCCTGAGCTCAAGCAGGCGATCGCTGTGCTCCAGCTGCCTCTGGCGGAACTCGAGGATTATGTCGCCGCGGAGGCGCTCGAGAACCCGATGCTCGAGCTGAAGGCGGATTCGGAGCCGGCCCCGCAGCTCGAGGAGTCGGCGGAGCCGGAGTGGCTCGAGTATTTCCAGGACTCGAGCGACCTCGGCTATCTCCGGCGGCCGGACGAAGAAGCGCGCGCCGTCGAGGACTTCACATCGCGCGCGCCGACGCTGGCCGAGCACCTGACTGTTCAGTTGCAGCTGAGCAGCGGCGACGACCGGTTGCGGCGCGTCTGTTCGTTCCTCATCGACAGCCTGGATGCCAACGGCTACCTCACCATCTCGACCGCGGACGCCGCAGCGACGCTCCGGCAGCCGGAACGGACGGTGAGCCGGGCGCTGGCGCTGCTCCAGACGTTCGATCCGCCCGGCGTCGGCGCCAGGTCGCTGGCCGAGTGCCTGAGGCTGCAGATGCGGGCGCGGGGCATCGACAACCCTCTGGTCGGGCAGATTGTCGACGCGCACCTGCCGGACCTCGGCGCCGGCCGGCTGGCCAAGATCGCGTCGGCCCTCGGGACAGACCTGGCGGCGGTCAAAGCGGCGGCCGACATCATCCGCTCACTTGATCCGAAGCCCGGGCGCAGCTTCAGCACCGGCGACGACCCGCGCTACATCCGCCCCGATGCCCTGATCGAGCGCGTCGGTGATAAGTTCGTGGTCATCATCAACGACAGCGTCTCACCCCGCCTGCGTATATCCTCGTATTACCGCCAGCTGTTGCGACGCGGCGGCGACCGCGAGGCGCAGCAGTACCTGCAGACGAAGCTGCACGCCGCCCTCTGGCTGATGCGTAATCTGGAGCAGCGGCGGCTGACGCTCTACCGCATCGTCGAGGCCATTGCCCGCTTCCAGCGGTCGTTCCTGGCACTCGGCATCCGTCATCTGCACTCGTTGACGCTGCGCGATGTCGCCGATAGTATCGGCGTCCACGAATCGACGGTCAGCCGGGCGGCGGCCAACAAGTACGTCCAGACGCCCCAGGGGTGCTATCCGCTGCGATTCTTCTTCAGCAGCGGCGTCGGCGAGAAGGTCGGCGAGAGTTATTCATCAGCCAGCGTGACACAAATAATCCGCGACCTCATCGCGGGCGAGGATGCGCGACGGCCGCTGTCCGACGAGCAGTTGACCCGGCTGTTGGCCGAGCGGGGCATCCCGATCGCGCGGCGGACGGTGGCGAAGTACCGCGAAGAGGCGGGGATAGCGAGCTCCCATAGAAGAAGGCTATAGCCGCGAACGGATATTATCATGGAATGTTGTCGCAGGGGAACGACAGGCCGGGTAGAAGTAGCACCTCGGCCCCCCTGAACAGCGGTTTCCGGTCGACGGTTGCCAGGTCAAGGAGGCGCAGAGCTATGACAGTCAGAGTTGGTATCAATGGTTTTGGCGCCATCGGACGTCGTTTCGTCCGCATCGCGCTGCAGAGTGGCGACGCTGAAGTCGTAGCCGTGAACGATCTCTTCCCGCCATCCACACTCGCACACTTGCTGAAGTACGATTCAAGCTACGGATCGCTCGGGCACGAGGTCAGCAGCAGCGAGGATTCGGTGATCATCGATGGCAAGCCGATTCGCGTTTACGCCGAGAAGGACCCGGCGGCGATACCGTGGCGGCAGGCCGGTGTCGATGTCGTCATCGAGTCGACCGGCCGCTTCGTCGACCGCGACAAGGCCGCCGCGCACCTTGCCGCTGGCGCCAAGCGCGTCATCATCTCGGCGCCGGCGAAGAACGAGGACATCACCATCGTCATGGGTGTCAACGAGGGCGCGTACGATCCGGCCAAGCACTTCGTCATCTCGAACGCGTCCTGCACCACGAACTGCCTCGCACCGGTGGCGAAGGTCCTGCATGATCGGTTCGGCATCATCAAGGGACTGATGACGACAGTCCACTCCTACACCAATGATCAGGTGACGCTGGATGCCGGCCACAAGGACATCCGCCGCGCCCGGGCGGCCGCCCTGTCGATCATCCCGACGACTTCCGGCGCCGCCAAGGCGATCGGCCTCGTCCTGCCGGAGTTGAAGGGCAAGCTCAACGGCCACGCGCTGCGCGTGCCGACGCCCGCCGTCTCGATTACCGATTTCGTCGTCCAGTTGCGCTCACCCGCGTCGCCGGACGACGTCAACGCTGCCTTCAAGGAAGCCAGCGAGGGCGCGCTCAAGGGCATCCTCGGCTATAGCGACGAGCAGCTGGTCTCGGTCGACTACAAGGGCTCGCCGCTGTCGAGCATCGTCGACGGCCCGCTGACGATGGCGATCGACGACATGATCAAGGTCGAGGCCTGGTACGACAACGAATGGGGTTATGCGGCCAGGCTCGTCGACCTCGTGCGCTACATCGCCAAGGCAGGCCTCTAGACCCAAGCCACCGGCCCAGCGAAAGCGGACCGCTAGGGCCGCTTTCCTCTTTTCTGGCGAAAGCTGACCGGACTGGTCGCGGGCTTCGGCGCCACACTGGACTTGACTACTCACTACAACTACGGACAAGGGGATGCAGACAGTGCCGGTCAAAGTCGGGATCAACGGATTCGGTTCGATTGGTCGTCGGTTTCTTCGGGCTGCGCTGACGCGCGACGATATCGAGGTCGTGGCTGTCAACGCCACGCGCAGCCCCGAGATGCTTGCCCACCTGCTCAAGTATGACTCGACCTATGGCACGCTGCACCTGCCGCTCGAGCATGACGGGGACGCGCTGATCATCGACGGTCGCCGCATCCCGGTCCTCCACGGCGCACGCCCGGACGAGATCGACTGGGGCGCGCACGGCGTCAGCGTCGTTGCCGAGACCACCGGTCACTTCAACGATCGCGACAAGGCGGCCGGCCACCTCGCCGGCGGGGCGAAGAAGGTCGTCATCTCAGCGGCCGCGAAGAACGCTGACTGCACGATCGTCATGGGCGTCAACCAGCAAGTCTATGATCCGCAGGCTCACAACGTCATCTCCAACGCTTCCTGCACGACCAACTGCCTCGCGCCGGTGGCCAAGGTCGTGAGCCAGCACTTCGGCGTCGTCCGCGGGCTGATGACCACCGTTCACGCGTACACGCGCGACCAGGGACTGCTCGATGGCAGCCACAAGGACTTCCGGCGCGCGCGTGCGGCCGGTCAGTCGATCATCCCGACCACCACCGGCGCTGCCAAGGCGATCGGACTCGTGCTGCCGGAGCTCGCCGGCAAGCTGAACGGATATGCGGTGCGCGTCCCGACGCCGACCGTGTCGCTGCTCGATCTGGTCGTCGATGTCGAGCGGCCGGTCACCGTTGCCGAAGTCAACACCATCTTCAAGAGCGAAGCCAACGGAGCCCTCAAGGGCATCCTCGGCTACAGCGACGAGCCGCTGGTCTCAGTCGACTATAAAGGATCGGCGGATTCCGCGATCGTCGATGGGCTGTCGACGATGGCCATCGGGAACATGCTCAAGGTCGTCGCCTGGTATGACAATGAGTGGGCCTATTCGCTGCGGTTGGCCGACCTGGCTGCCTACGTCGGCAAGACTCTCTAGTTCGGCGCTGCCGCGATCGGTCACGAGGAGGTCAGCAAACGTGCGCAAGCAGACGATTCGGGATATCGAGTTCCGTGGCCGCCGCGCCTTGGTCCGGGTCGACTTCAACGTGCCGCTCGACGGGGCGCGCATCACCGATGACACGCGCATCCGCGCCGCCCTGCCGACCATTCAGGCTTTGATGGCAGTCGGGGCGCGCGTCGTCCTGATGTCGCACCTTGGCCGGCCGAAGGGCAAGGTGGCGCCGGAGTTCTCGCTGGCTCCAGTGGCGCGGCGCCTGTCCGAGTTGCTCCACCAGCCGGTCGTGCTGGCGCCCGATTGCGTCGGCCCTGAGGCGGAGCGAATCGTCTCCGGGCTGGCCGATGGTGACGTGGCGCTGCTCGAGAATCTGCGCTTCCACGCTGAGGAGGAAGCGAACGACCGCGAGTTCGCCGCGGCGCTCGCTAAACTCGGCGATGTCTATGTCAACGACGCTTTCGGCACGGCGCACCGCGCCCACGCCTCGACCGCCGGCGTGGCCGCGTTCCTGCCGGCCGTCGCCGGTCTGCTCCTCGAGAAGGAGATCGATGTCATGGGGCGGGCGCTCAGCGACCCGCAACGGCCATTCGTCGCCATTATCGGTGGCGCCAAGGTCAGTGACAAGATCGCCGTCATCGACAATCTGCTGACCAAAGTCGACACGCTGATCCTTGGCGGCGGTATGGCCAACACATTCCTGCTCGCCGAAGGCAAGCGGCTCGGCGACTCGCTGGTCGAGGCCGACAAGGTCGACATCGCCCGCGGACTCATCGCCAAGGCGAAGGAGCGCGGCGCGACGCTGATGCTGCCGACCGACGTCGTCATCGCCGACCGGTTGGCGGCCGACGCCGCGCGCCAGACCTGTTCCGTGAGCGCTATTCCCGACGGCTGGCGGGCCCTCGACATCGGCCCGGAGACCGCCGCCGCCTACGCTGATGCCGTCAGGGCGGCGCGGACAGTGATCTGGAACGGTCCGATGGGCGTCTTCGAGATGGCTCCCTTCGCTGCCGGCACGGTCGCCGTCGCAAAGGCGATGGCCGAGGTGCAGGGCGTAACCATCATCGGCGGCGGCGACTCGGTCGCCGCGGTCGAACAGGCCGGTCTGGCCGAGCGGGTGACGCACATCTCGACCGGCGGCGGCGCGTCGCTGGAGTTCCTCGAGGGCAAGACCCTGCCCGGGGTCGCCGCCCTGAGCGATCGGAGGTAAGGCCATGCCAAGGAAGCCGATCATCGCCGGCAACTGGAAGATGTTCAAGAACTCCGCCGAGACGGTCGCGCTGGTCGCCGAACTGCGCAAGCGGGTCGGCTACGTCCACCGCGTCGATATCGTCATCTGCCCGCCGTTCACGGCCATCGAGGCCGCGGCTGGCGGCCTTAGCGCCAGCGGCATCGCCCTCGGCGCCCAGAACTGCCACTGGGCGGTCGAAGGCGCCTTCACCGGCGAGATATCTCCGCGCACGCTCAAGGAAATGGGTTGCCGTTACGTCATCCTCGGCCACTCGGAGCGGCGGCAGCTGTTCGGCGAGACCGACGCCGGGGTCAACCGCCGCCTGCAGGGCGCGCTCGCCTTCGGCCTGATCCCCATCGTCTGCGTCGGCGAGACGCTCGAGCAGCGCGAGGCCGGTCAGACCGAGGAAGTCATTGCCGCACAGCTTGAAGGCAGCCTGGCGGGCCTGACGGCCGAACAGGCGGCCGGTATCGTTGTCGCTTACGAACCGGTCTGGGCCATCGGCACCGGCAAAGCCGCGACCGCTGATGATGCCCAGCGCGTCATCGCCTTCATCCGCAGCCGCCTCGCCGGCAAGTTCGGCGCGGCGGCACAGAGCGCGCGGCTGCTCTATGGCGGCAGCGTCAAGCCGGATAACATCGGCAGTTTTGTGGACAAGCCGGATATCGACGGTGCCCTCGTCGGCGGTGCCAGCCTCGAGGCTGCGTCGTTCGCCGGCATCATTACCGCGACCGCGGAACGGGAGGCGTGACGCATGCGGCATCCGGTGGTTCTGGCGGTCCTCGACGGCTGGGGCATCAGCCCGGAGCGGGCCGGTAACGCCATTGCCCTCGCCAGAACGCCGAATCTCGATGCCTATGCGGCCGCCTATCCGCATTCGCGGCTGTCCGCGTCCGGCGCCGATGTCGGTCTGATCGCCGGTCAGATGGGAAACTCGAACGTCGGGCACCTCAATCTCGGCGCCGGCCGCGTTGTCTACCAGGATCTCGGCCGGATCTCGCACGCGGTCGCGACGGGCGAGTTCGCCGCGAACGCGGTTCTCCGCGCCGCCATGACGCGGCTGTCCGGCGACCGTTCGCTGCATCTGATGGGCCTGCTCTCCGACGGCGGCGTCCACAGTCACGAAGACCATGTCTTTGCGCTTGTCAGCCTGGCGCACGAGCTTGCCATAAAGCACGTCTATCTTCACCTGTTCCTCGATGGCCGCGACGTGCCGCCCCGCAGCGCCGAGGTCTACGTCGCGCGACTGGAGGAGCGGCTCGCGGCGCTCGTGACGGGGCGCATCGCCAGCGTCCAGGGCCGCTTCTGGGGCATGGACCGGGACAAGCGCTGGGATCGCGTGCGACGTGGCTACGCGGCGATCGTCTGCGGCCAAGGCGAACCGGTCGGCAGCGCCGCCGAGGCGATTGCCCGGTCGTATGCGCGGGATGAGACCGATGAGTTCGTGCAGCCGGCGGTCGTCGTCGATCAGGACGGACGGCCGGTCGGGCCGATCCGCTCCGGCGACAGCATCATCTTCTGGAACTTCCGCGCCGACCGGGCGCGCGAGATGATCCACGCCCTGACCGACCCCACCTTCGCCGATTTCGAGCGGTGCGATTGGCCGGTCACCCATTGCGTGACGATGACGATGTACGAGGCCGGGCTGCACGTAAGCGACATCGCCTTCCCGCCGCAGCCGCCGCTGCACAACATCCTCGGTGAGTGGCTGTCGGCCTTCGGCGTCCGCCAACTGCGCATCGCCGAGACCGAGAAATACGCCCATGTAACGTACTTTTTCAACGGTGGCCGCGAGGACCCGTTCCCGGGGGAGGAACGCCTGCTCATCCCATCGCCGAAGGTCGACACCTATGATGCGACGCCGGCGATGAGCGCGCCCGAGGTGACCGACCAACTGCTGCAGCGGCTCGACGACGGCAGCTGCGACTGCGTCATCCTGAACTACGCCAACTGCGACATGGTCGGCCATACCGGCGTCCTGCCGGCCGCCATCGCGGCGGTCGAAGCGGTCGACGCGTGCCTAGGCAGGGTGGTCGACAGGGTCCGCTCGCTCGGCGGGGCAGTGCTGATCGTCTCCGATCACGGCAACGCCGAGGAGATGATTGCCGCCGACGGCAAGCCGCACACCGCTCACACCGGCAACCCCGTGCCGTGCATCTTGGTCGACGACCAGCGCCGCGGCGCGGCGCTCCGCGAAGGCATCCTCGCCGATGTCGCGCCGACGCTCCTCGACCTGCTGGAATTGCCGGTCCCGCCGGAGATGACCGGCACGTCGCTGCTGGCGCAGGCGCGCTGAGATAGGTCCGAGAGGCTGCCCTACACAGGAGGTATTCACCGTGACTGAGATCATCGATGTCCTGGCTCGGGAGATTCTCGATTCGCGCGGCAATCCGACCGTCGAAGTCGACGTCTACCTCATCGGTGGCGCCATGGGGCGCGCCGCGGTGCCGTCCGGGGCGTCGACCGGAGCGCACGAGGCAGTCGAGCTGCGCGATGGCGACAAGGGACGGTATCTTGGCCGCGGTGTCCTGAAGGCCGTCGACAACGTCAACTCGGTCATCGGCCCCCGCCTGCGCGGGCTCGACGCCCTTGACCAGACCGGCATCGACCAACTGCTGATCGAGATCGACGGCACGCCGAACAAGTCCAATCTCGGCGCCAACGCCACGCTCGGCGTCTCGCTGGCCGTCGCCAAGGCCGCCGCCGCCGCCCTCGGGCTGCCCCTCTACCGCTACATCGGCGGCGTGGCGGCGCGGAAGCTGCCGGTGCCGCTGATGAACATCCTGAACGGCGGCAAGCACGCGGACAATAACGTCGATGTCCAGGAGTTCATGATCGCTCCCGTCGTCGGCGTGACCTTCGCTGATGCGTTGCGCGCCGGCGCCGAGGTCTACCACGCGCTGAAGTCGGTGCTGAAGGGCCGCGGACTGAGCACCGCCGTCGGCGACGAGGGGGGCTTCGCCCCTGATCTCAAGTCGAACGAGGAAGCGCTGGAAGTGATTATGGAGGCGATCCGGAAGGCCGGTTACGAGCCCGGTCGCGACGTGATGATCGCCCTCGATCCGGCGGCGAGCGAGTTCCACCGTGACGGCAAGTACGTCCTGAGCGGCGAGAAGCGCGAGCTGACATCGTCTGAAATGGTGAGCTTCTGGGCAGACTGGGCACAGCGCTACCCCATCGTCTCGATCGAGGACGGGATGGCCGAGGACGATTGGGACGGCTGGCAGCAGCTGACGCAAGCGATCGGCGACAAGGTCCAGCTGGTCGGCGATGACCTGTTCGTCACCAACGTCGCCCGGCTGCGGCAGGGCATCGAGCGGGGCACCGCCAACTCGGTGCTGATCAAGCTGAACCAGATCGGCACGTTGAGCGAGACCCTCAGCACGATCGACCTGGCGAACCGCAACGGATACACGGCGGTCGTCTCCCACCGCTCCGGCGAGACCGAGGACGCGACGATCGCCCACGTCGTGGTCGCCACCAACGCCGGTCAGATCAAGACCGGGGCCCCGGCCCGCTCTGAGCGGATCGCCAAGTACAATGAACTGCTGCGCATCGAAGAGGAGCTTGGCAGCGCCGGCACGTTCGCCGGCCCGACGGCGTTTCGCTGCTCGCGCTGATTGCCGATTGTCAAGCCCGCGGTTGCTGTGCTAGAATACTACTGTTAGACGTCTCCCCGGGGGTGCGCAGATGCTGAAAGCGATCCTGATCATCCTGCATGTCATCGTCTCTCTGGCGCTCATCGCCTTCGTCCTGCTCCAGTCGGGTCATGCCGCTGGTCTGTCGGGCGCGGTCGCCGGCGCTGGCGAGCGTCTGTTTGGAAAGAAGAAGGGACTCGATGAGCAGTTCGCACGCTTCACGACCATCGCGGCAGTGGGCTTCTTCATCACGGCCCTGGTGCTCACAGTTGCGGGCAAGTAGGACATTCGCACACTAATCCCAACAGGGCTATCCTGTTGGGATTTTTGTTTCGGCAAACGACATATTCGAGTATCGAATTTACATAGGAGGTCGCACACATTTTGATTGCCCTCGAGCAGTTGCGGTCCCTGACCATTCTGGCCCCTGTGGCGGCGGTGCTCGCCCTCGCCTTCGCCGCCTATCTGACGGCTCGGGTTGGACGAGCCGAGCCCGGCAATGAACGCATGATCGAGATCGCCGGCGCCATCCAGCGAGGGGCGCGGGCGTTCCTGTCGCGCGAGTACCGGACGCTGGTCGTGTTCGTCACTGTAGTCGCCGTCGCCATCGCTGTGGCTGGCGCCGTCACGCCGGCCAGTTCGATGCGCCCGCAGACTGCCATCGCGTTCGTCCTCGGGGCGATCGCCTCGGTGGCGGCGGGCTACATCGGCATGACCGTGGCGACGCGGGCCAATGTCCGCACCGCCAACGCGGCCCAGAAGGGGCAGAACGCAGCGCTCGGCATCGCCTTCTCGGGCGGCGCCGTCATGGGCATGTCAGTCGTCGGACTCGGTCTCCTCGGCCTGTCCGTGGTCTACTACGTATTCGGCAATCCCAATGACCCTGGGACGCTGAGCATCATCAACGGGTTCGCACTCGGGGCGAGTTCGGTCGCGCTGTTCGCCCGCGTCGGCGGCGGCATCTACACCAAGGCGGCCGACGTCGGCGCCGACCTGGTCGGCAAAGTCGAAGCCGGCATCCCCGAGGACGACCCGCGCAACCCGGCGGTCATCGCCGACAACGTCGGCGACAACGTCGGCGACGTCGCCGGCATGGGCGCCGACCTGTTCGAATCGTACGTCGGCTCGATCGTCGCCGGCATGGTCGTCGGCCTGACCAGCCTCGGCCTCAAGGGTGTCCTGCTGCCGCTGCTGATCGCCGCGGCCGGCATCATCGCCTCGATTCTGGCGAGCTTCCTCGTCCGCACCGGCGACAAGGCCAACCCGGCGACGGCGCTCCGCTACGGTACGTTCGGCAGCGCCGGCATAGTCATCATCGTCTCCGCCTTCGTCTCCCCGTGGGTGACGGGCGGCTACGGCATCTTTTGGGCGATCACCGCGGGCATTGTCGCCGGCATGGCGATCGGCCTGCTGACCGAGTACTTCACGTCCGGTGACCACCCGCCGGTCAAGAGCATTGCCGTCGCGTCCGAAACCGGGCCGGCGACGAACATCATCTCCGGTCTGGCGGTCGGCATGAAGAGCACCACCTGGCCGGTCATCACCATCGCGGCGGCCACGCTCGCGGCGTTCAAGCTGGCCGGCCTGTACGGCATCGCCATGGCGGCCGTCGGCATGCTGTCGACGACCGGCATGACCGTCGCCGTCGACGCCTACGGCCCGATCGCCGACAACGCCGGCGGCATCGCCGAGATGGCGAGGCTGCCGAAGAGCGTCCGCAAGATCACCGACACCCTCGATTCAGTCGGCAACACCACCGCCGCCATCGGCAAGGGGTTCGCCATCGGCTCGGCAGCCCTGACGGCGCTCTCCCTGTTCGCCGCCTACGCGTCCGCGGCCAACCTGACCATGATCAACATCCTCGTGCCGGAAGTCGTGGCCGGCGTCCTGGTCGGCGGCATGCTGCCGTACCTCTTCTCGGCCCTGACCATGGAGGCGGTCGGTAAGGCGGCCTACCAGATGATCGGCGAGGTCCGCCGCCAGTTCCGGGACAAGCCCGGGATCATGGAGGGCACTGACCAGCCTGACTACGCCCGCTGCGTCGACATCAGCACGTACGCTGCCCTGCGCGAGATGATCGTTCCCGGCCTGATGGCCATCGTCGTGCCGGTCGCGATTGGTCTTCTGCTCGGCGCCGAGGCGCTCGGCGGCCTGATTGTCGGCACCACCGTGACCGGCGTGCTGGTCGCGATTCAGATGTCCAACTCCGGCGGCGCCTGGGACAACGCCAAGAAGCTGGTCGAGGCCGGCAACCACGGCGGCAAGGGCTCCGAGACCCACAAGGCGACCGTCGCCGGCGATACGGTCGGTGATCCGTTCAAGGACACCTCCGGTCCGTCGTTGAACATTCTCATCAAGCTGATGACCATCGTCGCGCTGGTGTTCGCGCCGCTGTTCCGATAGGGCGCCCGATTCGCGCAGCGCCGGCCAGCAGCAGGTTTAGGCGGACGGCTTCTGCGGCAGTTATTAAGACAGAGACCAATGTACGGTGGGAGGAAGAGAAGCATGACACGCGAGGAAGCGCTGGCCTGGGTCAAGGAGAACATCCAGAACAAGAATCTGCTGAAGCACGCACTGGCGGTCGAGGCCTGCATGGCCGCGCTGGCCAAGCGACTCGGCCAGGACGAGGCAAAATGGGCGCTGGCTGGCCTGCTCCACGATATCGACTACGAGCAGACCAAGGGTGACGCCGCCACGCACAGCCAACTGGGCGCCGACATGCTGGCCGAGCGGGGGCTGCCGGACGACATCGTCTACGCCGTCCGCGCCCACAACGAGGCGCACGGCTTGCCCCGCAACAGCCTGATGGACAAGGCGCTGTACGCCGTCGATCCGCTGACCGGGCTCATTGTCGCTGCCGCGCTGATTACCAAGGAGAAGCGGCTCGCCCTGATCGACACCGATTTCGTCCTGAAGCGGTTCGGCGAGAAGGCGTTCGCCCGCGGCGCCAACCGCGACCAGATCCGGGCCTGCTCTGAGATCGGGCTCTCGCTCGAGGAGTTCATCACCATCGGCATCGAGGCGATGCAGGGCATCGCTGCCGACCTCGAGCTCTAGCGGTTGTGCGCAAGCACCCGCAATTACACGCATTGGAGGCAAGTCCCATCGATCGCGACAGATTGTTGGCTTTCATCCGTGAGGACGCGTACCGCCCCCTGACCGCCGAAGAACTGGCCGAATCGCTCGGCATCGGCGACCGCGAGCGGACGGCCCTGCGCGCCCTGCTCGCCAAGCTTGAGGAAGAGGGTGCGGTCATCCGCACCAGGTCGCAGCGCTACGCCGCGCCGGAGCGGCTCGACCTGGTCGTCGGCACGCTGCAGGGGCACAGCCGCGGCTTCGGCTATGTGCTCCCCGACCGGCCGGAATTCGCCGATGTCCACATCGGCGCAGACGGCATGAACGGCGCCATGGACCGCGACCGCGTCATCGCGCGCATTCATGGTCACGGCCAGGGGCGCTCGCCCGAGGGCGAGATCATCCGCATCCTCCGTCGCGCCCGCCGGACGCTTGTCGGCAAGCTCGATCGCGATGGCGCGACCCAGTTCGTGCGGCCCGACGACCGGCGCATCAACTACGACATCTTGATTGCCCGGGGCGACCTCCACGGCGCCCGCGACGGCGACAAGGTGGTCGTCGAGCTGACCCGCTACCCCGACGGCCGGCGTGGCCCCGAGGGCAAGATCGTCGAGCGCATCGGCCGCGCCGGCGAGCCGGGCGTCGACATCACGTCCGTCATCCGCAAGTACGAGCTGCCCGAGCGGTTCCCGAAGCCCGTCCTCGACGAGGCTGACGCCATCGCCGAGACGATTCCGCCCCACGAGTACGAGCGGCGGGCGGACCTGCGCGACCTGCGCATCGTCACCATTGATGGCGCCGACGCCAAGGACCTTGATGACGCCGTGTCGCTCGAGCGCATCGAGGACGGCGGCTGGCGGCTCGGCGTCCACATCGCCGACGTCAGCCACTACGTCCGCGAAGGCAGCGAACTCGACCGCGAGGCGCGCGGCCGCGGCACCAGCGTCTACCTGCTCGACCGCGTCGTGCCGATGCTGCCGCCACGCCTCTCGAACGGCATCTGCAGTCTCAACCCGCACGCCGACCGGCTGACGCTGTCGGTGATCATGGACATCGGCCGCGATGGGCACGTCGCCTCTTACAGCATCATGCGCAGCGTCATCAAGACCCAGCGGCGGATGACATACGATGAGGTCAACGACCTGCTCGCCGGCGGCGGCGAGCCCGGCCTGCGCGACCTTGCGCCCTGGTTCCGCGACATGCGCGAGCTGGCTGAACTGCTCGGCGCCAAACGTCGCGAGCGGGGAGCGATCGACTTCGATTTCGCCGAGGAGAAGATCGTCCTCGACCACACAGGCTGGCCGGTCGAGGTCGAGAAGGTCGTCCGCGGACCGGCGGAGCGGATCATCGAGGAGTTCATGATCATCGCCAACGAGACCGTCGCCCGCCGCTTCGCGACGCTCGGCGTGCCGTTCGTCTACCGCGTCCATGAGCGGCCGGCGGCCGACCGGCTCGAGCAGTTGAACGAGTTCCTCGGCCACTTCGGCCTCTACCTCAAGGGTCTCGCCGATCTCAAGCCAAAGGCGCTGCAGGCCGTCCTGCGGCGCGTCGAGGGCCGGCCGGAGGCCCATCTCATCAACACGGTCGTCCTCCGCTCGCTGCGCCAGGCGATCTACTACGAGGAGAACCTCGGTCACTTCGGCCTGGCTTCGGAGTGCTACACGCACTTCACATCGCCGATAAGACGCTATCCCGACCTGGCCATCCATCGCATCATCGGCGAGTTCCTCGACAGCGGCCGGATGGCCGAGAAACGGTTCGAGAAGCTCGCGCAGCTGGTGCCCGTGATCGCGCGCCAAAGCTCGGAACGCGAGCGGTCGGCGGCCGAAGCCGAACGCGAAGTGGCCGACTTGAAGAAGGTCGAGTACATGGCCGACCAGATCGGTGCCGCGTTCGACGGCATCATCGCCGGCGTGACCGCGTTCGGGCTGTTCGTCGAGCTTCCCAACGGCATTCAGGGACTGGTCCATGTGTCGAACCTGACCGACGACTACTACCATTACGACGAGAAAGCCTACGCGCTGATCGGCGAACGGACCGGCCGCCGCTACCGGATCGGTGACCAGATGCCAGTCGTCGTCGCCAACATCAGCGTCGACGACCGGACGATCGATTTCCTGCCGCTTGACGAACAGGCGCTCGCCGCTGGCGAGGGGCGGGCGAAGCGCGACCGGCGCGTGATCGAGCAGGCGGCGCGAGCCGTCGCCAAGGCTCAGCGCGAGGGCTCGCTGGCGACCGAGAGCCGGCTGTCTGACCGACCGCCGCTGAAAGGCCACGCTCGGCCGCGCCATCTGACCAAGGCTGCGCCGGCGGCGAAGGTCAAGCCAGCGACGCCGGCGGCGCCACCGGCGTCCGCACCGTCGTCCTCGGCCGACGGCAAAGGCGCGACACCCGGGCGCCCTGGTGGCCGACGCCGGCGCCGACCCGGCGCCACCGCAGCGGTTAGCGAGCCGCTGACGCCGGGCACCCCCGCGCCTGCGTCACAGCCGACGGCCAGCCCTGCGCCGAACGACATTCCGCCGGAGCCGGGCGAGCCGGCAAACGGCAATGGGAGCGCGGCGGGCAGGCGACGCCGCCGTCGTCGCCGCTGATCGCAGTTGACCCGCGCCGCGGCAATCGCTTATAATGAACTGTACAGCTATTCCGACGAGCCCTCGTTCACAGCGAGGGCTCGCCATGTCAGGTGACGAGAGATGCCCGACCGCGTCAAGCAGATTGCCGAAAACCGGCGAGCGAGGCACGAATACTTCATCGAGGAGACCCACGAAGCCGGCATCGAATTGTCCGGCACCGAGGTCAAGTCGCTGAGGCTTGGTCGCGTTTCGCTGCGTGAAGGTTACGGCGAAGTGAGAGACGGTGAGGTGTTCCTCGTCGGCGTCCACATCAGCCCATATGAGCAGGGCAATCGGTTCAATGTCGATCCCGTTCGCAGGCGTCGCCTGCTGTTGCACAAGAGCGAGATCCGCAAGCTGCAGAGCGCGGTGCGCGAGCGCGGCTACACGTTGGTGCCGCTCGGCATGTACTTCAAGAACGGGCGGGTCAAGGTCGCCATCGCATTGGCGCGCGGCAAGAAGCTGTATGACAAGCGTGAGGCAATCGCCAAGCGCGACGCCGAACGCGACCTCGAGCGGGCGGTGCACGCCCGCGAGTAGCGTTCGCGCGGCTTGACTTGCGCGACCGAATTGCGATATCTTTGTTACGCGACAACAACACATGGGGGCGTACCAGTTTCGACGGGGGACGCTGTGGCTAGGGTTGCGAGTCGAGAGCCCACGTAACTCGTGAATCGTGGGAAAGCAACAACTGCCAACAACAGCTACGCACTGGCCGCTTAACGCGGTAACGTTCACCCACCCTTCGCCTACGAGCGTGGAGTGGGCGTAAACAAAGTAGGCTACTCTCGCCGTCACGCCTGGAACGGCGAGGGGAAATTTACAGGCTGGCTGTGTCGGAACCAGGTCCCAGTGGGCCCGGCACAGCGAGGATAAAGCTGGGAACACACTCGTAGAGACCCGCGCCGAGGCTCCTTCGGACAGCGGTGCAACTCCGCTCGCCTCCACACCAGCGCGAT
>JBLNDB010000096.1:0-93741 GCA_050261235.1 Chloroflexota bacterium
CCGATGGCATTCGTCACCGTCGAGGACGAGACCGGCGCCGTCGAGGTGATCGCCTTCCCGCGCGTCTACGCGCAGGTTCAGGAGCTGATCGACAGCGACGCGCCGGTGGTCGTCCGCGGTCGCGTCAACCACGTCGAAGACGGCGCGAAAATCCTCGCCGACGAGATGACGATTCTCGGCCAGCAGCAGCGGCGGCTCCTCGTCAAGCTGCCGGCGGGAGCCGACAGCCAGGCCGATGTCGAGCGCCTGACCGCCATCCTCCGCCGCTTCCCGGGCGATCTACCGGTGGTCGTCTACTGTCTCGGTCGGAAGCGCAAGATAGAGGTCAACAGCCGCTATTCCGTCGACGGCAGCGAGGGCCTGCTGACGGCCATCATGGAACAGGTCGGGCCCGGGGCTGCCGTCGTGACGGCCCAGGTGACGCCGCAAGCCGCACCAACCCGTGTCGGAAAAGGGATTTCGCAC
The DNA here is from genome assembly GCA_050261235.1 of Chloroflexota bacterium. Classification (GTDB taxonomy): domain Bacteria; phylum Bacillota; class Sulfobacillia; order JBFLWA01; family JBLNDB01; genus JBLNDB01. Next base: position 466 of record JBLNDB010000096.1, read on the forward strand.
TGGCGGGTCGAAGTGGGCTGACGATTCGCGAGAGATCGACCGGCGTAAGCTCATGCTAATGGCACAGGCACCGATACAGGGAGGCATTCGCAGCGTGTGGGCGGTGGTCTATATCGCGCCGAACCGGCCGGTTGCTGAGATGATCAAGGATATGCTGACCAAGGAGGGGCTGCTGGTCATGCTGCGCAGCGCTGGCGTGCCGCAGATGGGCGACAGCGGCGCGGTCGAGATCCTCGTCCCCCAGGGCGAGGCCGAGGAAGCGCATGAGATCCTGACCGGCGTGCTTGGCCGCTGAGCAAGCGGCTTGACGGGAGACGGGAGGCCTGCAGATGAAGCGAATCGGTATCCTGACCAGTGGCGGTGACGCGCCGGGGATGAACGCTGCTCTGCGCGCCGTCGTCCGCCGCGGCATCTACGAAGGGCTCGAAGTGGTCGGCATCTCCCACGGGTATGCCGGCCTTCTTACGAAGGACGCCCGGCCGCTGGCGCTCAGCTCGGTCGGCGACATCATCCATCGCGGCGGGACGATCCTGCGCACCGGCCGCAGCGAGGAGTTCCGGACCGAGGCCGGTCAGCGGCGGGCCGTGGCCAGCGCGGCCGAGCTTGGCCTGGACGGCCTCGTCGTCATTGGCGGCGACGGGTCGTACCGCGGCGCGGAGGCGCTCGCCAGACTTGGTCTGCCGGTGATCGGCATTCCCGGGACGATCGACAATGACATCTACGGCACCGAGCTGACAATCGGCTTCGACACGGCGGTCAACACCGTGCTTGAGGCGGTGAACAAGATTCGCGACACCGCTTTCTCGCACGAGCGGACGTTCATCATCGAAGTCATGGGCCGGATCTCCGGCCATATCGCGCTGGCGGCCGGCCTCGCCGGCGGCGCCGAATCGATTCTCGTGCCGGAGTTCCCGCCCGACTACGACGAGGTCTGCGCCCGCCTGCAGCACAGCCGCGACCGCGGCAAGCGCCACAGCATCATCATCGTCGCCGAGGGGGTCGGCACCGGCTTCCAGGTCGGCGAAGAGATCAAGCGTCGCACCGGCTTCGAGACCCGGACGACCGTTCTCGGATACATCCAGCGCGGCGGCACGCCATCGGCGGCGGACCGCACGCTCGGCACGCGCATGGGCGCTTTCGCCGTCGACGCGCTGATCGCAGGCACAAGAGGCATCTGCGTCGGCATCCAGGGCAACAAGCTGCTGACGCTGCCGCTCAGCGAGGCGACGAGCCGCCTGCGGCCGCTCGACCGCGAGTTGTACGAATTGGCCGCGACCCTGGCCATCTAGGAGTGACTGTCATGCGACGGACGAAGATCGTTGCCACCATTGGACCGGCAAGTGAGAGCCCGGAGATGCTTGCGCGTCTCGTCAAGGCCGGCGTCGACGTGGCGAGGTTGAACATGTCCCACGGCACCATCGCCGAACACCGACGACGGATCGAGGCGCTCCGCGCGGTCGCGACCGAAACCGGGCGCCCGCTGGCGATCATGATCGACCTCAAGGGACCGGAGATGCGACTCGGGACATTCGCGAACGGTCGGGTGGAGCTCGCTGCCGGCGAGCTGTTCACGATCACGTCGCGCCCGGTGGTCGGCAGCGAGCGCGCGGTCACGATCGAGTTGGCGGATTTCGCACACTATGTCGCGCCCGGCGAGACGATCCTGCTTGACGACGGCAACCTCAAGCTGATCGTCGAGGATGTCTCCGAGCATGACGTGGTCTGCCGCGTCATCGACGGCGGGCCGCTGTCGAACCGCAAGAAGGTCAACCTGCCCGGCGTCAAGGTGCCGCTGCCGGCCGTCGGGCCCGATGACCTGCAGGCGCTCCGGCTGGGCGCCGAGATGCAGGTCGACTTCGTCGCCGCCTCGTTCGTCCGCAGCGCCGCCGACGTGCTGGCGGTCAGGCACGTCATCGAAGAGGCCGGCGGCGACCAGTCGATCATCGCCAAGGTCGAGAACGCCGAGGGCGTCGACAACCTTGACGAGATCCTGCGCGCTGCCGATGGCCTGATGGTCGCCCGCGGCGACCTCGGCGTCGAGATTCCCGCCGAGGAAGTGCCGCTCTACCAGAAGACGATGATCGAGCGCTGCCTGCAGCTTGGCAAGCCCGTCATCACTGCGACGCAGATGCTGGAATCGATGGTCGAACACGCGCGGCCGACCCGCGCCGAGGCCTCCGATGTCGCCAACGCGATCTTCGACGGCACCGACGCGATCATGCTGTCCGCCGAGACCGCTGCCGGAAAGCACCCACTGGCGGCCGTCGAGACGATGGCCCGCATCGCCGAGCGGACCGAGCAGGCGCTCGGCCACGACCATTTCCTCGCCCGCCGCGAACAGAACCTCGGCCGCACCGTGACCAATGCCGTCGGCCACGCCACCTGCAGCCTGGCGGCGTCGCTGGGCGCGACGGCGATCATCACGGCCACCGCATCCGGGCATACCGCGCGGCTGATCGCGCGCTACCGCCCGGCCGCCCATATCATCGCGACCGTGACATCCGAGCGCGTCGCGCGCCGGCTGGCCCTGGTCTGGGGCGTGACGCCACTGGTCGTCGCGCCGGAGCAGAACACCGACGCGCTGATCGAGGAGTCGGTCGCTGCCGCGCTCGCCGCCCACATGATCAGTGACGGCGACTTGGTCGTCGTCACGGCCGGCGTGCCGGTGGGCATCCCCGGCACGACCAACCTGATCAAGGTGCACACGGTCGGCGACGTCCTCGTCCGCGGCACCGGCATCGGCACGCGCTCAATCACCGGGCGCATCGTCGTCTGCCGAACCGGTCGCGAGGCCGTCCAGCGCCTCGCCCGCGGCGATATTCTCGTCGCGCCGAGCACCGATCTGGACTACGCCGATGTCATCGCCAGCGCCGCCGGCATCATCGCCGAGGAGGGCGGCCTCGCTTCCCATGCCGCCAAGATCGCGGTCCGCCTCGGCGTCCCCGCTGTCGTCGGCGCCGAGGGCGCCACCGCGCGGCTGCGTGACGGCGACGTGGTGACCATCGACGCTGCCCGCGGCCTCGTGTATAAGGGGAAGACGCGCGTCTGAGGACCGCTTGCCCCTGCCCGAGTCGGATCTGTCGCCGCAAGCCCGCCGTCGGTTGACGGCGGGCTTGCGTTGTCCGGGCATACTAGCTGAGACAGAGAGACAGGCCAGACCGGGAAGGGTGTCCACGATGAAGTTCTTCAGTGGAGTCAGGTTGCGGCTGCGCGGGCAGCCGACCACTCAGCGCAAGGAAGCTCCGCCGCCGGGCGCCGGGCGACTGACGCCGCGCGCCTGGAAGGTGCGACACGGGCGGCCGGCGGAGAAGCCCGCACCGGAAGGCCAACCGCTATCGCGGTCGCTCGCCGGCAATGTCGAGCGGTTGAAGGAGATGATGGGCCGCGACAACGCTGACGTCATCATCCGCAGGTTCATCATCGGCACCAAGCCATCCATCCAGGCAGCGCTGTTCTTCATCGAGGGGCTGGCTGACCGGACCACTCACATAGAAGGCATTATCAAGCCGCTGATGGTCCAGTCGACGCGCGAGGTCGGCATGGCCGCGCCCGATCCGCGCGAACTGGCCGAGGTCATCCAGTCGCAGTTGATGCCGACTGCCGAGGCCTTGACCGTGACGACTCTCGAGGAAGTCGTCGACCACGCGATGACAGGCGAGTCGGCGCTGCTCATCGACGGGGCCACCGAGGCCGTCATCATCGAGACACGCGGCTGGAAGAGCCGCGGCGTCGAGGCGCCGGAGACGGAGATCTCCATCCGGGGCCCACGCGAGTCCTTCACGGAAGTGTTGCGGTTCAACACCGCGCTCATCCGCAGGCGCATCCGCGACCCGCGCCTGCGGCTGGACGGGATGAGAGTCGGCCGGATGTCGCGGACAGATGTCGTAGTCGGCTACATCCACGGTCTGACCGACCCGGATCTGATCACGACCGTGAAAGAGCGCATCAAGGCGATCGAGACTGACTTCATCCCAGACAGCAGCTACATCGAGCAGTTCATCGAGGACAGACCATTCTCGCCCTTCCCCCAGGTGCAGTACAGCGAACGGACCGACCGCGCCACTGCGGCGCTGGCTGAAGGTCGCCTGATCATCATCGTCGACGGGTCGCCGATGGTGCTGATCATCCCATCGACCTTCACGACTCTCATCCAGGCGCCGGAGGACTATTACGAACGACCGATCCTCGGCACGTTCTTCCGCATCATCAGAAGCCTGTCCGCGTTCATCTCGCTGACCCTGCCGGCGTTCTACGTCGCCATCACGTCGTTCCACCAGGAGATGCTGCCGACCGAGTTGATACTGGCGTTCGCCGCGGCCCGCGAGCGCGTGCCGTTCCCGGCCATCGTCGAGCTGCTCGTCATGGAGGTCTCGCTCGAACTGGTCCGCGAGGCCGGCCTTAGGCTGCCATCGCCGGCCGGGCAGACAGTCGGCATCGTCGGCGCGCTCCTGCTTGGTCAGGCGGCAGTCCAGGCTCAGATCGTCAGCCCGATCATCGTCATAGTCGTGGCGCTGACTGCCCTGGCGTCGTTCGCGGTGCCGCACTACTCGACGGGGATCGCCATCCGCGTGCTGCGATTCCTGCTGCTGATCCTCGGTGCCACGCTCGGGTTGTTCGGCGTTACCGCGGGCATGACCGCGATAACCATTCACATGGCCTCCCTGACATCGCTCGGCACGCCCTATCTGACCCCCCTGGCGCCACTGCGGCCGCGCTCGGCGCTGCTTGACACGGTTCTCCGCGCGCCCCTCTGGCGGCAGGACCTGCGCCCGGGCTGGCTCCACCCGCGCGACGACCGGCGCCAGGCCAGGATCACCAGGCCATGGTCCAGCACCGCTCCTGACGCGGCGGGCGGTGGCGGCAAGACAGGCGGCAGGAAAGGCGGCAAGAAGGAGAGACGGCGGTCGTGAAGGGCAAAATCAGCCTCATCGAGTTGACCATCATCTCGACCATCCTCATCGTCGGCACAGTGTTCATCCAACTGCCGGCGCGCCTGGCCCTGCTGGCCGAGCAGAGCGGCTGGCTCGGCATCCCGCTGGCCATGATTCCCGGCATTCTGCTGGCCCTGGCCATCGCCTGGCTCCATCGCCGGTTTCCTGACCAGTCTCCCGTCCGGTACATGCGCGAGATACTGGGTGAGCCCCTCGGATCGCTGTTCGCCATCTACATCACCGCTCTGCTCCTGGCCGCAGCCGCGTTCCTGGTGCGGGATTTCTCCGTGGCCATCATCATCGGCGCTCAGCCGCTGATGCCGCTGTCACTGGTGGTTGTCATCTTCCTGCTGTTGCTTCTGTTCATGACCTTCTGGGGGCTCGAGGTGATCGCCCGCACCGCGGTTGCGTTCCTGCCCTACATCGTCATCTCGCCGATCCTGGTGACCATCGGCAATCTGCGCTTCTCGCAGCCGGGAAGGCTCTTGCCCTTGCTCGGCGCGGGCCTGAAGCCGATTGCCGCCGCGACGTTCACCTCATCGGTCTACTTCAGCGAGCTGTTGATCATGTCGGCCGTGCTGCCCAGAGTCCGTGACGCCCGTCGGGCGTCACTGGCGCTGTCGGCGGCCGTCCTGCTGGCCGTGCCGCCACTGGCGACGGTGGCGGCTTCGGCCGTCGCCGTCTTCGGCCCGACCGGGACGGCGCGGGCAGTCGTGCCTGGGCTCGAGCTGGCGCGCATGATCAGTTTTGGCGAGTCCCTGCAGCGCGTCGAGGCGGTGTTCGTCGTCTTCTGGATGATGGCGGCCATGATCAAGGTGGGCGTTTTCGTCTGGGTCGCCAGCGAGATGCTGGCCGAGACCATCCGCATCGAGAACTACCGGCTGTTGCTGCCGTCCATCGGCGCGCTGGTGTTCGTCCTCGCCATGCTGCCCCAGCACTTCTGGGATCAGACGCTCGCCTTCGAGGTGCTGGCTCGACTGATCGCGATATCGTTCTACACGACCCCGGCCGTGCTCATCGCGGTGGCTCTGATCAGACGAAAGGGTGGTCGGGCGAGCAATGGACAACAATAAGGCCTGGCGGATCATGCAGGCAGTGCTGCTGGTCCTTGCCATCGCCGCCGTGCCGGTCCTGAGCGGCGGCTATGGCCGCCGTGAGGTCGAAGACACGGCGTTCGTCCTCGCGCTCGGGTTCGACCGGGCGCCCGACGGACAGGTCGCTGTCACCAGCCAGGTCGCCATCCCGGCCAAGGCCAAGGAGGGCGGCGGTGGCGGTGGCGATCTCCCGGTGATGGTCGTGACCAACACCGGTCGCACCGTCGCTGAGGCATTGCAGCAATTCGCCCTGTCGTCCAACAAGGAACCGTTCTGGGGCCACGTACGGGTGGCGGTGTTCGGCGAGGAGATCGCCCGTGAAGGCATTGCTCCGGTACTCGACTTCCTTGCCCGCAACCACGAATCGCGCGTGCTGATGTGGACAGCTGTGACGACCGGGCGGGCGAGCGACATTCTCGCCGCCAAAGCGCAGACCGAGAACCTGCCGGCGATGTTCCTGTCCGGCCTGATAAGCCAGTCGCGCATACACTCGCTGGCGCCCATGACGACGCTATTCGACACCCTGCGGGAGATCGACGTGCGCACTGGCGATCCAGTGCTTCCGCTCATCGATCTCGTCCAGCCCGGCACTCAGATCAAGCCAGGCGAGTCCGGTGGCGGTGGGCAGTCGAGCGGCGGCAGCGGCGAGCAGCAAGCTGCCGGAGAAGATGCGAATCCGGTGCGCCTTGAGGGTGCCGGAGTGTTCCGTGACGACAAGCTGGTGGGCTTTCTCGACACCGAGCAGTCGCGGGGTCTTCAGTGGTTGCGGGGTGGCGTAAGGAACACGATCGTGACTTTCGCCGACCCGACGACCGGCGCGAGCGGGGCTTTGCGCGTGTTCGCCTCACGGCGTTCCGTCGTCAGCAGCATCGATTTCGCCGACATCTCCCGCAGCCGCTTCAGGGTCAGAATCGAGGCCGACGCTTACTTCATCGAAAACACCGGCGGACCAGACGTGTTGAGCGCCGAGGGGCGGACCGCAGTCGAGAACGCAGCGGCCGCTGTCATCAGGAACGAGGCCATGGCTTCTCTCGACATTGTCCAACACCAGTATCGAGCAGACGTTCTTGAACTCGGCGAGCAGGTTCGCCGGCGGATGAGCAACGCTGCTTGGGAGCAGGTGCGCAGCACGTGGTTCGATGCCTTGTCGGACGTCCAGGTCGAGGTCACTGTCGATCTCAAGCTGCGGCGGCCGGGACTGCTGACCGGCAGAGTCGGTCTCGGACGTCGCTAGACGCGCAGACGAATCCGGCCGGGCGCTCGCCCGGCCGGATTCGCCGTTACCACATGAAGGCTTCCCACAGTCCGAGGCCCAAGATCAGCACTCCCATGACCGACAGGCAGAAACCGCCGAGGTAGTTGCGCCGGCGCAATTGCCCATAGGCGATGGCCCACGTATAAGTGGAGAAGAGTGCGGCTGCGAATATCGCTATGTAGAGCACCGAATCACCCCAAGGAAATGTTGTGCCCCGCCGGGGCCCGCTATTCAGCAGGAATTGCGGTCCAGCCACCGAAAAGCAGTTATTGCCTGCCAACCGACACCAGCGACCGAAAGGAGCACGCATCGATGGACTTTGACCGCGAGCTGGTAGCTGAGCCATTCCGCATCAAGATGATCGAAAAGGTCAAGCTGACGACCCGCGAGCAGCGCGAGAAGCTGATTGCCGACGCCGGCTACAACGGCTTCCTCCTCCGCTCTGAGGACGTCTACATCGACCTGCTCACCGACAGCGGCACCGGCGCTATGAGCGATTACCAGTGGGGCGGCCTGATGCAGGGCGACGAGGCCTATGCCGGCAGCCGCAACTTCTGGCATCTCAAGGATGTCATCAAGGACCTGATGGGATTCGATTACGTGATCCCGACCCATCAGGGACGCGCAGCGGAGAACGTCCTGTTCACCACGCTCCTCAAGCCCGGCCAGTCGATTCCGAACAACATGCACTTCGACACGACCAAGGCGCATGTCGAACACAAGCGCGGCCGCGCCGTCGACCTCGTCTGCCCGGAAGGCCTCGAGGCCCAGTCCGACTACCCGTTCAAGGGCAACATGGATGTCGACCGCCTCGACGCGTTCATGAAGGAACACGGCAGCGACAAGGCGCCGTTCATCATGATGACGGTGACCTGCAACAGCAACGGCGGTCAGCCGGTGTCGATGGCCAACATCGGGGCCGTCCGCCGCATCGCCGACAAGTACGGTGTGCCGCTGTTCTTCGACGTCGCCCGCTTCGCCGAGAATGCTTACTTCATCAAGCAGCGCGAGACTGGCTATGCGACCAAGAGCATCAAGGAGATCGTTCGTGAGATGTTCTCCTATGCCGACGGCTGCACGATGAGCGCCAAGAAGGACGCCATCGTCAACATCGGCGGCTTCATCGCGCTGAGGAGCGAGAAGCTGTACCGCGAATGCATGGTCTGGGCCGTCCTGTTCGAGGGCTTCATCACCTACGGCGGCCTCGCCGGCCGCGACCTCGAGGCGATCGCCCGCGGCCTCGAGGAGGTCGTCGACGATCAGTATCTGGCGCAGCGCATCGGCCAGGTCAAGTATCTCGGCGATGAGCTGATCCGCGCTGGCGTGCCGATCGTCACTCCCACCGGCGGCCACGCGATCTACCTTGACGTCCGCAAGATCCTGCCGGACATGCCGTCTGACCAGTTCCCCGGGCAGGCCCTCTGCGCCGAGCTCTACGTCGAGGGCGGCGTCCGCGGCGTCGAGATCGGCTCCGTCATGGCCGGTCGCGATCCCGAGACCGGCGCCAATCTGACGCCGGAGCTCGAGCTGGTACGCCTGGCGATCCCGCGTCGTGTCTACACTGATCGCCACATGGACGTCGTCGCCAGGACCTGCGCGCGCGTCATGGCGCGACGGGACAGCATCCGCGGGCTCAGGTTCGCGTACGAGGCCCCGGTGTTGAGGCATTTTACGAGCCGATTCGAGCAGGTGTAGACACGCGAACTATGGCAGACCCCCCAAGGGTAGGCCGTTCTCCATGGGATCAGCGGCCCGGCTTCATTCATCGCGCTGTCTGTTGCGCGGTGTCAAGGAGGCCGGGCCGCGATCCAATTCCGAACGGCCTACCCATTGGTGGGTCTCCCATAGTGCGCCCGCCACACCTTCTGGCGTCGGCTTCAGCAGCGCGTCTGTCAAGGAAGCCGGACCGTCGTTCCAATTCCGGCCCGCCCACCACTCGGGGGCACGGCCGCACAATCACCGGCAGGCCCGTAACGGCGCGTTACGGGCCTGTTCTCTCGGCTGCGCCGGCGTGTCGATCTGTGCTAGAATGGATGTACGTTGGCGGAGAGGGGGAGAGGGCATGCGAAGCAATGCCGCGCGCTGGGCCGTGACCGGCCTCGTCGCTGCAGCCACGCTGCTGCTGGCATTCCGGTTGCGGGCGGTGCTGTCGCCGTTCCTCACCGGGCTCGTCATCGCCTATCTCCTGGCGCCGGCCGCGGCCTTCTTCCAGCGCCGTGGGCTATCGCGCGGTCTGGCGGTGGCGGCGGTGTACGTGACCGTGATCGTGGTCTTCAGCCTCGTTGCCTTCTGGGTCATGCCCCGCGTCTTCGCCGAGTTGGCCAGGCTGGCCGAGAACCTGCCGGCATACACCGAGCAGATTCAGGGCCTGATTGCCCAGGCTCAGGCCAGGTACGAGTTCGTCCCGCCGTCGGTGCGGCAGGTAATCGAGCAGACCGCGGCCGACCTCGGCGCCGGGCTGATGACGGCAGTCAAGACCGCCATCCAGGGGAGCGCCGGATTCGTCTCCGGCCTTGCCAATTTCGTCTTCGCGTGGATCGTCTCCGTCTACTTCCTGCTTGACTGGCGGAAGATCGGGCAGCGCTGCCTGGCTCTGCTGCCGCTCGCGTCGCGCCCGGTGGCGGAGCAGCTCGCCGCTGACCTGGACGATCTCCTGGGTGGCTACCTGCGCGGAATGGCCATGCTCGCGGCCATCACCGGCGTCGCCTCGGGGTTCATCGTGCTCATTGCCGGCCTCCGGTTCGCGTTGCTGTTCGGCATCCTGTCGGCGGTCGGCGAGTTCATCCCGTACTTCGGCCCGCTCGCCGCGGCCGCCGCGCCGATCATCATGGCATGGTTGCGCTCGCCGGCGCTGGCGCTCAAGGTCGCCATCGCCTACATCATAGTCCAGCAGATCCAGTCGAATGTCATCTCGCCGAAGGTGGTCGGCGACCGGCTCGGCCTGCACCCGCTGGCCATTCTGTTCGCTCTGCTCGCCGGCCAGTCGCTGTTCGGCGTTCCCGGAATGCTGCTCGCGGCGCCGGTTGCCGGCATGCTCGGCATCCTCATCCGCTACGCCAGCCGCTGGTTGCCCGGCAGCCGCCCGGCGACCGGCGGCGGCAGCCCGTAGGAGGCGCCTGGTGCGGCGACACAGACGGACTGACCGGATTGACAGCACAGCGCCCCGGCCATTGGCCGGGGCGCTGATATTGCCAGACAGGCTCCGGGGCCTGCCGCGCGGGCCGCTCCGCTGGTTCAGGCCGGCATCCAGCCGGCGCTCTGGGCGATCGTGAAGCCGAGCAGCGCCACCGTCATGGCGATCAGCATGATCGCCTGGCCCCAGCCGATGACGTTCATCAGCGGCGAGTTCGTGTGGTGGCCCATCAACTTCTTGTCGTTCACCAGAATCAGCATGACGATGAGGATCAGCGGCAGGAGAATGCCGTTCAGCGTCTGCGAGAAGAGCATCGTCTTGATCAGGTTGAGCCCGGGGTTGAGTACCGCCACGACGCCGATGACGATCATCACCGTGAACAGCGTGAAGAACTCCGGCGCTTCGCTCCAGCGTCTGCCGACCGCCGACTCCCAGCCGAAGGCCTCCGAGACGGCATACGCGGTCGACAGCGGCAGCACCGTGGCGGCCATGACCGAGGCGTTGAGCAGACCAAATGCGAACAGCCCGGCGGCGTACTTGCCGGCCAGCGGACCGAGCGCCGCTGCCGCCTCGGCGGCGTCGTTGATCAGGATCCCCCGCGGAAACAGCACGGCGCCGCACGCGACAACCATGAACAGGGAGAAGAAGTCGGTCATCAACGAGCCGACAAAGGTGTCGATGCGCGCGTACTTGAGGTCCTTCAGCGTCAGCCCCTTGTCGACGACCATCGCCTGCTGGTAGAACTGCATCCACGGCGTGATCGTCGTGCCGACCATGGCGATGAAGATGGTCAGGTAGCCGGTGTCGGTGAAAGCGAGCTTGCCGCTCGGCAGGTGGATCGTCGGCACGAAGACGTTCCGCCAGACCGCGCCCCAGTCCGGTTTGGCGAGGACGCCGGAGACGACATAGGTGAGGAACACGGCGGAGAGGATGAGCAGGATCCGCTCGACCTGATGGTAGCTGCCGCGGATGATCACCCACCAGATGACCAGGCCGAGCAGCGGGACGACGAGGTAACGGGACAGCCCGAACAGCTCGGCGCCGGCGGCGATGCCGGCGAAGTCGCTGACCGTGGTCGCGAGGTTGGCGAAGAGGAGGATGGCCATCGCGAAGAACGTGATCCTGACCCCGAACCGCTCGCGGATCAGGTCGGCCAGCCCCTTGCCGGTAACGATGCCCATGCGCGTCGACATCTCCTGGATGACGATCAGTGCGACCGTGGTCAGCAGCAGGCCCCAGAGCATCGTGTACTGATAGCGGGCGCCGACGATCGAGTAAGTCGTGATTCCGCCGGCGTCGTTGTCGACATTGCCGGTAATGATGCCCGGCCCCATGATGGCGAGGAAGACCGCGATGCGAGTCCAAAGCGCCCGCAGGCGGCTCTGCTTCCGCTTGTTGTCGAGGGTCACAGGCATCACCTCCGCAACCGCATCTGCCGGGTCCAGCCGCCGCGCTCCATCGCCACATCCATGACGTCATCGATGGTGATGATGCCGCGGAGACGGTTGTCGTCGTCGACTACCGGCACTGCGAGGAAGTCATACTTGGCCATGATGTCGACCACCTCGTCCTCGCTCGCCTCGACCGGCACGGAGATGGCCGGGCCGGTCATGATCTCCCGGACAAGCGTCTCCGGTTTGGCAATGATCAGCTCGCGCAGCGACAGCACTCCCGTCAACACCCCGCGCGCGTCGACGACATAGAGATAGTAGATCGTCTCGGCGTCCGGCTCATTGGCCCGCAGCAGTTCGATGACCTCGGCAGCGGTGAGGTCCTCGGTGATATCGATGTAGCCGGTGGTCATCAGGCCGCCGGCAGTATGCTCCGCGTAGCGCAGCAGCTCACGCACGTCGGCCTGCTCTTCTTCCGCCATCGAGGCGAGGATCGCCTCGGCCTTCTCCGGTGGCATCTCGGCCAGCAGGTCGGCAACGTCGTCCGGCGACATCTCCTCGAGGATATCGGCAGCGCGCTCCGTGCCAAGCTGATCGAGAATGTGCTCCTGATCGGCGGCCTCGTCGACCTCGGACAGCGTCTCGGCGGCGCTCTCATCATCGAGCGAGCTGAACAGGGCCACCTGTTCATGGCGGTCAAGGTCCTCGACGATGTCGGCCAGATCAGCCGGGTGCATGTCAGCCAGCTTGCGCGACGACATGCTGAGTCTGAGCGGGCTGCCCGCCGAGCCAAGCGGCTCGACCAGCGCCCAACTGATCAGGCGTGACGCCGGCCGCCAGACGCCACCGGTGAGCAGCGGGAACAGCTTCGGTCCGAGCAGGCGACGGACGAAGCCGCGGGCCCCGGCGTCGACTGCCGAGACGCGGCAACCCTTCACGCCCCAGCGCAACTCGATGTCGTTCACGCGGACGACTTTCGCGCCCTTGACGTCGATGATCTGCTTGTCCAGGACATCGCGCCCGAGGAGAATGTGGCTGACCAGTTCGCGGTAGGGCGTTGCATCGTCCATCGACCCATCGACGACGAAGCGTGCTTCCTCGTGTCGCCAACCGGCGCCGTCGATGGCCAGCAGACGGCCGTCCGCGCCGTTGATGATCACCAGAGTGATCGTCGCCTGCGGATCCTTGGCCAGCATCACCAGATCCCGGATTCGCCCGAGCACGCGTCCACTCTGGTCATAGACTCGCTGGCCGAGCACATCGCTGACGAACATCAGGAAGCACACCTCCCCTGGGGCCGGGGCTAGAGTTGCGGAATCGCGATGCCGAGATCCGGTGGCAGCTCCTGTGGCAACTGGTTCAGGAAGAATACCGCGACCGTTCCCGGTCCGGCGTGCGAGCCGATGGCGGCGCCGACCTCCGAGATGACGAACTTGTCGCAGCCGTATGCCTCCCGGATCATGTCGCGCAAGCGCTCGGCGATGCTGCGGTCGGCCGCGAAGTTGATGCCGATGGTCTGCTCACGCAGTTCGACGCCGCGTTCGCCCATCAACTCGATCAGGCGCCGGAGCGCCTTCTTCTCGCCGCGGGCGTTCTCGAGCGAGTGAATCCTGCCCTCGACGAAGTGGAGGATCGGCCTGACGTCGAGCATGCCGCCGATGACCGCCTTCGCCTTGCTGATGCGGCCGCCGCGCTGGAGCATCTCGAGCGAACCGGCGACGAACAGGTGCTCCATATGCTTGCTGAGGAACCTGACCGCGTCTGCGATTCGCGCACGCGATTCGCCGCGGTCTGCCATCGCGGCCGCTGCCAGGACTATCAGACCCTGCCCGACAGACGCCGCCAGCGAGTCAATTACCTCGATCCGGTCGGCAGCTACCGCCGCGCGCGCCAGGCAGGCGGACTCATACGTGCCGCTGAGCCCGCTCGAGAAGGCGATGTAGATCAGCTCCTCATGCTCGCGGAGCGCCGCCTCGAAAGTTGTGATGAAGCTTGCCGGGGGAATCTGCGACGTGCGCGGCACCAGCGTCCGATCAGCGGCGATGCGCTGGTAGAACTCATGTGGCGGCATGTCGTCCCGGTCGCCATATGTCTCATTGCCGAGAGTGACAAGAATTGGCAGCTGAATGACACCGATCGCATTGCAGAGCGAGCGGTCCAAGTCGCAGCCGCTGTCAGTCATGATGCCGACCTTCGCCAGTCTGTCAGCCATTTCGTCCCCTCCTTACATTACATTGCACTTGTTGGAACCGCAAGACACGCCTGTCACCGGTCATCGTTGCTGTCTTCGTTGTCGGTCATGGCAAGAGTTGGATCATGGTCGTCATTCCCTCCAAGAAGTGGCAATATGCTCATCCAGCACAGTGATTCGCAAATCGAACGGCCGTCTCCTTTCGCACAGATGTCAATCGTCTTGCCAGAGTCGCCGAGTGTGCCGCGCAAGCGATTCGTCGCCGCGTTCGCGGGCCGACTCACTTGAGAGCGCGCGACACATATGCTATGATGATAGGCGCGAGGCGAACGCCGAAGTGGCGGAATTGGCAGACGCGCTCGACTCAAAATCGAGAGTGGTTACCCCACGTGCGGGTTCAAGTCCCGCCTTCGGCACAACAAACACAAGCGCCGGCCCTTACGGGTCGGCGCTTGTTGCGCAGGCGCCACGCCTTACTCTTCCGCCGGCAGCAGCTCAGTAGCCGCCTCCCGCTCGGTCACCGTGCTTCGCACTGGGGCGCTGCCGCCCAGGAACCGCAGGCGCACACAGCCGAGGACGACGATGGCGGCCCCCAGATTGACCAGCGCCCCGTAGACCGATTCGGCCTCGGCAGTGATCAACTGGACCGGTGAGATTGACTGCATGATCAAGGTGTCGACGACATTCCACCATTGGTGGAAGCCGACGGCCCAGAGCAGCGACCGGCCGTCGCGGACGCTTGTCCCCATGGCAAGGGCAAGCACTGTCACCATGGCCAGCCTGATCAGCATGTTGGTCGCTGCCGGCCAGGCCAGGATATGCATCGGCCCAAACAGGGCGGCCTGCGCGGCAATCGCCAGTCCGATGCCGTACTTTGCCGCCAGGCGATCCTGAACGTAGCCACGGAACAGGCCTTCCTCGAACACCGCGACTGGCAGATAGCCGACCGCCGTCCAGCCGAGCGCGGCCCAGAAGCCGTGCCCGGGTGCGTGCAGGGCGACGCTGCCGTGCCCGGTCAGCACCAGGAACAGGCCGCGCAGGAGCCAGCTGCCGATGGCTGCGGCCGCACCTTCGGCCCAGAGAACCAGCCCCTCCACGCTCAGCCTCATCCTGAACGAGCGGATTCCCTCATGGCAGGTCATCATCCGGACGACCACTACGGCTGCAAAGAAGGTCCAGTTGGCGAGAGCCAGGTTGATGGCACTGCCTGCATCCACGTCTGCGTTTCCTCCTGCAAATGTTGCATCCACGCTTGGGTTCTCGCAATATTCGCGCGACTTGTGTCGATATCCTCCCGGCGCGCGAAAGATGCCTGCACGTCAGAAGCGGTTGCTTGGCTTCATTGGGTGTGTTATTATCAAGGCGTATGGCGATGTGCCAAGTCGCCCAAATACGTCCGGAGGAACTAGGAGGTTGCAGTCCATGCGCGGCTCGCTAGACTCTCTCGGAATCATCAACGCGAAGGTCCACTTCAACTTGCCCGTCCCGCGCCTTGTCGAAATGGCCCTGGATCGCAAGGAAGGCGTTCTGGCGCCCAATGGCGCGATGACGGTGGCGACCGGCAAGTACACCGGCCGCTCGCCCAACGACAAGTTCGTTGTCGACCTGCCGTCGATCCATGATCAGATCGACTGGAAGAACAACCAGCCGATGTGCCCGGAGAAGTTCGACCATCTGTACAACCGGCTCGTCGCCTACCTGCAGAACCGCGAACTGTTCGTGTTCGACGGTTTCGCCGGCGCGGACAAGTCCCAGCGGCTGTCAGTCCGGTTTGTCAACGAGCTCGCATGGCAGAACCTGTTCGTCCACCAGCTGTTCATCCGCCCGACGGCCGAGGAACTGGCGGCTCACGAGCCGAACTTCACCGTCATCTGCGCGCCTGGCTTCCACGCCATCCCGGCAGTCGACGGCACCAAGTCCGAGGCGTTCATCGCACTCCATTTCGAGAAGCGTCTCGTCATCATCGGCGGCACCAGCTACGCCGGTGAGATGAAGAAGTCCATCTTCACCGTCATGAACTACTTCATGCCGCTTGCCGGCACGGCCACCATGCACTGCTCGGCCAACGTCGGCAAGGCGGGCGATGTCGCTCTGTTCTTCGGCCTCTCCGGCACCGGCAAGACCACCCTGTCGGCGGATCCCGACCGCTTCATCGTCGGTGATGACGAGCATGGCTGGAACGACAGCGGCATCTTCAACTACGAGGGCGGCTGCTACGCCAAGTGCATCAAGCTGTCCAAGGAGAACGAGCCGCTCATCTGGAGCGCCATCCGCTTCGGTTCAGTGCTCGAGAACGTCGTCTACGATCCGGAGACGCGCGAACTGGACTATGACAGCGATCGGCTGACCGAGAACACGCGCGTCGCATACCCGGTCGAGTTCATCCCCGGCGCCGTCATTCCCGGTGTCGCCGGCCATCCGAAGACGATCTGCTTCCTCACCGCCGATGCGTTCGGCGTCCTGCCGCCGATCAGCAAGCTGACCCCGGAAGGCCTGATGTATCACTTCCTGTCCGGCTACACCAGCAAGCTCGCCGGCACCGAGCGCGGCATCACCGAGCCGCAGGCCACTTTCTCGACCTGCTTCGGCGCCCCGTTCCTGCCTCACTTCCCGCTCCAGTACGCCGAGTTGCTCGCGAAGAAGGCCTCGGAACACAACACCAGCGTGTTCCTGGTCAACACCGGCTGGACCGGCGGCCCGTACGGCGTCGGCCATCGCATGAGCATCAAGCACACCCGCGCCATGGTCGCGGCAGCGCTCAACGGCGAACTGGACAAGGTCAGCTACACCATCGACCCGATCTTCAACGTCGCGGTCCCGGACAGCTGCCCGAACGTCCCGGCCGAGGTCCTCAAGCCGCGCGAAGCCTGGGCTGACAAGGAAGCCTATGACAAGACCGCCAAGGCTCTGGCCGCCCGCTTCGTCAAGAACTTCGCGACCGCATTCGAGGGGATGCCCGACAAGGTCATCGCCGCCGGTCCGAAGGCCTGAACGCAACGCCAAAGCCGCACCTCCAGATGGGGTGCGGCTTTCTTGTCTGATGGAAAGGGGCTGTCGCCGTGCCGGTTGCGCTTCAGGCCGTGCTCGTGCCGCTGTTCTGGTCGATGGTGTTTCCGTTGTCGAAAGTCATCATGCGCGACTTTCCGCCGCTCACTCTGGCTGCGCTGCGCTATGTCCTCGGCGCCGCCTTCCTGACCGTCCTGGCCGTGCGCCGCGGCGGCAAGACCGAGCTACTCAGACTGGTTCGCCGGCAGTGGCCGGCGCTGTTCGCGCTCGGACTGGCAGCCATCGTCTCGAACGCGGCTCAGGTCGTCGGCCTTCGCTTCGCCACCGCCGCCGTCGGGTCGATCAT
Source organism: Chloroflexota bacterium (assembly GCA_050261235.1). Lineage (GTDB taxonomy): Bacteria > Bacillota > Sulfobacillia > JBFLWA01 > JBLNDB01 > JBLNDB01. The sequence goes on from JBLNDB010000096.1 coordinate 17,813, forward strand.
CGGCGCCACGTCGCCGGTCTACTCGACTGTCCTGGCAGCGGTCTTCCTGCGCGAGCGGATTGGCCTGGCCCAGGTCACCGGCCTGTTTCTGGCACTCGCCGGCGTCAGTGCCATCGCCCTCGGCGGGCCGGCGGGCAGCGGCGGCACGACGCCGCTCGGCGTCATCCTGATGTTTGTCGGAGCGCTGGCCTATTCGGTCTACACTGTGCTCGGCAAGCGGCATGACGCCTCATCGCTGCCGGTCTTGGCCATCAGCACATGGCTCGGCGTCATCCCGCTCTGTCTGGCGGCGTTGTTGGTCGAGCCGGCCGTCCCGGCTGTCGCTCAGGCCGGACTCCGGTCCTGGCTCGCGCTGCTGGCGCTGGCCGCGCTGCCGACGGCGATTGCCGTCATCTGGTTCTTCTCCCTGGTCGCCCGCATCGGCGCGGCGCGGGCTTCGCTCATCCTCTACCTCGTGCCGGTGTTCGGGCTCGTCCAGTCGCGGTTCCTGCTCGGCGAGCGCATCACCTGGCCGCTGATCGTCGGTGCGCTGGTCTCGGTGGTCGGTGTGGCCATCGCCCAACCGCGCGGCGTCAGCGGGTCGGGTCGGCGGCCAGATCGAACACCTGCGTGATCTCACGGATGATGCCGCTGACGTTGTCCTGGAAGTCGGTCAGATCCTCCGCCACCGCCAGCGGTTCGCCCGATCCCAGTTGGTTGCAGCTCGGCACGTGCATCTCCCACGACCATTCAAGCACGTAGATGCTGTCGATGGCCACGTTGACCATGTCGCTCGTCGCCGTCCGCGAGTAACGCTGGTGGATGTTGATCGCCGGCTCCTGGTCGATGATGCCGCTGACGGCTCGCAGCAGATCCGGCGGCGAGTACTTGACAAGGTTGATCGGCAGCGAGACCTCGATCAGGACCTCGACCGTTCCATCGGCATCGACCTCGGTCAGGGTGATGTCGGCGACCGGCGTCATGCGGTCGGCGACCTCATCGCCGCGGTACGGATGCTTGTAGATGGCGATGCGGCCGGTTACCTCCGGAATCGCCCTGCCTTCGATGAATTCGAAGTTGCTGCTGATTTCATGTTCATAGCCGGTAGCGGTGGTGAGCACATGTTTGAACTGGTCGATGCAATTGCCGATGCAGCGCATTGTGGTCCCTCCCGATGGCGCGGCCGCCGCAGCTTGGACGGTTCGCAGTTACCATTATAACCGCTGGCTGTCCGCCCGCAACCGCCAGCAGGCAAGACGCTGGCGCTGCCTGTCCGAGGTTGTAGCGGGGTCGAGCGAGGTGTATAATGATTGCGGAGCGATCCGCCAACCGAATAGAGTCAGGCCGCTAGGGGAGCTGCAAAGCTGAGACGCGGGACACCGCAAACCCTTGGGACCCGAACTGGATAATACCAGCGTGGGGAAGTGGCGATCGATAACAAGACCGCAAAGACCGCACCCACCACGGGCGCGGTCTTTTCCTGTCCATGGCCGCTTTATCTCCGGCGGGGGAAGCTACCAACCGCGAAGGGGGATTCGTGATGCGCAACCAGAGAGTGAGAATGGTCGTCGAAGCAGGGATGGCGATCGCGCTCACAGCCATCCTGCACCAGATCAAGGTCTATCAGATGCCGTTCGGCGGTGCGGTGACCGCCGGATCGATGATCCCGCTGCTGATCATCGCTCTCCGCTGGGGCCCGGGAATCGGCATGATCGCGGGCGCCGCCTACGGACTGATCGACTACATGTTCGAGCCGTGGTTCCTCACACCCTGGCAGTTCCTGCTCGACTACCCGGTTCCGTTCGCCCTGCTCGGTCTGGCGGGCCTGCTGCGGCGTCAGCCGTACCTCGGCGTCGCGCTCGGCGTCGCCGGGCGTTTCGCCTCGCACCTGCTGTCCGGCGTCATCTACTGGGCGGCCAGCGCCGACCAGGTTCAGGCGGGGATGAACCCGTGGGTCTACTCCGCCATCTATAATGGGCAGTACCTGATTCCCGAGCTGATCCTTGCGCTGGCTCTGCTCGCCGCCCTGATGCCGACCTTCCGCCAGCAGGGCTTCCTACTGCCGGCGGGGCAGAGGCGCGGCGGCGCGCGGTAGGACCGGCTGCGGCGCCTGGCCGGGCGGCGCCGGCTGACCGTAGAAGGGTCGCCGCGGATTGCCCGGCAGGGCTGGCGGCGCCGGTGGCGCCGGCTGGGCGGGCTGTTCGGGCTCGCCCTCCGGGCGCTCGCCGCCGGCCCACGGATAGCGGGGGGCGTGCGCGATGGTGATGCTGGACAGCACCGTGCGGTGGATCTCCTCGCTGCCGTCGGTCGCCTTCTTGCGGCGCTCGATCTCGGCTCGCGGGACGACGACATGCAGCTCGTGCGGCAACGTGCCGCCCTGAAAGCGGTAGACGCCGATCTCCAGTCCGTCCAGCTTGAACGTGACAAAGTCGACGCTCGGCTGGCACTGGACCGGCCAGGGAGAGGCCCACGGGTTGTTTGGTGCCCATGGGATGACGCGCGGTGATGCCGCCAGCGGGGACGGCAGTCGCGGCGTCGCCGGGCACCCTCCATCAGCAGTCGACATGATGACATCCCGCCTTTGGCGTCGGGCCGGCCCGGCGCCTCATGCTTTTCCTGACCATAATACGCGCGACAGTCCGCCAGTGTCCGCGTCCGGTCATACCTGCCGCTGCCGTGGCATAGAGATGCCCGGATGAGCTGGACGACCGCTCAGCTATCGCACCGGACCGGTTGCCAGCCGTTTCCTTGAGCCTTGCTAGGAATGGAAGGGCTCGACAGCGAATGGCTGAACAGGGAACTTTTCCGGTCCCGGGGACGTCCATTTCTCTGAGGGTGCGTGTGTCAGCATGCGCCCGGATCGGGGGGATCGGTGTTGGAAGCTTCCGAGTCGGCACTCATCGAGCGCTGGCGGGGCGGCGAGCAGCGGGCCTTTGAGGAACTGGTGGCGCGTTACGAGAAGAGAGTCTACAACCTGGCATATCGCATGTCGGGCAACGCCGATGACGCCAGCGACCTGGCCCAGGAGGCGTTTGTCCGCGTCTTCACCGCGCTGCCAAGCTTCAAGGGTCAGTCCTCGTTCGCCACGTGGTTGTACCGTATCGCCACCAACGTTTGCCTGGACGAACTCCGCCGCCGCGGCCGGCAGCCGGTGCTGTCCCTGGATCAGCCAGTGGCGATGGAAGAGGGCCCGGTGGCGCGCCAGACCGTGGATCCGGCGGCCGGCCCGCTGGACGAGCTCGAGCGCACCGAGCTGCGGGCGGCTGTCCAGGACGGCATCTCGGCGCTCCAGCCTGAGCACCGCGCAGTGATCATCCTGCGCGACCTCCAGGGCCTCCCATATGAAGAGATAGCGGGCGTGCTCGCCTGTTCTCTCGGGACCGTCAAGTCCCGCCTCAACCGCGCCCGGCTGGCCCTCAGGGAGCGCCTTTCGGCCATGGAACTTTTCCGGGGCGATGTCGTCTATACGGGCAAGCAAGCCGCGGAAGGAGGGAGCCGGCGATGAAGTGCGCAGACGTTCGTGACCTTCTGTCTGCCTATGTCGACGACGCTCTGGACGCAGAGCAGCGGGCCCGGCTCACCGACCACCTCCGCGACTGTCCGGCCTGCGCAGCCGAGCTTCAGGAACTCAAGCAGACCATCGCCCTGGTTCAGGAACTGGACGAAATCGAACCGCCGGCCGAGTTTCGCACCGAACTGCGACAGCGTCTGCGGCGCCTGGCTGCAGAGCGGCAGCCCGCCGGCGGGCGCCGGGCACGGTGGCTCAGTGCGCTGCCGGTCATGTCTGTCCGCAGCGCCATCGCCGCCGCACTGGTGCTGGTGATCACGCTGGCCGGCGGTGTCGGCATCGGCTATCGCCTGCAACTGCGAGCCGGCAGCGAAAAGTCGGAGCTGCTGGCGCGGGGCAAGGCCAGGGATCAGGTCGCTACCGGCGCGGCCGCGCCCCCGGCGGCGCCGGGCGCCGGCGACGAGGGTCTCGGCGGCGGCGAGCCGCAGTTCGCCGCGGCCGATCAGGCCAACCTGCTGGGCACCGCCCAGCGCGCGGCCAGCGAAAACACCCAGAAGATCATCCGCAATGGCGAGATGACCGTCGCCGTCGAGGAAATCGCCCCCGCGCAGCGCAGGGTCGAGGAGATCGCGGCCACGAACGGTGGTTACGTTGAGAATTCGAGCTTCCATCAGGTGAACGCGACGACGGCGCGAGCATCGCTTCAGCTCCGGGTGCCGGCGGCGAATCTCGACGGCGTTGTCGGCGCAGTCGAGCAGCTGGGTTATGTCAGGACCAAGACGATTTACGCCACCGATGTCACAGCCGTCTATACCGACACCGATGCCCGGGTGAAGAACCTGCAACTTCAAGAAGAGCGCCTGCGCGAAGTCTTGAAGCAGGCCACGACCGTCGATGACATTCTCCGCGTCGAGAACGAACTGAGCCGCATCCGCACGGACATTGACATCAATGCCGCCAATCTCAGGAACCTGCAGTCAGGTGTCGAGATGGGAACGCTCACGGTCAATCTCGAGCAGGATCCCGATGCGGTGGCAGTGAGCACCAACCAGTCGCTTTGGAACCGCATCAAGGGCGCCTGCGTCAACACCATCAAGGCCATCGGCCGCTTCCTTGTCAGCCTGACGGTCTTCGTCGGCGGCGCGCTGCCCGTGCTGCTGATCCTGGTGGCGCTCTGGCTGGCCATCCGTCCCCAACGCTGGTTCCATCGCCAAGAGTAGCGCCAAGAAGGGGAGAACCATGTCATATCGACCATTTGAGGTGCGCCCGATTCACCTCGTCTCCGGTCTGTTGGTCATCGCTTTGCTCCTGGTCGGCGTGCTTGCCCTGAGGACGCCGCTGGCCCCCGGAAGCGTGGCGCAGGAATCGGTCATCGTCGTCAGCGGTGAAGGGACAGTCGAGGTCAAGCCCGACACCGCGACGATCTCGCTCGGCGTGCAGCGTCAGGCGAAGACGACGGAGGCCGCCATCACCAGCCACGCCACGGCCATGAACGCCGTCATCGCGGCCCTCAAGCAGGCCGGCGTCAAGGATGAAGACATCAAGACCACCCGCTTCAGCGTCGACCCTCTTTACGACTATGATACCAACGGCAAGCCGCCCGTCCTGGTCGGCTACCGGGTGACGAATATCGTCACCTGTGACTCGCAGGACCTCGAGCATCTCGGCGGGCTGATCGACGCTGCCGTCGCCGCCGGTGCCAACGAGGTCAACGGCATCACCTTCACCGTCAAGGACGTCGATGCCGTCAAGACGGCGGTGATCGAAGCCGCCGTCAAGGACGCCCGGGTCAAGGCCGACGCCATCGCCAATGCCGCCGGCGTGAAGATCCGCCGCGTCCGGTCAATCTCGCTCGATGCCCCGTTCCAGCCGCCAGTCTACTACATGAACGGGAAGATGCTGCGGGACGCCGCCGGCGCCACATCGACGCCAATCGAAGCCGGCACGAACACGATCCGCGTTACCGTCAGCGTCACCTTCGGCATCTAGGCAACTCCTCCCATGCCTGGCAGAAACCCGGACGCCCCGAGTGGGCATCCGGGTTTCGCTGCCTCAGGGGTTGTTCCGCCGTCCCTCCCCAGGCGCTGGTCGGCGCCGTCGCGTGAAGGTTTCGCCGACACCGCCGGTGAAATACTGAGGGAGTTCACAGTCTGACTCACCGGGGGTGACCCGGATGGCCAGGAAAGCCATCTTCATCGACGGCAACAGCCTCATCAACCGTGCCTATTTCGCGGTGCGCCCGCTGACCAACTCACAGGGCCAGATGACCAACGCGGTCTACGGGTTCGTCACCATGCTGCTGCGGCTGCTCCGCGAGGAGAAGCCCGACTATCTGGCAGTCGCCTTCGACAAGAGCAAGATCAACTTCCGCCACAGCGAGTACCAAGCCTACAAGGCCAACCGCACCGGCATGCCCGATCAGTTGGCCTCACAGATGCCGTTGCTCAAGGATGTCCTGCGGGCATTCCGGATTCCGATCTACGAGATCGACGGCTACGAGGCCGACGATGTCCTCGGGACGCTGGCCCGCCAGACTGCGACCAGCGATCTCACGGTGCTCATCCTGACCGGCGACCGCGACGCGCTGCAGTTGATCGATGACCGGACGAACGTGTTGTTCACGCTGAAGGGGATCTCCGACCTCAAGCGGTATGACGCCGCAGCGCTGCGGGCCGACTTCGACCTCGCGCCGGCACAGATCATCGACCTCAAAGCCCTGATGGGGGACAAGTCCGATAACATCCCCGGCATCCCGGGCGTGGGCGAGAAGACGGCGCTCAAGCTCCTGCACGACTTCGGCAGCGTCGACAGCGTCCTCGACCACGCTGACGAAGTCGCCGGCGAACGCCTGAAGGCGTTGCTCCGTGAGCACGCCGACGCGGCCCGGTTGTCCAAACGCCTCGCGACAATCAAGTGCGATGTGCCGATAGCTGTCGACATCGACGCCGCCGCGGTGGACGAGCCGGACTACCCGGAGTTGCTGCGCGTGTTCCGTGAGCTGGAGTTCCGCGGCCTGATCGACCGCCTGAACCTTGAGGCGAAGGCCGGTGTCGATGCGTCTGCCGCCGCGGCACCGCCCGCGGCGCCGGTCGAGGTCAGCGTCGTGGCGTCCGCAGAGGAGTTGGCGCGCCTCGGCGACTCACTGCGGCATGGCTTTGCGCTCCAAGTGGTCCCCGGAGCGGGCCATCCGGTCGAAGGTCGCATCAGCGCGATCGCGCTGGCGCCGCTCGCCGGTTCGGGCGAGACGGTGACGATCGTGTCGCTGACCGAACCGGAGGCCGATCTGTTCGCGCCCCGCGGGCTGTCTGCGGCCGAAGCCGTTCGCGTCCTGAGACCGTTGCTTGAAGATGCCGCTGTGGCAAAGGTCGGGTACAACCTGAAGCCAGGCCTGCTCGCCCTCCGGCGTCACGGTTGCGAGCTGCGCGGCCTCGTCCACGATGCCGCCATCGCTGCCTACCTGCTCGATCCGACACGCGCGACGTATCGCCTCGAGGACCTCGGGCGAGAGTACCTCGGCGCTGAGCTGCCGGCCGAGCTGCACGGCGACACGACTGCGCTCGCTGCGCGTACTGCCGCCCTCGTCAAACTGCAGCCCCTGCTGGAGCGGCGTCTCGCCGACAATGGTCTCGCCGAGCTGTTTCGGACCATGGAGACGCCGCTGCTGGGGGTCCTCGCGGCGATGGAGTATGAGGGCGTCGCGATCGACCGCCAGCGGTTGCTCAAGATGGGTGACGAGTTCGCGGCCCGGCTCGTCGAGCTGACGGCCGACATCTACCGCCTCGCCGGCGGCGAGTTCAACATCAACTCGACGAAGCAGCTGGGCGAGATACTGTTCGTCAAGCTCGGGCTGCCTGCCGTCAAGAAGACCAAGACGGGCTTCTCGACTGATGCTGAGGTCCTCGAAGCGCTTGCCGCCAATCACGAGATCGCCGCCAAGCTGCTCGAACACCGGGCGCTCTCGAAACTGAAGAGCACCTACGTCGACGGTCTGGCGGCGCTCGTGAGCCCGCTGACCGGGCGCGTCCACACGACCTTCCAGCAGACGGTGACGGCGACCGGACGCCTCTCCAGCACCGAGCCGAACCTGCAGAACATCCCGATCCGCGATGAGCTGGGGCGCCGCCTGCGACTGGTGTTCGTGCCCGACAGCCCGGACAAGCTGATCCTGGCAGCCGATTACTCGCAGATCGAACTGCGCATTCTGGCGCATCTGAGCGGCGACGCCTACATGACCGACTCGTTCCTGCGCAACCAGGACGTCCACCAGCGTACGGCCGCCGAAGTGTTCGGTGTCAGGCTGGAGGACGTTACCCGCGACATGCGCGCCCGAGCCAAGGCCGTCAACTTCGGCATCGTCTATGGCATCAGCGACTTCGGCTTGGCGCGCCAACTCGGGATTCCGCGGGCGGAGGCGGCGCAGTACATCGCGACCTATTTCGAGCGATACGGCGGTGTCAAGGACTACATGGACCGGACCATCAGCCAGGCCCGCGCCCAGGGCTACGTCACGACCCTGTTCGGCCGTCGCCGCCTGCTGCCGGATATCGACAACCGCAACCGCAACGTCCGCCAGTTCGCCGAGCGCACTGCGATCAACACGCCGATCCAGGGCACGGCGGCGGACATCATCAAACTCGCCATGATCAGCATCGACCGGCGACTGCGCGCTGAGAAGCTCAGGTCGAAGATGATCCTTCAGGTTCATGATGAGTTGATTTTCGAGGTCGAGCGCGACGAGCTCGACGCGATGAAGCGCCTCGTCCGCGACGAGATGGAGGGCGTCGTCAAGATGAGCGTGCCCTTGCTGGTCGATGTCAAGGTGGGTCCGAACTGGTACGACGTCAAGGGTATCGCGGTCGACTGAGCGAGGGGGAGGACAATGCCTGAACTGCCGGAAGTCGAGACGGTCCGCCGCGAGTTGAGTGCCCTGACCGGCCTTCGCATCGTCAGGACTGCCGTTCTGTCGCCGCATCTGATCCGCTGCCCGGATGCCGAGCGGTTCGCCGCCGGCACGACCGGCAAGACCATTGCCGCCGTCGACCGGCAGGGCAAGTTCCTCATCATCAGGCTCGATCCTGGCAGCGATCTGGTCGTCCACCTGCGGATGGCCGGCCGGATGTACGTCAACGACCCGGCGGATCCGGTCGAGAAGCACACGCATGTCATCTTCGACCTCTCCGACGGTCGCCAGCTCCGCTACATCGATCTCCGTCACTTCGGGCTGATCTGCCTGGTCGACCGCGGCGAATACGGCGACCTTGGGCTGCTCAACCGACTCGGTCCGGAGCCCCTGTCAGACGGATTCACCAAGCAGTACTTCCGCGCCGGGCTGGCGAAGCGACGCGGCCCGATCAAGTCGCTCCTGCTGAATCAGGAGTTCATTGCCGGCATCGGCAACATCTACGCTGACGAAAGCCTGTTCGCAGCCAGGATCAGGCCCGACCGTCCGGCGGCGTCGCTGTCCCGGCAAGAAGCCGATCGCCTCTGGCAGGCAATCCGCGATGTGATCGCCGATGCGCTCGTGTTCGGCGGCACGACGTTCTCGACTTACCGCCGCGCCGACGGCAGCAAAGGCGAGTTCGCCGCCTACCTCAAGGTTTATGGCCATGAGGGCGCGGCCTGCCCGCGCTGCGGCAAGGGACAGATCGAGCGGCTTCGACTGGGCGGCCGCAGCGCGCACTTCTGCCCCCATTGCCAACGGTAGGCCTGCGCTTGTCCTCCGAAATGTGGTACAATAGGCAAGGGGGTTACCTCACCGGGGAGGGACTGGTTTGGTCACGTATCAGGTTGAAGTGGATTCCGGACGGCTGCCGAGCGGCGGCGCGGGAGCCATTCTCAAGCAACTCGGCATCACCGGCGAAGTCGGCATCCGCCAGACGGGCAACGGCAAGTGGATACTCGAAATCTGCGCCGAGGGCCAGCTCGCCGAAGAAGCCCTGCGGGCGTTCGGCACCGTCGCCAAGTTCAGCGGCGCGGCCAGCGAATAGTCACTGATCGATAATCCCGAAGCCCCGGCCAACGGCCGGGGCTTTGCGTTTTCAGTCGCCTGACTGTTGCATGGTGTCGGAATTTGTCAACAGAATGACGTGCATTTGGTTCCACACTCAGGCAGGAGATGTTTGGCGGAGGGAGAACGTCTCCCTAACACGCCAAGTAACGCGCTATCGCTCATCTTCACGCCGGTCCAGGAATCACGGCTCCGTCCGCAGATCAAGCAGGCCAACGCCTGCCTCTTGGGACGGGGCATTTTTCATGCCCAAACTATGGTATGAGGAGGAGAGCCATGAAGCTGCGCCGCGTTGTGATCCTGCTGCTGGTGGCGGCACTGGTGGTCGGGCTGTTCGCCGGCTGCAACCGCCCCAAAGCGCGTACTGACGTCACCAAAGGTGACCTGGCAGCTACGCAGGAGCTCAGGTACAACCTGGGCACCGAGCCCCAAACCCTCGATCCCTGCAAGTCGACCGGCGTCCCGGAGATGAACGTCCATCTGCCCATGCTCGAGGGACTGACCCGCGTCGGCCTGAACAACCAGATCGTTCCGGGCGTAGCGACCAAGTGGGAAGTCAGCCCGGACGGCAAGGTCTACACCTTCCACCTCCGCAAGGCCAAGTGGTCCAACGGCGACCCGCTCACCGCCGAGGACTTCAAGTGGTCCTGGCTGCGCGCCTGCGCGCCCGAGACAGCAGGTGACTACGCCTATCAGCTCTGGTACATCAAGAACGCCCAGGCCTACACTGAGGGAACCGTGAGCGCCGACGAGGTCGGCATCAAGGTTATCAACCCGCAGACGCTCGAGGTCACGCTCGAGTATTCGGCCCCATATTTCCTCGAGATCACTGCATTCGATACATTGCTCCCGGTCCACCGGGCGACCGCCGAAGCTCAGGGCGACAAGTTCGGCTCCGAGGCCGCCGGCTATGTCTGCAACGGGCCGTTCGTCCTGACCGAGTGGGTCCACAACGACCACATCACCTACGTCAAGAACAACGAGTACTGGGACAAGGACAACGTCTTCCTCGACAAGCTGACCTATTACATGGTCGAGGAGGCGAGCACCGAGCTCACGATGTACGAGACCGGTCAGATCGACATCGGCGACAACCCGCCGCTGCCCGACCACGACCGTCTCGTCACTGAAGGCAAGCTCCAGACGGCTCCGCTCATCGGTACCTACTACTACATCTTCAACTGCGAGCAGAAGCCGTTCGATGACCCCCGCGTCCGCAAGGCGCTCACCCTTGGCCTGAACCGTGCCGATCTGATCAAGAACGTTCTCAAGGGCGCCCAGATGCCCGCCACCGCGTTTGTCTGCAAGGGCATCAATGAAGGCGACAAGGACTTCCGTGATGTCGGCGGCAGCTTCTTCAAAGACGCCGACATCGCCGAGGCCCAGCGGCTCCTGGCCGAGGCCGGCTACCCGGGCGGCAAGGGCTTCCCGGCGTTCGAAATCCTCTACAACACCAGTGAGAGTCACAAGGCCATCGCTGAGGCCATCTGCGAGATGTGGAAGACCAATCTCGGCATCTCCGGCATCAAGCTGGTGAACCAAGAGTGGGGCGTCTACCTGGATTCCCGCGACGCCGGCGCCTTCCAGGTCGCCCGCGCCGGCTGGATCGGCGACTACTCCGACCCGATGACCTTCCTCGACATGTGGACGACCGGCAACGGCAACAACAACACCCGCTGGGGTGACGCCGAGTACGACAAGCTGGTCGAGGAAGCCAAGCGCGAGCAAGACCCGGCCAAGCGCTTCGCGATCATGCACAAGATCGAGGAAATCCTGATGCGCGACATGCCGATCCTGCCGATCTACTTCTACGCAGACGAGTACGTCATGCAGCCGTACGTAGGCGGTGTGATCCGCTCGCCGCTCGGCCCGATCGAGTTCAAGTTCGCCTATATCAAGAAGCACTAGACCAACGCCGCTGGAACGAGAGGTATACGCGTACGCGGCATGCGGCGCGTATACCTCTCTTCTGCGCAGCAGCAGTGAAGGGAGTGAGACAAGTTGACGCGCTTCCTGGTCCGGCGGATCATCTCGATGCTGATTGTGCTGTTCATCATCACGACAGTGACGTTCTTCTTGATGCACGCCATCCCCGGCGGCCCGTTCTCGCGCGACAAGGAGCTGCCGCCCGCCGTGCTGGCGGCCATCGAGGCCCGGTACAAGCTGGATCAGCCGATCTGGCGGCAGTACCTCGACTACATGGGCAATCTCCTCCGCGGCGACCTCGGCCCTTCATTCAAGTACGTCGGACGGCAGGTCACCGACATGATCAAGCAGTCGTTCCCGATTTCAGCCACGCTCGGCCTGCTGGCAGTCTCGACGGCGCTCGCGCTCGGCATCCCGGCAGGCATCACCTCGGCTCTGAAACAGAACAAGTGGCAGGACAACGCGGTGATGTTCTTCGCGATCATCGGCGTATCGGTGCCGAGCTTCGTCATAGCCGCAGTGCTGATGTACGTCTTCGCCCTCAAGCTGCGCTGGCTGCCGCCGGCGATGTGGGGCAAGCCGAGTCAGGCCATCATGCCGGTCGTCGCCCTGGCTGCCATGTCGATGGCCATCTTCGCCCGCCTGATGCGCTCGAGCATGCTTGAGGTGGTCAACCAGGACTACATCAAGGTCGCGCGCGCGAAGGGTCTTCCGGAGCGGACCGTCATCTGGCGGCACGCCGTCCGCAACGCCCTGATCCCGGTCGTCACCGTCGCCGGCCCGCTGGTGGCGGACGTCCTGACCGGCAGTTTCGTCATCGAGCGCATTTTCGCCATCCCCGGGCTCGGGCGTCACTTCGTGACCAGCATCAACAACCGTGACTACACGGTCACGCTTGGCGTCACCGTGTTCTACAGCGCCTTCCTGGTGCTGATGATGCTGCTCGTCGACCTGGCTTACGCCTGGCTCGATCCGCGGATCAAGATCACGGGCGAAAAGGAGTGAGAGCAGTTGGAGTCAATGACGGAACAAGAGCTGTTCGCGCCACTCGTCCGTGAGACGACCAACGCCCAGGTCATCGTCCGACCGAGCACCACCTACTGGCAAGATGTCTGGCGCCGGCTGAAGAAGAACCGCGGCGCGATCATCGGCCTGATCCTCATCGGCCTCATCATCGCGCTGGCGATCTTCGGGCCGATGCTGAGCCCCTATAAGTACTCGGATCAGGACCTGCAGGCGACCAACCGTCCCCCGTCAGCCCGTCACTGGTTCGGCACCGACAACCTCGGCCGCGACCTGCTGACGCGCGTCCTGTTCGGCGCCCGCATCTCGCTGTCGATCGGCTTCGTAGCCAGCCTGATCATCCTCACCATCGGTATCATCTATGGCGGCATCTCAGGCTTCTTCGGCGGCCAGGTCGACAACCTGATGATGCGCATCGTCGATATCCTCTGGGCGATTCCACTGACGCTGTTCGTCATCATGCTGATGGTCGTGATGGGGTCCGGGCTGCTGACCATATTCGTCGCCCTTGGTTCGGTCTACTGGGTCGGCATGGCCCGCATCGTCCGCGGCCAGATCATCAGTCTCAAGAACCAGGAGTTCGTGCTCGCGGCGCGGACGATCGGCGCCTCGAACTGGCGGATCCTGCTGCGGCACCTGATTCCCAACGCCATGGGCCCGATCATCGTCACGGTGACGATGAACATCCCCAATGCCATCTTCACCGAGGCGTTCCTCAGTTTCATCGGTCTCGGTGTCAGCGCGCCAATGGCCAGCTGGGGCGTCCTCGCCAACGATGGCGCGCAGTCCATCCGCGCCTACCCATGGCAGATCTTCTTCCCGGCTCTGGCGATCAGCCTGACGATGCTCGCCTTCAACTTCCTCGGCGATGGTCTCCGCGATGCGCTCGATCCGCGCATGCGCCGCTAAAGGGGTGATAGCATGAACCGCGACAATCTGTTGCTTGAAGTGAAGGACCTCAAGACATCCTTCTTCACCTTCAACGGCGAGGTCAAGGCTGTCGACGGCGTCAGCTTCCATGTCGAAAAGGGCGAAGCCGTGGCCATCGTCGGTGAGTCGGGCTGCGGCAAGAGCCAGACGATGCTGTCAGTGATGCGTCTGCTGCAGGATCCCGGTCGCATCGTCCACGGCGAGATCATCTTCGACGGCGAGGACCTGGTGAAGAAGAGCGAGCGGGAAATGCAGAAGATCCGCGGCAACGACATCGCCATGGTGTTTCAGGATCCGATGACCTCGCTCAACCCGGTCATCAGTATCGGCATGCAGATCTGCGAAGCGCTCCAGCTGCATCAGGGGATGAGTCTCAAGCAGGCGAAGGAGCGTGCGATCGCGATGCTCAGGCTGGTCGGCATTCCCAATCCCGAGCAGCGCGTCAACGAGTACCCGCATCAGTTCTCCGGCGGCATGCGGCAGCGCGCCATGATCGCCATGGCCCTGTCATGCAATCCGAAACTCCTCATCGCCGATGAGCCGACGACGGCCCTCGATGTGACGATCCAGGCGCAGATCCTTGAGCTCATGAAGGAGCTGCGACAGAAGATCAGCACGTCGATCATCCTCATCACCCATGATCTCGGCGTCGTTGCCGGCATGGCCCAGCGCGTCATCGTCATGTACGCGGGCAAGATCATCGAGACGGCTCCGGTGGGCGAGCTGTATGCGAACCCGCAGCACCCCTACACCTGGGGCCTGCTCAAGTCGGTGCCGCGCCTCGACGATCAGCAGCGGCGGCGGTTGGTGCCGATCGAAGGCACGCCGCCCGATCTGCTCAGTCCGCCACAGGGCTGCTACTTCAACCCGCGTTGCCGCCACGCGATGGTGATCTGCGAGCGCGAGGCGCCGCCGTTCAGCGATGTCAAGGACGGGCACCGGTGCGCCTGCTGGCTGCTTGACCCGCGGGCGCCGCGCGTCAGCCGGGAGGTGGCCGACTGATGCCAGGTGAGCTGCTGCTTGAAGTCACGAACCTGAAGAAGTACTTCCCGATCACCAGGGGGACTGTCTTCACCCGCACGGTCGGCTACAACTACGCCGTCGACGGCATCAGCTTCAGCATCCGACGCGGTGAGACGCTCGGCCTCGTCGGCGAGAGCGGTTGCGGCAAGACGACGGCCGGCCGGACAATCGTCCGCCTCTACGAGCCGACATCAGGCGACGTCTTGTTTGACGGCGTCAACCTGCCGAAGCTCAGCGCGCGCGGTATGATGCAGTATCGGCGGCGGATGCAGATGATCTTCCAGGATCCGTACGCTTCGCTCAACCCGCGCATGACCGTCTCCGACATCATCGGCGAGCCGATGGACATCCACGGTCTGTACAGCGGCAACGACCGTAAGGCGCGCATCCATCAGCTGTTGGAAGTCGTCGGGCTCAACCCGGAGCATGCGACGCGCTTCCCGCACGAATTCTCGGGCGGACAGCGGCAGCGGATCGGCGTGGCGCGAGCGCTGGCGGTCGAGCCGGAGTTCATCATCTGCGACGAGCCGATTTCGGCCCTCGATGTCTCGATCCAGGCGCAGGTCGTCAACATGCTCGAGGAACTGCAGCAGAAGCTCGGCTTGACCTACCTGTTCATCGCCCACGATCTGGCCATGGTCAAGCACATCAGCGACCGCGTCGCCGTCATGTACCTTGGCAAGATCGTTGAACTGGCCGACAGCCTCGAACTGTATCGCCAGCCGCTCCACCCGTACACACGCGCATTGCTGTCAGCCATCCCGATCCCCGACCCGGCAGTGGAAGAGGAACGGCGCCGGATCATCCTCGAAGGCGATGTGCCAAGCCCGATCAACCCGCCCAGCGGCTGCCACTTCCGCACCCGTTGCAGCCGTGCGACCAAGGAGTGCGCCGAAGTCGAACCGGAACTTCGGGATCTGGGCGGCGGCCATATGGTGGCCTGCTTGCACGAGAGTTAGCCGAGCGTGCCACGCGCAACCGCACGACAGAGCGGACCTCCCCGCAGAGGTCCGCTCTGTCGTCTCTGCCCGCGATGCGGCCCAACGCGAGCGACTGCGACCGGGGTGAATCAATATTCCACGGCCGCAAATCCTAACGACGCGCGCAGCCATTGCAGGTGAATACGTTCCATGCGGCGAAACACACCTGTCAAATCTCAATGAAGGTGATTCTGGTGCGTGTGATCGGGCTGACTGGCGGCATCGCCAGCGGCAAGAGCACGGTTTCCCGCATACTTCGCGAGATGGGCGCCGAGATCGTCGACGCCGATGTCCTGGCGCATGAAGTCCTGCGGCCCGGCACCGAAGGCTGGGCCCAGGTCGTGGCGACATTCGGCAACGACATCCTGAGGCCCGACGGCACCATCAACCGCAGGCTGCTCGGCAAGAAGGTGTTCCCGGATCCGGAAGCGGTGCGGAAGCTGAACGGCATCGTCCACCCGCGCGTCATCAGGGCGAGCGTGGAGCGGATCGAGTCGGCCAGACGCATCTGGGGCACGAGTCAGCATCTGCTGGTAATCGATGCGCCCTTGCTCATTGAAGCCGGAATGCATACAATGGTCGATGAAGTCTGGGTTGTCAAAGTCGATGAGCACACTCAGCTCGAACGTCTGATGCAACGGGACAAGTTCACCATCGGCGAGGCGATTGCGCGCGTCCACGCGCAAATGCCGCTCTCCGAGAAGCTGACGTACGCTGATCGCGTCATCGACAACACTGGGTCAGTCGAATCGACCCGCAGCCAGATCGAACGTATCTGGCGCGACATCTTCCCAGCCGAATAGCGCTGCGCCAGGCGGCATAGACATTGGTTACCCGTGAGTTGGAGTTGATCGCTTGTCCGGAGGGTCGCGCAGGCGCACAGGCCTGCTGTTCTTTTTCCTCATCTGCCTTGCCGCACTGCTGTTGCTCAACCGGCGCTGGCTCTGGCGGCCGTTCTATCCCATCCACTATCAGGCCGAACTGGCGCGCGAGAGCCGCCGCAATGGCCTTGATCCGTTTCTCGTCGCTGCGATCACGCGAACGGAAAGCGGCTGGCGACCGAACGCGGTCTCGGCGCGCGGCGCCATCGGCCTGATGCAGATCATGCCTGACACCGGACGCTGGGTGGCGGATCAGATCGGTCTTCGCGACTTCACCGAGGAGTCGCTGTTCGACCCGGAAATCAACCTGCGCATCGGCTGTTGGTACATCGCTGAACTCAGCCGGCAGTTCAAGGGTGATCGGATCCTCATCCTCGCCGCCTACAATGCCGGTCGCGGCAACGTCAGCGAATGGCTGCGCTCGGAGCGCTGGAGCGGCGAGGCTGAGAGCGTAGGCGACATACCGTTCGAGGAGACGCGCAATTTCATCACGCGCGTTCTCAACGCCCGCTCCCGTCTGGTCTGGATCTACGGTCCCGGCTACTTTGCGGTTGACTAGCGGCGCCGATTCGTCTTTGCGTCGCGCAACTCGCGCAGCCAGGCGAGGAACATTTTTCGCTTGCGGTGCGCGTGTCGTTATGCTAAGATAATCTCTGCAACCGAGCAATGCCGAAGTGGCGGAATTGGCAGACGCGCTGTGTTCAGGGCGCAGTAGGCGATAGCCTGTGCGGGTTCAAATCCCGCCTTCGGCACACAGAACCCCCTTGCGCGAGCAAGGGGGTTTTGCCTGTCGCCGGGGCGCTGTGGGGGCAGCACGGGCAGGCAGGGGGCGTCAGGGGTACTCCAGTCGCTCCCTTGGGCGCTGGCAGGCCGACTTTCTTCGGCACGCCCTGACAGCACCTTTGCCCGGCATGTTTCCGTAATGGTAGAATATGAACAAATGTGAGCTGTCCCCGTGGGGAGGAAATGGTCCAGTGCTGGATGACCCTGGCAGTAGTACCGCGTTGAGTAATGGCTCCATAATGATCGCAGTCGTTCTGCTGTTCATGTCCGCCGTGTTCTCCGGTTCGGAGACGGCGATTTTCTCGCTTAGCGCCATCAGAATACGCCAGTTGGTAGACAAGGGAGTAACCTGGGCAAGGACAGTGCGCAGACTGCTGTCCGACGCCCATGGCTTGCTCTCTACTCTTTTGATCGGCAACAATATCGTCAACACGTGGCTGACCTCGCTGGTGACTTCCATAGCCCTCGCGACGCTGGCCCGGCGCTACAGCCGGGAAGTCGCCGAGCTGGCCGCATCCGCCATCACCACCGTGCTGTTGCTGCTGTTCGGCGAAGTGACGCCGAAGGCAATCGCGGCACACGATCCGGAAGGCTTTGCGTTGGCGGTGTCTCGCCCGGTCGCAGTCCTCAAGACGATCCTCCATCCGCTGACGCGGGTCCTCAACGCCTTCACGTCCTGGTTCGTCGACACGATCGGCGGTCGCGACAAGACGCCGACCGTATCGGTGACCGAGGACGTGATCAAGACCGCGGCGGCGATTGGTGAGGAGGCTGGCGCGATCGAAAGCGATGAGCGGGCGATGATCTATGGCGTCTTCGCCAGCGACGACACGCCTGTGACGCGCGCCATGGTGCCGCGCCAGAACATCGTCGCCGTCGAGGCCGGCGAGCCGATCGAGCAGGTGTTGCAGAAGATCGTCGCCAGTGGCCTGTCGCGCCTGCCGGTCTATGAGGGCGACATCGACCACATTGTCGGCCTGATCTACGCCAAGGACCTGTTCGTTCACTTCCGGCGCCGGCGGAAGGGGCTGCGGACCACCAGCCTGCTGCGCCCGGCCCACTTCGTGAGGGCAACGAGCAAGGTCAAGCCGCTGCTCGCCGAGTTGCGCGCGAAGAGCACGCAGCTGGCGATCGTCCTCGGCCCGGACGATCGTGTTGTCGGCCTGATTACCCTCGAGGATCTGCTTGAAGAGGTCATCGGTGAGATCGAGGATGAACATGACACCGTTCTGACCAGCGGCGGCGCACTCAGTCCGGCGAAGGCGGTGCAGGCCGAGTGATTGTCGCTGCACAGATTGCCATCCTGATCGTCGCCTTCGTCGCCCGTGCGTTCTTCGCCGGCTCGGAGACCGCTCTCGTGTCGGCCGAAGCGGTTCAGATCGAGCATCTGGCCCGCTCCGGCAACAGCGCCGCCGTCGCCATCGAGCGTCTGCGGTCGGACCGCCAGCGGATGATCGGGTCGCTGCTCGTCGGCACCAACCTGACCAGCGTCATTGCCACAGTCCTGGCCACCAGCCTGACGCACGCCTACGGCCTGTTTGGTGAGGCCGGCATCGTCGTGACAACGATCCTGATGATCCTTCTCATCCTCATCTTTGGTGAGATCATCCCCAAGAGCTACGCGGCAAGCAACGCCCTGTCGGTCGCGCTGCGCGTCGCCAAGCCGGTACTGGCGCTCGGCACGGTGCTTGGGCCGATCGCCTCCGTCTTCACCGCCATCCCCAAGTTGTTCCTGCGCGGGCGGCGGAGCACCGCCGATCAGCAGATCACCGAGGACTCCATCCGGACGATGATCGCCATTGGCGAGGAAGAGGGCGCCGTCGACGAGGACGAGCGCGAGATGATCATCGGCATGCTCGACACCGGGGATACTGCGGTGTGGGAGGTCATGACGCCGCGCGTCGAGATGATCTATGTGGCCGTCGACGATACCTTCGACGACGTGCTCGACCGGATCGAGCGCGAGGGTTTCTCGCGCATCCCGGTCTACGAGGACACTGTCGACAACATCATCGGCGTCCTCCATGCCAAGGACGTGCTTCCTTACTGCGTCGCCGATGCCCGGCCAGACATCCGGTCGCTGCTCCGGCCGACGATGTTCGTGCCCGAGTCCAAGCGTGTCTCCGACTTGCTTGACCAGATGCGCAAGACGCGCATCCATCTCGCCATTGTCCTCGATGAGTACGGCGGCACCGCCGGTCTGGTGACGATCGAGGATCTGCTCGAAGAGATCTTCGGCGAGATCCACGACGAGTACGATGCCGGCGAGGAAGACCCGATCATCGCTCGCGGCGCCGGGTCGTTCAGCGTCGATGCCGGTATGAGCATCGGTGAGGTCAACGAGGAATTCGAACTGGCGCTCCCGGATGATGAGGCCGGCACGATCGGCGGCCTTGTCTACTCGCTGCTCGGCCGGGTGCCGCTGCGCGGCGAGCGGGCTCTCCTGCCCGAGCAGCGGGTCGAATTGGTGGCCGAACGGGTCGCCGGACGCCGGATCACCCGCGTCCGTCTCAACATCGGGCAGGCCGAGGCACGTGCCGGCGACGACTGATCGATCACCTCAGCCCGCTCCTCCTTGCAGGGGCGGGCTGTTTGTGCGTTTCCGGCCGCGACGTGCCAATTTGTGAAGCAGAGTGCAGTCGCGGGAGGACAAGCCGCAGCCCTTGTTGAACTGAGGTTCTGTTTGACCAACTCCGGGATGGGAGGCAAGACATTGAGCGACATCAAACGCAACATATTGGAGGCCATCGGCCAGACGCCAGTCGTTGAGCTGCAGCGCGTCCGGCCTGCCAACGGGACGCGCATCCTGGTCAAGGTGGAGGCCTTGAGTCCCGGCGGCAGCATCAAGATCCGCCCGGCCTACAACATGGTCAAGGAAGCGATCAAGCAGGGGCGCCTCAAGCCGGATTCGATCATCGTCGAGGCGACCAGCGGCAACCAGGGCATCGCGCTCTGCCTCGTCGGCGCCGCGCTCGGCTACCGCGTCCGGATCGTCATGCCCGCCTGCATGAGCAAGGAGCGCCAGATGCTGATGCGCTCCTATGGCGCGGAATTGGTCCTGACCGATCCCGGCAAGGACATCGGTGAGGCGATTCTGACGGCCAAGGCGACCGCCGAGAAGATGGCGGCTGAAGATCCGCGCGTCTTCTTCGCGAGTCAGTTCACCAACGAGAACAACCCGGCGGCGCACCGCAACACGACGATCGCCGAAATTCTGAAGCAGATCGGTGACGAAACCGAGGTCGACGCCTTCGTTTCCGGCATCGGCACCGGCGGCACGATCACCGGCTGCGGCGAGGTCCTCAAGGAGAAGTTCCCGCACTGTCGGATCGTCGCTGCCGAGCCCAGCGAGGCAGCCATTCTTGCCGGCAAACCGATCGGCAATCACATTCAGCAGGGCATCGGCGATGGCCTGATTCCGGACGTGCTCAACACGAAGATCATCGATGACATTGTTCTCGTCACCGATGATGAGGCCGCCGCCACGGCACGCCGTCTGGCGAAGGAAGAGGGACTGTTTGTCGGGGTTTCCTCCGGCACGAACGTGTGCGCCGCGCTGAAAGTGGCGGAAAAGCTCGGACCGGGCAAGACTATAGTGACGCTTTGCCCTGATACCGGCGAACGCTACCTCAGCCTCGGCGTGTTCGGCGTCGAAGATTAGCACAATCCAGTCGCAGAATGGGAGGGTATTGCGTGTACGAGCATCTCAAGATTGACGACCCGCAGGTCTACGAGGCCATGAAGAACGAACTGGCCCGGCAGCGCGACGGACTCGAGCTGATCGCTTCCGAGAACTTCGCTCCGCTGTCAGTGATCGAGGCTCAGGGATCCGTGTTCACGAACAAATACGCCGAAGGCTTGCCGCGGAAGCGCTACTACGGTGGCTGCGTCTACGTCGACATCGTCGAGCAGTTGGCCATCGATCGCGCCAAGGAGCTGTTCGGGGCAGAGCATGCCAACGTCCAGCCCCATGCCGGCGCCCAGGCCAATACGGCTGTCTACTTCGCCATGCTGACCCCGGGCGACACCGTCCTCGGCATGGACCTCGCTCACGGCGGTCACCTGACGCACGGCCACCCGCTCAACTTCTCGGGCAAGTACTTCCGGTTCGTTCCCTACGGCGTCCGCGAGGACAGCGAGGTCATCGACTATGATGTCGTCGAGAAGCTCGCCGTCGAGAACAAGCCGAAGCTGATCGTCGCCGGCGCCAGCGCCTATCCGCGCGTCATCGATTTTCCGCGGCTGCGCGAAATCGCCGACAAGGCCGGCGCGATGCTGATGGTCGACATGGCCCACATCGCCGGTCTCGTCGCCGCAGGCGTCCATCCCAGCCCGGTGCCGTACGCCGACTTCGTCACCACCACGACTCACAAGACTCTGCGCGGACCGCGCGGCGGCCTCATTCTCTGCCGCAAGCAGTACGCCAAGGACATCGACCGCTCGGTCTTCCCGGGGCTCCAGGGCGGGCCGCTCGAGCACGTCATCGCCGCCAAGGCCGTTGCGTTCAAGCTCGCGGCCGGCGAGGAGTTCAAGGCCTATCAGCGCTGCGTCGCTGACAACGCCCAGGCGCTCGCCAAGGCCCTCGTGAAGGGCGGCCTGCGCTTGGTCTCCGGCGGCACCGACAACCATCTCATGCTCGTCGACCTGACGCCGAAGAACATCACTGGTCTCGACGCGCAGGAGCGGCTGGCCGAGATTGACATTACGGTCAACAAGAACGCCATTCCGTTCGACAAGCTGCCGCCGGCCAAGACTTCCGGCATCCGCGTCGGCACTCCGGCCTGCACGACCCGCGGCATGGGCGTGAAGGAGTTCGAGGAGATCGGCGCCATCATCGCCGAGTCGTTCGGCAGCGACTTCGAGGCTGTCAAGGGATCGCTCAAGGCCCGCGTGGCGGCGCTCTGCAAGCGGTTCCCGCTGTACCCGGACCTGGCCGAATAGGCGCGCACTGTCGCGGGGGACACCCTGTGAAGGGACCGGCGCCATTGACTGATACTCCATGGGATTCTCGGTCCGGCCCGGTTCGTCGCGCACTGTGCGCAGCGCGCCAACGCGGAAGCCGGACCGACAATCCAATTCCGTATCAGCCAAAGGCGCCGGTCCCGACGCACGATGTCCCCCCCAGGTGACACCCCGCGGCGTGCGGCGGAAGCGGAGAGGGAAGAGGAAACCATGGGAGGGTCGGGAATGGCTGGATTGGCGGAACTGAAGGGCCAGGCGCGCGCTGAGGTCGACCGTGAGCAGGCGCGCCTGATCGACATCTCACATCAGATCCACCGCAACCCCGAGATCGCCATGCAGGAACATCAGGCAGCGGCGCTCCTGACCGGAACGCTCGAGGCTGAGGGGTTCACCGTCACCCGCGGCGTCGCCGGCATGGAGACTGCGTTCATCGCCGAATTCGGCCATGGCGACGGTCGCGCCGTCGGCATCCTCGCCGAGTACGACGCCCTGCCGGGCATCGGCCACGCCTGTGGACATAACGTCAGCGCTGCCGCCTGTACCGGCGCCGGTATCGCCGTCAAGCGCCTGCTCGCCGCAGGCAAGTTGACCGGCACGATCAAGGTCTTCGGCACGCCAGCAGAAGAGGGCGGCGGTGGCAAAGTCCTGATGGCCAACGCCGGGCTGTTCGCAGGCATCGATGCGGCCCTCGCCATGCATTGCGGTCAGCGCAATTCGGTCGGCGGCTCCTGCCTTGCCACCCAGGCGTTCACTTTCCGCTTCCACGGCAAGCCGGCTCACTCGGCGGCCGCGCCGGACAAGGGCGTCAACGCGCTGGACGCGGTCATCCAGACGTTCAGCGGTCTGAACGCGATGCGTCAGCACGTCCGGCCGGACGTCCGGTTGCATGGCATCATCACCAACGGCGGCCAGGCGGTCAACATCGTCCCCGAGTTCGCCGAATGCCGCATCCAGGTGCGGGCCGCCAAGAAGGCCTATCTCGCCGAGGTCATCGACCGGGTGCTGAACATCGCTCGCGGCGCTGCCCTGCAGACCGGCGCGACGCTGGACTACGAGGGGGACCTGCCGTATGACGATATCCTCGAGTGCCCGCCGTTGGCGCATCTGCTCAAGGCCAACATGGAACAGCTCGGCCTGACGGTGGAGGATCACGCCGGTCTGGTCACGCCGGCCTCGAGCGATGTCGGCAACGCCAGCTACGTCGTGCCGACGGTCGAGGCCAACTTCGCGATGTGCGGCCCCGACATCGCCCACCACACTGAGGGCTTCCGCGAGGCCTCAGGCTCGCCGGCGGGCGACGCGGCCGCGCTCAATGCCGCCAAGACGCTGGCCATGACGGCCATCGACCTGCTCGCCTCGCCCGCCGCCGCGGCGGCAGTGCGGGCCTGGTTTGAGCAGGCAAAGCAGGGTTAGGAGAGGTCAGGACAGTATCGAGACCGGGGCAGGGCAGCGCTTGTCGCTGCCCTGCTTGTCATTCCGGGCATCCGGCGACTGCAGGGATTTCCCATCCTTCGCCAAATTAGCAGAGCAGACGGACCCGTCGTGAGGAGGATGACCATGGACCGCAAGAACATAACCGTGCTCGGCGGCGGCTCGGCCTATACCCCGGGACTGGTCGAGGGGCTGTTGCGGCTGAGGGATCAGTTGCCGCTCCGGCGCCTGACGCTGATGGACATCGACCGGGACAAACTGGACACGGTCGCGGCACTGGTCAGGAAGATGGTCGCGGCGGCCGATCCGGAGGCTGAAGTGGCTGCCACTGCTGACCGCGGCGAGGCGCTGACCGGCGCCGATTTCGTCCTCTGCCAGATCCGCGTCGGCGGGCTTGCGGCGCGCCACCTCGATGAGAAGCTGCCACTCAAATACGATGTCATCGGCCAGGAGACGACCGGCCCGGGCGGTTTCGCCATGGCGCTCCGCACCATCCCGGTGATGGTCGACATCGCCCGTGAGATGGAGCGGCGCTGCCCCGATGCCTGGCTGATCAACTACACCAACCCGACCGGCATCGTCGCCGAGGCCGTCCACCGGGCGACGAACGCAAAGATGATCAGCATCTGCGACATCCCGATCAGCATCCAGCATTTCGTGGCCATCGCCATGGGCGTGCCGCGCGATGCCATCAGCCTCGACTACGTCGGTCTCAACCACCTCGGCTGGGTCCGCCACGTCTGGCACGAGGGCCGCGACGTCATGCCGCTGCTCAGACAGATGGCCGATTCGCTCGACCTCGCGCACCTGCCGCCGGGGTTCGTGCTCGAAGACGACCGGATGACCAAGGACCTCCACTACATGCTGAAGCTGTTCAAGAAGATCGGCGTCATCCCGTCCCCGTACCTCATGTACTACTACTACAGCGACGAGCTCCTCAGCCGTCTCAAGGCCGACCCGCTGACGCGCGCCGAGGAGGTCATGGCGATCGAGCGCGACCTGCTGCCGTTCTACCGCGAGGCCGCGGCGCGGCCGGAAGTCGACTTGTGGAAGAAGCGGGGTGGGGACTGGCACGCCGACATGATGGTCGGCATGGTTGCCGCCATCGCCAACGACGCTCAGAGTCGGTTCATCGTCAACCTGCCCAACAGCGGGGCCATCAAAGGCCTGCCCGATGACAAGGTCGTCGAGCTGCCGGCGATCGTCGGCAGGCGCGGCGCTCAGGCACTGGTCGTCGGTGAGGTGCCGCCGGACATGCTGGGCCTGATGCAGGTGGTCGGCGCCTATGAGACGCTGACGGTCGAAGCGGCGCTCGAGGGTTCCTATGAGAAGGCGCTCCGGGCGCTCGCCCTCCATCCGCTCGTCCCGTCAATCGCCGTCGCCGAGAAGCTCCTTGACGACTACCTGGCCGCCCACCGCGCCTACTTGCCCCAGTTCAGCGGCAGTCAGGGGGCGGGCGCATGACCTTCCGTCAGGGCCTGTCGAAGTTCGCCGGCGCTGCGATGACGCCGATTGCCGTCCTGCCGGCGGCGGCGGTCATCATCGCGCTCGGCACGGTCCTGCCGCCGGAGTTCGGCGGGCGCGCCTTCGCTGCGGCCGGCCAGACGCTGTTCAATTACCTTGGCCTGATCATCGCCGTCGGCTGTGCCATCGGCCTGGCCAACCGCGAGGGCATCGCCGGCTTCGCCGCCGGCGCGATGTACATCATCATCGATGGCATCGTCAAGGCCTACAACCCCGAACTCAATCTCGGCGTACTCGCCGGCATCATCTCGGCCATCGCCGCCGCGCATTTCTACCACCGCTTCCACGCCGTCCGCTTTCCCGACTACCTCAGTTTCTTCGGCGGTCAACGCTTCGTGCCGATCATCTCCGCCTTCGCGGCAGTGTTCGTCGGCCTCGCCCTGGCCTATGTCGGCCCCTGGCTGCAGTCCGGCATCGTCTCGCTCGGGAACTGGATGGCCGCCGCCGGCATCCTCGGCGTCTTCGCCTACGGCGTCATCGAACGACTGCTGATCCCCACCGGTCTGCACCACTTCCTCAATACGATCGTTCTCTTGCTCGTCGGCTCGTACGCCGGCGCCACCGGCGATCTTGGCCGCTTTTTCGCCGGTGACCCGACGGCCGGCTACTTCATGAGCGGCGCCTATGCCTTCATGCTGTTCGGCTTGCCTGCCGCGTGCCTGGCGATGTACCACGAGGCCAAGCCCGGCGCCAAGCGCTCGGTCAAGGGGCTGATGATCACCGCCGCGGCGACGTCGTTCCTGACCGGCATCACCGAGCCGGTCGAGTTCTCGTTCCTGTTCACCGCGCCGGTGCTCTATCTGGCACACACACTGCTGGCGGGGTCGTCGTTCGCGCTCAACTATGCCCTCCGGATCCGCCATGGCTACGCCTCATCGGCCGGCATCGTCGAGTTCATCGCCAACCTGACGCGGGCCGACAACGGGCTGCTGATCATCCCGATCGGCATCGCCTATGGCGTGCTGTACTACCTCGTCTTCCGGTTCCTGATCCGCCGGCTCAACCTGGCCACGCCGGGGCGGCTGGCCGAAGAAGCGGGCATGGATGCGGCGCTCGCGGCTAACCCGCCGGCGCTTGCCGGGGCGCCGGCAGCGGCGGGCGCCGCGCCAGCGAGCCTGACCGAGCGCGCCGCCGGCGTCATCGCCGCGCTCGGCGGGAGAGACAACCTGACCGGCGTCGACTCCTGCCTGACGCGCCTGAGAATCGGCCTGGACGACGAATCGCTCGTCGATGAGGACGGGCTGAAACGCCTCGGCGCACTCGGCATCGTCAAGATGGGGCAGGGGGCGTGGCAAGTCGTGTTCGGGACTGTTTCGGACGCGCTCAGGCACGAGATGAAGCAGATATTGCGGGGCTGATGCCGATTGCTGATGCCACCGCGGACTATCAGCCGCTGGTCGGCGTATCTGTAGAGTAGCCGACACTTGACGTGAGGTGCTGCTGACATGCGTGGCCGCAATCGCTGGCTGGCGATGACCGTGGTCGTCCTGCTCGCATTTGCCGCAGGGATGGGGCTCCGCGCCTGGCAGCGACACCGGGCGACATCGCCCGGGAACCAGGCCGAGCCGGCAGGGCCGGGTGCGCCCGTTTCACCGGTCGCACCGGTCACGCCGCCGCCGCCTGTCGCGCCGTCCGGTCCGCTCAAGGTCGTCAAAGTGCATCCGGAGCCGGGCGAGGTCGGCATCATGCGCTGGTCACGCCTGCTAGTCCTGTTCGACCGGCCGGTGACCGAGGCCGCCATCAAGGCGGGCCTGGCGGTCGATCCGCCGCTCGCACTGCGCTTTGAGCCATACGGTGATACGGGTTGGGCGGTCAGCCCGCTGACCGGCTGGGCCGAGGCCCGGCTCTACAGCGTCCGTCTCAGTGGACAGCTGGCGGCGGCCGGCGGTGAGGTCCTGGGAAGCGATGTTGCCTGGTCGTTCCGCACCGCTGCCCTGCCGCCGCCGGACGATGTCGCCGGTCCCGGCGCCGCCTGGGAGACGACGCTCGGCCTGACGGCGCCGGTCTGGTCGCCGGACGGCCAGCGTCTGGCCGTTGTCCGGCGGGGTGACGATCACTATGATTGGCAACTCGCTGTCATCGACATCGCCAGCGGCAAGCAGAGCATAGTCGGTCCGGCCGACCCGGTGCCGCCGGTCTGGCTCGATGGCTCGCACATCGCGGTGGCGGCCAGAAGCTCACAGCCCGGCGCCGGGGTCGAGTTCCGCCAATATGACCTCAGCCGCGGCACCTACCGCATCCTCGCCTCACCGACCGATCTGCGCCAGTACGCTTTCCTGGTCACGCCCCACCGCGCGCCGGATGGCGGTTGGCTGCTCGAGGTCAATCAGGGGGGTCTCGATGCGCACTCTGACGTTTCCCAGTCGTTTGCGCTTCTCAACGCCGCCGGCGGGGTGCGCTGGCTCGACGAGCCAGCCGGGACGAAGTGGTTCCTCGGCTGGGACGGGGCCGGTCGCGCGGTCTTCCTCAACACGTTCGAGAACTTCAACCACAGTCACGACTTCCGCTACGACATCATGGCCTGGGATCCCGGCGATGACCAGCCGGCGACGCTCGCAGGCGGCGGGCCGATTGCCAATTTCGGCGGCGCTGCCTGCCAGGGCGATGAGGTCGCACTCTGGACGTGGACCGCGGTCGACACCGGCAACAGCATCGACCATCGCCCGGCTCGCTTGTTGCGGTATCGCATTCAGGACAACGAGCTGCTCGATCTCCTGCCGAGAATGCCAGCCGGCGACTCCGGCAACCCGAACGGGCTTGCTGCCTGCGTTGAGGACAGCTGGCCGAGCTGGGCGCCGGACGGCTTGCGGCTGGCATTCGCATCGAACCGCGGCAGCAGTTGGGATATCTGGACGATGAACGCCGACGGCAGCGATCCGCGGCGCCTGACCACGGATGAAGGCGAGGACACGCATCCCGCCTGGTCGCCCGACGGCACGACGATCGCGTTCCTCAGCACCCGTTCCGGCGTCCGCGAGGTCTGGCTGATGGATGCGAGCGGCGCCAATCAGCGGCCGGCGCGCTGAACCGTTGCGATGACGCTGGCACTTGTTGCCCTTGCATTACGATGCTCGATATGCTAATGTATTTTGTGCAAGCGAATTCGTCGGAGTGGCGGAATTGGCAGACGCGTACGTTTGAGGGGCGTATGGAGGAATCCGTGCGGGTTCAAGTCCCGCCTCCGACACAAGAGTGCCTCCTCTTCCCGATTCGGGAAGAGGAGTCTTTTTCATTCCTGCGCCGCGGCAACGAGCTGCGGCGACTGAATTCTCCGCGCGGCGAGCGAGCCTGCAGGGGGAATCGCTACGTGGGGCGAACTATATCTCGCGGTACGGCAGCTGGCAGGAGGCATGGTCGCATGGCGGGCAGCAACAATCGCAGTCTCGGTCTGGCAGCATCATTCAGAGCAACGTTCCCGGCGCTCTGCTCGCGCAACTACGTTTACTTCATCACCGGTCAATCGGTGTCGCAGATCGGCACCTGGATGCAGACTGCGGGCCAGAACTGGCTGGTCTATGTCACCACTCAGTCGCCGCTCAAACTCGGCCTGGTCAGTGCCGCGCAGTTCCTGCCGGTCATGTTCCTGTCGCTGTTCGCCGGGGTGTTCGTCGACCGCTTTCCGAAGCGAGCGATCGTCGTCTGGACGCAGGTCGCCGCGGCCCTGCAGGCGTTCGCTCTGGCCGCCCTCGTGTTCACCAATCAGGTTCAGTACTGGCACGTGCTGCTTCTTGCCCTGTGCTCCGGGTTGGTTCGCACTGTCGATAACCCGGCCAGACAATCCCTGATGATCGAGCTTGTCGGCAAAGAGGCCCTCGTCAACGCCATCGGCCTCAATTCGACCGTGTTCAACGTCGCGCGCATCGTTGGGCCGGCCGTGGCCGGCATCGCGTATGAGAAGTACGGGCCCGGCTGGTGCTTCCTGCTCAACGGCCTGAGCTTCCTGCCGGTCATCGCCGGGCTGCTGGCAATGGACATCAAGGCGCGCAAGCGGGCGACGGTCAAGAAGAACGTGCTCCGGGAAGTCGTCGAGGGTCTCAACTACATCGGCACGAAGCCGCTGCTCATCAGCACCGTAGCCCTCGCGGCGGTCGTCAACATCTTCGCTGTCAACCACAGCGTGTTGCTGACGATTCTCGCCCGCGACGATTTTCGGATGGGCGCCGGCGGCTACGGCTACATGATGTCGTTCATGGGCGCCGGTTCGCTTGTCGGAGCGCTGTTCACGGCTGTCTCCGGCGCCAAGCGCGGCCCTCGCTCCGGACTGCTCGGCAGCAGTTCGATGATCATCGCCAGCCTGCTCGCCGGCCTTGGCGCCTTCGGGCTGTTTCGCAGCCTGCCCCTGGCCATGATCATCCTCGCCCTGACCGGCGTGTTCAACCTTACCTTCAGCACCAACGCCAACTCGACGATGCAGCTCAACGCCGCAGATGGCTACCGCGGGCGCGTCATGAGCGTCTACTTCCTCGTCTGGGGCGGCACGACGCCGATTGGCAGCCTGTTCGCCGGCGCGCTCGCCAGCCGCTTCGGCGCGTCCTGGGCGTACATCGTCAGCGGCCTTGTCACTGCCGCGTCCGCATGCGCCGTGCTGGCGGTCCAGCGACGGCTCGCCCGCCGCCTCGCGCATGCCGCTACCCCTGCGGCTGGCACTGCTTCCGACGCCTGACCGATGGACCACTACGCGCATCGACAGTGCATTCGCGAGTTAACGCGGCGCGAACAGCGCCGTCGCAGCCACAGCGGACGTGGTATGAGTAAAGTTAACGCGGGTCGGCGCCTCTGAAAACAGGAACGAGACGGTTCCTCTCCGAAGGTGTAAGCGCCAACAAACACCCTAGGGAAGAGGGGACCCATCTCGTCATGGCGGATTTCAACGAACTCGTCGCAGTATCCTTCTCAGAGCTTGAAAGAACGCTGTTCGAAGGCTTGACCAAGTTGTTCCTCGAGGCCATGACGGAGCTGCTTTCAAGGCTTGATGCTCAGGTCGCTGGGAAGCGTGACAAGCAGCGGTATGTAATCGTTGAACGCAAGGAGACGTGCCTTGAAACCATGCTCGGGCCTTTGCGCTTCCGCCGGCGTGTTTACCTGGACCGGGAGACGGGAGAACGGGTCTACGGGCTGGACGAGGCGCTTGGACTGACGAAACGTGCCAGGGTGAGCCCGGGGCTGAAGGAAGCCGCAGTGAGGGAAGCCGTTGAGGCACCGTCGTACCGCGCGGCCCGGGACAGTCTCGAGCGCAGGCATGGCCAGCGGGTGATGAGCCACGAGACCATACGGCAGCTGACGCTGAAGACCGGGAAGGAGATACAGCGTGCTGACGAGGCTCTGGCGCTTGAGCCCAATGGCGAGCGGAAGATCCCGGTGCTGTTCATCAAGGCGGATGGGCTGTACGTGTCAAGGCAGAAGGCAGGCAAGCGTGAAGAGCGGTTCGTCATAGCGCATGAAGGCTGGCAGCGCAGGAGCCCTGGCAGCGAAGAATACGAGCTCGTGAACAAGACGTACATACACTGCGACTCGGCCGGTGACGTCTGGGAGCAGGCGAGCCGGATGCTGTTCGCCAGATACGACCTCAGCGACACAGTTGTCGTCGTCAATGGCGACCGCGCCAAGTGGATCCGCGAGGGAGTGCGGTACTTCCCGAAAGCCATCTACCAGTTTGACCGGTTCCATCTGCTGCGGGATGTCAAGGCGAAACTCAGGCTGGCACCGCAGGCAAGGAAGGAAGTGCTCCAGGCTATACGTGACGGAAGGTCGCGGGATGTGCTCGATCTCATGCACAAGGTGAGACTCAGTGACGGAAAGCTAAACGCGAGCTCGACGAACTGAGGCGCGACTTGCAGCGCTTTCCCGAGGCGATGGTGGACTACCGTGTGCGGCTGGCGATGATGGGCTTGGATACGGCCGGCATGCGAGGTATGGGCTCGGCTGAGTCCAACATGAACCACTTGGCGCGCCGACTGAGAAAGCAAGGCCGCAGCTGGTCCAGAAACGGCTTGAGAGCAATGATCCGGGTGATGATTAAGCTCTTCGAGGGCACGCTGCACCGCTTCACGCAGAGCCTGATGGACATCACGGAGCACCTGGATGCAGAGATGCTGCTGACCGGCGCAGGCCGGATTGTGCAGGCGGCTCTGGACAAGGCGAGCTACGTCGCGGGCAAGACGTACCGGATGCCGATTCGACAAGCTGGAAGCAACGTGTCGCGTGGTCTCTCTGAGTTCATGAACCGTCTGAACCGAGCACTGCCGGCGCAGTTGGCCTAGCAGACCTCAAACGCAACACTTCGGGAAGGAACGGCGCCGACCCGCGTTTGCTTGACAGACTCGCGGACGTGCTGACACATGACAGCGGCAACGAGTTGTGCTATCATCAGATGTGCGATTGTCGGAGTGGCGGAATTGGCAGACGCGTACGTTTGAGGGGCGTATGGAGAAATCCGTGCGGGTTCAAGTCCCGCCTCCGACACCGGTAAAGCCTCCTCCTTCTGCTCGCAGGGGGAGGCTTTTGCTTGCTCGACGGCTCGGCTGAAACCAGAAGCTCACCTGCGCTGTACTTGAATGGTCATGATTGTGCGTGACGCGGTCCGGAACCGCGCCGCTGGCAAAGCGGCGCAAGGGAGCGAGATCAATGAGCGAAAACCAGTCGTTACTCGATTACCTCGACAGATCCATCGGCGCGTTGTTTCACGACGCCTGGCGCGTCACCGGCGGCAATCCGGCGCAGGCAGCTTTCTTCCTGAAAATGCTCCGCTGGCAGGAGCAGGCGGGGCGCACCCGTCGCAAGTGGGAAGCCGAGGGCGTCCACGTCCCGCCCTTCCTGATCGCCAGCATCACACATCGCTGCAACCTGCAGTGCGTCGGCTGCTATGCCCGGGCTCAGCACCGCCGGGATGAACCCGAGCTCAGTCCGGACAAGTTCCGCAGCGTGCTCGGTGAGGCGAGCGAACTCGGCGTTGGCATGGTCCTGATCGCCGGCGGCGAGCCCCTGACCCGACCCGAGCTGTTGTCGGTCTGCGTCGAGTACCCGCGGCTGATGTTCCCGCTGTTCACCAACGGGATGCTGATCGATGACCAGCGAGTCGCCTTTTTCAGGCGGCACCGCAATTTGATGCCGGTCATCAGCATCGAGGGCCACGCCGGCGAGACGGATGGCCGCCGCGGCGCGGGAGTCCACCAGCATGCACTGGCGTTGGCGCGGCGGCTCAAGTCCGAGGGTGTCGCGTTCGGGATGTCGTTGACCGTGACCGCCGCCAACTGCTCGACAGTCACGGACCGGTCGTTCATAAACGATCTCATCGACCGCGGCTGCCGCCTGTTCTTCTTCGTCGAGTACGTTCCCGTTCAGGAGGGAACCGACGCGCTGGTCCTGGCAGCCGGACAGCGGCTCGCCTTGCGGGCCGCGGCGGCGGACTTCCGCGCCCGCCTGCCGGGGCTGTTCATCACCTTCCCCGGCGATGAAGAAGAGGCCGGTGGTTGTCTTGCCGCCGGTCGGGGCTTCGTTCACATCAGTCCGGCGGGGCGCGTCGAGCCGTGCCCATTCGCCCCATACTCCGACGCCAGCCTGACCGAGATGTCCTTGAAGGACGCGCTGCAGTCGAATCTGCTCAGCGCGATCCGCGCGAACCACGACCAACTTCGCGAGACCAGATCCGGGTGCGCGCTCTGGGAGAGACGCGACTGGGTCAGGACGCTGCTCCCCGGTGGCGGGGAATAAGCAGGAAGACAGGCCGGGATGCAGAAATATACTGCATCCCGGTTCCTTTTAAGTCAAAAAGCAGGATATCGATCGCCCGGTTTTTCGTCATTCTTGCAGCTAGTCGCACTATTTCCGCCATTTGTCAGCACAAAGTTCGCCAAACTCGACACCGCTCAGAAGGATATCCGAGTGGCTGGGCGAATATTAGTCCTCACCAAAGCTTCGAAAAGTGTGCCATATGTGGACGGTGGCTAATTAGCCCAGATTGGTCAATACATGGATATGAATTCGAGTTCGGAGAGCTGGTCCCGGCGCGTTTGAGGTGATTGTTGAATGGATGCGCTCTATCGTCAGAAACGCACTTCTCAGCCAATCGCACCGCGTCGACAGACTCCGATTTTTGATTTGCCGAAAGGGGGGTGAGAACGGCAGGCCATGTGTAGGTCCACCGGACCGCTGGTCTTTGCCGGATCAGTCGAAAAGCCAGGAAGGCAGGCGGTACTCATCGTGTCACTGCTGACCCTGACTCCCACTCAGGTTTCCCGGAAGAACTAGGGAGGAGGTGCTTCCTTGACTCTGCTCGCCAAGAATCAGTCAACCACGTTCATTCTCGAGCTCCTGTTCTGCATCGGGTTGTTGCTGATGATCTCCCGTGCACGCGCAGGCAAGAAGGTCCCTGAGATCCGTAAGGTCAATGGTCTCGACGCTCTCGACGAAGCCATTGGTCGCGCCACTGAAATGGGCCGGCCGGTGCACTACTCGCCGGGTATCGGTGACCTCTCGAACTCCCAGACCCTCGCTTCGTTCTCACTGCTGGCCTACGTCGCCCGCATGTGCGCGAAGTACGACACCCGCCTCATCGTCACCAGCCGTACCGTTACCGTTACGCCGGTCATGGAAGAAATCGTCAAGGCTGCTTACACCGACATGAACAAGGCGGACAACTACAACCCGAACGACGTCCGCTTCCTGTCTGACGACCAGTTCGGTTACGCCTCTGGTTGCGTCGGTATCATGCAGCGCGAACAGGTCGCGGCCAACATTCTGTTTGGTGCGTTCTGGGCCGAGTCGCTGATCTTCGCCGAAGTCGGTTCGCAGAGCGGCGCCATTCAGATCTCCGGTACCGCCAACACCGCGCAGATCCCGTTCTTCGTCGCGGCTTGCGACTACACCCTGCTCGGCGAGGAAATGTACGCCGCCAGCGCTTACCTGTCACGTGACCCGGTTCTCGTCGGTAACCTCGTCGGTCAGGACTGGGGCAAGTGGTTCGCTGCGGCCGTCATCGCCGTTGGCGCCATCCTCGCCACCATCAACCCGAAGTCCAATCCGCTGTCCACTTGGCTCCTGAAGTAACCCCGAGCGAACGGAGGTGAGACGTTTTGCGTAAAGAAATTCCGCTTCTCATCACTTTGCTGGCTGGTCTGATTTACGTCATTGCTAACTTCTTCAGCGTTCCCATCGCGACGTCGGCAAAGAACACCCTGGATAGCTGGTTCCTCATTTCTCAGGCGTTCGCCGTTCTGCTTGGCGTAACCAACCTGACCCTGATCCATCTGCGCAGCATCTCAACCCGCCGCACGGGTTGGGGCTTCAGCGTCGCGCTTCTCGTCTCGATGTACACCGTCATGATCTACGGCGCGTTCAAGACCGCTACGGATCCGTTCTTCAACACCATCTTCTTCAAGTCCATGATCAACGCGCTGTCAGGCACTATGTTCTCCCTGCTCGTGTTCTACATCACGTCGGCTGCCTACCGCGCGTTCCGCATTCGCTCGTTCGAGGCCTCGCTGCTCCTCATCACGGCAGTCATCATCATGCTCGGCCGTGCTCCGGTCGGCGACCTCATCTCGCCCTGGCTCCCGAAGGCCACTAGCTGGCTGCTCGACATCCTTAACGTTGCAGGTATGCGCGGCATTCAGATCGGCGCTGCTCTTGGCGGTATTGCCACCGCGTTGAGAGTCGTCGTCGGTATCGAGCGCGCCTACCTTGCCGGCGAGTAAGGGAGGTACACGCATGAACTTCTTTGACAGACTGCAGAAGATCGACCGCCGTGTCCTCTACGTCCTCCTCGCGATCGTGGTCACCTACGCTACGATCAAGCCGATGGGTCTGCCGATCAAGATCGGTAAGGAAACCCAGCAGACCTACGATTTCATCAACAATCTGCCGGCCGGCAGCACCGTCGTTCTGATGTTCGACTATGGCGCTGACGCCATGCCGGAACTCCACACCAACGCTCTGGCCATTGGCAAGCTGCTCTTCTCCAAGGGCCACAAGGTCATCGGCGCTGCCATGTGGAACACCGGCTCCGGCATGCTGAACATGTTCTTTGAGACCATGACCAAGGAGTTCCCGAACCTCGTCGAAGGCACTGACTGGGTCAACGTCGGCTACAAGCCGGGTGGACAGGTCTGGGCAGAAAAGACGACTGTCGACTTCATCGAAGCCTGCGCCGGCGTTGACGCGAACGGCAAGCCGCTCGCCTCGATGCCGATCTTCCAGGGCATCAAGACCTCGGCTGACACCGACCTCTTCATCGACCTCGCGGCCGGCAACCCCGGCATCGAAGAGCTGATCAAGACCGTCGGCGCCAAGGGCACCCCGATCATCGGCGCGGTTACCGCCGTTTCCATCACTGGTCAGCTGCCGGCCCTCCAAGCTGGTCTGATCAAGGGCCTGCAGATGGGTATGCGCGGCGCCGCCGAAATGGAGCTCCTCGTCAACCGTCCGGACAAGGCTATCGCTGGCATGGACGCTCAGTCCCTTAGCCACGTGCTTCTCATTCTCTTCATCCTGCTCGGCAACATCGGCTACCTGGCCACCAGGCAGTCGGGCGCTAAGCGTTAGGAGGTGACACGACCTTGACAATGGAACAAGTCGGCGTTTGGATCGCCGCTGCTCTGACCCTGGCTCTCTACAGCTTCCTGTGGAAAGAGAAC
Source organism: Chloroflexota bacterium (assembly GCA_050261235.1). Lineage (GTDB taxonomy): Bacteria > Bacillota > Sulfobacillia > JBFLWA01 > JBLNDB01 > JBLNDB01. Next base: position 53,401 of record JBLNDB010000096.1, read on the forward strand.
CCGGTCTATCGTCTGGCTGAGTACCTCTACGTCGGTATGGCTGCCGGTTACGGCGTCGTCGTCACCATCGACAGCTATATCCGCCCGACGATCAAGAACGACCTGATGACCGATGGCAAGTGGCTGCTCCTGATCCCGATCTGCCTCGGTCTCCTGGCCTACGCCCGTTTCGTCAAGCCGATCGCGTTCCTCGCCCGCTGGACGATGGCGTTCTGGCTCGGCGTCGGCGCCGGTATGGTTCTGACCCGTGACTTCCGCCCGCAGTTCATCGTCGCGTTGACCGCTACCTTCAAGCCGCTCTTCGTGGCCGGTAAGGTCGGCGTCAGCATCAACAACATCCTGCTCGTCGTCGGTGTCATCACCTCCCTGATGTACTTCTTCTTCACCACGAAGCGCACCGGCATCATGGCCGGTGGTGCGAAGATCGGTCGCTGGGTGATGATGGTCGCCTTCGGCGCTGCCTTCGGCAACACCGTTATGGCCCGCGTCTCGCTCTTCCTCGGCCGCATGCAGTTCCTGCTCATCGACTGGCTCAAGGTCGTCAAGTAGGCATTGCAATCAGGGACTCGCTGGACGGCTCCCCTCACGGGGAGCCGTCTTTCTTTCGCCCGCGACCGGTGCTGCGGTATGCAGATGTCTCGCAGCAGGGGTCGCGCCGCCGGACGGCGAAGCCCATCTCCGGTGATGACCCATCCGAACTGGGGGAAACGAGCGTGAGCAAGCAGCCGATTGGCTTTTTCGATTCCGGCCTCGGCGGTCTGACGGTCGCGCGGGCTGTCAGTGAACTGCTGCCGGGCGAGGACCTTGTCTACATCGGCGATTCCGGACGCTGCCCGTACGGACCACGCCCGGCTGACGAGGTCAGGCGCTTCAGCCTGCAGATTCTCGACCGTCTGGCCGCTGAGCACGTCAAGCTGGCGATCGTTGCCTGCAATACGGCCACCGCTGCCCTGATGGCCGCCTGGCCGACCGCCTACCCGTTTCCGGTGCTGGGCGTCATCGGTCCCGGCGCCCGCGCTGCGGTGGCTGCAACCCGCACCGGCCGGATCGGGCTGATTGCAACCGAGGGAACGGTGAGAAGCGGCGCCTATGCGCAGGCCATCAGCGAACTGAATGGCGATGCGCAGGTGTTCGGCCAGGGCTGTCCCAAATTCGTCGCAGCGGTCGAAGCCGGCCTCAGCCAATGGGCGCCGGAAGTCGTCGCGGCCGCCCGGGAGTACATCAGGCCGCTGCTCGGTCAGGGCATCGACACGCTGATCCTCGGCTGCACGCACTTCCCGCACCTTGCCGGCGTAATCGGCCAGGTCGCCGGTCCGGGCGTGACGCTGGTCGACCCGGCGGGAGAGGTCGCGGCCGAGGCCCGGAGCCTGCTGGCTGCCGCCGGCCAACTTGCGCCAGCCGACGGCCGGGCCCCGCTCCGGCGCTTCTACACAAGCGGCGACCCCGAGGTGTTCGTGAAACTGGGCAATGTCCTCTGGCCGGACGGGGTCCCGGACTGCCAGCAAATCGCATTCTGAGTCCGCACTACGCGAGACGACCGCGGGTTTTGCCCGCGGTCGTCTGAATTCTCACCTCGGCTGATTCGCCGGCGGTGACGGATCTGTGTCGCAATGCGCCTAGAGCCCGCATGCCATCAGGACGGGTCGGTCATCGCCGTCACTCAGTTGCATGCTACCAAGGTCGCGGAGCTCGCGGAACCCCCGCCTGGCGAAGAAGCTCGCCGGGCCGTTGGGAAACGGCGTCCGCCGGCCGGCGACGACGAGCACTCGCCGGTACCCCTGGCGCGGCAGGTCCGTCAGCAAGCGGTCGAGCAGCGCGCCCCGATAGTCCGGCTGCCGCGTCGGGTAGATGCACGTGATGAAGGCGTCATCCCGGGCGGCGACGCGCAGTGGATAGGGCACGTCAGACGCCGGCAGGACCTCGACGGCCGCCACCGGCTGCCCGCCGGCGTAGGCGATGTACCCAAGCGCCGCTGTCGGCGTCCGGGCTTCGCGATCGGCCAGCCAATCCATCTTGAGGCTGCACCCTGCGCCTGCGGGCGCATTGCAGAGAACGCATGTATCGCCGCTGTTCGCGGCAGTCAGCAGGTCGATCCGCTCCGACTGTGCCTCCACTGCCGACCCGCCGGCCTCGCTCTCTTCCGGGCCATCCGCCCCGCCGTCGCCGGCGTCCTCGACCGGCGGTGAGTTGACAAGCCGCGTCAGAGTGGCGGCCCGCAGCGGCGCCGAGACGCGGATGCGATCGTCGATGATCGTCAGGAACGGGGCGAAGAGCCCGTGCTTGTCGGCAATCTCAGGGCGACCCGTGACGTCCCTGACCGCGACCGTACCGCCAAGTTCCGCGGCTGCCTGACGGGCCTGATCGACTACCCAGGGCAACCATGGGCACTGTCCACCGAAGTGCAGAACCAAGACGCTGTGTGGCATGTCTCTCCCCCGGCGGCCCCGTCAGGATCTTGCGGCCAGCCACTGCTTGATCTCGGCCAGCGCGGGCACACGACCGTATGCGACGACCTTGCCGTCGATCACCAGACCCGGTGTCCGCATCACGCCGTAGGCCATGATGCCGGACATGTCGGTGACCTTCTCGATGCTTGCCTCGATGCCCAGCGCCTGAGTCGCCTCGTGCACCAGTTTGTCGAGCTTGACGCAGTTCGCGCAGCCGGGACCGAGAACTTTGATGTCCATCCGGACACCCCCTAGGCGATGATGTTGAACAGGAACCCGACAACGGTGATTGCCGCCGCGGTAAGGCCGACGAACACGGCCAGCAACTTCGGCTTGATGACCTGCCGCAGGAGGATGATCTCCGGCAACGAGAGCGCCACCGTCGACATCATGAAAGCGAGGACGGTGCCGAGCGCCACCCCCTTCGCGAGCAACGCCTGGGCAATCGGCATGATGCCGATGTCATTGGCGTAGAGCGGCACGCCAATCGCGACGGCCACGGGGATGGCGAGCGGATTGCGAGGACCGGCGTAGCGGGTCAGCAGGTCGGCGGGGGCGTAGCCGTGGATCAGGGCACCAATGCCGATGCCGATGATGACGTACAGCCAGACCCGACTGACGATTGTCCGCACCTCGGCGGTCGCGTACCGCACGCGGTCGCGCCAGGTCAGCGCGGCACCGGCCACCGCCAGTTCACCGACCTCGATGTTGCGAACGAATCCTTCTATCTGGTCATCCATCTTCAGCCGCCCGATCAGCATGCCACAGGCCACCGCGATGACCACGCCGGCGATGATGTACAGCGTGGCGATGCGCGGTCCGAACAGGGCGAACAGCATCAGCATCGAGACATCGTCAACGAGCGGTGATGAGATCAGGAACGAGAACACCACCGGCAACGGCAGGCCCGCCCTGACGAAGCCGATGAACAGCGGCACCGATGAGCAGCTGCAGAACGGCGTGATCACACCCAACAGCGCCGCCAGGACGGAGCCCCAGAACTCGCCGAAGCGACCGAGCGCCTTGCGGGCCGCCTCCGGCGGGAAGAAGCTGCGCAAGTACCCAACCGAGAAGACCATCACGATCAGCAGGAATATCAGCTTGATGCTGTCGTAGACGAAGAAGTTGGCTGACTCCGCAATCGCCGTTCCGCGGGCAAGACCGAACAGCGAGTAGATCAGCCAATCAGCAAAGGCCTTGATCAACCATGCCACCCCCAGTCAGGTTTCACACGGTCATGGCACTGGATCGGCGGTCGTGCGCGCACTGCCGCCAGCCGGGCACGAAAGTCGGGATCATCGTCCGGCATGCCGGCGCCCCTGGCCAGCGCTTGCAGATCGGCAAGCAGGCCACAAAGCTGGTCAGGCACGAGTGACTGCAATGACCACTGACCCTCGCGCCGCTCCGCCACCAGTCCGGCCTCCTTGAGCACCTTCAGATGCTGCGAGATTGCCGGTTGGGTCAGGGCCAGCATCTGCTCCAGTTCACAGACGCACAGTTCGCCTGCGGCGAGTGCGGCGATGATCTTCAACCTTACCGGCTGTCCCAACGCCCGGTACGCCTTGGCAAGCGCGGGCCAGTCACGCATGGCCAATCACCCCCTGGATTCCCAATAATAAATAAGCATTTCCTTATGAAATATCCTACTTCCCGTGCCCCCGCCCTGTCAATCGGTCAGTCAGCGCAGGACACCGCCGCAGCGGGCGCGAATACCATCGGAGCAAGAAACGGAGGCCACTATGGGGAATATCACAGCAGTCATCGCGGGCTGCGGCGGGGCGGGGAAGACCACCGCCACCATCAATCTGGGCATCGCACTTGCCGCCCGAGGTCAACGCGTTCTCCTGGTCGATGGGGCGGCCGGCCTGCCGGACCTCGATGCGTCGCTCAGCCTGGAGCGGGCTGTCCGCCACACTGTGAGCGACGTCATCAGGGGGCGTTGCGAGACTGCCGCGGCCCTGGTCCGGGTGCCGCACGCGGAGCATCTCTGGTTGCTGCCCGCCGGTCCGACCGGCGGCGAGTGTCTGCACCGGGCCGCGATCGCAGACATCGTCAGCGGCCTGATCGACGACTATGACCAGATCCTGATCGACGCGCCGCCAGGCAATGAAGCCGGTTGGCTGGCAGCGGTCGCGGCCGCGGCCACCTACGTCGTGGTCGCTCAGCACACTGTCCAGCACCGGCGGGGTGTCGAGTCCGTGCTGTCGCGGCTGCGCGAGGAGCAGCTGCTGAGCGAGCACCCGCTGATTCTGTTCAACCGGGTGACGCCGGCGCGCAGCACGGCGACCGGCGTCAGCACCGCCGATCTCCTCTATGCCTGGGGCCTTGACGACGACGACGTCATCGGCAGCATCCCGGAGGATGATGCGGTCCTGAGCGCCAAGCACAACGGGGTGCCCTTGCTTGTCTCGGCGCTGCCGACCGCCGCCGGGCGCGCTTTCGTGGCTGCTGCCGGCCGCCTCGCCGCCGCGCTCGCTGCCCGTGAGGCCGAGCGGGATTCTGACCAAACGGAGGTCGATGATGATGTATCGCGCCCCCAAGCTTGACAGTTCGGACAAGGACCGCTTCTACCGCGAACTCAACGAGCTGTTGCTGCACCTGATCGAATTCGAGCCGGACTGGCTGGCCAACCTGGCCAATGCCGCCGGGCTGCTCGGACACCAGCTCGGGCAGATCAACTGGGCGGGCTTCTACCTGTTCAAGGGCGATGACCTCGTCCTCGGGCCGTTCTGGGGCAAGCCGGCGTGCACTCACATCGACATCGGCGAGGGGGTCTGCGGCGCTGCAGCCAGAGAACGCGAGACCGTGCTCGTGACTGATGTCAACACATTCCCCGGCCACATCGCCTGTGACGAGTCGTCGCAGGCCGAGATCGTCGTGCCGATCATCGTTGACGGCGATCTCAAGGCGGTCCTCGATATCGACGCTCCCGTCAAGGGGCGCTTCGATCTGCTTGACCAGCGCGGCCTCGAGCAGTTCGCGGCAACGCTGGCAAAGCACGTCGACTGGAGCAAGATGCGCTAGACATAACGCGCTTCACTGACATCGCGAGGCCTCGGGCGCAAGCCCGGGGCCTCGTTCCGTCAACACCCGGACCCGCCGCCAGCCCGGGCCGATTCACTCTCGACATAACAACTGCGTATAATGACACCAAAGTCCCTGAAGGAGGTCATCGACGGGCATGTCACAACGACAGCACATCGGGCCCTACCCGCTCGCCCACGCGTTCGTGCCATTCCAGTGTTACGTGACCCGTTTCCCGCCGCTTGAGGGGCTCAAGGCAGGCACCATCTTCCCGGAGCTGGTGAGCCAGTACGTGCCGCGAGTCTGCGCGAGGGAGGGAGAATGATGGAGCGTTCCCAGTTCGAGGCATTGCTCGCTCTGCAGGCGCTGGGGTTCACCCTGGTCGATCTGAACCTCTACCTCGACACCCATCCCTGGGACCAGCGCGCGCTGGCTGACTTCAACGCCACTTCGGCGCAGTACCACGCCTGTCGTCAGCAATATGAGAGCATGTATGGCCCGCTGATGAACTTCGGCCATAGCATGAGCCCGGCACCATGGCGCTGGGCGATCGACCCATGGCCATGGGAAATCTGCGTCTAGAGGGGGGATAACGGGTGTGGGTGTATGAACGCAAGCTCGAGTACCCTGTGCGGATTACGCGTCCAGATCCGCGGATGGCCAAGAACATCATCACCCAGTATGGTGGACCGGATGGCGAACTGGCTGCGTCGATGCGCTATCTGACGCAGCGCTACTCGATGCCGACATCGCAGGCAAAAGCAGTGCTGACCGATATCGGGACCGAGGAGCAGGCCCACATGGAGATTGTCGCCGCCCTCGTCTACCAGCTGACAGAGGGTGCCTCAATCGAGGATATCAAGCGCGCCGGGCTCGACGGCTACTATGCCGACCACGACAAGGCGATCTACTTCGTCAACGCCGAAGGCGTGCCCTGGACGGCGGCCTACATCCAGTCGAAGGGCGATCCGATCGCCGACCTTCACGAGGATATGGCGGCGGAGGAGAAGGCGCGCGCGACATACGAGTGGTTGCTCAACCTCAGCGACGACCCGGATGTCTCCGATGTCCTGAAGTTCCTGCGCGAGCGGGAGGTCGTCCACTTCCAGCGCTTCGGCGAAACGCTTAATCTGATGCACGACTACATGCACCGCAAGCGTCAGTTCTGACCCCGGCTGCTGAAGCGGGGCTGCCTCACCTCCTCTGGCCCGCCGTGAGCGGGCAAACACCCTGCGCCAACTGGCGCAGGGTGTTTCTCTTACCATCCGGCGATTGTATGCCGCCGGCGTCACTCGTGCCGCAGGGCCTCGATCGGATCAAGGTCGGCCGCCCGTGAGGCGGGGTAGACGCCGAACCCGAGACCGATCGCTGCCGCGAACAGGAACGCCACGGCCGTCGATGAGACGGAGTGGGCGACTGGCAGGCCGAACGCGCTGGCGATTCGGCCAAGCCCGATGCCGAGCAGGATGCCGACGGCCCCGCCGGTCAGGCTGAGGATGAGCGATTCGACCAGAAACTGCAGCAGGATATCGCGACGCTTGGCGCCGATCGCCTTGCGGACGCCGATTTCGCGTGTGCGTTCGGTGACCGAGACGAGCATGATGTTCATGATGCCGATGCCGCCGACCAGCAGCGAGACACCGGCGATGCCCCCGAGCATCAGCGTCAGGATGCGCGTGACGTCACCGACGGTCGAGAGAATCTGATCCTGACTGATGACCTGCACCGCGTCGGTCTGCCCGGCGCGAGCCGGGAAGCGGCGCGCGTAGAACGCTGTGATCTGGGCCGTCACCAGCGCGGCATCGGCGCCCTCTCTGACCTGGGCGACAATCGACGTGATGCGGTTGATGCCGAGCAGCCGCTGGGCGCTGCTGACCGGGATGATGATTCGGTCATCGTTATCGCCCATCATGCCCTGGCCCTTCTCCTCCATCACGCCGATCACGGTGTAGGCCGTGCCGTCGACGAGAATCTGCTGCCCGAGCGGGTTCTGCTCCGCGAACACCTCGCTCAGCAGCGTCTGGCCGATCACAGCCACCTTGCGCCGGCTCGCCACGTCTTCATCGGTGATGAACCTGCCGGCGGCGACGTGGAAGTTGCGCATCGCCTCGTACTCCGGCTCGGTGCCCTCGACAGTCGTGGTGTAGGACTTGTTGGCCCACTTGACCGTGACCCCGCTGCTTTGCAGACCGCCGATGGCGGCCGACAGATCCGGTACCCGCCGCAGCAGTTCGTCGACATCGGTGAGCGACAGGCGCACCTGCGGCCCGCGCGGCGAGATGAGGATCAGGTTCGAGCCAAGGTTCTGGATCTGCGACGTCACCTGCTGCGTCGCACCCTGACCGATGGCCACGAGGCCAATCACGGCGGCCACGCCGATGATCACCCCGAGCATCGTCAGGCCGGCCCGCAGCTTATTGCCAGCCAAGCTGCGCCAGGCGACGCGGAAGCTCTCATTGAGGTTCACGCCATCGCCTCCTCGCCTGCGGCAGCCCCACCCGCATACGCCTGGCTGCGCGCGTCGATCGGACTGGCGACCGGCTGGTCGCTGATGATCCGACCGTCGCGCAGGCGGATGATGCGCCGTGAATGGCGGGCGATATCCTCATCATGCGTCACAAGGACAATCGTCCGCCCCTGTCGGTGCAGATCCTGCAGAATCGCCATCACCTCGCGCCCGGAGCGGCTGTCGAGGTTGCCTGTCGGCTCGTCGCCGAGGATGATCGGCGGGTCGGCGGCAATCGTCCGGGCGATGGCGACGCGCTGGACTTCGCCGCCGGAGAGTTGATTCGGCTGATGGTGGAGGCGGTGGCCGAGCCCGACCGCAGTCAGGGCGCGCTCCGCCACCCGCCGCCGCTCAGCGGCGGCCACGCCGCGATAGACCAGCGGCAGTTCGACGTTCTCCAGTGCGGTCAGGCGCGGCAGCACGTTGAAGCTCTGAAACACGAAGCCGATGCGGCGGTTGCGGATCTCGGCGAGAGCGTTGTCACCCTTGGCGCTCACATCCTCGCCGGCCAGCAGGTAGGTGCCGGAGGTCGGGCGGTGCAGGCAGCCGATGACGTGCATCAGCGTCGATTTGCCGGAGCCCGATTGCCCCATGATCGACACGAACTCACCTTCCGCGATCGACAGGTCGATGCCGCACAGCGCCTCGACGACCGTCTCACCGGTGCGATACTGCTTGGTCAGTGCCTTGAGTTCGATTAGCGCGGGCATGGCCGTCATCGCCCGCCATTCGGCCGGATGACCCGGTCACCGGACTGGGGGCCCATGCCCATCCCGGGGAAGCGCAGACCGTTGTTGCCGCTCACGGTGCCGGTGATCACCGTCTGGCCCTCGCTCAGGCCGGAGACGATCTCGATGTAGAGATCATTGGCCAGGCCGGTCGTGACCTCGACATTGGTCGCCTTGCGGTCGTCGCCGAGGACGCGGACGAACGAGCGGCCACGCATTGTCTGTACCGCCTCGACCGGCACATAGAGCACGTCATCACGGCGGTCGCAGGTGATGGTCACGTTGGCCGTCATCCCGGCCAACAGGTCCTTCGGGTCAGTCAGCTGCAGCTCGACCGGGTATGTCGCGACGCCCTGGCTGACCGTGCCCAGCGGTGAAATCGAGCTGATCTTTGCCTGATAGGTCTGCCCGGGCTTCGCCGGAACGTCGACGATCGCCTCCATACCGACCTGGAGGTCGGCCACGTCCAGTTCATCGACGTTGATCTTGACCGACATCTGACTGAAGTCCGCGACGGTGAACATCGCCGTTGATGCGTTGGCGGCCACACGGCTGCCCACGCTGAGCGAGCAGGCCGTCACGACGCCATCGAATGGCGCGACCACAGTCAGGTCTTCGACATCGGCGAGGGCTGACTCATAGGCCGCGCGCACCTGTGCCAACTTCGCCTCTTCAGAGGTGATTTCGGTGGCTGTGGCGGTGACCGGTGGGGTCAGCAGGTCATTGAGAGCGGTGCGGGCGTTGTCGAGGTTCAGTTCGGCTTCTTCGAGAGCCAGGATGGCAGCATCGCTCACCAGCGACATGATCGTATCGCCTTCCTCGATCATGTCGCCCACTGAGACAGAGATCGCGTCCACAGAGGCTGCCGTTCGCGAACGGACTGTGTACGTCCTTGCCGAGATCGAGCCGGATCCCTCCAGCTCGGTTCTGTCCATCACATAGTAGCCGATCATGCCAGGACGGATGTAGTCGTCGCCATCCACTGGATCAAGCGCGATAGTGATGGGTATCTTCACCCCCGTCTCGACCGAGCCGGTCGCGCTCGGGGTGATGCTGACGACTCGACCGACTCGTTCTGCCCCATTCACGCTGACTGATGCCGTGTCGCCGAGGTGCATGCTGTCTGCCGCCCACTGTGAGACAGTTGTGGAAAGGGTGAGGGCATTGAGATCGAGTATCGATGCCAGCGTCGCCTGACCGGCAATCTGATCGTGCACGTTCACGGGAATACTGGCGACCAGGCCGGACACAGGTGATTGCACGGTCAACCCAGCGACATCTTTCCGGCGCTCTGAGAGCGTGTACTCAGCCTGGCTAACTCGGTACTTGGCATTCTTGATCTCGTTCTCCGTCGCCGTCGACCGCGGGCTGACCATGTCCGCCAGCCGCTGTTCCTCTGCCTTAAGATTGGCCCGCGCCTGGTCGAGGGCAACCAGCAGGTCAGGGTTGCTGAGGCGGGCGAGCACCTGCCCTTTCTTCACGTGGTCGCCGACTTTCACCAGCACTTCGTCGGTGGTGGCGGTGGTAGACAGACGCAAGTCCTGCTGCACACCGCTGACCAGCGTGCCGGTGTTCGTCACTGTAACCTCAATCGTCCCCCGGTCGACTGTTGTCGTCGCGTAGCTGGTGGCCGCTCGCGCCGAGCGCCGGCGCAGCGTCCGCCAACCGGCGAAGACAAGCAGCAGAACGAGGATCACCGCAACGGGAATGACCCATTTCCTTTTCAAGCCCGCGCCCCCCCTTCGGGAATTTCCGTCCAAGCCTACCAACTTTTTGTTACGAAACTGTTGCCGCTGCCGGAAGGGAGACGGTGAACGTCGTTCCGCGCCCGACTTCGCTGGCGACCGACACCGAGCCGCCATGGAGTTCGACGATCCGCCGGACAATCGCCAGCCCGAGGCCGCTGCCTTGTCCGCTGCGGCTCGCGTCGCCTTTGTAGAAGCGCTCCCAGATGCGGGGGAGCTGGTCCGGTGGAATGCCGGCGCCGGTGTCGCTGACGGTGATGCAGGCGCGGCCATTGTCCTTTGCCACTGCCACCGCGACCCGCCCGCCGGCCGGCGTGAAGCGCAGCGCGTTCTCGATCAGATTGGCCAGCACCTGTTCGATGCGCCCCGGATCGGCGTCGGCCAGCACCGGCGCATCGCCGGCGCACGTCAATTCGATCCCCCGTTCGCTCGCGGCGGCTGCCAGCGTGCTGCAGGTCGCCCGCGCCAGTCCGGTCAGATCGACGGTTTCGCGGGCAAGGGAGAAGGTCCCCGAATCGAGCCGCGATGACTGCAGCAGGTCGTCGACCAGGCGCGCCGTCCGCGTCACTTCAGCCCGCGTGTCGCTGAGGTGCTGCCGCAGTTCGGCCGGGTCCGAGATGATGCCGTCGGCCACGGCCTCGACGGCCGCCAGCAGGCGGGTCAGTGGCCGTCGCAGTTCGTGTGAGACGTCGGCAATGAACTCGCGTCGCGTCTCTTCCAGCTTCTGCAGCTCGGCCGCGGCGCGGTTGAACGCCTGCGCCAGTTCGCTCAGTTCGTCGTCGCCGGGCAGCTCGACGCGACGCGTGTAATCACCCCCGGCGAGGGCCCGCGCCGCTTCGGTGAGCTTGCGGATCGGACCCGACAGCGTGCGCGATGCCCAGTAGGCGAGCATCAGCGACACGACCACCGACACGAGCGCCGCCCAGATGAAGCGCTGCCGCAAGTGGGCGGCGGCAAGCGCCAGTGAACTGAGCTCGGCGCTGACGATCACCGCTCCGTTGACGCGATCGAACTCGGTGATCGGCACGACGACCGACAGCGCGGCCTTGCCGAACCGCTTGTCGGTAAAGGTGGCGGTCTTGCCCGCGAGTATCTGGATCATCGCGTCCTGACCGACCTCGGTGCCCGTCGCCGCGGCCTGTGACGCGATCAAGACCAGACCGCGCCTGTCGATGATCGACACCCGTGCCTGCAGGGCGCTGTCCATCGCTCGCAGCGTATCGTAAGCGCTCGCCGGATCGCGTCGTCCGGCGACGACGTCACCCATCAACCGGGCCATCTCGCCGCCGGCGGCCTTGAGCGCTTCCAGCTTGGCATCGAACACGTAGTTTGCGACCAGGGCCGCCAGCACGCCACCGGTCACGATGAGCGTGATCAGCGCGAGGGCGATGTGCGAGACGACCAGCCGCGTCAGCAGGGTGCCGCGGGTTGAGCGGTCTTCATTCACGGTCGACCACCTCGAACTTGTAGCCGACGCCCCAGACGGTCTGGATGTAGGTGTGGGGCGCGCCCCCGGCCTCCAGCTTGCTGCGCAGGCGCTTGATGTGGACGTCCACGGTCCGCGGCTCGCCGAAGTAGTCATAGCCCCAGACTCGCTCCAGCAGTTGCTCGCGGGTCAGCACCTGGCCCGGGTTGTTCGCCAGGAGGACCAACAGCTCGAACTCCCTCGGCGTCAGGGGGACAGTCTGCTCGGCGACTGTCACTTCGTACTTGGCGGGGCGAATCGTCAGCCCGGGAAAGGTGAGTGTCCGCTCGCGGTCCGCCGGCTCGCCGCCGGCCCGCCGAAACAGCGCGCGGACCCGCGACAGCAGCTCCTTCATTGCGAACGGCTTGACCAGGTAATCGTCCGCGCCGAGATCGAGCCCCTGGACACGGTCCTCGACCTCGCCACGGGCAGTCACCATGATGATCGGCATCCGGCGCGTGATCCGGATCCGGCGACAGACCTCGAGACCGTCGACTTTCGGCAGCATCAGGTCGAGCACTACCAGGTCGGGATCCCAGGCGTCGACCTCTGCCAGTCCGGCGGCGCCGTCAGCGGCGATGCGCGTCTCGTACCCCTCGGCCACCAGGTACTTGGCCATGATCCGGGCCAGATACTGGTCATCTTCAACTATCAGCACGCGGGCGCTCAGCCTGCATCGCCTCCCGGTAAGGCGGCGAGGCCTGCCGGGGACAGGCCTCGCGCGCTTCTGACACTACACATATCCTAAGCCCCAGTTGTTACGCCATTGTGACGTCGCGCGGCAGTCCCTAGATCAGCGTCAGGCCAGCTTCGGCCGCCGCCGCGAACGCTGCGGCCGTCGCCGCCTCGAGACGCTCGCCCGCTGCAGCCAGGTCGGCGCGGATTGACTGCAGTTGCTCCGCATCCTTGATCGATTCGAGGTTGATCTCGACGTTGAGCCTGGCCCCGTGGAACGCCGTGCGGAGCATCATCACGCCCACGCCGACGTCGGTCTTGCAGTTCGGGTTGCCGTGGCGGAACAGCGCGGCCGCGTCAGCCAAGCATTCCGCTGCCAGTTGGGCGGTGCGCAGCGGCACCCGGGCGGCGCCGACGAGCCCTGACTGGATGGCCTGGCTGCGCGCGGACTTCTCCTCCGCCGTATCGCGCGGCATCTTGTATGCGGCCGCGACTGTCTCGTAGGCTGCCGTATCCGCCGCGACCTGCTTCTCAAGCGCCGTCCGGGCGGCGTGTGCGCGCTCGGCGACCGGCGTCAGGTGAGGTGCCCGATCCGCGTACTTGGGCGCGCTCAAGGTCAGGTTGGCGACCATCGTGAACAGAGCTGCCCCGTTGGCGCCAGCCAGCGCCGCCACCGCGCCGCCGCCGGGAGCGGGCGAGGGCCCGGCGACGCTGTCGAGGAAGGCGCTGATGCTGTGACTGTCGCCGCCCCCGCCAAGGTTGCGCTCGATGATCTGGCGCTCGTTGAACCCGCGCACTCTCAAGTACCAGCGGGCCGAATCGAGCAGAGCCTTCTCCGGCAGGAGGCCGATGATCTCCGTGTCGGTGACGGCCGCGCCGCGCCGGTCGGCCTCGACTTTGACCAACTCCAGCACGCGGTGCAGCGGCGTCTTGGCATGATCCAGCAGGTTCATCGTCACCTGAGCGACATTGCGATCCTCGAGCATCACACCCTTGGCCTGGACGCTGACCAGACCGCCGCTCGACTCACGCACGGCCCTGGCGATGGCCCGCGCGACTTTGATGTCGCTGGTGTTCAGATTGGCGTTGAACGCCACCAGCGGCGGGCGGGCGCCTACGACTGTGGCGCCGGCGCTCGGGTGCATCCTCGCCGGTCCGAAGTCCGGAATCCGCTCCGGCTCGCTGATGGCCGTCTTGAGTCCCTCATACTCGCCCTTGCGGATGTCGGGCAGGCGCCTGCGCTCCGGCCGCGTCGCGGCCTCCGCGTAGAGGTAGGTCGGGATGCCGAGTTCGCTGGCGATGCGCGCCGCCAGGCGCTTGGCCATCGCGACGCACTCGAGCATCGTCACGCCCTCGAGGGGGATGAACGGGATGACATCGGTCGCGCCGAGCCGCGGATGCTCGCCGCGATGCTGTTCCATGTCGATCAGCTCAGCGGCCTTTGCGCAGGCGCGGAAAGCCGCTTCCTCGACCGCGTCCGGATCGCCGATGTAGGTGACGACGACGCGGTTGTGGCTGCTGTCCGGGCTGCTGTCCAGCAGCGTGATGCCGGCGACGCCACGGAGGGCGTCCAGTATCTGCTCGATGACTGCGGGGCGGCGGCCTTCGCTGAAGTTCGGGACACACTCTACCAGTCTCATTGACGGTCTCCTTTCACCGGCGGGTGCTTCTGTGCGAGGACGAATCCTGCCGGGTCCACCGGCAGGATTCGGGGTCCGGCGCCTCCATTCCTGTCTCGGCGGGGCGGGCGCAGTCAGCGTTTCCTTTCGTTCCATAGCGAGTCACCCGCGCGGCCGGGCAAGACTAGTCGGCGAAGGGAGGTCATGCCAAAGCATGAGTAGATGCGCTGCCCGAGTACTGGCCGTCGCCACCGTGGTCCTGCTGACGCTGTCGCTGGCCGCCGCGGCCATGGCTGTGCCGCATGACGGCGCGCCGGGCCGGCCGCCGGCTGAAGCCCGGCACAAGGGTGGAGGCTTCCGGTTCATCCGCCTGACAGCCGAACACCTGGGTGTCGACCCATCGGTCGTCATGAATGAACTGCGCCAGGGCAAGTCTCTCGCCGAGATCGCGGTCGCTCACGGCAAGACGCGCGAGAGTCTGAAAGCCGCGCTGATCGCAGACTGCGAAAAGCATCTCGAGCGTGCCTCTCAGGGCCAGCTGAAGCTGACCGCCGATGAAGTCCGCGTCCTCAGGGGCATTGCCGCCCGCGCCGTCGACCTGGCGCTCGATCGCAAGTGGGAAGGCAAACGATAGCAGGACTGAGGAGGCAGGCCACGCCTGCCTCCCTTCATCTCTCCGGAAACGTCTCCGGAAACGGCGCGGCCCCGGCATGCGCCGGGGCCGGGAGGTTGCCGCTTCTGTCGGCTGATGCTGCCGCTCATGCCGGAGGTATGGAAGGTAATGCTGCTCATAACATTGAACAGTTGTCGCGGTAGTGCCGCTTGCGCTGCCAGTTTGCGGGTGGTGCCTTGGCAACCCCCTGCAGCCGCCGGGCGCTGGTGCCCGGACGCCACTAGCGTCCCCAGGCCGGCAGCGGTTATGCGGTCGGGCAGCGCGGTCATCAGTCGGGGAGGTGTGAGGCGAGTGAGCAGGCAGCGGACCACTTTGGGGATGCGGCTGCTGGCCCTGACGCTGGCAATCAGCATGGCGGCCGCCGCATCGCTGGCAGCCGGATGCGCCAGGTTCAGCGCCCAGGCCAGCGTCACCCGGGCGCTGAAGAGCCATCGGACGGCCCTCGCGACCATCAGCGGCGCTACCATCGCGGCGGAGATAGAAGAGCTCTCGTCACCCGCCTATGCCGGGCGGCAAGCGGGATCCCCAGGTGGCTGGCGGGCGGCGGACTATATCGCCGGGCGCTTCGCGGCCATGGGCCTGCAGCCGCTGGTCGGCGATTCGTTCTTTCAGGAGTTCCCGATCACCTATACGCATCCCGCGAACGCTCCTCAGGCGAAGGTGTTCGACGCCAACGGGCGGATGATCGGGCGACTGCGCTACGGCCAAGATGTTGCCTACTCGCTCTGGAGCGACAGCGTCGATGTCAGGAAGGCGCCGGTAGTCTTCGTCGGCAGTTGGGACCGGATCAGCGCTGGCGATTTCAGCGACAAGGTCCTGCTGGCGCTGCGGCCGCGCGATGCGACCGAGGCGTCGCTGTCCGCCGGTCTCGAGCAGGCCCGTGCCGCCGGCGCGGCCGCGCTGCTGGCGGCTGATTTTCCCGAGCAGACGCTCACCGCGTACTGGGATGTCGATTCGTACTTGCCGGACATCGGCATGCTGGGCCTCAGCACAGCGGCAGCCAATCTTCTGCTGCAGAACACCGGCCGCGATGTCGCTGCCTGGTCGGCCGAGCTGGCCGCGACGGCGGCCGCCGGTGATGAGTTCGCGCCCGTCGGCACCGGGCTGACGATCGATCTCAGTTGGTCGATCGACAACGACGATCAGCGCACCGCCCGCAATGTCGTGGGCGTCATCCCCGGCACTGGCGGGCTGAGCGGCGGTCGCTCGCTCCTGCTGACCGCCCATTACGACCACCTTGGCGCCCTTCCCGACGGCCCATACTGGCCAGGCGCCTGGGACAACGCGTCGGGGGTCGCTGTCATGCTGTCGGTGGCTCAGATGCTGGCTGCCGACAAACCGGATCTCAACATCATCGTCGCTGCCTGGGATGCCGAGGAGCGGGGGCTTGTCGGCTCTGCCCGTTTCGCCGCGCAGCTGCCGGTGCCAGCTGACAGTCTCGTCGGTGTCATCAACCTGGACTGCGTTGGCTCCCGACTCGACTTCAGCCTCGAACGGACCCGGGCCGGCGCGTTGACCCAGCGCCTGCGGAGTGCGGGCGCCCGGTACGACATCGACATGGTCGAGTCGGCCGTGAAGCCGTGGAGCGACGCGGCAAGCTTCCAAAGCATCGAAGGCCTTGAGGCGATCCAGATCTTCGACGGCGGCAATCCCTACGATGTGCCGTTCCTCCACGACCCGGCCGATACCATTGCCAACCTCAGGACCGACGCCCTTGAGCGCATCGCCAGGACAGTGGCGCTGGCGATCCTCGCCGCGAGCGACGGCGGCGCGGCCAAATAGCCTTTGCGGGCGTACGGCGCCCCCGTTGGTCACATAAGATGGAGTAGTGCCACTCTGTCTGCTGCGGGGGGATCGTAGTGAGCCCGGATACCATCGGCGTCCTGGTCGACCGCGGCACCCTTCGCGCCGCCCTCGCGCGACGCCCGTCGTACGAGAATCTCAAGTTCTACCACCAATTCGCCCGCCCCGGCGTCTGTTTCTTCACCTTCGACGGGCTGCGGATCGCTGACCGGCGGGTGGTGGCCTACGCCTATGACAGCAATAACCGCCTGACCAGGCGCGTTCTCTTGCTGCCACGCGTCATCCACTACCGGGCCATCGCCTTCGGCAAGCGTGACCGGCGTCTGGCCCGCGCGCTGCTGCGCGTGCCAGGTCGCACAGTCTTCAACAGTCCCTGGTGTGGCGGCAAACTCCGCAACATCAGATGGCTCGCGGCCGATCCGGAGCTGCGCCGCCATGTTCCGGAGACCCTTCGTTACGACGGCGCTCGCTCGCTCAGAACACTGTTCGCGCGGCATCCGGCGCTGATCCTCAAGCCGGTCTGGGGCAGTCTTGGCCTTGGCCTGATCCGTGTCCGCCGCACTGCCAGTGGGTACCAGTGGGAGACCGGCACGAGCGTTCGACCACACAACTGCAAGCGCTTGGCATCGTTGGTCGCGTGCCTCAGGCCGCACATCGGCAACCGCTCATATCTGGTGCAGCAAGCCCTTGAACTGGCAACCTATCAGGGCCGCCGGTTCGATGTCCGTGTCACCGTGCAGCGCGCCGGAGATGGGGAGTGGCGCGTGTCCGGCATGGTGGCCAAGGTCGGCGGCCACAACCGCATTGCCACCAACGTTGCGCGCGGCGGCCGAGCCGTCAACCTGATGCGGGTCCTCAATGCGTCCTTCGGTCCGCTGCAGGCGGCGCAATGCGCCAGCGGACTGTCCTCGCTCGGGCTCAGGATCGCGCCGGTGCTGGCGCGGCACGAGCCGGGAGCGGCGGACTACGGCTTCGATCTCTGCCTCACCAAAGACGGCCACCCCTGGTTCCTCGAGGCCAACCACCGCGACCTCCGCTACGCGTTCAGAGACGCCGGCGATCACGATCTGTGGGCGAACACCTACCGGCACCCGATGGAGTATGCGGCCTGCCTGTTGGCCGCAGGCCGACCGGAGGCTGATGACGCCTGAACATCGCCTTTGTCAGCCCGGGCATACTGCCCGTCATCGGCAAGCGACGGAGTTCGGTCGAGATATCCATCGGTGAGGTGTCGCGCCGCTTGGTCGAGCTTGGCCACGCCGTGACCATCTACGGCCGCAGTCAAGCGCCATGCAACCTGAAGCTGCCCTCCGGCGTCGCCATCGAGATGCACGACGGGGAATCATACCGGGCGTGGCTGGAGAACAAGCTGCGGACAGCCCGCCCCGACATCGTTCAGGTCGAGAACCGGCCACTGCTCGCCGCGAGCCTGCGCCGCCGACTGCCCCGCTCGCTGCCGGTAGTGCTTGCCCTCCACTCGATCACCTACATCACCCCGGGGCGTCGCAGGCGGAAGGCAATCGCGACCGCGTTGCGCACCGTCGACGGTGTCCTGACGAACTGCAACGGTCTCCGGGAGTATGTCCGCGCGACATACAGCGGGGTGTGCCGCCGGCTCTGGCGTGTCTACCTCGGCATCGACTGCGATACCTTCCGTCCCGAAACGGACCCGAAAGCCCGTGCGACGCTGCGTCGCGACCTGCGCGCCAGCCTCGGACTGCCGGCGGATGTGCCGATCATCCTGTTCGTTGGCCGTCTGATACCGCAGAAAGGTGCCCACCATCTCGTCGCGGCCCTGCCGGCCATCAGACGCCGCGCTGGTGACGTCCGGCTGGTGCTGGTCGGTGGAACGCGCTGCGGTGGGTTCATCCGCACACGCTACTTCACGCGCCTCGAGCGGCGGATCCGCGCTCTCGGCGGTGCGGCGGTGCTGGCCGGGTACGTGCCGCATGAGCTGTTGCCGAGTTACTACGCCGGAGCGGATGTGGTCGCCACTCCGTCAATGCGTCATGAGGCATTCAGCTTCGTCAACCTTGAAGCCATGGCCTCCGGGCTGCCGGTTGTCGCGACACGTCTCGGTGGTACGCCAGAGGCCGTGGTGAGCGGACAGACCGGAATCCTCATCTCACCGACGCGAATCAGGCGAGAGCTGGCGCCAGCGGTCATTCAGGCCCTGGCTGCGGCAGCCGAACTGGGGGAGCGGGCGCGGCAGCGCGTCGAGCGGCGCTTCTCTTGGGAGCAGACGGCTGAGGGGTACGCTGCCATCTACCGCTCGCTGCTCGAGCAACGGCGCCCGCGTCTCCCGCTATCCCAGCCGAGGCTGTCCGAGTCGGCGGAGACAAGCGTCGGGGCCACCGCCAACCACGGCAAGCGACCCGGGCCATAGCCCGGGTCGCTTGCGCTCAGAACTGCCGCTGCTGGATACTTCCCTGCTGGTTCTGCCCGAACGCCTGCTGCATGTTCGTCTGCGCCGGCTGCGGCTGATACCACCCGCGCTGGTTCATCAGCTGGTAGACGCGCCGCGCGTGGTCGAGTTCGGTGCGGTGAAGCTGCTCGAACGCTTGCAGGCCGGATTGACTTGACGCTTCAAGGCAGCCCGTACTGGCGATTTCCGTCATGTGCTTGTGCATGGTCAGCGCATCCTGGGCGATGTCGCGGTCAGACAGACCGCTGCTGGTCCTGTCGTTCATCCTCTTCTGGCCCTCCTTACTGCATCGTTGAACCGGTTCCGGACTGACCGAGGATACTCGCCACTGTCTGCTCGTTCTGACGCTCGTTGCGCTCGATCTCCCTCAGAAGGCTGCGGACCTGCTCATCTTTCTGCGAGTAGTGGCGGCACTTGGCCTGGCAGAGACGGGAGAGTTCCTGATACTCCTGCAACAGCTGCTGCTCCATGACCGACATCTGCGACGTCTGGTTCACCCTGCGGACACCTCCTCAAATCAATTACTTGTTCTGAGCCGCTCATTAGTCTGCCTAACGGTGGACCGCCGAATGCGCGGCAGCACGCTGCCAGCGCGACCAAGAAGTGTTTCCCGCGGCGTTGGAGGAGTTTGCACTTCGCCGCACGAACTATCTTGGGTCCCAGCCAGAAGCGCAGAAATCACAGCATACCCCGCTTTGACGCCACTGCGGTCACACTGGAGGAACAACATTGATGTCGGGCCTAACGAGCGCCATGGAGCGGTTTGTCACCGGCGATGCCGGCGAAGGCGGCGATCTCAGCGAGAGCGGCAAGCTCAAGCGGAACATGCGCATCAACACCATCCACGGTGTTCTCCAGATCGCCGCGATCAACATGGTCCAGCCATTTCTCAGCATCTTCGCACTCAAGCTGGGCGCCAGCAACACACAAGTCGCTTTGCTCTCATCGGGACCGGCAGTCGTCAGCCTGTTCGCGATGATTCCCGGCGCGATCATGGTCGATCGCCAGGACAAGAAGAAGCGGCTGACGCGGACCTTCATGTTTGCGCACCGGGCCTTCTTCCTGGCGCTTGCCTGCATCCCGCTGTTCAACCCGTCATGGCGGGCATGGACGCTGGTCACACTGGTGGCGCTGATGAACTTCCCCGGATCGATGAGCAACACCGCCTGGCAGTCGTTCATCTCGCGCATCATCCCGGCGGACAAGCGAGCCGTGGCGTTCGCCGACCGCAACAAGCTCATGAACCTGATCGGCACCGGCGTCGTCTACCTGACCGGCCTGATTCTCGACCGGCTGAGGTTCCCGGTCGGCTACCAGATCATGTTCGTCGCCGCGTTCGTCATGGCGCTGCTCGAACTGCGCGTCTTCAACTACATCGATGAGGACGCTGCTCCCGCCGGAAGCGGGCAGCGGCCCGCGGCGGCCGAAGGCGCGCCGGTGGTGGCGGCTGCCGGCCAGTCGCGCCTGGCCGTGGTCCGCGGCCGCATCCAAGAGGCGCTCGCGCAGCCCCGGTTCGTCCGCTACGTGCTCGCGTCGATGTTGTTCTATCTCGCCTGGCAAGTGCCCTGGCCGCTGTTCAGCCTCTATCAGGTCAAGGTCCTTGGCGCCAACAACCAGTGGGTGAGTATTCTCAATCTGATGAACACCGGCGGCTCGCTCGTCGGCTACGGTTTCTGGGTCGGCGTCATGCGGCGGCACGGGAACCTCAAGGCGTTGTTCTACTCGACCATCTGGATCTTCGTCGTCCCTGCCGTGTACGCGTTCTCGCACAATCTCTGGACGATCGCCGTGTTCAACATGCTGACCGGCGCCATCTTCTCCGGCGTCAACCTGGCGCTGTTCAACGCTCTCCTCGAAGCGACGCCGGAGCGGAACAAGACATCCTACATCGCCTACTACAACACCGCCATCACCGTATCGGCGATCATAGCGCCGATGATCGGTGTCGGGTTGCTGAACTTCATGAACTACATGTGGGCGTTCATCGCGTGCGCCGTACTGCGCGTACTTGGCGCGCTGTGCTTCCTGTTCATCAGCAACCTTGAGGAACGCGAGGCAAGGCAACAGCACGGCCTCGGCGCGCCGGCCGACTGACCGCAGCCTCACCTGATGGGGGACGTGCCATGGATTCGCAACTCAATGCCGCGGACCGCGAACGCTACTCCCGCCAACTCGTCATCCCGCAACTCGGCGAAGCCGGCCAAGCCAAGCTGGCCGGCGCCAGCGTGCTCGTGGTCGGGTTAGGCGGCCTCGGCTCGCCGGCCGCGCTCTACCTGGCAGCGGCGGGAGTCGGCCAGATCGGCCTGCTGGACGCTGACCGCGTCGAGTTGTCAAACCTGCAGCGGCAGGTGCTCCACGGCACCCCGTCGATCGGCCGGGCCAAGGTCGACTCGGCGCGCGAGCGACTTACCGACCTGAACCCAGCTGTCCGATTCCGCGAACACCGGTACCGACTCACTCCCGCCAACGTGCGCGAGACCATTGACGAGTACGATGTCGTCATCGACGCCGTCGACAACTTCGCGACCCGCTACCTGCTCAACGATGCCTGCTACCTTGCCGGCATCCCGCTCGTCGAGGCTGGTGTGTTGCGTTTCGACGGCCTGGCGACGGTCGTCCGCCCGCGCACTGGCCCGTGCTATCGGTGCGCCTTTCCTCGTCCACCGATCGCCGGTACGACGCCGCCCCCGGCACAGGCTGGCGTCATCGGCCCGCTGCCCGGCATGTTCGGAGCCCTGCAGGCGATGGAGGCAATCAAGCTCGTCACAGGTACCGGCGAGCCGCTCTATGGCAAGCTGGTCGCCTACAGCGGGCTGACCGGGCGGTTCGAAGTCATCGAGCTGGCGCATGATCCCGCCTGTCCGCTCTGCGGCGACCAGCCGACAATAACAAGCATCGACGCCGACAACCCGGACTACGAACGCTGACGGCAGGGGCTGAGGCCCCTGCCGTTGCTTGCGACCGACTGAGTGAGCAAGAACCCCATGCGCAGCGCGCATGGGGTGAGGGTTGCGTTATGTCCTGTCCGTGATACCCGATTCGGGGTCGTCGATTGGCCGCGATTAGCCGTGCATTGTCAGGGCATTCCGCGTTCAGTCCTGGGTGGTTCATTGCTGGCCAATTCGATCCCGTCATTGCTGCCGTTCAGCGGTCGGCCGCCTAGTTCTGCTCCAGGATGTAGACTTTGACATCCTGCATGCCGAAGTCGGAGACCTCGGCCGGCGTGCCTTCCGTGTAGATATCGATGCGATTGCCCTTGATGGCGCTGCCGGTGTCGACGGCGCGGCCCACGAATCCGCCCGCTGGCAGGAGAGGGCTGCTGTAGCCTGTGACGTAGACCCTCGTGCCGAGCGGGATGACGTTCGGGTCGACAGCGATGTCGCTGAGCTTCAGCCGCGCACCATCATAGGCAGCGTATGGGCCCCATTGGCCGTTCGATTCCGGTGTGGCGTCGTACGCCGTTGCCACCACGTCGATGACTCTGCTGTAGGCCAGTTGGCGGCCATCGGCCGTCTTCACGACGCGCTTCGGCTGCGGATCGGGCTGCTGCACCGGTGTTGGCGTCGGCGCTGGCGCAGGACTTGGCTCTGGTTTGGGCTGCGGGATCACGCCGAGCGCGACGAACGTCGCCCGATCGGCGATCTCAGTAACCGCAAGGCCCCATTCGCTTTGCAGCTGCATCAGCGCGGCGCCGGTCCGTGCATCAAACACGGCGGTCACCGGGCCAGGGTCATAGCCCAGCGAGATCAGCTGACGCTGCAGTCGTTCGACTGCGGGCCCGACATCCCCTACGGTCAGATCTTCGCTGCCGTATGCGCCTGTCTTCACACAGTAGGCGGCGTACAGCGCTTTCTCGATCGCGGCCCGCGTCAGCGGACCGACGTACCCGTCTGCTGCCAGGCCGTTGTCACTCTGGAACTGCATGACACGTGACAGCGTCACGCCGCCGAAGTAACCCGTCGCCTGGACCGGGTAGCCGAGGAGGCCGAGACTGGTCTGCAGGGCTCGCACCTGATCGCCCCTCGAGCCGTAGTGCAAGCCGGTCGTCAGCGGGGCAGCGAATGCAGCCCCGACCACCGACACCGACAACGCCGCGGCGAGTGCGATCACGGTGACCAGAATACGCTTTGGCCTCAATTCTCGTCTCCTTTCCTTTTATTTGCCGCCGAGGTTAGTTGTCGGGTTAGGACTGAGGAATAACAGCCCTCCCAAGCGGGTTCACCCCACCCCTAGTCGGGGATCAGCCGTCCCCCGGTCTCTGCCTGAGCAGAGATTAGGCTGGTCTAATGATAACATAATGTCGTTGACCTGTCAGACCGTGCCATTGGACAGATTGCGGTCTAGGAGACGAATTCGCTCGGAATACTACTGTGGTAGCTGTCGCTGCTGCCGCTGTTCGCGGACGGAGAGTGCAATGGTATCAAGGACCAGCAAGCCACCAAACCATAATCTTGGCCACCGCTGGGTTGAGAAGAAGGAACAGCCATTACGCCCCACGAAATAGTCGCCATCATCTGAGACGGAGGGATGCTGTTTGGCCAAGCGCCGGATGACAGGAGAAGACTTGCTAGCGCTCAAGTTCCTTGGGGACCCGCAAATTTCGCCCGATGGCAAGCAGGTTGCGTTCGTCCAGGTCCACATCGACAAGAACAAGGACGCCAAGGCGCCAAAGGCCGATGAGCACGTTTACAAGGCCAACATCTGGCTGGCTCCGACCGACGGCGGCGAGCCGCGCCAGTTCACGTTCGGAACTGGCAAGGACCATTCACCGCGCTGGTCGCCGGATGGCAAGCGCCTGGCGTTTGTCTCGGACCGCGCCGAGAAGAATCAGATCTGGATCATCGACATGGCCGGCGGCGAGGCCCGTCAGCTGACCAAGCTCAAGGTCGGCGCCAGCGGCCCGGTCTGGTCGCCGGATGGCTCCAAGATCGCCTTCACCGCCCGCACCGATGCCGAGGATGAGGCCGAACTGGCGAACGCCGGCGGCGAGAAGAAGGAAGACAAACCGAAGAAGAGCGATGTCAAGGTCATCGACATCCTGCGCTACAAGGCCAACGGCACTCCGGGCGTCCTCGACGGCAAGCACACGCACATCTGGGTGATCGATGCCTGCAGCGGCGAGGCGAAGCAGCTCACCACCGGCGATCGCGACGACGCGTCGCCGACCTGGACGGCCGATGGCAAGCAGATCATCTTCAGCACCTACCGCGGTCCCGAGCCCGATTTCGCCCTCAAGCGCGATCTCTGGATCGTCCCCGTCACCGGCGGTGAAGCCAAGCTGCTCGTCGAGCAGCCAGGCCCGGCCGGCGAAATGGCGGTCTCGCCCGACGGCCAGACGGTTGCCTACCTCGGTCACGACATGCACGCCGAAGGAGCCACCAACACCGGCATCTGGCTGGCCCCGATGAGCGGCGGCCCCGGGCGCCTGATCACCGGTGACTTCGACCGCTCGGTCGGCGGCGGGATCATGGGCGACAGCCGTCCCGTCACCGGTGTCGGCAGTTCCAAGCCGACCTGGTCCCCCGATGGCAGGAGCATCTACTGCCTGGCGTCCGACCACGGGTCCAGCTTCATCTACCGCTTCCCGGTCGATGGCGGCAAGCCGGAGGTCTTCCACGGCAACCCGGGTCGGGCCATCGACGCCTACTCGTTCGACGCCTCGCGCAAGCGCATCGCGTTCGTCGCCGAGACGCCGGACCATCCGACCGAGATCTTCTTCCGCGACGAGAACGGCGTCGAGAAGCGTCTCACCAAGGCCAACGACGCCTTGCTCGACGAAGTCGAAGTCGTCGCGCCGGCCCTGCTCAAGTTCAAGGGGCATGACAACTGGGATATCGAGGGTTGGCTGATGAAGCCCGCCGGATTCGAGGAGGGGAAGAAGTACCCGCTCGTCCTAGAAGTCCACGGCGGTCCGCACGGCGACTATGGCTACGGCTTCTTCCACGAGTTCCAGTACCTTGCCGCCCAGGGCTGGGGAGTACTCTACATCAACCCGCGCGGCAGCTCATCCTACGGGGAGAAGTTCACCGCTGGCTGCACCGACCACTGGGGCACCGAGCCGATGGGCGACCTCATGGCCGGCCTCGACCATGCCATCGCCACGAACGCCTGGATCGATGCGGACAGGCTGGCCGTTACCGGCGGCAGCTATGGCGGCTACATGACGAACTGGATCGTCACCCATACCACCCGGTTCAAGGCCGCTGCCACCCAGCGCTGCATCAGCAACGTCCTCAGCTTCTACGGCACCAGCGATATCGGCTGGTTCTTCACCGAACGGCAGCTCCACGGCAACCCGTGGGACAATGAAGACAGGCTGATGTCCTTCTCGCCCATCCGGTATGTCAAGAACGTCCGCACGCCGCTGCTCATCCTCCACAGCGAGCAGGACTATCGTTGCCCGATAGAGCAGGCTGAGCAGATGTTCGTCGCCCTCAAGGCGCTGCGCCAGGAGACCGAGCTTGTCCGCTTCCCGGATGAGAACCACGAACTCTCGCGGTCCGGCAAGCCGGCCCATCGCCTCGAGCGCCTGGCCCACATCTCGCGGTGGTTCGCCAAGTACCTCTAGCAGGGCGAACTCGCTGTCCGACAATTCCGACTTGCAAAAACCAGACCGCTGGGATATACTAATCCCAACGGATGGTTCAGGAACGGCAATGGAGACTCGGATCCTAGTCCAAGGTCTCTCCAACGGTTCCGGGCTGATCCCCGGAACCGTTACTTGTCTCCGCGTCTAGCCCCGGGTTCCGGCGGCGGGCGGACCTCCCATCCTAAGCCTTAGGAAAGGAGATGTCCACATGACCAAGACGATCTACGTCGGCAATCTCCCGTGGTCAACCACGGAGGAGAGCCTGGCCGAGGCCTTCAACCAGTTCGGCCCGGTTCAGTCCTGCCGCATCGTCACTGATCGCGAGACCGGCCGTTCGCGCGGCTTCGGTTTCGTCGAAGTGAACGATGAAGACTCCGAGCGCATCATCACCGCCGCACAGGGCCTGACCCTCGGTGGTCGCGTCCTTACGGTGAACGAGGCGCGCGAGCGCGGTCCGCGTCGTTTCTAGGAGACGGGACAAACGAGACCCCCTGCCACAGCAGGGGGTCTTTTTTCCGTTGTGCAACGTTTCCCGAGCCGCGCCGGGCGCCGCAGAATGCACGGGGAATGCAGGTTTGCCGCGCGGAGGCGCGAAATGGCTAATTGTCGCGCGCCATCACTCCTGGCAGACGGGGCAGAAACAGCTGTTCCGCCCGCCGATCCGCCGGACGTCGAGCGGATGGCCACAGGCCACGCAGGGTTGACCCTCGCGACCATAGACTCGGAACAGCTTGCGTGCGCCGCCCGTCACCGTGTCACCGGACCAGATCGGGTGTTCGCTGCCGCCGCCGGCGGCCACGGCCCGTTCGAGCGTGCCACGAATGGCGGCATGAAGGCAGTCGATCTCGTCTAGGCTGATGGCGTTGGCCGGCCGGTCTGGTCGGATCAAAGCCGCGAACAAGGCTTCATCACTGTACTTGTTGCCGAGCCCGGCCAGCCGCCCCTGATCCATCAGCAGCGCTTTGATCATGCCTCGCCGGCCCCGCAGCACGCCGGCCAGCACCTCGGGCGTGAACCCGGGAGCGAGCGGATCCGGGCCAAGGTCCGCCAGTTCTTCGATCTGGCTCGGGTCTTCGGCCCCGTAGACGTGCAGGTGACCGAGGTGAAGCCGGTGGAAGCCCAGTCTGCCGCCGTCGGCGAAGTCGAGTCGGACCTGCGCCCGCGTGATCGCCTCGTCGCCTGGGAGCAGGTAGCGCAGGTAACCATCGAGCATCAGATGGCAGACCAGATACCTGCCACGCTCGAGAGCGAACAGCAGATGCTTGCCGTAGCTGCGGATGGCGGTGATCCGGTTGCCGGTGACTGCGTGCGCGAACTCGTCAGCCGGCAAGTTGAGTGATCGCGGGCGTTCGACGGCGCAACCGACAATCTCGCGACCGTTGCACAAGCCGCCGAGTTGGCGAGCGTAGTTGACCATCTCAGGGAGTTCGGGCATTAGCTTGACCTCCTGCCTGGGCCTCGCCAGAGCAGTATGCCCAGCCTCCGCCTGGTTGTATTTGGGCTCATTCCGTAAACTTCGCAGGGAGGCGCTGATCCATCGTGACGACAGGTCGAATCGCCCTTGATCTGATGCCCACGGATGAGCTTCTGACGATGCTGAACGACGCCGACCGCACGGTGCCGGACGCCGTGGCGGCAGCCAAGCCCGCCATATCACGGGCGGTGGAGGCGATAGCCCACCGGCTGTCGGTCGGCGGGCGGCTGATCTACGTGGGCGCTGGTACCAGCGGGCGGTTGGCAGCCCTTGATGCCGCCGAGTGCCCGCCGACGTTCGGCGTCCCGCACAGCCTCGTGCAAGCGGTGCTCGCGGGCGGCGAAACGGCGATGTGGCAGGCTGTCGAAGGCGCGGAGGATGACCGCGCTGCCGGAGCGGCGGCAATTGACGGTCTGGCTGTGAGCCGCGACGATGCCGTCGTCGGCATCGCCGCCAGCGCCGCCACGCCGTTCACGGTCGCGGCACTGTCGCGGGCGCGCGAACTGGGGGCGTTGACGGTCGCGCTCGGCTGTCGTCCGGACGGCGATCTCTACCGGGCAGCGGACATCCGCATCGCCGTCGCTGTCGGTGACGAGGTGTTGCGGGGGTCGACCCGCCTCAGGGCGGGCACGGCCCAGAAGCTGGTGCTGAACATGATCTCGACAGCCGTGATGACTCGCCTCGGTCACGTCTACGACGATCTGATGGTCGATGTCGCGGTCACCAATGACAAGCTCCGCCGGCGCGCCGTCGACATCGTCGCCGCCGTCGCCGGCACCAGCCACGACGCTGCGGCGAACGCCCTGGTCGCGGCGGGGGACAGCGCCAAGACGGCCATCGTCATGCTGCGGCTGGGAATCGGGCGCGCCGCGGCCGAGGCGGCCCTTGCCAAAGCCGGCGACCGGCTGCGCAGCGTCATCGGCTGAGCCGGTGACCCGCGCAGCGCCCACCATATTTCACCAAACGGAGGTGCAACCCGATGCGGACTGAAAGCATGCTTGAAAGCATCATCCCATCTGTCTCGCCCGATTCGGCCGGCCTGTCGCCCGAACGGCTCCAGCGCGTGAGCGAACTGCTCCGCGGAGCCTGCCAGCGCGGCGACATCCCGGGCGCTGTCGCGGCCGTCGCCAGGCGCGGCAAGTGCGTGTTCCATGAGGCGTTCGGAGCCGCCGCGCTGTTCCCGGAGCGACGGGCGATGACCCGCGACACCCTGTTCGACCTCGCGTCGCTGACCAAGGTCGTCGCGACCCTGCCGACGACGCTGACGCTGATCGATGAGGGCGCGATCCGGCTCGACGACGCGGTGGCGCGCGTGATCCCCGAGTTCGCTGCCAATGGCAAGGACAACATCACCATCCGCCACGCGCTCAGCCACACCTCCGGACTGATCTGGTGGCGCGACTTCTCAGCCACGTGCCGCGACTACGACGATGTCATCGCCGCCATCGCCGGCGAGCGACTCGACTATCCGATGGGGAGCAAGGTCGTGTACAGCGACCTCAATTTCATCATCCTCGGCGAAGTGGTGCGGCGGGTCACCGGTCTGACGCTCGATCGCTATGCCGCTGACCGCGTCTTTGCGCCCCTTGGCATGCAGGGCGCGCGTTTCTGCCCGCCGCCGGAGCTCAAATCGGCGTGTGCCGCTACCGAGTACCGGGCGGCGCGCGATGTCTACCAGTGCGGTGAAGTCCACGACGAGAACGCGGCGCTGGTCGGCGGTGTCTCCGGCCACGCCGGCCTGTTCGCCACTGCCGCGGATTTGCTGCTGTACGGACAGGCCTGGTTGAACGGCGGCTCGCTCGCGGACGCCGGGCTGCCTGGCGCAGGTCGCATTCTGTCGCCGGCGGTCGTCGCCGCGGCGACCAGCGAGCAGACAGCGGGCCTCAACGACCGGCGGGCGCTTGGCTGGCTGATGAAGACCCGCGAGTTCTCGTCCGGCGGCGATCTGCTCAGCAACCGGGCATACGGTCACACCGGCTTCACCGGCACGTCCCTCTGGGTCGATCCCGAGCTTGAGTTGGTCGCGGTGCTGCTGACCAACCGTGTCCACCCGACGCGTGACAACAACGCCATCATCCGTCTCCGGCCGCGGTTCCACAACCTGGTGGCGGCGGCAATCGACGATTGGCCGCCGGCGAGCGCGAGGTGAAC
The DNA here is from genome assembly GCA_050261235.1 of Chloroflexota bacterium. Taxonomy (GTDB): domain Bacteria; phylum Bacillota; class Sulfobacillia; order JBFLWA01; family JBLNDB01; genus JBLNDB01. Next base: position 82,725 of record JBLNDB010000096.1, read on the forward strand.
GGCATGCCGCTGGCAATGGCGGAACTGACGCTCGAACAGCAGGTCGCCCAGATGATGATGATCGGCATTCCCGGTCAGGATGTGACGCCGGAGTGCCACGAGTTCTTCCGCGATCTCGGCTTCGGCGGCGCGATCATCTTCGGCCGCAACTGCGCCAGCCTCGCTCAGATGCGGGCTCTCACCGACGGTCTGCAGGCTTGCGCAGCCGGGTCGGCAGCCGGCATCCCGCTGCTGATCGCTGTCGACCAGGAAGGCGGCATCGTTGCGCGGTTGACCGAGGCTCACGGCGCAGTGACGATGCCCGGCGCGATGGCACTCGGCGCCACCGGCGATCCCGAGTTGGCCCGGGCGGCGGCGGCTGCCACCGCCCGGCTCCTCGCGTCCGTCGGCGCCAACATGAATCTGGCACCGGTCGCAGACGTCAACATCAACCCCGACAACCCGGTCATCGGCGTCCGTGCGTTCGGTGAAGACCCCGCGGCGGTCGCGCGCTTCGTCACCGCTGCCATCGACGGGACGCAGAGCGCCGGCGTGCTGGCCACGGCCAAGCACTTCCCGGGGCACGGCGATACCGAGACCGACTCGCACCTGGCGCTGCCCGTGATCAGGCACTCGCGCGCCCGGCTCGAGTCGGTCGAGCTGGTTCCCTTTCGCGCGGCGATTGCGGCGGGCGTGGGCGCAATCATGACCGCGCACATCGAGTTCCCGGCCGTCGCCGGCGATGGCCTGCCGGCGACGCTGTCCCGGCCTGTCCTGACCGGGCTGTTGCGAGGTGAACTCGGGTACACAGGCCTGATCGCCACTGACTGCATGGAGATGAGCGCCATCGTGCGGCACTTCGGCAGCGGCGAAGCGGCCGTTCGCGCCGTACGGGCCGGCGCGGATCTGATCATGGTGTCGCACACGCCGGAGCGTCAGCGCGAGTCATACCGGGCGATCCTCGCCGCGACCCGGTGCGGCGACATCCCACGGGAGCAAATCGCCGCGTCGGTGCAGCGCATTCTCACAGCCAAGCGACGGTTCGCAGCGGCGCGTCGCGCGCCGCTCACGGATCGGGAACTCGCGGCTCAGCGCGACCTGGCCGAGTTGATCGCCGCCCGGGCGGTGACGGTGATCCGCGACCGGCGCAGGCAGCCCGCCAGCCCGCTGCGCCCGGTCTGCGTAGCGGTCGGTGAGACCGCCATCACGCAGGCAGAGTCTGGCGACGGCGAGCCGGCGGTGGCCGCGGCTCTCGGCGGGCTCTTCTCGGGCCTGCGCCACGCCATCGTGCGCGATGACGGTTCCGGGCTGCGGGAAGCCCTTGCCCTCGCGGCTGATTGCGACCAGCTGATCATCGCCGTCGGCGGCCTCACCGCCATGCCGCAGCGGGCCGACGCTGCCGCAGCGCTCCTCGCGATCGCCCGCGAGCGCGGCATCCCGTCCGTCGCGATCGCCTGTCGGGCGCCATACGACGCGCAGGCACTGGCTGCCGACACTGTCCTGGCTACATACGACACCCGGCCGGCGTCTATGCATGCCGCGGCGGCAGTAATAGCCGGCAGACTCGTCCCGCGCGGCCGACTGCCGGTGATGTTGACGCAATCGTGCAGCAAATGACGCAAATCCGACGCGAATGTTCCAGATTAAAGCAGACGGAGAAAGCAGAAAGGCCTGCCGTTGCGGCAGGCCTTTCCTCGTTCGCGATGGCTTAGTTCTTGTCGGACGACGACTTCATCAGCCCGAAAGCGGCGACGACAACGATACCAGCCAGGAGACCCCAACCGATGACCTTGACGACGATCTCCACTGAAATTCCCTCCCTGAGCTTCAATCAACTTCATTGTACGTCATAACTGACGGAGAAGTTTCATTTTCGAAATTTTAAGACCCGGAAAGACACAAAGACGTAGATTATGCAGCAACGAGTAGGCGGGGAAGCCGGTCCGGCTTCCCCGCCTGCGTGGTCTCTGACGGGACATCAGTTGCTCTGGAAGATGCCTCCGCCGGCGACCTCCGGGTAGATCGCGGCGATCATCCGCTGCCCGACGCGTTGCTTGCAGTAGCGATAGATGTCGTGGCGGCGCTGCGGCGGGTCGATCGCGAGCCGCTCGATCTCGTCAAGGTCGTATGGCGAGTAGAGATTGTCGTCATGGACGTACTCGGGGAAGACCATCGCCCGCGGGGCGACGGGTGCCGCGCCGAGCGCGATGCCTTCGATGAGCGACACCGACAGTGTATCGGCGAGCGAGGTCGTGACGACCGCCTGGGCCATCGCCAGGCGGCGGTAGTAGATGTGTTTGGTCGGGTTGTAGACGATGCGCACGCCAGCGTCGTGCGCAGCTGCCAGCAAGCGGGCGATCTCCGGCCCCTGGCGCGCGATGGCCGCCGGCGGTTGCTCGGTCAGGTGCCAGACGCGGTGGCCCCTGGCAATCAGACGGTGCGCCAGCTGGATCTCCAGCGCGGGCAGCTTCTCTGTGGCAAAACGCTGGTTGAATACGACCAGGCGGTCGATCTTCTGCTCCCAGCGGTAGGGGAAGAGCGCCTCGAAGTCGACCGGAAAGCCCGTCACTATGAGACGCCGGCCGAGTTCCGGGTAGTGGTTCCGCGCTTGTGCGGCGGACCATTCCGAGGGCAGGAAGATCCCGTCATAGCACCCCAGGCGTTCCCGCTCGTGCAGGAGGTGGCCCCAGAGGCGAGCCGGCTCGAACGGGATGGCCGTCAGCCCGGCCGCGAAGCCGTACTTGCGGCCAGGTTTGTTGCGGATCAACTCGACGACCGGACTCTGCGCCCAGGCGACAAGCCAGACATCGTCTTCCGAGCTGGTGAAATTGCGATAGAAGGCGAGCGGCGGACTGCCCACCGCCCAGTCGTAGGGCGGCAACTGCATGTATCTGACGGCCCAGCGGTCAAGCTCGCCCGTCACGGCGCGGTTGAAGTCGCCCGTCCAGCCGCCGGCGATCGTGCTGTAACCGATGTAGTATAGCATCGTCGTTCACTGGCGGAGCCATTTCTCGAGGATGACGAGTTCGGTCCAGCAGGCCCGATTGGCCTTGGCGCGCCTGATCAACTGACGGCGGACGGCATCCGACGGGACCGGAATCATGAACGCGAGGGTCTGGCCGCGTTTGCCGGCGAGCCTGGCGGCGCGGGCGAGGCCGGCGCGGAAGTCGAGGTCGCTCGCGGCCGAGATGTGGAGCAGCCTGACGCTGTCCGGCGGCGCGTTCTGCTGCCGGACCGGACCGATGAGAATCAGCCCGCGCAACGCCCCGTCGCGCCGGATGGCGATGTACTTCTTGGCGTTGATCAACTTGCGCAACTCCGGCTCGGTCAGCTGTCCCTGGACAGTGAAGTCGTCGGGAGTCGTCCAGAGCAGGGGCGAGGACTGGTAGCTCGGGCTTGCCGCGACGAACTGCCAGGCCTCGGCCGGGGAGGTCTTCCCCGGCGGGTGATACGGCCAATCCGCGAATGCCGTCGGCGGCAGGCCGAAGACGCGCAGCCAGCGACCGGTTGGCCGGAACCCCACCTTATCGATGAAGATGTGCAGCATCGGCGCATTTGCGACTGCTGTCGAGAGCCTCACCACGCGCGCTCCGTCTTGCGCGGCCTGGGATAGCAGGCGCTCGGCGAGCACAGTCCCGAGGCCCAGTCCCCGCTTCCGCTTATCCACCATCAGGCCCTCCAGCCATGCCTGGGCGGGCCTTGGGTAGGATACGCAACCGAAGCCGGCGACCCTCCTGTTCACAGTCACAACGTACATCCCAGTGAACTTGCCGGCCTTCCAGAGGGTTGAGTAGCGCTCGTTGACCGATGGCCGGTTGCGGGTCGAGATGCGCCTGACGGATGGGACATCGGCGTCGATCATCGGCCGGACATCCGTCTCTGGCACGGTGTTCACTCCTATCCGTACGGTGTCTCACTAGCATCTTATGTCTCATACTGATGGGGTGAGCAGATGCGGATTGGGGTGAGCGGGGTGTCGGACACAACGAGGAAGCGAGCCGCCGAGGTGGAGGCGGCGCTGCGACTGGGCTACGCGCTGGGCCTGACCGCAGGCCGTCAGGCAGGGCCGATGCTTGGACTGCCAGGACCGGCCACGCTGCCGGCGGCGCGTTCGGGCGGTCGTTCCGCGGCGAGAGGCAGGCGAGCGCCGCTGGCCGCCCTGATCAGCGCCCGCGACGAGGAGCGAACGATCGCTGGCGCCGTTGCGAGCGCCGCCGGGACGCCAGGCGTGGTCAGAGTCGTGGTCATCGCCAACGGCTGCCGCGATCAGACGGCAGCTGAGGCCAGGCGGGCCGGCGCCGAGGTCATCGAGTACGCCGAGCCCGTCGGTCATGATGTCGGTCGGGCGCTGGGCGCAGCAGCGCTGCCAGGGCACGATCTGCTGCTGCTCGATGGTGACTTCGCCGTCCCGCCGGCTCAGCTCCGCCGGTTCGCGACGGCCCTCCGACGCGGGGCGGATCTCGTGCTCAACGATCAGAACCCAGTCTATGCCGGCAAGCCGCGCGTCGGCACGGTGACCCTCGTCCGGCTGCTCCTCAACCGCTTGCTGGGGCGTCCGGACCTTGGCGTCAACAGCCTGTTGATCGTCCCGGCCGGAATCAGCGCCAGGGCGGTGTTCCGGATTGGGCCCGGCGCTCTCGCCGTCCCGCCACTCGCGCAGGCGAAGGCGGTCCTGGCCGGGCTCCGCGTCGGGGCGGTGCCGGGAGTCGACGTCCTGAGCGGCAACCGGCGGCGCCCCGGCCTCAACGCCGGCAGCGACCTGACTCCACTCGAGATGCTGATCATCGGCGACCATCTCGAGGCCATCGGCCACATCCTGAAACGCCGCGGTCCGCGGGGAGGCTACACTGACCTCAACCGGAGCCGAGCGTTGATTGACAAGGTCTTGAGCGCGCTCAGCGCGCAATCCAGCAAATGAGCAAAATGGCCATGAGGCCAGCAAGACTACAGGTCAGTGCGGAATGTGCGGCGACGCAGGCGCGCAAGCTAGGAGCTGGAGGTGAATGCATTGAGCGATAACAATCGCAAGCACGTCGAGCCACGCGCCGATGATGAACTGAACTCGCTCAAGCAGGAAGTCGCTGAGGAGCTTCACCTCGATGACGACATCGAGAGCCGCGGCTGGGAGAACATGACGACTCGCGAGGTCGGCAAGATCGGCGGCAACATGGTGCGCAAGATGGTCGGCTTCGCCGAGCGCGAGATGGATCGGCGCGGCGGTCGGATCAGCAGCCATGAGCCCGGGTCGCTGACATCCAGCGCCGACGACGACACTGTTCCTGATTCGGACCGACCGAGCGGTCGGTAGGGCAATGGTTGCGAGCCGGGGATCGACGCCCCGGCTCTTGCCATGCCTTCACAGAAGCGGTAGAATGACTCTGGAGCATGGTTTATCGACTCGATAAGACTTGATGATAGGGGGTGGCACATTGGCGCCAAGCCGTCGCTGCCTGAGGCCCGGCGGTGGCTGAGCGAGCAAGCTCGGGCCGGAGGTTCTGGCCCAGACGCTCAGCGGTCTGCCGCGGCAGACTCATCCGGACCTGCTTGTCGGTGTCAACACAGCCGATGATGCCGGCGTCTTCCGCCTTGACGCGGAAACCGCACTGGTGCAGACGATCGATTTCTTCACGCCAATCGTCGCCGACCCCTATCTGTTCGGTCAGATTGCCGCGGCCAATGCTCTCAGCGATGTCTACGCCATGGGCGGCCGACCGCTGACTGCGCTCAACCTCCTGACGTTCAACCCGGCCACGCTCGCGCCCGCCGCTGCCGGGGAGATCCTCCGCGGCGGCGCCGACAAGGTCGCCGAAGCCGGTGCGGTGATCGTCGGCGGCCATACGGTCGAGGACGACACTGTCAAGTACGGCCTGTCAGTGACCGGGCTGGTACATCCGGAACGGGTCTGGACCAATGCCGGCGCGCGCGCAGGCGATGCGCTCATCCTGACCAAGCCGCTCGGCACCGGCATCATCACCACGGCCATGAGCGCCGGCCTCGCTTCCGACGACGCCGAGCGCGCGGCCGTTGCCTCGATGGCCGGGCTCAACGGGCGGGCGGCGGAGTTGGCGGCTGCCTGCTCAGTTCACGGGGCAACTGACATCACCGGCTTCGGCCTGCTCGGTCATCTCGCTGAGCTGGCGCAGGCGTCCGGGGTCGATGTCGAGCTGTCTGCCGACCGCGTGCCACTGCTGCCTGATGTAGAGGCGCTGGCCGGCGACGGTCTGTTGCCGGCCGGGCTGTACCGGAACCAGGCCCACTTCGAACCGCTCGTGACATTCGCGCCCGGCCTGCCACAGGCGATGCGGGACATTCTCTACGACCCGCAGACATCCGGCGGGCTGCTGCTGGCGGTGCCGGCGGCCGAAGCTGCGGCGCTCTGCCGCGAGTTGCAGACCGCGGGCCTGGTTGCCGCCGAGGTCGCCCGGGCCGTGTCCGGGACTGGTCGCATCAAAGTCGACAACGGAAGGTGAAACGCAGATGAAGACGCTTGATTGCCGCGGGCTGGCCTGTCCCGAGCCGGTCCTCCGCACCCGTGCCGCCCTTGCCAGTGAGGGGGTCACGGGACTCCTGGTCATCGTCGACAACGAAGCCGCGCGCGGCAACGTTTCCCGCTACGCCACGACGCATGGCTATGCGGTGGCGGAGGAGGCGCGCGACGGCGCATACTACTTGACCCTGACCGCCGCAACGCTCACCGCTCAGGCGGATCACCACACTGCGGCGGACGCACCAGGAGCTGCCGGCGTCGCGGCTACCGGGGACGTCACCGGCGAGCGCGCGGCGGTTGACGGCACCGTCGTCCTGATCGGATCATCCGTCTTCGGCCGCGGCGATGACACGCTCGGCGCCAAGCTGATGGGCTCGTTCCTCTACGCCCTCGCCGAGGCTGACCGCGTGCCGGCGGAGATACTGTTCGTCAACGGCGGCGTCCGCCTGACCACCGGCGCCACGCCGGTCAAGGAGCACCTGCTCCGCCTGGCCGAGCGGGGCAGCCGGATCGCCTCATGCGGCACCTGCCTCGACTTCTACGGACTCAAGGAGCAACTCGTGGTCGGCGAGGTCACGAACATGTACGCGATTGTCGAGTCCTGCCAGTCTGCCACCCGCGTCATCACACTGTAGGCGACACGCTGCAGCGACTGCAGGGATTATGTCGCGCCCGCCAGAACATATCTGGCGGGCGCCGTTGTTTCACGGGGGTGGGATGAGTGTCGGGACAGCTCAGGCTGCTGGTCGAGACTGCGGATCGGGTCGGCATGGTCCATGACATATTGCGGGTCATTGTCGATCGCGGGCTGTCGATGTCGGCCATGGAGGTTTCGCCCGGGCGCATCTGGCTCAAGCTGCGGCACGAGCGAGAGGTCGACCTGGCCTCGCTGCGGGCCGCCCTGCAGCAGGTCGAGGGTTTCTCCGCCGTAAGGACGACCGAACTCCTGCCGTCCGAAGAGCGCGAGCAGCGCCTGCAGGCGGTGCTGGATGCCGTCAGTGAGGGCATCCTCGCCGTCGACGAACGCGGCCTGATCACGACCATCAACCCGATTGCCTGCGAGATTCTCCACTGCCGCGAAGCGGAAGCGCTCGGGCAGGCGGTGGCCGACATCCTGTCACCGGATGTGCCCATGCTGGAGACACTGCGCACCGGCAACGGCTATGCCAACCACGAGATCAGACTGAGTCGCGGCCGCGGCGACAGCCACTACCTGACCTCCGGCCGGCCGATCAAGGATGAGGACGGGCGGACGGTCGGCGCGGTCGCCGCGATCAAGAACATGGCCGACGTGCGCGAACTCGTCTACTCACTCACCGCTCCGGCAGAGATCACGTTCAGCGATATCATCGGCGCCAGTCCGGCTCTGGCCAACGCTGTCAACCTTGCCAAGACCGTGGCCCGCGGCGGCTCGACGGTCCTCATCCGCGGCGAGAGCGGCACCGGCAAAGAGCTGTTCGCCCGTGCCATCCACAGCGCCAGCCCGCGGCGCAGCAAGCCGTTCGTGCCGATCAACTGCGCCGCCCTGCCCGACACGCTGCTCGAAAGCGAACTGTTCGGCTACGATGACGGCGCCTTCACCGGCGCCAAGCGCGGCGGCAAGCAAGGCCTGTTCGAATTCGCGCAGGATGGCACGGTATTTCTCGACGAAGTCGGCGAACTGCCGACTCACCTCCAGGCCAAGCTGTTGCGCGTGCTGCAGGAGAACCGGGTCAGGCGCCTCGGTGGCCGCGAGGAGATTCCGGTCAACGTCCGCGTGATTGCCGCCACCAGCCGCGATCTCGAGTCGCTGGTCGCCGCCGGCGGCTTCCGCGCCGACCTGTACTACCGGCTCAACGTCATCCCGCTCTATCTGCCACCGCTGCGCGAGCGGCCGGCCGATATCCCCATCCTCTGCAGCCACTTCATAGCCCAGTTGACCCGCCGCACCGGTCTCCCGGTAAGTGGCATCGGAGCGGCGGCAATCGAGCGGTTGCAGGCTCACGCCTGGCCCGGCAACGTCCGCGAACTGGCCAACGTGCTCGAGCGGGCGATCAACCTTGCCCAGTCCGGCGAGATCGGGCCGGAGCACATCGTCCTCGGTCCGCGGCAACCGCCGCTGACGCCGGCCGGGAGCGTCGGTCACGTCGCATCGCCGCGCGATGTCGTTGCGCCGCCGGACGGCGACGGCTCGCTGGCGGCTGCGACCGCTGCGGCTGAGGCGCAGGTGCTGGCAGCAGCCTTGACTCGCTGCGGATCGGCGCGCGCCGCCGCGAAAGCTCTCGGCGTCTCGCACACCACTGTGCTCAAGAAGATGCGCAAGTACGGGCTGAAGGGGCGTCGCGACTGACTGGCAGGAGTGGAAATCTGACGTTCCGACGGAACGGCCAGACTCCGCTGTGGAAGTGTTTGTTTCCACGGCGGAGGCTGTTGATTTCTGGGAACACTAGCTGCGCCAACGGTTCGCCGGCCACGCCGCGGTTGGCCTGGTTCTTGCTACACTCCTGGGGTGCAAGCAGACAGCACCCGCGGAGCAGATGCCAAGGAGGTCCAGAGCGAATATGGAAGATATCCGCAAGGCTGGCTTCTCGACCAAGTCCGTCCACGCTGGGCAGCAGGCCGATCCCCTGACCGGTGCCCTCAGCACGCCGATCTACCAGACATCGACGTTCGTCTTCCCGAATGTCGATGTCGGCGCCGCCCGCTTTGCCGGCGAGCAGGCGGGGTACATCTACACGCGCCTCGGCAACCCGACGCAGGCTGCGTTGGAGGAGAAAATGGCCGTGCTCGAGAACGGCGAGGCGGCATTGGCTCTGGCTTCGGGGATGGCGGCGGTGTCGGCTGCCGTGCTCGCCCTGGTTCAGGCCGGTGATCATGTCATCTCGGATGAGACCGTCTACGGCTGCACTCACGCGTTCATGAGCCATATGCTGCCGAAGTTCGGCGTCGAGACGACGTTCGTCGATGCTTCCGATCCAGCCAACGTGGCCGCCGCGCTGCGGCCGAATACGAAAGTCGTGTACGTCGAATCGCCCTGCAACCCGAACCTGAAGCTGGTCGACCTCAGGGCGGTGGCCGATATCGCCCACCGCGGCGGAGCACAGGTCGTGGTCGACAACACGTTCATGTCGCCGTACTACCAGCGGCCGCTGGAACTCGGCTGCGACGTCGTCATCCACAGCGCCACCAAGTACATCGGCGGCCATGGCGACGTCATCGCCGGCATCATCGTCGGCAAGAAGGAGTACGTCGATGCCGTCCGTATGACGACGCTGAAGGACATCGGCGGCGTGATCAGCCCGTTCGATGCTTGGTTGCTGCTGCGGGGTCTCAAGACGCTTGTCCTGCGCGCCGAACGCTGCACTGACAATGCGATGAAAATCGCGCCGTGGCTGGAGAAGCATCCCAAGGTCGAGCGCGTCTACTACCCCGGCCTGCCGTCGCATCCCCAGCACGAGCTGGCAAAGCGTCAGATGTCGGGCTTCGGCGGGATGATCGCGTTCGAACTCAAGGGAGGCCTGGAAGCCGGCAAGACGGTGATGAACAGCGTCAGGCTCTGCCAGTTGGCTGTCAGCCTCGGTGATGTCGACACCCTGATCCAGCACCCGGCATCGATGACCCACTCGCCGGTGCCGCCGGAGGAGCGCCTGAAGGCCGGCATCAGCGACGGTCTGGTCCGCCTGTCGTGCGGCGTCGAGGACGTCGAGGACATCATCGCCGATCTCGAGCAGGCGCTGGCGAGGATCTAGACGGGCAACCGAGCAACGCACAGGGAGGTACGCTTCGGCTCCATGGGCAAGTCAAGGATTCCAGTAGCCGTCACTCGCTGTTCCACATACGACCAGGATGTTGTCGACGCAGCGCTGCGCGAGGCGGTTGACCTGCTCGGCGGCATCGAGCGGTTCGTCCGCCCGGGCCAACGGGTGCTGCTCAAGGCTAACCTGCTGGGCAAGCACCGGCCGGAAGACGCAGTCACGACCCATCCGGCCGTCATCGAGGCGGTGACCAGGCTGGTGCAGGCAGCCGGCGGCCGCGTGCTGATCGGCGACAGCCCCGGCGGTTCATACACTGAGTCGGCGTTGCGGGCGCTCTACGATGCCACGGGTCTCGACGCCGTCGCCGAGCGGACCGGCGCCGAGCTCAACTACGACACGACTGAGGTCATCCAGCCACACCCGGCTGGTCAGCTTGCAAAGAGCTTCCCCGTCATCAAACCGATTACCGTGGCCGACGTCATCATCCCCGTGTCAAAGCTCAAGACGCACGGGCTGACGACGTTCACCGGCGCCGTCAAGGTGCTGTTCGGCGTCATCCCCGGGCTGCGCAAGGCCGAGTACCACGTGCGGATGCCGGCGGTCGACGACTTCGCCGGCATCCTGGTTGACATCGCCGAGATGGTCAAGCCGCAGTTGTCGATCATGGACGGCATCATCGGCATGGACAAAGCCGGCCCCGCGGCCGGCCGGCCGCGCGGGGTCGGCCCGCGTTTCGCGGCGGAGAGCCCCGGTGCGCTCCACGACGCCCCCCGCCCCCGCGGCGGCGGCGCCCCGCCCAAGGTGCCCACCGAAGCCC
>JBLNDB010000097.1:0-50153 GCA_050261235.1 Chloroflexota bacterium
TGCGGTGCGCCGGCAGCAACATGAGACAACAGCGCGGACGGCCGTAGCTGGCCGTCCGCTCTTGTATAGTCGATAATCGCCCTAGTGCCCGGTCGCAGGCTGGCGCACTTCCCAGCGACGCCGCCGTGCGGGGCCTTCGTGTTGCGATGCAGGCCGACGGGTCAGCGCAGCTTCAGAATGTCGGCGATGTTCGCGTTCTTGCGGATCACCGGCACGACTTCGCCGGCATCGGCGGTCAGGAGCGACGTGACGCCCGGGCCATGGCCGGCGATCATCGAGTTCGAGTGGACGACGATGCCGATGATGACCGAGCCGCGGTGGTAGAAGCGGCCGTACTTCGACGAGGCGTCCTGGATGGCGACGATGTCGCCGAACCGGAGCTTGTCGAGACCGGCCTCGCGCAGCGCGTCGGCGTCCATTGTCGTGATGTCGTAGTCGCCGCTGTAGGCGGTGGCGGCGCCGAGGCCGGAACCCATGAAGACAGCCGGCGCGATGGCGGCGACGGGCACTTCGAGCTTGCCGCGCACGACCTTGATGCCCATCTTGTCGAGGAAGTCGGGGTCGATGTTCTGGCAGGTGACGCCGGGGAAGTCGGCCAGCTCAAGGCCCTGTCCGAACGCGCGGATCTGGATCTTGTCGCCGATGGCCATCTTGTCGAGGATGTCGGGGGCGAAGTCGATCAGGACGTGCTCGATGCCGCCGTGCTTGCCGGTGACGACGCCCTTCGCGCCCTTGGCATCGCCGCTGATGACCGTGGCGGTGTTGCCGATGCACGCCAGCGAGTTGTAGGCCATGTTGGCGACTTCGTCCTTGTTCTTGCTCGAGACGGCCGGCTCGACATGGTCGCCGGCGAGGCCGAAGCAGCTGTCACCGACGCGGACGTTGTACGTGATGCCGCCGGTGCCGGGCACGAGACGGTTGACGCCGTCGAAGCCGTTGCGGTACGGCGCCCGCATGCCGGGATGCGAGACCTCGCCCTGGACTGAGAGCATGACGAGACGATCGCGGTTGGTCTTCAACATTTCTCTGTCCCTCCTCGGTTTCTCCGGTCTGTTATGGCTGCTCAGTGCTTCCTGAGCTCGAACGCCGGGACGATGCGGCCACAGACTTCGTTGCGGTGGTTGCGCACCTCCGGCCGCACCCATTGCGCCAGCTCGCGCTCGGCCTCAGGGTCGAGATACCCGAGCTGCTTGAGGATCGAGGTGATGACCACCGAATGCGGACGGCCGCTGCCGTCGTCGCACTTGATGGCGATGCCGATGCCCTCGCCGACCACGCCGACGCAGAGGACGCCCTCGGCGCCACCCTTGGCGACGATCTTGCCGCGGCAGGCCTTCATCAGGTCAGTGTCGAGGCGGTTGCGGCCGGCGACCATCTGCGGCTCGGTCGTCATCGCCTTGACGATGCGGTGCACGGCCTGGCGGCGCTTGTCCGGCAGCCGGTCCGGCTTGGCCAGTTGCGCGAAGATGACCGCCATGTTGCGGACGGGCATGCCGAATACCGGCACGCCGCAGCCGTCGGTGCCGACGACGATCCGGTCCTCGGGATAGTCGGCCATGTTGGCGACGGCGGCCTTGGCTGCCCGCTGCACGGGATGCTCCGGCTTGAAGTAGCCCTCGACCGGCCAGCCCATCATCTGTGCCAGCGTCAGCATGCCGGAATGCTTGCCGGAGCAGTTGCAGTGGACGGACGATGGCTTGCGGCCGGCCAGGACGAGCTGCTCGTTCGCCTCGGCATCGTATGGTGCATGGACGCCGCACTGCAGGGCGGCCTCGCTGAGGCCGATCTTGCGCAGGATGCCGAGCACCGTCTCGGTGTGGATCGTCTCGGCGTTGTGCGAGGCGCACATGACGGCCAGCTCGCGGTCGCTCATGCGGAAGTGGTCGATGGCGCCGCTCTCGACGATCGGCAGCGCTTGCGCCGGCTTGGCCGACGAGCGGAGATAGCTGACGCGCTCGGGATCGCCGAGCGAGTAGAGCAGCTTGCCGGTCTCGTCGACGACCGCGACGTCGCCGTTGTGGATGCACTCGACAAGATCACCGCGGGTCACGTGTACCAGTGTCTCTGACAACTTGGTTCCCTCCCGGAAGCTAGGTGTGTCTGGTCGCGCGGTGGCGCCTACAAACGCCCATAGCGGCGAAGAATGGCCAGCGTCTCGTCGACGGGCAGCGCCTCGCGGACATGCCCGTCGCGGCCGACCGTTGTCTCCGCCGCGAACAGTGAGTTGATGATTGCTTCCTCGGTAGCCTCGATGGCTGCTTTGAACAGCAGACCGAGCGCCGGTGACGAGTCCATGACCCGGCGCGCGCCGCCCGGCAGTCCCTGGCCGCCGGCTTCGGTGGTCGCGAAGGCGATGGCGAAGTCGCCGCTGCCGTGACCGCAGGTCGAGCCTGTCCGGGCGAGCCCGAACGGGGCCCGGCGGGCGATTCGGCCGAGTTGTCGGTCGGTGAGCGGAGCGTCGGTCGCCAGAACGATGATGATCGACCCGTCCTCGGGCCGGTGCTCAGGCCGCGCGGCCAGCTCGCGGCCCACCGGAACGCCGACGATGGTCAGCTCCTGCTTGCCGCCGAAGTTGCTGAGGACCAGACAGCCGACCGTGAACCGGCCGTCATGGTGCTCGACGACGCGCGACGCGGTGCCGATGCCGCCCTTGAACTCGAAGCAGGACATGCCTGTCCCGGCTCCGACCGCGCCCTCGGCGACCGGTCCGCCGGTCGCCCGGGTGATCGCCTCGATGGCGTGCTCGGGTTTCACATGGCGGCCCTGGATGTCGTTCAGCCAGCCGTCGTTGCACTCGCCGACGAGCGGGTTGACGCTGCCGGCGGTGATGCCGATGTCGGGGTTGGTGCGGATCATGTACTCGACCAGCCCGTCGGCGACGAGGCCTACGTTGAGCGTGTTGGTCAGCAGGATCGGCGTCTCGATCGTGCCGAGTTCGCCGACCTGCGGCAGGCCGATCGTCTTGCCGAACCCGTTCATGACGTGGTAGGCAGCCGCCACCGGCTGGCGGAAGAGATTCCCGCGGTGGGGCAGGATCGCGGTCACGCCGGTCCTGGCCGGGCCCTTGCCGGGCACCAGCTTGCCCTCGCCGTGGGAGACGGTGACGTGACCCACGGCGACGCCTTCGACATCGGTGATCGCGTTGTGGGCGCCGGTCGGCAAGACGCCAAAGACGATGCCGGCATCGCGCGGGCGAGGCCGGCAGGCGTTGCGCTTGCGGTTGTTGCCGTTATTGTCGTCGTCGGACATGCGAATCGTCACTCCTGATTTGTCGGTGCCCGGCCGGGTGTCGGGCCGGGCGGCCGGTCTACTTGTCGGAACCCGCCGCCGAGCGGACGAGCGCCTGGAAGATCGGCAGGAACGTGCGCGCTTCCCAGAAGCACTCGGGATGGAACTGGGTGCCGAGCGCGAACCGGTGCGTCGCCGACTCGATGCACTCGACGATGCCGTCGTCGGCCTCGGCCGAGACGATGAAGCCATGGGGAACGTCCTTGACTGCCTGGTGGTGGAACGTGTTGACGCGGAACGAGGCGCGCTCCATGATGCAGGCGAGCTTCGTCCCCGGCTTGACGGTGACCGAATGGGTCGCGTAGGAGCGCGGCGCCGCTTGCGCGTGCTTCAGCGTGCCCTTGACCTGGCTCGGGATGTCCTGATAGAGCGAGCCGCCGGCGGCGACCGCCAGCACCTGGACGCCGCGGCAGATGCCGAGGATGGGCAGGTCCTTGGCGAGGGCGATGCGCATCAGCTCGATGTCGACGAAGTCGCGGGGCGGGTTGATGCTGCCCTGGCCGGGCAACGGCTCCTCATCGAACAGCAGCGGATCAAGATCGGGGCCGCCGGTGAAGAGCAGGCCGTCGACGCGCTGTGCAATCTCTTTCAGGACCTCGATGTCGCTGGTGATCGGCAGGATCAGCGGCAGGCCGCCCGCCAGTTCGACCGAGTGAACGTAGTCATAGTTGGCTGAGACGACTGTCTTCTCGAGGTCGTAGGACGGAGTGATGCCAATGATAGGTCTCATTCCTGGTTCTCCTCCCTGGCTCCCGGTTCGGTCTCGCCCCGGGCAGCTCTCTCAAATTGCCGCCGGCGCGGCTCAGCGGAAATCCTCACTGTACACGAACAGCGCCGGGGCGCCGCCGGTGTGCCAGAACAGCACCGTCTCGTCGCGGCCGATGCGACCGCTGCGGATGTGGTCGATCATGCCGGCGAGCGCCTTGCCGGTGTACACGGGATCGGCGATGATCCCTTCATTCCTGGCGAGCAGCGAGATGGCCTCCTTGCCGCCGTCGGTGATCTTGGCGTAGCCGGGGCCGACGAAGCGGTCGTCGACTTCGACGTCGGACTCGCTCAGTGTTACGGGCAGTTCGTACTTGTCAATGCAGGCCTGCGCGACGCGGCGGACCAGGTCCTCGGCGAGCGCGCGCGGACGGCTGACGCTGATGCCGGTGACACGCGCACCATAGCTGTAGAGACGGTTGCCGAGGATGACGCCGCCGTGCGTGCCGGCGGAACCGGATGTGACGTAGATGCGATCGAAGGCGATGCCTGCTTCCTCTGCCTGCGCGATCAGCTCGCGGACGCCGGCGACATATCCGAGCGTGCCGAGCTGATTCGAGCCGCCCAGCGGGACGACATACGGTCGCTTGCCAGCGGCGCGCAGCTCGGCCGCGACCTGTTCCATGGCGCGGGCCGCCACGGCGTCGTCATCGGAGCCGGTGAAGCGGATGTCAGCGCCGACAAGTGCATCGATGAGGAGATTGCCGTTCATCTCCGCCGGCCGCTCGCCGGTGAGCACCAGCACGCTGGCCAGGCCAAGCTTGGCCGCAGCGGCCGCTGTCATTCTGGCGTGGTTCGACTGCGGCCCGCCGGTGGTGATGACGGTGTCGGCCCCCTGAGCAAGCGCATCGGCGAACAGGAACTCCAACTTGCGGGCTTTGTTGCCGCCCAGCGCGAGCCCGGTGTTGTCATCGCGCTTGATGAACAACCGCGGCCCGCCGCCAAGCGCGCTGCGCAGGCGAGGCATTTCCTCGAGGGGCGTCGGCAGCGCCGCCAGGCGCACGCGCGGCAATCTCGCCAGTTGCATAGGCATCCCTCCAGTCCAGGTAGATATTCTAACGGGGCCGGAAAAATCCTCTCCCAGCCCTAAAATCTCGTGACACAAAACAAAGCGGGAGACCGCCACGACAGTGCTAGATCTCCCGCAATCCGAGACTTATTGCCAGGGCCAGATCGACGCGCTCCATCATCGCCTCGTCGAGCCGGGCGATGCGCTCGCGCAGGCGCCGCTTGTCGATCGTCCTGACCTGCTCGAGCAGCACGACCGAGTTCCGCTCGAGGCCGCATTCACCGGCTGACAGCTCGACGTGCGTCGGCAGGCGCGCCTTGTCGATCTGCGACGTGACCGCCGCGATGATCACCGTCGGGCTGTAGCGATTGCCGATGTCGTTCTGGACGATGAGGACAGGCCTGACGCCGCCCTGCTCCGATCCGACGACCGGCGACAGATCGGCATAGAAGACGTCGCCGCGGCGGATGAACCCGCCCGGCCGCGTCATCTCCTGCCCTGCAGCAGTTGCGACTCCTGCTCGCAGGCGAAGCCCTCCTCGGCGAGAGCGAGGTTGAGCGCCGCCATGTCGATGTACCCTTGCTTCATCTGGTCACGCAGCTCGCGCCGCCGCCTGGCGCTGATATACTGGCGCATCGCCTGACGGATCAACTCGCTGCGGTTGGTGTGCTCGAGCGCGACCATCCCGTCCACTTCTTCCAGCAGACTGTGCGGGAGGCTGATCATGATCCGCCTCAAGTCGCCCACGGCGCCACCTCCTGATATACTCGCTGCTATACGCTCAAGCAATATTGTCGCACGGTTCGCCGAGACCATGCAACTATTTCAGCGATTCGGCAATGCTGAAAAGCTCTTCCAGCGACGTGTCAGCGGTCAGGGACAGGCTGACGCCGTCGCGGGCCCAGCTGATGGTGGCGAAGCCATCGGCCGCGTCGACGGCGTACTCGACGTCGCCGACGACCTGCCGCGTGGCGCCGGGAAAGCTCATGCCGCTGCCGCCGGTGTACTTCGATTCATACAGCTGCATCAGGCGCTCGCCGGCGGTGTACGACAGGGTGATGAAGGCGCCGTCGCCCGACCCGCCGATGCTGACGTCGGAGAGTCTGTACCCGTCCGGCACCGGGGTCGGCAGGAGAATCTGAAAGTCGACTGCCCGGCGCGCCTCCTCGAGGCTGACGCTTCGCACGGCCGTATCATCATTGATGATGCTGGTCCCGGGCGGGATGGCGAAGTTGAAACGGTCGGCCGGCAGGCCCGGATTCGCGACGAAGTCCCGGAACACCACGGTCTGAGTGACCGAGCCGTCGCTGTAGACGTACTCGACGCGCTGTGGAACGCCGGTGCGCACGTCCGCCCAGAGCCTGACCAGATTCCCCTCCTGGCCCGGCGCCGGGTCCGGGTACTCGACGACGGCGACGCTGCCGCCGTCACTGTTCTCCTGCCTCACGTAGCGGATCCCGTCGGCGGTCGTGAAGGCAGCCATGATGCCGGCCAGGACGACGCGCTCGTTGCTGTCGAAATCGGCGCTGCCGAGGCCGCTGATGACCAGTTCGCCGGCGTGCGAGTCGTAATACCAGAGCGCCCGCCCGTTGCGGATCGTCGTCTGGCCGCGGATGTCATCCGGCGCCAGCGCATCGAGCCGGTAGGAATCCGGCTTGCGCATCGATTGCCGCAGGGTCACGGCATCGCCCCGGGCGCCGCCGCTGATGACCTCGGTCACGACCTCATATTCGATGAGATCGGCGTAGGTCCGCGCAGCCCGCTCGCGCAGGGCCTCTGCCCGGTCGCCGCAGGCGGCGCCGGTCAGGGCGAGAGCCAGAAGAAGTGTGCAGGCCGCGAGTCTACGCAGGGATCCCGTCATTGTCAACACCGCCGGTCAGTAAATGTATTCGCCGCAGTCAGGGCATATGAGCGACGCAGCGCTGGCAGCCGCCTTCCATTGTCTCACTCGCCGGTCGCAGCAGCAAGCGCCCGTTGCCGCGCCTGGGGCAGACGCTCGACGACATCGCCCGCGGTGAAGCCAATAGCGCCGATTTGCTCAGCCGCGATGTCGGCTGCTAGTCCGTGCAGGAGCACGCCAGCCAGGGCGGCGTCTAGCGGCGCCAGCCCCTGGGCGATGAGCGCCGCAATGGCGCCGGTCAGCGCATCACCCATGCCACCACTGGCCATGCCGGGGTTGCCGGTCGAGTTCAGCCAGGCTCTGCCGTCGGCGGCCGCGACAACGGTCGGCGCACCCTTGAGGACGACGGTGCACTTCGCCTCGCCGGCCAGCCGGCGGGCGACGCCGATCCGGTCGGCTTCGACCTGGCCGATCGTCAGGCCCGTCAGGCGCGCCATCTCCCCGGGATGCGGCGTCAGCACGATCGGGCGCAGGGCGGCTGCCAGAAGAGCGGTCGTTCCCTCCGCCGCCTCAGCGAGAACGTTGAGTCCATCGGCATCGATGACCAGCGGTGCGCCGGTCTGACTGAGCAGCAGTCGGAGCGCCGTTTCAACGCCGCCGCCAGTGCCCAATCCGGGGCCGATGGCGACGGCGTTTGCCCGGGCAGCGAGGTGCAGCACGTCCGGGGCCGCCTGCTCGGCGAGCTGCCCGGCGGCGGTCTCGGGGGCGGCCACGGTCATCGCCTCGGTCAGTTTCACCGCCAGCACTGCCTGCGCAGCCGCCGGCGCCAGCACCGTGACCAGCCCGGCGCCGGTCCGCACGGCCGCCTGCGCCGCCAACGCTGCAGCGCCGGTGAAACCGCGCGACCCGGCGATCACCGCCAGCCGGCCGGCGTCGCCCTTGTGCGCCGTCGGCGCCCGCCGCGGCAGGAGATCGGCGGCCTCGTCGATCGTCAGCAATTCAAGCCCGCCGGGAATCGGCGCGAGCAAGTCAGCGGGCAGCGAGATATCGGCAATGATCAGCTCGCCGGCGAGCTCCGCGCCGGGGTGGAGGATCAGACCCGGCTTGGGAGCGCCGAACGTGACCGTCAGCTCAGCGCGCGTGGCGACGCCGCAGACGGCGCCGGTGTCGGCGTTGACGCCACTCGGCAGGTCGACGGCGACCACCGGCCGGCCGGCCGCGTTGACAGCTTCGATGACATCAGCCTGGACGCCCTGGACGAAGCCGCTGATACCGGTGCCGAGCAGCGCGTCGATGACGACATCCGCCAGCTCGAGGTCGCCGGCGAGCCGGTCGCGCCAGTCGGCGTCATCCGGGATGACCGCGACGCTGCCGCCGCACTCGCGGAAAATCTTGTAGTTGATGGCGGTCGACTTGGCCAGGGCAGCCGGGTCAGCCACCAGATAGACGCGCACGCGCGCGCCGGCGTTCGCCAGGTGCCGCGCCGCGACCAGTCCGTCGCCGCCGTTGTTGCCCTTGCCGCAAATGACCAGCACCGCCAGACCGGCCGGCGCGCCGTACCGCTCGCTCACCGCCTCGACCACGCGCAGGCCGGCGTTCTCCATCAGCACGATCTCGGGCAGCCCGTAGCGACGGGTCGCCTGACGGTCGATGACTTTCATCTCGGCAGCGGTGATCAGTCTCATCGGCTACCCTCCCTGACGGCGACGACGAATGCGATGGCGTAGTCGCCATCGTGCGACAGGCTGATCTCAAGCCGCACGATGCCCTGACCGGCGGCGCGGTCAGCCGCCGGGCCGTGCAGCCGGACCGACGGCCGGCCGGCAGCGTCGTTCTCGATCTCGATGTCCTGCCACGACAGCCCGCGCAGGCCGGTGCCAAGAGCCTTGCTGACGGCTTCCTTGGCCGCGAAGCGGGCCGCCAGCCGCACGGCATCGGCGCCGCAGTAGGCCCGCTCAGACGGCGTGAAGCAGCGTTTGAGGAAACGCGGCCCGAACCGGGCGAGCGCCTCCTCGATGCGAATCACCTTGCAGAGATCGACGCCGACTGCGCCAACCATCGCGCCACCTCCCGGCCAATCACTGGTGGGCGGAGCCCCCTCTGCGGAGAATTTCCACCCCGTCCGGCAATACCCTTCCCCGCGTCGCACCGCCAAAGCCGGTGCCCGGAGCAAGCAGAAGGCGGGCCGACGCCCGCCTTCCAAGCCTGCTCTTCAGATTCGCTACTGCGCCAGCTCTACTGCGCCACGGCGCTCTCCTGCGCCTGCGCCTGCGCCGCCATGCCGTCGAGCCACGCCTTGTCCTCGACGCGCAGCAAGGTGCGGTTGAACAGCTGGCTGAGACTCCAGGCGGCGGTGATGACACCGAGCACGGCCAGCACGCCGCCGGGGTTGTAGCGCGCGCCCGCCCAGCCCGCCACTGCGGTGCTGAGAGGCCAGGAGCACTGGGCGATTACTCGTCGCACGGCGAACACACGACCCTGGAGTTCGCGCGGCACCTGGGTCTGCCAGATGGTCTGGGAATGCGCGTTCATCACCGGCACGAGACCGATGATGACGCTGAGCAGCGCGGCGGAGACCATGAACAGCGGCGACAGGCCGAAGGCGATCTGGGCCAGTCCCGATAGAACTTGCGGGACCAGTACGCCATAGACGCGCTTGTTCTTGAGGCCGCCCCAGGTGCTGATCAGGAGGCCGCCGGCGATGCCGCCGACGCTGATCACCGTCGAGAAGACCGCCATCGCCGCCTCGAAGGTGAGGCCGCGGCGCGCCCAGTCGGCCGCCAGGTTGAACTTGAGCATCAGCGTGAGGAAGACCTGCACCGGGCCGCTGCAGAAATTGATGACCGTGAACGTCGCCAGCAGCCAGAGCAAGGGGCGACGGCGCCAGATGTACACCGCACCCTCGCGGACGTCGGCCCAGATACTCTTCTTCGGCCCGCCCTCGGTCGTCAGGTCATGCCGCTGCGGCGAGGGAATGTGAAGGAACGGCAGGACCGCGGCCGCAATGAAGAACGAGATGGCATCGAGGATGATCGCCACCGGCGCGCCGCTGCTGAGACCGGCGATCGCCCGCGCGATGATGCCGGCGCTGCCGGCGCGCTGCAGCACACCCGGGAGCAGCATGATCGACGCGGCGACGGTCGGCGCGATGACGTTGGTCAGACCGAACAGCGTCTGCATCATGCCGTTGGCCCGCGCCAGCAGGTGCTCGGGCACCAGCATCGCCTGCGACGCATCGAACGCCGCGTTGTGGAACTGGCCGAACGCTGCGAACAGGACCATCAGAGCGACGAGCGTGGGAAAATCGAGGCTGTTGGTCAGGAACAAGACGGCCAAGACGACGCTCAGCAAACCGCTGCCGATGTCCATGGCGAACATGATCCGCTTACGGTCGTGACGGTCGGCGAACGCGCCGGCCAGCGGCGCGAGAAGGATGGTCGGCAGCGCGAACGCCAGCCCGAGTACCGACACGGCCATGGCCAATTGTGCCTTCTGCTCGGGCCGGCCGTACAGGACCTGCGCGACCCAGACATTTGTGACGAAGAAGGTGAGCGCGCTGCCCAGGACGGACACGGACTGCGTGACAAGGACGATGAGGAACGTGCGGAAACCGTTCTTCGGCGGCACGTACGCCATGGCTCAGTCCCCCTTGATGAAGCTGACGAGTCGCGAGCCGAGACGGTCGAGAGCATCCGGCCGGAGGCTGTAATGGTCGATCGTGGCGCTCCGAGGGTGAACGCGGACCAGCCCGGCGGCGCGCAACGCGACCATGTGGTGATGGACGGTGCTCTTGGCGAGACCGGTGAATTGGACGATATCCTTGAATCCCCGCGTGCCGGCGGCCAGGTAGCGAAGGATCTGCAGCCGGTTGGTGTCAGCCAGGGCGCGGACCAGCCGGGCCACGGCCGGCGGCACCTCGCCCGGCGCCGGCAGCAGCGCGTCGACCGGGTAGTGGTAGAAGATGATGTCGCGGTAGGGCTGATATGTGTTCCAGGGGCGCATGTGGAACTGAGGCACGAGGACGACCCGTTGCTGCTCAGCCGTCGGGTCGAAGCGGACGCCGGCCGTGGCCAGCTCGATCAGGTCCTCTGGCGCGAGCTGCTTGATCAGCTTGCGCTTCTCGGCGGCGTCTGCGGCCAGGCCGCGGCAGATCTCCGGGTCGAGCGAGCGGAAGTAGATTTCGTCCCAGAGCCTGACCGCCCGAAGCCAGCGCTCCCGCAGTTCGCCAAGGTTGCGGAGCTGTCGCCGCCACTCGTCGGGAGTGTAGCGCAGCAGGCGGTCTGTCAGTTCGTCCAGCGACAGCCCCTCGATCCACGCCAGGACGGCCTCGGTGGTGCGCTCGCCGGGGCACTGCCACACCAGCAGCTCGGCGCCGCCAAGCGACAGGTCACCGTCACTCAGGGCTCTGGCGAGCCGCTCGCCACCGCGCGCGCGGATCGCCTCTGACCAGTCGGCCGGCAGTTCGAGCGTCTTGGCCATGCGCCGGAACGCGGCGTATGTGTCAAGGCTGGTTGTGAGCTCATAGATCGGCGCCCAGTCGACCTCAACGATGTATGGCATTGTGCTCTACTCCCGTTTGTTCTACGTTCATCGAACAGTATCTCTGTGTTCTATCGTAGTCGAACGGAGGCGGGATGTCAACTGCCTGAGCGCAAGGAGCGGCCGGCCAATGGCCGTCCGCTCCATTGTGGTCGATGTTTTCCTTTCTGCCCGGCGGCGGGCGCTTCCGGGCCCTTGTCTGCGATTCGGTGGGAACATTGAGGCTTCGGTCCTCGATGCGAAATCGGTCACTGCTTCGGCGAGAACAGAGTGACTCCGGTCCTCGGTGCGAAATCGGTCACCCCACGCCCCCGTCAAGTGTCCAAAAAGTAACCGAGGCGGGACGTAGTAGACAGAAAATCGGCGTGGAGTGAACATAAGGCTCAAAATTACCTCGCTCGGTGCGAAATCGGTCAGCCCACGCCCCAGTCAGATGTACGAAAAGTAACCGAGGAACCAAAACCGGGGAACCGGGGGCACCGCGGCCTCGGCCGCGAAACCCGGCACCGCGGCCTCAGCCGAAAAACGCAGGTTTCACTGCCCCAACGGACACACTTGCTCCCTCACACACCGCGGCTGCTCCGGCGGGCATCAACCATACAGCCGCTTAATCACTTCTTCGATCGCCGGCTCGCTGATGTGGACATCCTTGATCTCCCCGAGGGCGCTCAGTTCGCTGATGACAGCGCCGGCGGGCAGGACGTTGCGGTCGAATCTGGCCACGACGGTGGTCGGGCCGGTCTGGGCGAGGGTCGCCCGGCCGGCGAGCAGTCCGGCCGCGGCGATGGTCGTCGGGGCGGCAAACTCGGCCTCGAGGACGGTCGGCAACCCCATTTCCCGCCGCAGCTCGGCCAGCGTGCCATCATAGCGGATGCGCCCGTGGTTGATGAGGATGATGCGCCGGCAGAGGCGTTCGATGTCGCCGAGGTCGTGGGTCGTCATCAGGATCGTCGTCCCGGCCGCGTTGATGGCGCTGAGGAAGCTGCGGATGCGCTCCTTGGCCTGGATGTCGAGGCCGATTGTCGGTTCGTCGAGGAACAGCACGGGTGGCTCGTGGAGCAGCGCCCCGGCGAGGTCGGCGCGCATCCGCTGGCCGAGCGACAGATTGCGGACCGGTGTGTCGACGAACGGGGCAAGTTCGAGCAACTCGCTCAGCTCGGCCAGGCGCCGCCGGAAACTGTCAGCCGGAATCCGGTACATATGGCGGAGGATGTCGTACGAGTCCGCCACCGGCAGGTCCCACCAGAGCTGCGTCCGCTGGCCGAAGACGACGCCGATCCGCCGCGCCACCTCGGCCCGCCGGTCGGTCGGCGAGAGCCCGGCCACCCGCACCTGTCCGCGGGTCGGGTGGAGAATGCCGGTCAACATCTTGATCGTGGTCGATTTGCCGGCCCCGTTCGGACCGAGGTAGGCCACGAACTCGCCATCGTCTATGGTCATGTCGATGTCGTCGACCGCCGTGATCCGCCGGCCGTTGTTGCTGACGAGCCCGCGCAGCGCGCCGAGCAGGCCGCTCCGCCGCTGTGCGATGAAGAATTCCTTCGTCAGTCCCTTCGCCTCGATCATCGCCTCTCCCCTCCCCTCACGATCCAGTGCTGTTGTAGTGCCGCAGCCCGACCAGCCAGAAGCGCCGGACAAGCCAGAGGAACAGCCAGGTCGCGATCAGCGAGCCCGGCAGGACAATCCAGGAGGCGCCCTTGCCCAGCAGGTAGAGGAGCGGCACGTAGTTCGTCAGGGCGACGGGCAGCAGCGACGTCAGGATACCGCGCAGCCAGCCCGGGAAGATCGTCAGCGGGTACATCGCCGCGTTGGACGGCGCGTAGATTGTCACCGGCTGGAGGTCATCGATGCGCGTCGTCCAGAAGCCGAGCGTGGCAGTGGCGACGGAGATGCCGGTGTAGATGAGGAAGCCGTTGATGACGAACAGCGGGATGAGCGCTGCGGCCAAGGGCGTCAGCTCGCCGGTCGCGACCAGATGCGCGACTCCGATGCCGGTGATGATGATGCCCTGCAGCGGGGCGCCGAGGCGGTTGATGTCGATCTTGCGGGTGAGGAGAACGAACAGCGGATCCCAGGGGCGGGTCAGCAGGGCGTCGAACTCGCCGGCGACCAGGTAGTTGTCGAACTCGTGGATTTCCGACCCGACGACGCGGAACAGGCCGAGCGCGGACGAACTCATACCGTAGAGAACGGCGACTTCCCAGGGATCCCAGCCGCCGATGGTCTTGAATCGGAGGATGATCGCGGCGATCAGGAGGAAGTCGACGACCGCCAGCGCTCCCAGCCCAAGGATATTGGCGATGAAGCTGAACCGGTACTGGAGGGCCGACTTGATGCTGGTCACGGCCAAAATGCGGTAGGCGCGGAAGAACTCCTTCACCCTCCCTGCACCTCCAGCCGGCGCCGGCCGCGCGCCGCGGTGATCAGGCAGACTGCCGTCAGCGCGACCGCCCATGCCAGCATGATCAGAAGCGAATCCCAGCCGCGCAACCCGAGGTAGATCTCGGTCGGGTAGTAGCACTGGGCTGCGAGCGGCAGGTAAGGCGCGACTCTCCCGAGGACGCCCGGGAACAGCTCGACCGGCAGCATCACGCCGGCGAGGGAGTAGTTGAGCGCCAGGAAGAAGCGGTTGGCCCAGCTGATGTCCAGCGTCCAGAAGCCGGTGACGCCGACGAGGAAGTTCATGCAGAGGGCGACGTAGCCACCGAGCAGCACCGCGACCGCGTAGCCGAGCGCGCTTGTCCAGCCGGCCGGGCGCGGCAGGCCGACGGTGAGGGCGAACATCAGCGCCATCGGCAGCGTCCGGTAGACGAGGCCGTAGGCCATCCGCCCGGCCTCTTTGCTGATCGTGTAGAGGAAAAAATCGACCGGCCGAAACAGCTCCATACTGATTTCGCCGGTCCTGATCAGGCGCCCGATGGTCAGTCCCGGGCTGAGGAAGAAAGTGATCCAGATCGTCGACTGCGCGACGGCGATGTAGCCCCGCATCACTTGCTCGCTGTACCCCAGTTCGGCGAGGCCGCTGCCGGCGGCCGAGCCCTGACGCATGAGCGCCGTCCAGAGGGAAATGTAGAGCAGCCCGAACAGGTAGCTGCCGAAGTTGTTGGCCATGTGCGCCCAGCGATACTGGAGATTGCGGGCGTAACTCTTCGTGGCCGCCACGAGGTAGACCATTCGACCGCTTCCCCCTTGCCGCCCGGGCACACGCGGCGGTATAATCTGGAAAGCAAAGCCCTCCCCAAGCGACGGTCTTCCGGGGAGAGTGCCTGCCATTATACTACGAGCCAGCCACCGGGCGCAAGGGGCCAAAGGAGGATGGACGGAGTGGCGCTTGTCCTCTGGTACGTCGTCCCGCTGCTCGCCGCTGTCGCGATCGGGCTGTGGCAATGGCGCATCGACATCAGGTTCAGGGGCGCGTTCGACGATCTCACTTGGGATGACAAAATGGCATACCTGCGCGCCCGCAAGTGGCGGACGTTGATCATGGTCGCCATCATCGCCACCTACCTGACCGTGGTCAGGGGCGGGGTGTTCGAACGGCTGGTCGGGATTCCCTGACGCCGCGCCCGCACCGATGAGACAAAGAGAACCGGCGCCGCCTCGGCTGGCGGACGCCGGTTCTTCGCTGGCCGTGTATGCTGACTGATCCTAGTGCTTCTCGGGCGGTTCGCAGCAGGCAGGACGGACGCCGGCACGGTAGCCGGAGCCACCCAGCGCGCTGTCAGTGACTTCGTAGCCGGCCGCGGCTACGGCTGCCTTGAGCTTTGGCACCGACGCCTTGACCGGGTCGAAAGTGACAGTGGCGGTGCCCGCCTTGGCGCTTACCGTCGCGTCGCTGACGCCGTCGACGGCACGGAGCGCCGACGTGACTGTCTGTTCGCAGTGGCTGCAGGTCATGCCGCTGATCTTGAAAACCATGGTCATCATCTGGTGGTCCTCCTCCCGACATAGCTTCTATACCCCGGGTGGGTATCTTGACAACCTGAGCATAGCCCGCGATTGTGAAGAAAGAGTGACGAAGCGGTAATGATTGGCCGAAGGGACGTGTCAGGCCGCCGGCAGAGAGAAGGAGAACACCGTTCCCTCGCCGACCGTGCTCTCAACGCGGACCTGACCGCCCTGGGCCTCGACCAGTCGGCGGGCGATCGCCAGCCCGAGCCCGGTGCCGCTGCTGTCGCGGCGCCGCGCCCGATCGGCCTTGAAGA
This sequence comes from Chloroflexota bacterium, assembly GCA_050261235.1. Taxonomy (GTDB): domain Bacteria; phylum Bacillota; class Sulfobacillia; order JBFLWA01; family JBLNDB01; genus JBLNDB01. Next base: position 15,647 of record JBLNDB010000097.1, read on the forward strand.
ACCGCTCCCAAACGTGAGGCAGCAGTTCGGCCGGGATGCCCGGTCCGCGGTCGCGCACGGCGATCCAGACCTGGCGCGCTGCGTCCGGCCCCGACACCGACACCGTGACCTCGCCGCCCGCCGGCGAGTAGCGGATCGCGTTGTCGATCAGGTTGACCAGGACTTGCTTGGTGCGGTCAGGATCGGCCAGCACTTCGGCGACTGCCGCCCCCGCCGGTTCGGCGATGACGACTCCCTTGGCGTCGGCGATCGGCCGCAGCGACTGGGCGACCTCGCTGATCGGCCCGTTGACCGGGAACCGCTCGGGGCGCAGCGGCGCCTGCCCGGACTCGATGACAGTCAGGTCGAGCAAGTCGGAGACAAGGCGTCTCAGCCGCTGGCATTCATCAAGGATGATCCTGAGATAGCGCTGTTCGTCCTCCGGGCCGGCCAGCCCGTCAAGGATCGCCTCAGTGTACCCCTGGAGGTAGCTGAGCGGCGTCCGCAGTTCGTGCGAGACGTTGGCGACGAACTCCTTCTGGGCCTCGACGAGGTGTCGCTCGCGCGCCAGGACTGCCTCGAGACGGTCGCGCTCGGCTGCCAGCGTCGACAGGGTCTGCTCGAGCTGTGCCGACATGTGGTTCATGCTCCGCCCGAGCTGGCCGACCTCATCGTCGGTGAAGGTCTCGATCCGGCGCGAAAAATCGCCGGCCGCCATCTCGGACGCGGCGGTGGCCATGTGCAGCAGCGGGCGTGACAGCCGCCGCGAGAGGAAAAACGCCAGAACCGTGATCACGATGATGCCGCAGACGGAGATGACGAGCAGAACCCGGACCACAGCCTCGATTGTCTGCTGGATAGGGCCGGCCGGGGCAAGAAACACGAGCGCCGCCGGCTTGTCAGCCATTCGCAGCGGCATCGCGAGGCTGAGCGCGGGAGCGTTCGAGAACGGGTCCTTGACGACGCTCGAGGAACGGGTGCCGGCCAATGCCGAAGTGACGTCCTTCATCGTTCTTATGTGCACCGGATCGCTCGCCGGCATGTCACCCGAGCAGACGAGCATCTCGCCGTCCGGGCCGACAATCATCACCGTGGCGTTGCTCATCGCCGCCACGAGATCAATCAGGGCTTCTGATTCGGCGCCGGACTGCCCGGACTGGACGCGGCGGATGATCTCGTCACCGTGGCCGACCAGATCGTTGACCTTGGTCTGGACATAGAAGTTGGTCACGACCGTGCTTACGGAGCTGAAGAGGATCGCCAGCATCACCGCGAACAGGGCGACAATGGCGATCCAGAGGCGCGTAACGACGCTGCGGCCGATCATTGGCGAGCGTCGCCCCCCTCGCCGCGGGTTGGGTCGAGGCGATAGCCGACTCCCCAGACCGTGACGATCAGTGCGCTGCAGGGACCAAGCTTGTCGCGCAGGTTCTTGACGTGCGTGTCGACAGTCCGCTGATCGCCGTAGTAATCGTATCCCCAGACATCGTTCAGCAACTGGTCGCGGGAGAACGCCTGCCGGGGATGGCTGGCCAGGAGCACAAGCATGTCGTACTCCTTCGGTGTCAGGGCGAGCTCGTGTGAGCCGCAGCGGACGATTCGCGACTGCTGGTCGATCTCAAGGGCGCCGTGGCGGATGATCGATTGTCCCCCGGTCCGCCCAGTCCGGCGCAGCAAGGCCCTGACGCGGTAGACGACTTCGCGCGGGCTGAACGGCTTGACGACGTAGTCATCGGCTCCCAGGTCGAAGCCAAGCAGCCGCTCCGACTCGGAGCCGAGCGCGGTCAGCATGATGATCGGCACGCTGCTGCTCGCCCGCAGGGTGCGGCAGACAGTCCGGCCATCGGTATCGGGCAGCATCAGGTCGAGCAGGACGATGTCGATCCCACCCTGCTCGAAACTGGCCAACGCCTCGGTACCGGTGGCCGCCTCGACGACGCGGTAGCCGTCGCTCTCGAGGTAGAGCCGGAGCAACTGACGCATCCGCTCCTCGTCATCCACGACCAGCACTGTTGCCCCGTTCACTGCCGTCACCTCGCGTCTGAATGCCTGCGACTACTGCGCCTGTTCGGACCCGGCCGCCGGTTCGGCGGCGGTCGTCTTGGCTTGGTGTTCGACGTGGCAGTCGCCGGCACCTTGCCCGTGGTTCATGCCACGCATCATCAGGATGTGGGACAGCGGACAGAGGAGAGCCATCAGCCAGACCCAACTGCCGCCGAGACGACCGCCGATGCCGGCGCGGACGCCGGGCAACGCGAGCGCGACCAGGGCGCCCATGCCGAGCACGCAGACGGCCATCATCAGCCAGTGTCTATTCTTCACTATCGGCACTCTCCTTAGTGAACCTGAGTACAGATTGGAGCCTTTGGCAGGGAGACAACGGGGGCGCAGCCGGCCGCGCCCCCGAACTCATGTCAGTGGCAGCCGGAGCTGCCGGTGGTCGAGCCGTTCATCATCGAGCCGGCAGAACCGTTCATCATCTGGCCCATCGCGCTGCGACCGGCCGGGCTGCGCATGAACTCACCCATCTCGGCCGCGAACTTCGGGTCGCTCATCATCTGGCCCATCGCGCCCGCCAGTTTCGGATCGTTCATCAGCTTGTTCATTGCCTCGGCCCGTTGCTCGGGCGTCGGCAGATTGTGCGCGTCCAGACACGCCTGGGTCAGTTGCTGGGCGTCCGGGACGGTCGGATCGGTCGCCGGCTGGTTCGGAGCGGGCGCCGCGGCCTCGGCGGGCGCTGCGGCCTCGGCAAGCGCCGCTGCGGGCTCGCCCGCGGCCAGCGAGATGCCCGGCTTGATGAGCATCACGGCCGCAATGGTCAGTACGCTGATCAGCAGCAGATTGCGTCTGTTCACACTGCCACCTCCTATCTGGTCTGCTCGCCCAAGAGGGCGGCTGGGCTATCCCAACGGAGGATGCGTGACGGAATGCCGGCTAGGTCGCGCAACTCCAGCTGAACCCATCCTCCTCGGGACTCGATCTTGCAGTCCCATGATGCCAAGTCGGTTTGCGCATCCCGTGATGAATGTTTGAACAAAGAATGAAGACCGCGCCATCCATCCTGGAGGACGCGGTCTTCAGCTTCACGCTTTCTTCACCGTTTGCACGCGCTTTGTTGACCCGCATGCGAGACAATTTGCTGGTACTGCAAACACAAACCGTCACGTCACGGAGGAATGATATGCGCAATCGGCTGGCAATCTTCCTGGTCTCCGCGATCGGGCTCGCCAGCGAGCTCGCGACCGTAAGGCTGGCGTCGTTCATGCTGCCATCTCAGTATGCCTACTTCGTGCTTGCGGTCGCAGTGCTTGGCGGCGGGCTGGGGTCGGCGCTGGTCGCCAAAGGGCGGTTGAGGCCCGGTCAGGCGCTGACAGCCATGCTCGGGCTGGCGTTCGCTCTCGGCACGGCCGGCATGATGTTGCCGTGGTCCGGCATGGTGCGGCCATTGGCGTTCCTCTGGTTCGCCGGGCTGCCCTATGTTGCCGTGGGCGCCTGGATGAGCAGCACCTTTGCAGCGGCGCAGCGCAATGCGAACACGCTCTATTTCTTCGATCTCGCGGGCGCTGCAGTCGGCATCGGCGGCGGCTACGTCGCGCTGCAAAACGCCGGACCGGTGCCGATTCTGATCCTGACGGCCGTGGCCGGAATTGGCCTGGCAGGGTTCGCGCAGAGCGGCCGGCGGCTGGCCGCCGTCATCGCCACACTGGTTGTGGCCGCGCTGCTGGCGACCACCGCGTCCTGGGCGCCGGTCGTCGCCGGCGTGCTGACGGCGTCTGGCGACAAACCTGTGACCACCGTCCGGCAGCTGACCGGGAAGCCGCTCTGGACCGCCTGGAACTCGTTCGGACGGGTCGACGTGATGCAGTTGCCGGATTCGGACCGGATGGTCGTCTACACCGACGGCAGCGCCGCTACCGAAATGCTCGGCTATGACAGCGACGCGGGGCCGATTGCCGGCCTCGAGAGTGATCCCGGGATGCTGCCGTTTCTCTTCAACCCCGGCGCCAAATCATTGCTGATCGGCCCGGGCGGCGGCAAGGACATCCTCATGGCCCTCCAGAGCGGCAGCCAGGACGTCACGGCAGTCGAACTCAACCCGCTGATCGTCAAGGCGACATCGGACATGAAGGCGTTCAGCGGCGATCCCTATCATCTGCCGGGAGTCACGGCGGTGATCGGTGACGGGCGGGCATTCGTCCGAACCACCGACGACAGTTACGATCTGGTCTATCTGTCCCTCGTCATGACCGGTACCGCGGAGCGAACCGGCTGGGGGCTCGCCGAGAACTACATCTATACCACCGAGGCAGTCGCGGACTACCTCGACCGGCTGCGGCCCGACGGCCAACTCGCCTTTGTCCTGCATGAACAGTCGGACCTGATCAAGGCGATTTCAATCTCGCTGCGGGCGCTGATGGCGCGCGGCGAGTCGGCGCAGGAGGCGGTCGGCCATCTCGCGGTGTTCGTCCAGATGCAGTCGCACAGTGGAACGCAGCATGGTCGACCGGTGCTCGTCGTCGGCCGCGAGCCGATCGATTCGGTGCTCGCCGCCGACATGCTCGCGAAAGCGACCGGCAGTGGTGCCTCGCCGGTGTTCATCCCGGGGATGACGACGACCGGTTCGCTGTCTGAACTCGCGGGCGGCAAGCTGAGCTACGCCGGCTTTGTCTCCGCCATGGCGCGCAGCGGCATCGATGCCTCGGCCTCGACGGACAACCGGCCGTATTTCTACAACACGAGCACATCAAGCAGCTGGATCACGATGACGCTGGTCGCCGCCGCGATCATCGGCGCCTTCATCCTCAACTACGGGTTGGCCGGCCGGCGCGCGGACGAACCGCTCCGCCTTGTGGCAGCCGCGTCCGGGTTCGGCTACATGGCGGTGGAGATCACGCTGATCCAGTCGCTGCGGTTGCTGATCAACGAGCCGACCCTGTCGGTGGTCGGAACGCTGCTGCCACTCCTCGCCGCCAGCGGCACCGGCTCGCTGTTGTCGGGGCGGCTTGATGCGGCGCGCCGCAAGCGGGCCGTAGTCTGGGCCGCCGCCATCGTCGCGGTCTGTGCGGCGGCCTATCCGCTGATCATTGACCTGCTCGTCGCACGGCTGACCGGAGCGGCCCTCTGGCAGCGCGTCCTGGTCGCCGCCGCGGCGATCGGCATTCCGGGGCTGGCGATGGGCTTCCCGTTCCCGTATGTGCTCGCCAATGCGCGGCAACCGGCCGAAAGCTGGACGATCAACGGAGTCACGTCGGTCATCGGCTCGGTCGGCGCAGTCCTGATCAGCATGTGGCTCGGCCTGTCCTACTCGCTGCTCGCCGGCGCACTGGCCTACGTCGCGGTAGCCGTCGTTCTTCACAAGGAGAGGAGCACCGCTCCGACGCGTCAGAAATCACTCAGGTCGATCGCACTCGGAAAGGGGACCTGAAGGTGCTGCCACGCGAACTGCTCACAATCGGCGGCTTCACACTCTACACGTTCGGCGCCATGATCGGGCTCGGCATGGTGGTCGGCATCGCCTTCGCGATGCGCGAGGCGAAGCGGCTCAGCCTCGACACCGAGGCGCTCGTTGACACGCTGCTTGCCGCTATCGCCGGCGGGCTGGTCGGCGCGCGCCTGCTCTACGTCGTGCTTGACCTGCCGTACTACCTGGCGCAGCCGCTCGAGATCTTCCGCCCCGACCACGGCGGTCTGTCCTTCTACGGCGGTCTGGCGCTCGGCGCCATCGCCGCGTTCGTCGTCGCCCGGCGGCGCAAGCTCCCGTTCTGGATCGCGGCCGATGCGGCAGCGCCGGGGATCGCCATCGCCTACGGCATCGCCCGGATCGGCTGCGACCTCTACGGCAAGGTGGCCAATGTGCCCTGGGCGGTCTGGGTGAATGGCCAGCCGCACCACCCCAGCCAGGCTTATTCGGCCCTGATGGGTCTCGTAATGTTCGCCATCCTCTGGGCGTATCGCCGGCGGGTCTGCTTCGCCGGTGAGCTGTTCACGCTGTTTGTCGGGCTCTACGCGGTCGGCCGCTTCATCGTTGAGTTCACCCGCTACGGGCCGATGATCGGTCCGCTGACGCTGACCCAGGTGGTGACGATTCCAATCGGCATCGCGGCGCTTGTCGCGCTTCGGCTCGGCCGGCAGAAGGCCGGGCACCCTGCGGCAAAGCCCACGAATTCCTGACAGTCTCGACAAATCGTCTTCACGGGCATGTGGCACAATGACAGTAGCGAACGCAGCCAGGGAGGGTTCAGGCGATGATGTGGGGATACAGCGGACCGATGATGTGGGGTATGGGGATCCTGATGTGGATTGTGCCGCTGGGGCTGGTCGGACTGCTGTTCTGGGCGTTCAGCCGCTCAAGTCGGCCCGTCGATCACATCAACGGCGACGCGGCGCACAGCCCCATGGGCGGTGATCCGGCGCTGGCCATCCTCCGGCAGCGCCTCGCCAAGGGTGAGATATCGGAAGAGGAGTACGAGCGACTGAAAGAGCGCCTTTCGAAGTAGGAAGCGGCTATATGCACCGGGAGCGGGCGGCCAGTTGGCCGTCCGCTCCCGGTTTGATGATTGCTCTTGCGGGACCTCAGGGGTGACCTCAGGCGAGCGCGACCTTCTCCGCCAGGTAACAGCTGAGCTGATCGATCGGCAGCCTGACCTGCTCCATCGAATCGCGGTCCCGCACCGTCACGGCGTTGTCGTTCAGGGAGTCGAAGTCGAACGTGACGCAGTACGGTGTGCCGATTTCGTCCTGACGCCGGTAGCGCTTACCGATGCTGCCGGCCTCGTCATAATCGGCCGCGAACTGCCTGCGGAGCGCATCATACAGCGCCGTCGCCGGCTCGGACAGCTTCTTGCTGAGCGGCAGCACGGCGACCTTGACCGGCGCGATCGCCGGGTGGAAATGCAGCACAGTGCGGACATCGCCCTCGGCGATCTCCTGCTCCTCATAGGCGTCGGTCATGAGAGCGAGCAGCAGCCGCTCGACGCCGAGCGACGGCTCGATGACGTAGGGAAGGTACTTCTCGTTCGTCTCCGGGTCGAGGTAGGTCAGATCCTCGCCGGATACGGTCTGGTGGCTCTTCAGGTCGAAATCGGTGCGGTCGGCGATGCCCCACAACTCGCCCCAGCCGTGCGGAAACAGGTACTCGATGTCGGTGGTGGCCTTGCTGTAGTGCGACAGCTCTTCCTTCTCATGGTCGCGGAAGCGCAGGCGCTCGGCGCGCATGCCGATCGCCTTCAGCCAGTCGATGCAGAACTGGCGCCAGTACTGGAACCACTCCAGATCCTCGCCCGGCTTGCAGAAGAACTCCAGTTCCATCTGCTCGAACTCGCGCGTCCGGAAGATGAAGTTGCCCGGCGTGATCTCGTTGCGGAACGACTTGCCGATCTGGCCGATGCCGAACGGAATCTTCCGGCGGGTGGTGCGCTGGACGTTCTTGAAATTCGTGAAGATGCCCTGGGCGGTCTCGGGCCGCAGGTAGATCTCAGCCTTCGAGTCCTCGGTCACGCCCTGGAACGTCTTGAACATCAGGTTGAACTGACGGATGTCGCTGAACGTCTTGGCGCCGCATTTCGGGCAGGGAATGCCCGTCTCGTCGATGATCGCCTTCAGCTCGGCGTTGCTCTTGCCCTCGAGATGCGGCACCGGTTCGCCCTTCTCGCCGTACCATCCCTCGATCAGCTGGTCGGCGCGGTAGCGCGCCTTGCACGCCTTGCAGTCGAGCAGCGGGTCAGCGAAGTTGGCAAGGTGTCCGGATGCGACCCAGGTCTGCGGGTTCATCAGGATCGACGAGTCGATGCCGACGTTGTGCTTCGACTCCTGAACGAACTTCTGCCACCAGGCAGCCTTGATGTTCTTCTTCAGCTCGACGCCGAGCGGGCCGTAGTCCCAGGTGTTCGCCAGACCGCCGTAGATCTCCGAGCCGGCGAAGATGAAGCCCCGTGCCTTGCAAAGGGCCACCAGCTTGTCCATCGTCAGTTGCTGCGCCACGTCAAACCCCTCCGTCCAGTACTGCGCGGGAACAGGTCGCGCGAGTGCATACCTACAAGTAATACTTTGTGTCAGGCGCGATTCCTGCCGCCGGCCATTGCGGCCGGGCATCGTGCACTCCTGCCTCCATTCGGGTTACACTATGCCGGTCGATTGCCTTGGCCGCTCCAGTCGCGGTAATATTATGGTGTGCGAACCATCATCAGAGGAGGGGGACATCGTGTCGAAGCTCTTCTCGTCTCTGCAGATCGGCAGTCTCACAGTCCGCAACCGCATCGTCATGCCGCCGATGGCGACCGCCCTTGAGGGCCCGGGAGGTGCGGCTGCCGACAACGGCCTGCCAAGCGACGCCACCGTCGCCTACTACGCCGAGCGCTCGGCCAACGGCGTCGGTTTGATGATCGTCGAGCATACATACGTCGCCAAGCGCGGCAAGGCCCACAAGGGGCAGTTCGGGCTGGACACGGATGACGCCGTGCCGGCGTTCCATCGCCTCGCTGCAGCGATCAAGCAGGGCGGCGCCGTCGCTGCCATTCAGCTCAACCACTCCGGCGCCACGGCCAACCCCGACGTCACCGGCGGCGAGCCGCTCGGCCCGTCGGACGTGCCGACACCGCGCTCGGAGCGCAAGCCACGGGCGCTCACGGTCGACGAGATCCATGAGATCCAGCGCGCCTTCGCCGCCGCCGCGCGGCGGGCGCAGCAGGCCGGCTTCGACGCGGTCGAGGTCCACTCGGCGCATGGCTACCTCGGCAGCCAGTTCCTGTCGCCGCTGACCAACCACCGCACTGACGAGTACGGCGGCAGCCTCGAGAACCGCGCGCGCTTCACCGTCGAGACGGTGCAGAGGGTTCGTGAGGCGGTCGGTAGCAACTACCCGGTACTGGTCCGCCTCGGTTGCGTCGACGGCATCGCGGGCGGCTTCGATCCCGACCAGGCGGCCGTGGTGGCGCGCATGCTGCAGGACGCCGGTGTCGTCATGATCGATGTCTCCGGCGGCTTCGGCGGTTCGCGCCCGGCCGGCGCCGCGCCCGGCTACTTCGTGCCGGCGGCCAGAACGGTCAAGAAGAATGTCACCATCCCGGTAATGGTCACCGGCGGCATCACCGAGGCACAGTTCGCCGAGCGGGTGCTGCAGGATGGCGATGCCGACCTGATCGGCATCGGCCGCGCCCTGTTGCGCAACCCGCGCTGGGTCATCGAGGCGCGACAGACGCTGTGAACGCAATTGCAGCAGGCCCCCCGGCATGCCGGGGGGCCTGCTCTGCAGCGGGGCGACCGTCGCCGGCCCGGGGAGCGGTTCCGGAAGAAAAGCGGCCGGGCAAAGAAGGGAAATGAGGTCCGAGAGCCAAATATCACTGTTCTGTATCCGAAGTAACGCGTCAGCGACCTATCTGAGGAAAGATGGATTCCAGAGGAGGAATGCCTCAATGCAGTATCGCAAATTCGGTCGCCACGACATCAAGGTCTCTCAGCTCGGCTTCGGCATGATGCGTCTGCCGGTCATCGATGGCGACGCCGCCAAGATCGACGAGGAGAAGACGCGCGAGATGGTTCAGTACGCCGTCGACCACGGCGTCAATTACATCGACACCGCTTGGCCGTATCACCGCGAGCAGAGCGAGTTGGTCGTCGGTCGCATCCTCAAGGACGGGCTGCGCGACAAGGTCTATCTCGCCACCAAGAACCCGGTCTGGCTCGTCAATGCGCGCGCGGACTTCGACAAGTACCTTGGCGAGCAGCTCAAGAAGCTGCAGACGGACCACATCGATATGTACCTGCTCCACGCGCTGAGCGAGGAGCGCTGGCCGAAGCTCCAGGAGTACGATTTCGCCGACTTCCTCGACCGGGCGAAGGCGGACGGCCGCATCCGCTATGCCGGCTTCTCGTTCCATGACGACCTCGATCTGTTCAAGAAGATCGTTGATGCGTACGATTGGGACTTCTGCCAGATCCAGTACAACTTCATGGACGAGAACTTCCAGGCCGGCCTTGAGGGCCTGCGCTACGCGGCGGCCAAGGGGATGGCCGTCATCGTCATGGAGCCGCTGCGCGGCGGTCGTCTGGTGAGGAACGTCCACCCGGATGTCCAGGCGATCTGGGACCGCACCGGCACGCAGCGCAAACCCGCCGTCTGGGCCCTGCGCTGGGTCTGGAACCACCCCGAAGTCACGCTGCTGCTGAGCGGCATGGGCGAGATGAACCAGGTCGTCGAGAATGTAGCCACCGCCAGCGTCGCCATGGCGGGCGGCCTGACGGCCGCGGAGGTCAAGGCATTCGAGGAGATCAAGGCGTTCTACCGGTCGCGGACGATGGTCCCCTGCACGCAGTGCGACTACTGCCAGCCGTGCCCGCAGAAGATCGTCATTCCGCACTATTTCGGCATGTGGAACGACGCCGCGATGTACGACATGCGGGCGGACCTCGCCAAGAACTACAGCCGCATGAAGGAGAACATGGGCGACCCGTCCGCCTGCGCCGAGTGCGGCCAGTGCGAGGAGGCCTGCCCGCAGCATCTGCCGATTCGCAAGCACCTCAAGGATCTGCACGCCTACTTCAGCGAGAAGTAGACGACCACTGTCGCAAGACACGGTGCACAGCGACGGCCATCCCGCCCGCGGGTGGCCGTCGATTGACTTGTCCCGGCCCAATTGGGCACGCTTGCCGCCATTTCCTGAGCACGGGGGGAATCGATATGCAGACACTGACAGCCGACCTCACGCTGAAGCTGGAGAACCTGAAGGCGATCATCCGCAGCATGGAGAGCGTGCTCGTCGCCTATTCCGGCGGCGTCGACAGCTCACTCCTGCTCCGGGTGTCGCACGACGTCCTGGGCGACCGCGCGGTCGCCGCCACGGCCAGTTAAAAGACATACCCGTCGGATGAAATCCGCCAGGCCGAGCACTTGGCGGCGGCGATGGGGGTTCGCCTGATCCACCTCGAGACCAACGAACTGGACGATGAGCGGTTCGCCGCCAATCCGCCCGAGCGCTGCTACTACTGCAAGTCCGAGCTGTTCGCGAAGCTCAGCGAACTGGCCGCGGCGAACGGCCTCAAGTACCTGTTGGACGGAGCCAATGCCGACGATGTCGCCGATTTTCGCCCGGGGACGCGGGCCGAGAAGGAGTTCCACGTCCGCAGCCCGTTGCGCGAGGCCGGCCTGACGAAGGACGAGATCCGCGCCCTGTCGCGCCACTTCGGCCTGCCGAACTGGGACAAACCGTCGTTCGCCTGTCTCTCGACGCGCTTCCCCTATGGTGTCCGCATCACCGAGGAGAAGCTGACCCAGATCGACGAGTCGGAGAGGTTCATGCGCGCGCTCGGCGTCGGCCAGTTGCGCGTCAGGCACCACGGCGAGATCGCCCGCATCGAAGTCAGCGCCCCGGATATCGAGCTGGTGATCAGGCACCGCGCTGAGATCGCCGCCAAACTGAAGTCGCTCGGTTTCGCCTACGTGACGCTCGACCTGCTGGGCTACCGCACCGGCAGCATGAACGAGACCCTGAGCGACGAGACGAAGCGGGCGGCCCTCTGAGGGCCCGCGCGGGAGGCTTCGGGAGGTGCAGCCGGTGGGGCAGTCAACAGGCAAGACCTATATCGTAACTGACGTTGGCAGCACGACGACGAAGGCGCTGCTGCTCGAACAGGGCGACCGGGGCTGGCGCCTGTCCGGCCGCGGCGAATCGCCGACGACCGTCGAGGCGCCGGATGAGGATGTCGTCGTCGGTGTCACGCGCGCCATCCGCCACCTCGAGAACGAGACCGGGCAGCGGCTGCTCGATGACAGCGGCAGTGTGCCGAGGGTCCTTACCGACGCCTATCTCTCGACCAGCAGCGCCGGCGGCGGCCTGCAGATGGTCGTCTGCGGCAATGTCGGCAAGGTCAGCGGCGAGAGCGCGCAACGGGCGGCCCTGGGCGGCGGTGCGGTGCTGCTCGATGTGTTCTCGGCCGATGATGACCGGTCGCTGTTCGCGCGCATGGAGCGACTGCGCACCCTGCGCCCGGACATGATCCTGCTCTCGGGCGGCATCGAACAGGCCGAAGTGATCCGCTTCATGCTCGAGATGTGCGACTTCCTGCGCGCGGCCAACCCGCGCTCGAAGTTCGGCTACCAGTACCGCCTGCCGGTCATCTACGCCGGCAACAGCAAGGCTGCCGGCGCGGTCGCGGACCTGCTCGGCGACAGGTTCGAGGTGCGCATCGTGCCGAACCTGCGACCGACGTTCGATGAGGAGAACCTCGAGCCGACGCGCGTCGCCATCCACGACATCTTCATCGACCACGTCATGGCGCACGCACCCGGCTACCCGCGTCTGAAGGAGATGGCCACCAGCCAGCTGATGCCGACGCCGGTCGCGGTCGGCGAGATCCTCCAGCGGCTGGCCGGCGAGCGCAAGGTCAACCTGCTCTGCGCCGACATCGGCGGCGCCACGACCGACGTCTTCTCGGTCGTCGACGGCCACTATCACCGCACCGTCAGCGCCAACTACGGCATGAGCTACAGCTCCGGCAACGTCTTGGCGGTCGCCGGCGTCGAGCGGGTGCGGCAGTGGCTGCCGATCGATCTCAGCGCCAGCGAGGTCTGCCATCGCGTCGGCAACAAGATGATCTACCCGACGACGATTCCGGCGACGGTACGCGACCTGATGGTCGAGCAGGCGCTCGCCCGCGAGGCGCTCCGCCTGTCGCTGATCGATCACCGGACAATCGCGAAGGTCCGCGCCGAGAAATCGCTGCTCGACAACTCGATGCTCGGCGGCGGCGAACGGGAACTGGTCCAGATGAGCAAGATCGGCCTGATCATCGGCAGCGGCGGCGTCCTGTCGCACGCGCCATTGCGCGGTCAGGCAGCGGCGATGCTGATCGACGCGTTCGAGCCGGAGGGAGTGACGGAACTGGCCGTCGACTCCGTCTTCATGCTCCCCCACCTCGGCATCCTCGCCAGCGAGGAGCCGGCGGCGGCGCTTGAGCTACTCGACAGCGAGTGCCTCGTGCCGCTCGGCGCCTGCATCGCCCCCACCGGACGCCTGCCCGCCGGCGCGCCCGGGCTGCGGGTAAGCGGGCACGCCAGTTCAGGCCGGCGTATCGACCTGACCGTCCACGTCGGCGACCTGCAGGTCGTGCCGCTGGCCGCCGGTGAGACGGCCGAACTGACGCTCGCACCGGTGCCACCGCTCAACGTCGGCGCCGGCATCGGCATTCCCCGCAGCGCCAAAGTGCGTGGTGGCGCCAGCGGCATCATCATCGACCTCCGCGGCCGCCCGCTGGCGGCCGCCCAGACGCCCGACCGCGGCGAGCGCGCGCGGGAGTGGCTGAAGCGCATGTCGGCCTGGCCGGCCGAGGCCGATGCGGAGATCAGCGAGGGGGTGGCACGGTGATCCAGACCATTCGCCGTTACCGCAAGCTGCCCGCCCAGGGTGACATCCTCGTCTCGGTCGGTGAGCGCGTCCAGCCCGGCACGGCGGTCGGCAAGCTCGACTACATCCCGGGCCAGCTGTTCCGGTTCAACGCCGCCGACGCCTTCGGCATCGCACCCGAGCATGTGCCAGAGGCCTTGCTGGAGCAGCCCGGCGACTGGGTCGAGGCCGGCGAGCCGCTGATCGCAACCGATGAGTTCTTCATCGAGCGCACGGTGGCGAGCCCGCGCACCGGCTACATCGGCCTCATCTCGCGGGTGCTCGGCAATGTCTTCATCCGCGAGCCGCTGCCAGCCGGACCGAAGGAGCCGGTCGTCGTCAGCGCCGCCGACATCGGCATGAGTCTGATCCGCTTCAACGCCAACCTTGGCGTCATGGTCGGCGAGACGGTCGAGAAGGGCCGCCTGCTGGTCAGTGGAGGCATCGGCGCCAAGCAGTCGCTGCTGTCGCCGGTATTCGGCAAGGTGACGGCGTTCTCGCGCAGCGAGGGGACGATCACGATCAAGCCGCTGTTCCAGCCGACCGAGGTGCTGGCGCACGTCGCCGGCACCGTCACGGCAGTCGAGCCGGGTGACAGCGTCGAGATCACGGTGACCGGTCACCTCATCCAGGGCATGATCGGCTACGGCGGCGAACGCGTCGGCGAGCTGCACGCGGCGAACGCGGAGCGCGATCTTGAGCCGGCGGACCTGCCAGACGACGTTCAGGGCAAGGTCATCGTCGGCCGTTGCGGCGCCAGCCTGGCCGCCCTCAAGCGCTGCGCCGACGGCGGCGCCGACGGGCTCGTCCTCGGCTCGGCCGACTACGATGTCCTGAAGGAGTTCATCGCCGCCGACCCGCTGCAGGTGACCGGCCCGAGCGCCGACATCCCGCTGACGATCATCCTGATCAACGGTTTCGGCAATTTGCCGATGGCCGCCGATACCTACGCCGAGCTGGCCGGTCTGTCCGGTCGCAACGCGTCGATCGACGGCAGCACGCAGCTCAGAGCCGGCGTCGTCCGGCCCGAGGTGATCGTCCCGCTCGATGGCGACGGGGTTGCGAGCGGAACGCCGGCCGCGCCGACCGTTCTGGCCGCGGGCATGCGGGTGATGATCATCCGCGAGCCGGGCTTCGGCGTCACCGGCCGGATCAAGTCTCTGACCAGCCAGCCGCAGGCGGTCCGCAGCGGCGCGCTGGCGACGACCGCAGTCGTGGTCGCCGAGGGCGATGGCCGCGAGTTGACCGTGCCCCAGTCGAACCTGAAGGTGCTCGAGGGGGTGAGCGCGTGAGCGAAAGCAGCAGTGCGTCCCTGCAACGCGTCGGTCATGAGCTGGCAGTAGCCTGGCGCGCGCCCCTGGAGGCGCTCAGCCAGCGCTGGCAGAGCGAGGCCGCGGACTGGGAGCGCATCTTCCCCGGCTTGGTGGCCGCCATCGGCCTGCAGAGTCTGGTCTGGCCACGCTGGGTCAGTCTGGCCAGGGCGGCTGAGGCGGCTGGGACAGCGGGTGCCCCCGGCGCGACTGGCGTTGGTGCGGCTTACGTCGAGCCGCCGGCGGGCGCCGATGTGCTCCGTTTCGCCTTCGGCCCCGCGAGCGGCAGTGTTGCCTGGATCGCCGTGGCGGCCCCCGGCACGGAGGATTGGCAGCGCATCCGCGCAGCGTTCGCTGACCGCGATGTGCTGCTCAGCCTGGCAACGCTGACTGAGCAGGACAAGATCGTCTTTGGCGGTCGGGCGACCGGGCTGCTGGCGCCGCTGATCGGCCGGACCCTGCCCGGCGACCAGCCGGTCGGCCTGCCGGTCTGCGACTGCCAGGCGATCGAACGGATGCTGCCGGACTGGCAAGCGTCGGTCGAGGCGCTGGAACCAACGCTGGCTGAGGCGGCGGCCCATCTCCGCCACAATTCGGGCGGCGTGGGCGACTCAAGCAGTGATGCACTGGCGACGACGTACGGCCAACTGGCGTGGGGCGCCTGGCAGGCCTTGCTGGACGCCGGTGTGATCAGGTTGACGGGCGGGCGGGCCGTGGCCGGAAAGTCGCTGCTCGGCAGGTTGCTCGGCCCCCGCGAGCTGCCACCGTTCCGCGGCGCAATGCTGTTGCGGGGCGACCACTGGGCGCTCTGGCAGGCGATCAAGGGGAACGCGAGCCGGTAGTCGGCGTCAGGTCTGCCGGCATATGAAAGGGACAGGGCGCATGGCGCCCTGTCCCTTTCATATGCCTGTCGGGTCTGTCAGTGCCGAAGCGGAATGCGGGCCAGGGTCGTCCGATTGACGGTGGCGAAGACCGCACCGTCAACCACAGCAAGCAGGTCCACATTGAGGTGTGATCGGGCGCCTCGCTCGAACTGGGCGACGTCATCGGTCCGGCCATCGGCAGCAAGCCGCAAGACCCGCCCGTCGGATTGGGCGAAGTAGAGCGAGCAGCCATCGCTTACCGGCGGGCATCTCGACCCAGGCGGGAGTGGCAATTCCCACTTCTCTGCCCCGTCGTATGACACGCACACCGCGAAGTGGCTGGACGCATCGGGCCCTCTCCGGCCATGATCGAAGCTCTGCCCGACGACCAGCAGTCCATCCTCCACGGCAAAGAGCTCAACTCCAGCGAATCGCCGGGTGAGGTCGAGGGCCCAATCCACGGTGCCGTCGGGGCTAACGGAGAGGATTCGGCATGGGCGGAAGTTCCAGTCATCGGAAGCAAGGTCGTCGATCGACGAGGCGACGGCATCCCTGCAAAGTGCCATGTAGCAGCGGCCGGAATGGGAGGTCAGGTCAGCCAGCGAATAACCTTGGTCGATGTTGTTGCGCCACCGTTCGCTGCCATCACGGATACTGAGTCCTGCGAACGAGGAGCCATCCCGAGACAAGCCAATCACCACATCACCCAGCGTGACTCTCAGATGCGCCATGCCAGCGTTCCGCCAGACGATTCCACCAGTGGCGGACAGGCCGAGAAGCGTCGAACTGGTGGTCGTGATGATGGTCGGCACCTCGCCGGGGGCCGTGGGTGTGGAATCGCCAAGGATCTCCCACCTGATCCGACCATCTTCATCAATGCACACGATGCACCTGTCTCCTGCGATGAGCGCCTCGCCGCCGGGCAGAACCTCAGCACTTCGATAGGTATCCTTCTGAAGCTCGACAGAAGCTCGAGGTCTGCCATTCCGGCTATCCAGGACGAGTGCAAGACCTGATGGCAGTATCGCGTAACTCGTGCGGTGACCGATGACGACCAAGCTGCCCTCAAGCGAGGGAGTCTGTTCAGTAACGGACACAGGGTACACCCAGGCATCGGGGCGGCCTTGCCCGATACACCCGGCCACCAGCATGACCAGCATCAACAGCGAGAGCCTGGCGGTGCGTGCCAACGGCGGCGCCCCCCAAACACGTTTGTCTCATTGTACCCTGGTCTCCCGTTCCTGTCAATCATTGCATGGATTGGTGCATCGTGCCTTCTTCGGAGTCCGCCGCCGTGTCATCGGCGTCGGCGCGGTTGCATGCCGGCTGGATAAACGAACCGGCCCCCTCATTATGAGGGGGCCATGATGGTAGTCGGCCGCGCCCGGTTACCCGTCTGGGGGACCGCTACCTGATAATGGCCTATTCAGCCCGGTCTGTCCATATGCACTGGTAAGGTCGGGAAAACCGGTGATGAACATTTTGGAGCTGCGGTTCTAATCTGGCAGTGCCTCCATATAGGCTCCATTGACCATGGCGTTGTCGTGTCGGAGAATCAAAGTAGACATAACAACGTCTTGATCACAGGAGGTGCTGCCATGAGACGGCGCTATGCCGCGGCTGCCGTTGCAGTCGCGTTGGTCGTGTCCCTGTTCGCACTCCACCCCTACCTGATCGACAAGCAACCGCCGGGCACGCCCGGCGGCTCGATTTCCGGCAGCAACCCCGACCCCGCGCCGGCGCCCGCCGGCAAGACCCTGCCGACCGGCTTTCTCGGCGGCGTGATCGAGGGCTACTACGGCGCGCCCTGGAGCACGGTCGACACGCTTGACATGATCAAGTTCATCGGCGACCACGGCATGAACACGTTCGTCTATGCGCCGAAGGACGACCCGTTCCAGCGTTCACGCTGGCGCGATCCGTATCCGGCGGATGGGCTGCAGAAACTCGCGGAGCTCGTCGCAGCCTGCAAGGATAGCGGTGTCAAATTCGTCTACTCGCTGAGCCCGGGGCTGAGCATCACGTACAGCGATCCGGCCGATGCGCAAGCCTTGAACGCCAAGTTCGACCAGTTGCGAACCATCGGCGTCGATGTCTTCATGCTCAGTTTCGATGACATCAGCAACAAACTCAAAGCAGCTGACGCCAAAGTGTTCAACGACGATCTCGCGCTGGCCCAGGCCACGGTCACGAACGCGCTGATGGCCCATGAGTCCGCGGCCGATGTTGACTTCGAACTGGTCTTTGTGCCGACGACCTACTCCGGCACCAAGGACAACCCGTATTGGCAGTCGCTCAAGGCCCATCTTGACAAGCGCGCTGCCGTCATCTGGACCGGTCCGAAGGTCCTCTCGCCGACAATCACCGCGGCCCAGGCCGAGGCTGTTGCCGGCTACATCGGCCACCGTCTGATCATCTGGGACAACTACCCGACCAATGACTACACGTTCGCGCAGCCGCCGCGCCGGCCGAAGCTGTTCCTCGGCCCGGTCACCGGCCGCGACGCCGGCCTGCCGGGCGCCGTCGCCGGCTACTGGTACAACCCGATGGAGCAGGGCCGCGCGTCCAAGCTGGCCCTGGCAACCGGGTTCGACTACCTGCTCGACCCGGCCGCCTATGATCCGGCAGCGGCCTGGGCGCGGGCCATCGCCGAGATCGGCGGTCCGGTCGCAGCCCAGCTCAGGCTGCTGGCCGAGAACGCGTCCAGTTACTACTACGCCAACCCGGCACCGCCGAAGCTGGCGGCCGATCTGGCCAGCGTCTGGACGCAGCCAGCCGCAACCGACCTGACGAAGACGGCTGCGTTTGCGGACTTCCGCGCCTTCGAACAGCTGGCGACGGATCTCAAGGCGCTGCCTGATGCGGCTCTCTACGCCGAACTGAAGCCGTGGCTCGACGCGCTGGCCAAGCAGGGACAGGTAGGCCGGCTCGCGCTGGCAGTGCTGCAGGCGCAGCGACAGAAGCTCGACGCCAAGGAGCAGATGCAGGCGCTCAAGACCGCGCTCGCCGAACTCAAAGGCAACAAGTACTCGATCGCCGGCGACGCCGTCGTGGCGTTCGCGGAGAAGGTAGTCGGCGAATAGTGCAGCGACGACGTGTCACGCAAAGAAGCAGCGGGCTGAACGGCCCGCTGCTTCTTTGTATTGCGCATGCGCCACAGCTTGGGGCTCAGCTGTCAACCGGCCGCCTAGATCCGCCCCCGGATCAGGACACCGGCAGCCATCAGGATGCCGCCGACGGCGACGGTCAGGTAGTAGGTCAGCAGGCGCCAGACGGCAACGAACGGCCCGAGCAGCGACAGCGGGACGACGGTGCTGAACAACGCGGCGAAGCCGATCTCGGCGACGCCGCTCGAACCCGGCGTTGGCGCATAGGCGGAGGCGAAGTAGAAGACAATTGCGATGCCGAGCGTCTCGATGAACGGCACGTGCACGCCGAAGGCCCGCAGCAGCAACGCCGGAATCGAAATCAGAATCAGCCAGCCGGCCAGCGACCAGACCGCGGCCATGAACATCGCACCCTTGCCGCGGCGGCGGAAGACCGCCAGCCCGTCGCGGAACTCCTGCGTCGTCCGGCGCACCCAGACCACCAGCCGGTCGGCCGTTTCAGGCCTGACAAAGCGAGAGACCAGGCGGCTGTGGATGACCGGCCCGAGCATGGCGTTGATGGCCTGCGGCCGGAGGATCAGGCAGAGGGCGATGAGCAATCCGCACGTGTAAAGGACGAGCCCGACCCGCATCGCGATGTCGATGGCGCGGGGCATCTGCCAGCGGTCGATCGACATCAGCCAGGCGGGGATGGCGAGGCCGAGGCAGAGGCGGGCGACGGCATTGAGGAACGTTTTGACGGCGACGATTGCCGTCGACTCGCCGATGGTGTGGCCGCGCCGCGACAGCAGATAAGCCTGAAGGGCTTCGCCGCCGCTGTTGAACGGAGTCAGGTTGGCGGCCGCCGCGCCGACCAGCGACACGTGCATGCTGTTCAGCGCCTTGAGGTCGCCGCCCAGCGCCGCCGACAGGGCCATCATGCGCAGGGCGTCGGTGCCCCAGTAGAGGATCATCAGGCCGACAACCAGCCCGACGGTGCGCAGGTCGAGGCGGGCGAGCGTCGGCAGCAATGCGCTGCCGCCAGTGGCGCGGACGAGGATGGTGAGGCCGGCGACGCTGAGTACGATGGCTATCGTGCCGCCTGTAATCAGCCGCTTCCAGCTGCGCATGCCGCTGCCTCCCCCCCCTCTGGTCTCCGGCACCGAACGTAAGTACTGGGTACATCTGAGTATATCACGCGCGTCAAGCCATGTCTGTCGACGCGACTGACCCGTCGCCGCAAGCGGGGCGCCGCTGCAGCCTCCAGTCCGGTTAGTCGATTAGTGCGGACCCTCCACGCGCAGATTGTAGACGGGAAATGTTAAAGAAAAGTTTCGTCAGAGGGTTGACACGCTAATGATTACTAGTTAGTATTTAATACAGAAAGAGGTGAGCACCCTGAAGACGCAGACGACTGACGAACAGCAGGCACTCAAGGCAGCGGGCATGCGCGTCACCCCTCAGCGGCTGGCAATCATGCGGATGTTGCGCGGCACCAAGGCCCACCCAAGCCCGGAGACGGTCTACCGCGAACTCAAGCCAGCATACCCGGGACTGAGCTTGAACACGGTCTACCAGACGCTCCGCTCGCTGGAACAGGCCGGGCTGTTGCGACGAATCAGCATGGAGGAGAACACGTACCGCTACGACGCCAACACCGCCCCCCACGCCCATCTCATCTGCCGCGGCTGCGGCCGGGTCGACGACACGAACGGCGACATCGAGCCGCTGATGCGCGACCTGCTGGCGAAGAGCGCAGCCAAGAGCCCGTGGGCGATCCGCGAACTCGACTGCTGCTTCTATGGGCTCTGCCCCGCCTGCCGCGACAGACAGGGTGACTCCCGCACCGCCAACGATAATGAGGAGGTCTGACAGATGGAACTCGATCTGATCAACGAAGTCAAGCTTGGTGTGGCCAAGGGCAGCGCCGTCGAAGAAGCCGTGGCGATGAACTTCCGCGGTGAGACGGCCGAGGTCGGTCTCTACCTGGCGATGGCCCGTCAGGCATCGCGCGAGGGCTATCCGGAAGTCGCCGAGGTGCTGATCCGCATCGCCATGGAGGAAGCCTGGCACGCCGCCGGCTACGCCGAGCTGAACGGCATGATCAGCGCCTGCACCGCTGACAACATCAAGAAGATGCTGGCCGGCGAGCAGGCCGCCAACAAGGGCAAGAAAGAGGCAGCGAAGAAGGCCAAGGAGATCGATCTCGACCCGGCGCACGACTACTTCGATGAGACCTCGCGCGACGAGGCCCGGCACGCCAGGGCGCTGAAGGGAATGCTCGACCGCTACTTCCCTGGGCTGTAAGGTGACCATCCCGCTGCCTCTGAAGTTGAAGGCCCGCCGGTTGCCGGCGGGCCTTCGCGTCTGATTGTCACTGATGTCCGCCCCACGGCGGCAGTTGCAGAGCCCGTTCATAGGCGGGCCGGTCGTGCACCGGCTCGCCGTGCGAGATGATGACGTGCTCGAACGGCAAGTCGAGCAGCGCCCTCAGGGCCGGCAGCACACGCTGTTCGTGCCAGGGGGTCGCCCAGACCCGCAGGACACCATCCCGCTCGGTAAGCGCGTCGGAGAACACCAATGCCCGCTGCTCGGGCAACCAGAGCGGCGTCTCCTGCTTGTTGCGCCCGTCGTACAGGGCGATCAGACCGCCGGGCAGGCGGCTGCCCGGTTCGATGGGCGTTAGCCTGGTCTCGGGGATGTCGTCGGGCCAGAACAGGCTCGGCCCGAACCCCGCGATGCCGTAGCGGCGGACGAAAAAGTCGACATCGCGGACGTGATCGGGTTTGAGGACGACGGCGAGCGTCGGCCGCCTGGCGTCAAGCCTGTCCCAGAGCCCGCGTGCATCCTCGGTCGGCGCGATCGCATCGAGAAGGGCGACCTCACCGCCCGACTCGACACAGACCGACGTCACTGTCTGCTGCCACTCGACCCCCGGACGCCAGTACGGATGCTCGGTCCGCCAGAGCCAGAGGCCGGCGGCAATGTCCCTGATCTCCACCAATGCGCCTCGCAGCAAGCGCAATCATCGTCCTTTCGCGCCGGATCGGCTCGACCCGGCGGGTGTCAGCCCAGGATGTAGTCGAGGATCGCGTCGATGTGGATTTGCGTCGTGTCGAGAACCGGAATGTCCAGGTCGTCCTGCTTGATGATCAGCGGCAGCTCAGTGCAGCCAAGGATCAGCGCGTCGGCGTTCCGCTCGGCCTTCATGCGGTTGGCGATGCCAAGCACGATCTGCTTCTCCTCGGGCAGGATGATGCCTTCCTGCAGATGCGGGAAGATGATGCCATGGATCGCCTGCTGGTCGGCCTCGCCGGGCACGAACGCGTCGGTGCCGTAGTCCACGAACGCATCTGAGAACAGGCCGCTGCTCATCGTGAACGCGGTGCCGAAGATGATGACGCGCCGGCAGCCTCTGGCCTGCGCCGCCCGGCAGGTCTCCTCGACGATGCTGATCAGGGGCAGCGGCGACTCCCGCCGGACCCGATCGAAGACGATGTGCGCGGTGTTCGCCGCCATTGCCGCGAAGTCGGCGCCGGCGGCGGCGAGGCGTCGCACCGAGGTCAGGAGCCGGTCGGTGAACGGGTCCCATTGCTTGTTGGCAGCGAGGGCGTACATCTCGCTCAGGTTGAGGCTGTCGATGACCATCTGGGGATATTCGTCAAGGCCGGTCCGCGCCCGGTAGCCGTCGATGATCCCTTTGTAGTAATCCAGCGTCGATGCCGGGCCGATTCCGCCCACCAGTCCGAGTCGTTTCACCGCAAGCACCTCCAGATCAGCGCTGACCTCTTGGTTTTCCGCTCAGGGGCGAATCTCCTCCTCAGAGGAGGGGCCTAAAGCAGCGGCCGGTGTGCGACCCTGCCGCCTGAGCGACCTGTTCCGGCGTGCCGGCGGCGACGACTTCTCCACCGGCCCTGCCGCCCTCGGGGCCGAGGTCGATGATCCAGTCGGCGACCCTGGCGATGTCGAGGTTGTGCTCGACGACGATGACCGTGTTGCCGGCGTCGACCAGGCCCTGCAGGACGCGGATCAGGTTGCGGACATCGGCCGCGTGGAGACCGCGCGTCGGTTCGTCGAGCAAGTAGAGTGTCCGGCCGCTGCCGCTCCGGCCCATCTCCTTGGCGAGCTTGATCCGCTGCGCCTCGCCGCCGGACAGCGTCGGAGCCGGCTGACCGAGTCGCAGGTAGCCAAGCCCGCATTCACTCATCAGCGCCAGACGATCGTGGACTGGCTTGACCTTGCGGAACAACTCGGCCGCCTGCTCGATCGTCATGTCGAGCACATCGGCGATGCTGTAGCCGCCATAAGTGGCGGCAAGGACGTCGGGCTTGAAGCGACGTCCGTGGCAGGCCGGGCAGCGGACCTCGATGTCGGGCAGGAAGTGCATCGGCACCGTGAGGACACCCGTGCCCTGGCACTTCTCACAGCGTCCGCCGGGAACGTTGAAGGAGAAGTGGGCCTCGCTCAGCCCGCGCGCCTTGGCCTCGGGCAGGGCGGCGAACACCTTGCGGATGGCGGCGAAAACTTCGGTGTAGGTGGCCGCGTTCGAGCGCGGCAGTCGCACAAGTGGCACCTGGTCGATGGTCACGACCCGGTCGAGCTGCTCCCAGCCGTCGATGCCGTCATGGTCGCCGGGCCGGTCGGCGGCGCCGTAAAAGCGCTGCCGCGCCGCCCGGTCGAGGATGTCGAAGACGAGCGACGATTTCCCCGACCCCGAGACGCCGGTGACCGCGACCAGCGCGCCGAGCGGGAAGCTGACGGTGATGTCCTTGAGATTGTGTGCCCGGGCGCCGCGGATGACCAGGCGCCCGCCGTTGCCGGAGCGACGCTGGGCCGGCAGGGCGATCCGGTCGGTGCCGGCGATGAACCTGCCGGTGGGCGATGCTGGCTCAGCCGCCACCTCGGCGACCGAGCCGGCGGCCATGACCTCGCCGCCGTAGCGCCCGGCCCCGGGCCCGAGGTCGATGACGTGGTCGGCGGCACGGATCAGCTCGAGGTCGTGCTCGATGACGATGACGGTGTTGCCGAGATCCCGCAGCTGACGGAGAATGTCGATGAGCAGCGCCGTGTCCCGCTGGTGCAGGCCGGTGGTCGGCTCGTCCAGCAGGTAGGCGACGCCGGTCAACTCCGACCCGAGCAGCGTCGCCAAGCGCAGCCGCTGGGCCTCGCCCCCAGACAGCGTCGGAGACGAGCGGTCGAGGGTCAGGTAACCGACGCCGACATTGACAAGGCGTCGGATGCGGTCGCGTATGTCGGCGGCGATTGGCCGGACCAGCAACCACTCTTCAGGGACGACCAGGCTCGGCAGACCGGCCAGCCAGTCGTCCAGCTCAACCAGTGACAGTCGTGACAGCGCAGTGATCGACCGGCCGGCTACCGTCACGGCACGGCTCTCGGCTCGCAACCGCTCCCCGCCGCAGTCTGGGCACGGCAGGCTGCGGATGATCCGCTCCATCTTGTCGCGGGACCGCTGGTCCTCGATCCGCTCCGCGTAGCGGCGCATGAAGCCCGTCACGACGCCCTCGAAGCGCCCGCCCCGGACAGTCGCCGGCGGCTCGATGGCCGGGAAGTGGCGCCGGAACTGCGGACTGGCGACGCCGTAGAGAAGCAGGTCACGCTGCACGGAACCGTACTCGCGCACCGGCAGGTCGGCGTCGAACGCGAAGCCATAATGCGCCGCGGCTGCTTTCAAGGTATTGGCCTGATACTTGTTGAACTCAGCGTTCGAGCCGAGCACGGCGCCGGCCAGCAGGCTCTTCGACTCATCGAGCAGCTGGCTCTCATCGACCTGGTTGATGACCCCGAGGCCGGTGCAGGTCGGGCACGCGCCGGCGGGCTTGTTGAAGGAAAAGTGGGCCATGCCGAGTCTGGCGACCTGAGCCCCGCAGTGCGGGCACGGGTAAGACTCGTCATCCTCGGACTCGTCCGCGTCCAGCGCGCCCGCCTCAGCGGCAAGGTACGGCGGGGCGATGTCCTGACCGCACGACGGGCACAGCCGGTGCCCGATCTTCGCGAACAGCACCCGCAGGTAGGTGTAGATGTCGGTCTCAGTGCCGAGGGTCGAGCGGGGACTGCGGTTGCTCGTCTCCTGCTGCTCGACGCTGATCGTCGGCATGAGACCCTCGATCCGGTCGACCGGCGGTCGGGCCAGTTTGTAAGTCAGAATCCCCAGCGATTCCATGAACTGACGCTGCGATTCCGTGTTCAGGAGATCGAAGGCGAGCGCCGACTTGCCTGAGCCCGACAGGCCGCTGATGACGACGAGCTTGTGCTTGGGAATCCGCACGGTGATGTTCTTGAGGTTGTGGAGCCGCGCCCCGTGGATGATCATCTCGTCTGACACAGCGTGGCCCTACTTCACGTTAGCTTCGGGATGGTGATCGGCCACCAGGTTCAGCGACACATTGTGCTCGAGCAGCGCCTTCAGCCCGGCCAGCACGAACGTGAATCCGCCCATCGAATCGATGGCCTGAGCAACGATTTCGTCATCACTGCCGGTGAACCCCCAGTTGGCGATGACGACGATCGTCCCGTCCTCGCCATACGGGGTGAATGTCCACTCGACTGGACACATATGGCCGTGCATGTCCTGCCACTCGATGACGATCCGGCGGTTCGGCTCGACCACCTTCACCTCGACGTCGGCTGACACGCCGTACATCTCCCACTCCCAGCGGACAGTCGTGCCCGGCTCGAGCCTGCCGCTGCTCCGGGTGAACCAGAAACGCGTCGTGATGGCCGGATCGGCGAAGGCCGCGAAGACCTCGGCCACTGGCCGGCGGATCAGCATCTGCGTCTTGACGACGGGAGCATTGTCGAGTGTCATGGTCTGCCTCCTTGCGTCTGATTCCTTTCATGTCCTCAGTTGAGGAACCTGAGTAGTCTGGTACTCCTCCGCCATGTCTGTGATTCGTGACTGACAGTTGGTGCCCTGCCTGCCCCTTGACAAATCTATCGACACATGTCTATATATATCTCAAGGCTCCCGCTTGGAGGTCACCATGGACGACAACTTCCGTAACCAAGACCAGGCAGAACAGCTCGTCCTATTCTTTCAGGCGCTGGCAGACGTGACGCGGCTGAAGCTGATCGGCCTGCTCGCCCAGGGCGAGCGCAGCGTCGAGGAACTGGTCGCCGCGCTCGATGTCCGCCAGCCGACGGTGTCGCATCACCTCGCCAAGCTGCGTCTGACAGGGCTGGTCCGCCTGCGCAAGGAAGGCCAGGCTCACTACTACTCGCTCGATGAAGACGCCGTCCACGCTCTCGCCCGCGGCATGCTCTCGACCGAGGGGCTGGCCCGCCTCGCCCCCGCCGGGTCCGGGCGAACGTGGGAGCAAAAGGTGCTGCAGTCCTTCTTCGGGCCGGACGGCCGGCTCAAGGAGATTCCGGCCCAGCGCAAGAAGCGCGATGTCATCCTCGCCCGGCTGGTCGAGGAGTTCGCGCGCGGGCGCAAATACTCCGAAAAGGAGATCAACGAGACCCTGAAGCGCTTCCATGAGGATGTCGCGACGATTCGCCGCGAGTTCATCGCCACCGGTCTGATGCAGCGCGACAAGGGTGTCTATTGGAGGACTCCCGATGAAGACCGTTGACCGTGAGCAGATGCTGATCCGTCTGTTTGCCCGCGATGGCCGCCTGAAGGCCATCCCCAGCACCCGCCCGAACCGGCGGGTCCAGCTGGAAGTCGTCCTCGAGCGCCTCGCCCGAGAGTTCGAGCCCGGACGGCGGTACCGCGAACCGGAAGTCAACACCATCCTCAACCGGTTCTACGAGGATCAGTGCACATTGCGCCGCTATCTCGCCGACTATGGCTATCTTCAGCGCGAGGCTGGCTGGTACTGGCGCGCCGAGCGCGGCGAAGAGCCGGCGACTGGCCAATCGTCTCATAGGGAGGGTTAGTCTGTGGCTGAGTCGTTTGAACTGATCGAGGCGACTGTAGATGCAATGCAGCAGGCCATGGCCACCGGTGCTCTGACATCGGAGCAACTCGTGAGCGCCTATCTTGAGCGCATCGCGCGCCATGACCACGGCGGCGGCAAGCTCAACTCGGTGCTCGAGGTCAACCCGGACGCCCTGATCATCGCCCGGGCGATGGACGACGAGCGGCGCCTGCGCGGTCCGCGCGGCCCGCTGCACGGGATCCCGGTGCTGCTCAAGGACAACATCGACACGCACGACAAGCTGCACACCTCGGCCGGGTCGCTGCCACTGGCGACGTCGGTGGCGCCGCGGGACGCCTTCATCGTCGGTCGGCTGCGCGACGCCGGCGCAGTCATCCTCGGCAAAGCCAACATGACCGAGTTCGCCAACTTCATGACGGACAACATGCCGTCCGGCTACAGCTCGCGCGGCGGCCAGGTGCTCAACCCATATCTGCCAGGCAAGCTGACGCCGAGCGGCTCCAGCTCAGGTTCAGCCGTTGCCGCCGCCGCCAACCTGACGGCCGTCGCCGTCGGCACTGAGACCTCGGGCTCCATTCTCAGCCCCGGCAACAACAACTCGCTCGTCGGCATCAAGCCGACGGTCGGACTGGTCAGCCGCTCCGGCATCATCCCGATCGCCATGAGTCAGGACACCGCCGGCCCGCTGACGCGCACCGTCGCCGATGCCGCCGCTCTGCTCAGCGTACTCGCCGGCGTCGATGCCGGTGATCCGGCGACCTGGGCCGCCGAGGGACACGCCTGCCGTGACTACACCCGCTTCCTCGACCGCGACGGGCTGAGGGGCGCCCGCATCGGCGTCATCCGTGGCCGGATGAGCGAGCGCCTCGACGACGAGGAGAAGCGGCTGTATGAGGCGGCGATTGAGACGCTCCGCGCTCAGGGGGCCGTCGTCATCGACCCGGTGGCGATTCCATCGCTCGCCGACGGCTACTGGGAGTCCAACGTCCTGACCTACGAGTTCAAGGCGGCGCTGAACGCCTATCTGGCCGCGCTTGGCCCGGGCGCGCCGGTGCGCAGCCTGAAGGAGATCATCGCCTTCAACAACGCCAACCCGGAAGCGACGCTCCGGTACGGCCAGACGTTGCTCATCGCTGCCGAGGCGACCAGCGGCACGCTGGCTGATCCGGAGTACCTGCTCGACCGGTTGAGGGACATCCGCCTGACCCGGGCGGAAGGGCTTGACGCGGCGCTCGACGGGAACCGACTCGACGCGCTGGTCTTCCCCGGCTCCCGCGGCTGCTGGATCGCTGCCCGCGCCGGTTACCCAAACGTCATCGTGCCGGCGGGCTATACAAGCGATGGCCGGCCGATGGGCATCATGTTCGGCGGCCGGGCCTGGAGCGAAGGCCGACTGATTAGCCTGGCCTACGCTTTCGAGCAGGCGACAAAGCACCGCGTCCCGCCCGTGCTGGCCGACACACCGCCGGCGGCGACGGACGCGCCGCCGGAAGACTGACCCGTCAGCCGCTGGCGCACCCAATCGGTAAACAGCCTGGGGTTCATGGGACTTCCTCCCGAGAGGTGGTCAGACTGATATCGCCGACGCCGATTCGGCAGGTTTCGCGCCGTCGCCGGCGAATGCTCTCATTCGGCGTCCGGCCCCGCATCGCCTGGAGCCGCCGCACAGGCCCCCGCGTCCCAGTATCTCGGAGGAGGATTCGCATGCTGCTCAGACTCTGGCAACTGTTTTTTGGCATGGCCCGCGCCGGCGTGCTCGGCTTCGGCGGCGGTCCGTCGTCTGTGCCCCTGATCCAGATCGAAGTGGTCAAGAACTACGGCTGGATGACAGTCGATGAATTCGGTGACACACTCGCGCTCGGCAACGCCCTGCCGGGGCCGATCGCCACCAAGCTCGCCGGCTATGTCGGCTACAAGGTCGCAGGCGTGCTCGGCGCCGCCGTGGCCGTGCTTGGCATGGTCCTGCCGACCGTCGTCGCGATGATGATCCTCTATCGCTACCTGACGGCACTGAAGGGCAACCCGTATATCACGGGCATCGTCAAGGCGATCCGTCCGGTCGTCATCGTTCTGCTGCTGATGCTGATCCTTGAGCTCTGGCCGAAGTCGATGAACAACGTCGCTGGCTGGGTAATTGGCATCGTCAGCTTCGGGCTGATGTACTTCCTCAAGGTCAACCAGGCGATCGTCGTCGTGGCAGCCTTGGCGTTCGGGGCGTTCTTCCTGAGATAGGAGCGCGAACGACAGCAGTACAGGCGGCGGACCCTCAGCTGAGGACCGCCGCCTTGTGTTTGCGCCAAAGATTTGCTGTCAGGCACCGTCTTGGTCGGACACCTGTGATCACGTCAACGGCTTTCTCGCGCTGATCTGGGCGCTCGCCAGAGACAGACCGGCGGGCCAGTCGCCGCAGCAGTCCATGCCCACTGCGCCGTAGTCCTGCGTCACTGACACGACGCAATCTGTGAAGCCCGCGTTCCTCAGCTTGGTGAGGTAATCGCGCTCGGACAGCGAACCCGAGATGCAGGCGGCCCAAGCGTCAGCCTGCGCGCGCAGGGCGTCCGGGACCGGAACATCACCGCGGAAGACGGTATCCGAGACCGCCAGCCGCCCGCTCGGTCTGAGCACACGGTATGCTTCGCGGAGCACAGCATCCTTGTCCGGCGCCAGGTTGATGACGCAGTTGCTGATGATCACGTCTACGCTGTCGTTGCCGAGGGGGATGGCCTCGATGTCTCCGAGGATGAACTCGGCATTGTCCACGCCAGCCTGACGCTGGTTACGCCGCGCGAGGTCGATCATCTCCGGCGTCATGTCGAGTCCGTACGCCTTGCCGCCGGGAGCGACTCGCCGCGCGGCGATGAGGACATCGAGCCCGCCGCCGGATCCGAGATCGAGGACGATCTGCCCAGGTTCGAGCGCCGCCAGCGCATGCGGGTTGCCACAGCCAAGGCTGGGCGACGCAATCGCCTCAGGCAGGTCGCGCATCTCTGCACTCGAGTACCGTGAGTTCGGGACTGAACCGCCCTTGCGGGAACCGGCACTGCAACAATCGCTGCTCCCACAACCGCACGACCGCGCGCCTTTCTGCCTGGCGATGGCCCCATAGCGCGCCCGCACGTGATCCCTGATGTCTGCCATGTTCAAACTAGCCTCCTGAGAGTTCTGACTGCTCCCTTATTATACATCAACTTTTGTTGATGTGAAGTGCCAAATCGAAATTTCTTGCTACGACCGATTGGCTGGGCTATTCTTTGGGTGAGGTGAGTCACCGTGCACGCTGCAGACTTCGAAGCAACGCCATCAGCGGCCCTCTTGGCGCAGGCCGCCAAAGCGCTCGCCGACCCGATGCGGCTCGAGATGCTGGCGTTGATGTCGCGCGGCTCAGACTGCTGCCCCGTTCCGGCGGAGCATCCCGGTCAACGCCCGCCGGGGGTCTGCGTGTGCGAAATCCAGCAACTGCTTGGCTTGGCACAGTCGCGCGTCTCGTATCACCTGAGAGTCCTCAAAGAGGCGGGCCTGATCAGCGAAGCGAACCGCGGCAAGTGGGCATTCTACTCCGTCAACACAGACGCTGTCGAATCGGTTCTGGCGCGGCTGAGGGAGACGGTCCTCGGCAGGTCGTCAGGTATGGCTTGACGCAAAGACGATGAAGCTGTGATCCGAACTCAGCGCCCAGAACTCGACGCCGGGGTTATACGACCTGACCTTGTTGAGCAGCGCCAGCGCCGATTCCAGCTCGATGGCATCCGGGCCGGTCGCTCAGAGCAGCATGAAGAACCTGTCGCCAAGCTCGCCAATGACATCGATCGGCAGCCACTGTTCCCGGGTATGTTCTCGAGGCGGTAGTCGCCGAGGCTGCCACAAGCGCCGTTGTAGCTTGGCGCGAGCACGGCGAAGCCGGCCTCGCGCAGCGCGTAGGCCAGGTCGAGGTTGAGCTCGGTCCCGGGGAGGCCGTGGAACAGGACGACCAACGGACACTTGCCCTGCGTGCGACTGGGTTGACAGGCAAGTCGGTACTTGCCTATACTGGTGACATGGACGAGATCATCAGTGCGCTCGCCGCGCCGGCGAGAAGAACGCTCATCGATGAGTTGCGGGAGCGGAACGGGCAGACGCTATTCGAGCTGTGCACCCGCCTGACGATGCTGCGCGGGCTCGGGCTGTCGCGCCAAGCCATCTCGCAGCACCTCGATGTGCTGGAGTCGGTTGGCCTGGTCAGGTCAGAGCGGCAGGGGAAGTACAGGTTCTTCTACATCAACACGGGTCCGCTGCGGGCACTGGCCGATTGGTGCCTCGCCGAAGTGAAAGGAGACGGGCAATGAGGATCTACATCACGAGCGTTCTGGTCGATGACCAGGCGCGGGCCCTGAAGTTCTACACGGAAATCCTCGGGTTCGAGAAGAAGAACGACATACCCATGGGCGAAGCCCGCTGGCTGACAGTTGTATCGCCCAGCGATCCGAACGGTACCGAGCTGTTGCTCGA
The DNA here is from genome assembly GCA_050261235.1 of Chloroflexota bacterium. Taxonomy (GTDB): domain Bacteria; phylum Bacillota; class Sulfobacillia; order JBFLWA01; family JBLNDB01; genus JBLNDB01. The sequence continues at coordinate 46,647 of JBLNDB010000097.1, forward strand.
GCCGGACGGACATCCCGCGGCCAAGCCGTTCAAGCAGGCCCTGGTCGATGACGGCATCCCGTTCACGTCGTTTGCAGTCGATGATGTTCACAGCGAGTATGAACGCCTGCGGTCGCTGGGAGTGCGTTTCACCCAGGCGCCGTTGGCCATGGGCCCAGTGACGACGGCGGTGTTCGACGACACCTGCGGCAACCTGATCCAGATCGTGAGCCAGAAGTAGACTCTGCAGCCCGCGGGACTGAGTGCCGCGGGCTGCTACTCTGTTGCGGGTTCAGGACATCCAGCTTGAGGCGGGCATGGGCGATGGCACAGTTCATGGATGACCGAATATCTGTGCCCTGCCGGACACTTCTACTCTGCCGCTTCTCTCTCGGTGAAAGCAGCAAGCGGAGCTAAATCGTGTTCCCAGAATATGCACATCCCGTACTTTTCCTGTGCCTCAATGAGGTTGACCAGCTTATATACACCGGCCAGCACCGCCCCGCCGACGAACTGCCTGCCGAACTCCTCTCTCCAGTTTCTCACCTTGCCCCCCGTCTCGCGGATGAGCCTCTTGACGCTGTTTGTCCCGCTATTGCTAACTTTACACTCCAGCGTAAGGAGTCTCCCATCCCACAGGCGGACGGGGACATCACACTTGCTGCCTGCAACATCGACTTCTGCACAGAACTGCCCCCTGGGCAGATCATCGAGTTGCTGGATGTCGCGTCGCTCAACTTCAGTTAGTCCGTGTGCCTTCAACAGAGCACGGACTGCCGCTTGCTGACGAGTAGCCGATTCGGTCCTTCGATCAGTGCGGAGCGCCTCGATAGCAAGAATGCTGGCGGTCCACTTTATAGCTATCTCAACCTCACTTGCGCTCGGAGCACGCCCCGACGCGAGCCACGGACACCTTTCTCGGTCGATCATCTCCGAGATGACCTCAATGGCAGCGCCAGCCAACTGGGATGTGAGTGTCTTCCGCTTGGCGACAGAAGTGCCCGTGAGCGTATTTAGATCATCCTCGCTGATTGGAGGAGCGGCCAAAAAGCGAAGGGACTCGAGAAGCTCTGGGTCGTCAACAAGGATCTCGGGGGTCAGTCTGGTCAGATTGTCCGACTGCGCAAATAGCCGGCCGACCCGGGGTCTGAGGTCTTCGAACGTGGAACGATACAGCGCATCGCCTTCAGCTCTTCGTTCGGCAATGAATAACTCGATTGCCTTCTTCCGGTCGGTGTCAAGTCGCTCACGAGAATACCTCGGCGCCGGCCGGAGATTACGCTTGGTCTTCGGCACGCTTCGATCCCTCCTTGGCCATCCTCCGCAGAAGCTGCAGCGAGGGCACCAGGATGGACTCCATCTCGCGAGGCTCGTACTTCTCCAGCCCGCCGTGGTACGTCCGGCCTCCACCCCGCATCCGGCAACGGTTCTCATTCAGATAATCGACAAGTGTTCTGGTCTCGCTAGCTGTCAACTCAACCTTTGGATAGAGACCGTGCGCTATATTGAGCGGCACCAACCCGTCAGGATTCAGCGCGAAAGCCGGCGATTGCCGTGCCATGTACGTCGCGACAATCGGCGGAGCAGAGGCGCCGAGCCGCCACCACGGTCTCCTGTGTTCGCACAGATACCTCCGATGAAAACCTCTGGCTTCTCCTTCGCTGACATACGCCCTGATAGACTCGTAAGCAGGCATGTCGGGGTGCAGATGCGGTGGGATGTCTACAATAACCCTCGTGGTCGAGTCGGCACGGATCACGCCCTGGTTCTCAAATATCTCGCGAGCAGCCGTGATCGCGGGACGGGAGTAGGTCGTCAGCCCTCGTGCGGCTGCTTCGCGTTTTCCCATGACGAAGAACTCGTTGGCGCCAGTGGCCACTCCACGGCTGACCCTGAAAAGGGAACCAAGAGGCACCATATCCTCATCAGCGGCACTGCAGACCTCGTCCGGGTCGGCGACGAACAGGCCACTCCATCGAGCGGCTTTCCCGGCTGACGTGCGTGATACGATGTGGCAGGCAGACCCAATCGTTCCACTCTCGTATTTGGCCAGGATAGCCCGGACCATTCCGGGGCCATCTCCTACCTCGAAGAACGTAATCAGCGCAGTGGTGAGGGCTTCCGCGAACACCTTCTCGGTAGATGGATCGAACAAGTAGAGGCGCTGAATGCCGAGAGGCCCTGCCAAGAGTTCGCGAACAACGCTGCCATAGCCGACATCGAGCCACTCGGCGCTCGTTATGAAGCTGCCAAAATCACCTTTTCGGGCATGCAGAGCAGTAGCGAGGTAGAACAGGGCGTGAAGGCCTGCCAGCCCCGAGATTCGCAGCCCGAGTTTGCGCGCTGCGTCCTTGGCCCAGGCCTTGCTCGCGGCGTCTATCTGGTGGTGCCTGACGTACGGTGGGTTGCCAAGGAAGGCGGTTGCCCCCCTGATCGTGTCCAGTCGCATGGTAAGGTAGTCAGCTTGGAGAACGCGTACTTTACGTGCATTGGTCTGGGCGAGGTTAGCCCTGCAGATGAGCGTCGCAACGGGGTCAATGTCCACGGCGACGATCTCGATGTCAGGTCGCGCCTCAGCTATCGCACAAGAGAATCTTCCGCTACCCGCACCAGGGTCGACAACGCGCTCTGGATCGCGCCTCAGAACCTCGGCTGCCATCATGTCAACGATTGCGGGCGGTGTGTAGAAGGCACCCGCCGGCCTTCGCTGCTCGGGAGTCCGGATTTCGCACAGCATGTTGCCAAGAGGGTCCTCGGCGAAGCGCATTCGGGCCCTGATTCGATCCAGTTCCGCGCGGGTAGGCCCAGGAGCCCGCTCAGCCAAGCGTACAAGACTCTCCTCGGCCGGGCTCAAGGGGCCGCCGCAGTCCGTAGCCCCGAGCTCGATGGCGGCCCGAAGCAGGCTCATTTCCGCACGGCTCACGGTATCTGGCATAGCTAGAGTCTCGACCAAATGGAACCCCTCTCCCTACTTGCCATTGTCGTGATGTCTTTTTCCCATCGCCACCACGGATTCCTGCATCAGAGCAGGTCCATTCGACCACCTCTGCATGGTTGGGGAACTTTGCCATGCCTTTCCGCCTCTTGAATGGAGCGACCGGGCTCCTAGGTGCTATTCTCGGCTCGACTAGGTAACTCCTTCCAGTCGACCAAAAAGAGGCCGACCGGAAACCCGATCGGCCAGACCGATGTACGGCCCCTCTCCCCCTACTCCACCGTCACGCTCTTCGCCAGATTCCGCGGCTTATCGACGTCCGTCCCGCGCGCAATCGCCGCGTAGTAGGCGAGCATCTGCAGCGGGATCACCGTCAGCGCCGGTGTGAGGAAATGGTGGGTCTTCGGGATGTAGATGACCTCGTCGACGACCTTCTTGATCTCCTCGTCGCCGGCCAGGGCGATGCCGACCACGAGCGCGTCGCGGGCCTTGACTTCCTTGATGTTCGAGACCGTCTTCTCGTACACCGACTCCTGCGTCGCCAGCGCGATCACCGGAATGCCGTCGGTGATCAGGGCCAGCGTCCCGTGCTT
>JBLNDB010000098.1:0-55083 GCA_050261235.1 Chloroflexota bacterium
GCGTTCACCCAGTGTGACACCCGTCTGCGCGACCGGCTTGAAGGCCGTACGCTTCTTTCGTTCCGGGCGCGTGGGCTGCCGGTTTCATATCGCCACCAAAGCAGTCTGTCAAGCTGACAAATTCCGCCCCCAGAGCGCCCTATAATGAGGACATGAAGGGGCGGGGTGGGTAATATGACTGTATTTAGAAGGATTGGCTCCGCCGACCAGCGGGACTGAGATGCGCTACGTCTACGGCGACATCCTGTTTGCGGTCAATCTGCTGCTGGACTTCGCCTTGCTCTGGTTCATCCGCCGCTACGGCGGCTTCCGAGCGCGCACCTGGCGGCTCTGGCTGGCCGCCGGCGCCGGCGCCGGGTACGCACTGCTGGCCGTCTTTCCCGGCTGGTGGGGGGCAGCGCCGGTCCGCCTGCTCGTGCCTGTGCCGCTGGTGCTGATCGCCTTCGCACCGCAGTCGCTGCCCGGCATTGTCCGCGCCGTTGCCCTGATGTACGCCGGCGCGTTCCTGTACGCCGGCGCGGCGCTCGCCCTGGCCTACTGTCGCCAACTGCTGGCCGCAGGGCCAGCACTGGCGGCCCCGGTCATCTGGTGGGTGCCGCTGCTCGGAGCGCTGGTCGGAGCTGTCCTGTTCTGGTACTTCTGGCAGCACCGCAACGCCGCGCCGGCCGGGCCCGTCTGCGCCGTCGAGATCAGCCTCGGCGAGGCGACGGTGACGCTGCGCGGGCTCGTCGATACCGGCAACCAGTTGCGCGACCCGCTCGGCGATCTGCCCGTTGCGGTCGTCGAGTGCAACGCGGTCGCGGCGCTCCTGCCGCCCGGGCTGGTCGCGGTCTACGCGGCCGGCCATGATGAAGACTTCGGGCGGATCGGCGAGACCCTGAGCGGCACGGCGCTGGCGCCCCGGGCGCGCCTCGTTCCCTTCACCTCGATCGGGCGGCAGAGCGGCATGCTGCTTGGGTTCCGTCCGGACGTCATCCGCATCCGCGCTCCCAAGGCGACCTGTTCCCACACCGGCGCAGTCGTCTGCCTCTATCGCGGCACCCTGTCGCATGACCGGTCGTACCAAGCGCTGCTTCACCCGGATCTGGCGCGGCCCCTGTCAGAAGTCTCCGGCTGAGTCACGGCAAGGTAGGGGAGGAACCAGAGGCATGATCAGTCCGTGGCGAAAAGCCAGTCTGCTGCTGCAAATGCGGTACATCCGCCTGCGGCAATGGCTGGGTCTGTACACGCTGCCTGTCGCCTACGTCGGCGGCAGCGAGGCCCTGCCGCCGCCCCTCAGCGCCGATGAGGAAGGCTACCTCATTTCCCGCCTCGGCGGCGGCGACCAGGCGGTGCGGAGCGTCCTCATCGAACGGAACCTGCGGCTGGTCGTCTACATCGCCAAGAAATTCGAGAACACCGGACTCAGCATCGAAGACCTGGTGTCGATCGGCACCATCGGTCTGATCAAGGCCGTCAACACGTTCGACCCCGAAAAGCGGATCAAGCTGGCTACCTATGCATCCAAGTGCATTGAAAACGAAATCCTGATGTACCTGCGACGGAACGCGCGCGCCCGCTTCGTCATCTCGCTCGAAGAACCGCTCAACATCGACTGGGATGGCAATGAGTTGCTGCTCTCCGATGTCCTCGACGACAAGGACAGCAACCTGGCGTACAAGTCGATCGAAGACGAGGTCGATCGGGTGCTGCTCCAGAAGGCGATGGTCAAGTTGACCGGTCGCGAACGCAAGATCATGGAACTGCGGTTCGGTCTCAAGGATGGCGTCGAGCGGACTCAGAAGGAGGTCGCTGACCACCTCGGCATCTCGCAGTCCTACATCTCCAGGCTCGAGAAGCGGATCATCAAGCGTCTGCGGCGGGAAATCCAGAAGATGGAGTAGCCCTCCCCTTGGTGACCTGCCGCGGCTTGCGGACGTGCCCTCACGGGCACGTCCGCTTTGGTTTTGTGGCGCTGCGGCCAGTATTTTCTTCGTATACGGCCCGCGCGGAGCGGGAAACATCTTAATGCTTTGGGAGTCAAATACTGGGAAGACAGGAGTGCCGCAATGCTCGTCAACAAGGTCGAGATCTGTGGTGTCAACACATCGAAGCTCCCGGTGCTTTCCAGTAGCAAGATGCGCGAACTGTTCGTGGCGCTCAAGAACGGTGACAAGGACGCCCGTGACAAGCTGATCAACGGCAACCTGAGGCTGGTCCTCAGCGTCATCCAACGCTTCAACAACCGTGGCGAGTACGTCGATGACCTGTTCCAGGTGGGTTGCATCGGTCTCATGAAGGCAATCGACAATTTCGACCTCGCCCACAACGTCAAGTTCTCCACCTACGCCGTGCCGATGATCATCGGCGAGATCCGCCGCTACCTGCGTGACAACAACCCGATCCGGGTCAGCCGGTCGCTGCGGGACATCGCCTACAAGGCCCTGCAAGTGCGCGACGGACTGGTCAACCGACTGTCCCGCGAGCCGTCTGTGACGGAGATCGCCGACGAGCTGAAGATGCCGCGCGAGGAGGTCGTGTTCGCGCTCGACGCGATCCAGGAGCCGATCTCCCTCTTCGATCCGATCTACCACGACGGCGGCGACCCGATCTTCGTCATGGACCAGATCAGCGACGAGAAGAACCAAGATGTGAGTTGGCTCGAGGGAATCGCCATCCGCGAGGCGATGCGCAAGCTGAACGAACGCGAGCGCCTGATCCTGAACCTTCGCTTCTTCGAGGGCAAGACGCAGATGGAGGTGGCAGAGGAGATCGGCATCTCGCAGGCGCAGGTATCGCGCCTTGAGAAGGCCGCCCTCGGCCACATGCGCAAATACATGTGACCCGGGGTGATGAGCGATGATGAAGACGAAACCCCTGATCCGGACGATTACCACTGAGCGGGCGACAGTGTTCGCGCTGATACTGGCCTGTCTGCTGATGATCTGGGCAGCCACCGAACCGGCTGGCGGTTCAACCGTAGCCTATGACCAGGACAATCTCATCCGCCTGCACGTGATCGCGAACAGCGATGACGCGGCGGATCAGCGGATCAAGCTGGCGGTGCGCGACGCCGTGGCGTCCTACCTCGAGCCGGCGCTGGCGTCAGTGGGCAGCCGCGCCGCCGCAGCCGAGATCATCCAGAACCGGCTGACCGAGATCACTGCCGTCGCTGACCGCACGCTGGCTGAGGGCGGCGTCGGCTACGGGGCGGAGGCGATCTGGGGGCGCGCGCTGTTTCCCACGCGCAGCTATGCCGACCTGGTGGTGCCGGCCGGCGAGTACGACTCGTTGCGCATCGTCCTCGGCTCAGGAAAGGGGCGCAACTGGTGGTGCGTGCTGTTCCCGCCGCTCTGCTTCATCGATCTGACCGGCGGCTTCGAACCGGATACCGCTGTCGCCCGGGCGGGGCTCAGCGATGCCCAGGTGAAGCTGGTCGCAGGCCGCGACCCGGCCGAACTGCCACCCGTGATCCGCAGCAAGCTGGTCGAGCTGATTGCGCGGGCGCCGAGCCGCTTGCGGGCGCTTGCCCGCTGGCTCGCCGGCGCTGACACGCCGCAGCGCTGGCGCTGACATCGACCGCCTGCCCCCGCCATATCATGGACACGGGGGTGGTGCGGTGATCAGAGTATCCGACCTGCGCCAGCGCGATGTCATCAACACCACAGACGGCCGCCGGCTCGGCGTGATCAGCGATCTCGACGTCGATCTCGCCACCGGCCGGATCACCGGGCTGGTCATCCTCGGCCAGGCGCGCTTGCTCGGGCTGCTGGGTCGCGGGGGCGATATCTACATCCCGTGGGACAAGATTGTCAAGATCGGCTCCGATGTCATCCTGGTGGAGGTCACGTCAGGCTTCATTGCCGACGATGTCGACTGACCGGATGCAAGTGTAAGGACCCCGGCCGAGCGCCGGGGTCCTTTGGCTTAGTGGGGCTCGCGTTCGACGCCGACAAGGTGCCGGGCGAACGCCTCAGTCAGTTGCGTCTCCGGCCAAAATCCGGACTCCGGCAGCAGCCGGTCGAAGGCGTGGAAGACGCGGAACATCGCCGCACTGCTCGCCCCCTCGCCCATGTGGCCGATGCGCCAGAGCTTGCCGGCGAACGGTCCGAAGCTGCCACCGATCATCAGCCCGTGCCGCTCCACGAGCTGTTGGCGGAACCTGGCGTCATCGACGCCCAGCGGCACCCGGACGGCGGTCACAGTGTTCGAACGCCCTTCGGGAGCTGCATAGAGGGACAAGCCACCGTCGGTCAATGCGGCCCTGACCGCGGCGGCAATGGCGGCATGGCGACGAACGGGATCGTCTTCGCCAAGGAGACGTTCGCAGGCAACATTGAGGGCCGCCACCAGGGCCGCCGACTGCGTGTAGGGGAACTCGCCGCGCGCGAGCCAGTTCTCCCGCCAGACCGTCAGGTTGAGGTAGAACCCGGGCACGGGCGACTTGCGCGCCGCGATGCGCTCCCAGGCCCGCTCACTGACGCTCAGGAAGGCGAGGCCCGGTGGGGCGGACAGGCACTTCTGCGAGGCGCCGAGGACGATGTCGGCGCCCCAGGCGTCGGCCGCGAACGGTTCGCCACCGAGCGATGACACGGCATCGACAATCGTGATGATGCCGCGTCGCGCGAGTTCCGGGATGATGCCGGCCACTGGGTTGATCAGGCCGGCCGGCGTCTCGCAATGGACCAGCGTCGCAACGCGAGCCTCCGGATGCTGGTCGGCGAACGCCGCGACGGCGCCGGGACTGAACGGGCGGTCGTATTCCTCGCGCAGCACCAGCGGCCGGCCGCCATAGCGGGCAACGAAGTCGGCGAAGCCGCCGCCGAAAACGCCGTTGTCGAGACAAATGACTGCTTCGCCCGGCTCGACCAGCGCCGCCACAGCCGCCTCGAGACCACACAGGCCCTCACCGGGGAGGATCAGCACCGGCGCTGACGTGCCCATGAGGCGCCCGAGCTTGGCAGCAACGTCGCGGTACAACTCCGCGAATCCGGGATCAATGTCCGGGTTCGGCGCCGGCTCGGCCAGGGCGAGTCGTACCTCGTCCGCCACCGCGGTCGGGCCAGGCGTAAGCAACAACAGGTCGTGTGACATGGCCTCCACCTCCCGAAACAGATATCTTTGACAGAGCAGGGACGGAGGCCTGCCGCCCAGAAAGAAAAGCAGTCAGGACAACTGACTGCCCGATTGAGCGGGAAACTGCTCAGGGCTCGCGCGGTCGGTACTGCTCGCAGCGGTCGATGATACCGTCGACTTCGACGCGGCTGAACTCGATCCGCTCATCGGCCGACACCCGGACCACGGCGCCATGGCGCGGCCGTGGGATGCCGAGTTCGGCTCCCAGTTCATTCTTGAGCGATGCCATGCAATTCGGCTCCGGCCGCACTTCGAACCGCCGCAATTGCCTCAAGACCGATGCCTCCCTCGCTGTCGAACGCGTCCCTTGGATGTATCCTGTCACAGGTCTCCCTGACCTAGTCGGGGGTGCTGGCGTGTCGGACAATGTTGACGGAATCACAGAGGCCCAGTTCCGCTATCGACTGCCGTCGGCACTTGTCGACGCGGCCACCGATTACGTCGTGGCGGGGCGCGTAACATCGCTGACGAAGCTCGGTGGCCGGCTCGCCGGTCGGATAAGGGGACATAACGGCAGCTACCGCGCGGCCGTCGAGATCGCCGGCGCGCCTGCCTACGCCTGTGACTGCGGTCGCGAGCAACCGTGTCGCCACGCTGTCGCCGTGGCCCTGGCGTGGTTCCGGGAGTCCGAGGCGTTTCTCGACCTCGAGCCACTGATTGCAGGCGTCAGCGATGACGCGGCCCGGAGCGCCCTCAGGCATGTCGTCGAGCGCTGCTTCGGGCCGGCCACCGGCGACAGCGGCGACGCCTTGCGCGAGCTATTCGCGGGCGCCGGCGACGCTGACCCCCTGCGGCTCGCAAGCTTTCTCGAGGCGCTCGGCGGCCTCCACCTGACCGAACGGCAGCGCGTGCCAGACCGGGTAGCAGAACTGCGCGAACGCGCCGCAGCCCTGGCCCGGCGCCAGGGGCGGACGACGGCGGCCAGGGCTCTGGTGGCGCTGATCGATGCCGTCGGCCGCATGCTGGCGCGACCAGGCTGGCGGAACGACGCCGGGCTGCTCGCACAGGCCATCGCCGCGGTCGCTGATCTTGACCGGTTGCTGGCGCCTGGCGGGCTCAATGGCGAGGCGCTGTCGGACAGCCTCCGGTCACTCGGTGACCTGCTGCCGTTGTTGCCGGAAGACCTGCTGTTGCCGGTGCTGAGTGCCGGCGCCCGGATCTCGCGATCGGCTCCCGCTTACCTCGGCCATCGCCTGCGCGCGGCTGTCGAGTCGGGCAAGGCCGACCTGGCCGTCGCACCGGCTGACCCGCGCGCCTTGATGCGGGTGCGCGGGTTGGCCCAGAGTCTCGTCCGCTTCCTGCTGTCGCAAGGCGCCGATGAGGCCGCGCTTGCGCTGGCGAGAGGCGAGGCGGACGGGCCGGCGGGGCCCCTGCCGCTGATCGAGGCGTTGGCAGGCTGCGGCAGGCATGACGAGGCGATTGCCGTCGCTCAGGACGCTCTCCGGCGGGCGACCGGCGGTGACATTGCCCTGCTGCGGCGCCGGCTGGCCGAGTTGTTCCGGCTCAGCGGGCGACGGCAGCAGGCGTTGGCTTATCTGGCGGCAGACTTCCACGATGTCCCCGGCTCTGAGAACTATGCCGAGCTTCGTCAGCTGGCAACCGAGTGCGGCAACTGGGATGAACTGCGCGGCGGCGCCCTGGCGCGGCTGCGCGCGGTCGCCGAGCCGGCCGTCTACTGCCAGGCGGTGGTGAGCGAAGCCAGAGCGCTGGCCGACAGTGCGCCGGGCGCCGCCAGCGAGTTGCTCAGCGAGGCGCTCCTGACTGTGCCGGCCACCGGCTCCGGCGAGCTCGCCGGTGACTGGCGCCCGGGCGTCGAGCTGATGTTCCGCGAGGCGCGGCGGCTGTTCCGGCGCGCGCAAGACGAGCCGGGGTGGCGCCGGCTGCGTGACGAATGCCGCCGCCGTTACGGCATCCAATGACTGGAGTGATGCGGGAGTGAACTACGCGGTCTGCATAAAGCAGGTGCCTGAGACGAGCGATGTCGAGATCGATCCTGTCAGGGGCACGCTGAAGCGCGAGGGCGTCGATTCGAAGATGAACCCGTTCGACCTTCACGCCCTTGAAGCGGCCGTCGAATGGCGGGCACGCACGGGCGGGACCGTGACCGTCGTCAGCATGGGTCCGCCGCAGGCCGCGGCGGTGATCAAAGAAGCCTTCTCGCTCGGCGCCGACCACGGCATCCTGCTCTCTGACCGGCGCTTCGCCGGCGCGGATACGCTGGCCACCGGCTACACGCTGAGTCGGGCGCTGCTGCGACTCAAGCCCGATATCGTCATCTGCGGCATGCAGACCATCGACGGCGACACGGCCCAAGTCGGTCCGGCCATCGCCGAGTTCCTCGGGCTGCCGCAGGCGGCGTATGTGCGTCGCATTCTGTCCGTGCAAGAAGGCGCCTTGAGTGTCGAGACGGATATGGGATACGCCCTCTATCGTCTCGAACTGCCTTTGCCGTGCCTGCTCACGGTGACGCGCGATGTCAATCGGCCGCGCCTGCCCTCGTACCGGCAGCGCCTGGCCACCCGCGACCGGGCCGTGACGATCTGGTCGGCCGACGACCTGGGGGCTGGTACCGACTTCGGTGCGCTGGGGCTGGACGGCTCGCCGACGCAGGTCGAGCGCATCTTCAGCCCGGAGCCGAATCGCGCCCATGAGGTCTGGACCGGCAGCGGGCGGGATCTCGCCAACCGCATGTACCACACACTGAAGGAGCTTAAGCAGCTATGAGCCAGCTCTTGGTCGACGCGACGAAGTGCGACCGGTGCGGCGCCTGCAGCGATGCCTGCCCGTTCGGCGCAGTCAGCGTCAGTGCGTCAGGGGTAGCGTTCAGCGATGCCTGTCGGCTCTGTCGGATCTGCCTCAAGCGCTGCCCCCGCCAGGCGATCAGCCTGGCATCAGCCGCGGCGCCCGCAGCCCCGGCCGACCTCGCCGCCTGGCGGGGTGTGCTCGTGTTCGCCGAGCAGCGGGATGGGATGATCCAGCCGGTCACCCTGGAACTGATCGGTAAGGCGCACGAGTTGGCCGGCAAGGTCGGCCAAGATGTCAGTGTCGTGCTGGCCGGCGAAGGTGTTGCCGCGGCCGCCGAGGAACTCCGCCACTACGCGCCGGCGCGCGTGCTCGTCTACGACCACCCGGCGCTCCGGCACTTCCGGGCCGAGACCTACACCAACGTGTTGACGGACGCCGTCCGCCGCCTGACGCCGAATGTCATCCTGATCGGCGCCACCGCAGCCGGTCGCAGCCTGGCGCCGCGCGTGGCGACCAGCCTGCGCACCGGCCTGACCGCCGATTGCACCGTCCTCGATATCCGCCCCGGCGGCGAGTTGGTTCGGACTCGCCCGGCATTCGGCGGCAATGTCATGGCGATGATCCTGACGCCGCGGCGACGGCCGCAGATGGCGACCGTCCGCTACAAGGTGATGGAGGCGGCGCCGCGTCACGACTCGCCGTCAGGCGACATCGTCAACTGCGGGTTCCGCGATGAGTGGCAGGCGCGGGGGCGGGTGCTCGCCGTCGTCAGGCAAGCGCAGGCGGTGTCGATCGCCGAGGCCGACGTGGTCGTCGCCGTTGGCCGGGGAGTCAAGGCGCAGCGTGACTTGGAGATGATCGAGCGATTTGCCCGCGCTGTCGGCGGCGTCATCGGCTGCACGCGGCCGCTGGTCGAGCAGGGCTGGCTGCCGAACAACCTGCAGATCGGCCTGTCCGGCCGCACCGTCCGGCCGCGCCTGTTCATCGCCGTCGGTATCTCGGGCGCCATCCAGCACATCGCCGGCATGCGGTCGAGCGGGGTCATCTTCGCCATCAACCAGGACGCGCGGGCGCCGATTTTCGACGTTGCTCACTACGCGCTGGTCGGTGATCTCTATGAGATCATCCCCGAGCTTACGCGGCTGATCGAAGAAGGAGGGGTGGGACGTGCGGTTTGAACCGGTCCGTGAAGCCGACCTGACCTTCTTCCGCGACCTCCTTGGCCCCGCCCGCGTCCACACCGGCAGCGCGATTGCCGACGAATTCGCCCACGACGAACTGGGCGAGGCCCGGCACCTGCCCGACGTCGTCCTCGAGCCCGGCTCGACCGAAGAGGTGGCGGCGATTCTCCGATATGCCAACGACCACCGCCTGCCCGTGACGCCACGCGGCTCCGGCACGGGTCTCTGCGGCGGCGCGACCCCGGTCTGCGGCGGTATCCTGCTTAGCCTGGCGCGGCTGGACAAGATCATCGAGATCGATGAGCAGAACCTGACCGCGACTGTGGAGGCTGGCGTCATCCTGCTCAACTTCCAGGAGACGGTCGAGCGGCTCGGCCTGATGTACCCGCCTGACCCGGGCGAGAAGAGCGCGACGATCGGCGGCAACGTCATGACCAACGCCGGCGGCATGCGCGCCGTCAAGTACGGCGTCACCCGCGATTACGTCCGCGGCCTGCAGGCAGTGCTGCCAAGCGGCCAGGTGATCGAGGTCGGCGGCAAGGTTGCCAAGAACAGCTCCGGCTACAGCCTGCTGCACCTGCTGGTTGGCAGCGAGGGCACGCTCGCGACCGTCACCCGGGTCACCGTGAGACTGGTGCCGCTCCCCAAGAAGACAGTCTCGTTGCTCGTGCCTTTCCAGTCGCTCCCCCTGGCGATCCGCGCCGTGCCGCAACTGGCGCTGAAGAAAATCAACGCTCAGGCGATCGAGTTCATGGAGCGCGAGGTCATCGAGGCGGCCGAGGATTACCTCGGCAAGCAGTTCCCGGACCGGAGCGCCCCGGCGTATCTTCTCATCCGCTTCGACGGCAACAGCATGGCCGAGCTTGAGGGGACGATCGACGCCGCGGCGCAGGTCTGCCTTGAAAGCGGCGCCGATGATGTCCTGATCGCCGATACGATAGATCGCCAGGCCGCCATCTGGGAGGCCCGCGGCGCCTTTCTCGAGGCGCTCAAGGCCGGCAGTCTGATGGACGAAGTCGATGTCGTCGTACCCCGCGACCGGATTGCGACCTTCATCGAGTTCACGAAGGAGATCGAGCAAGCCGAAGGACTCCGCATCCGCTCGTTCGGCCACGCCGGCGACGGCAACCTGCACGTCTACCTGATGCGCGACGACCTGTCCGAGAGCGACTGGCACGACCGGCTGGAGCGCGCGATGGCGCGGCTCTACGCCAGAGGGCGCGAACTCGGCGGTCAGGTCTCGGGCGAGCACGGCATCGGCTACGCCAAACGGACCTACCTGTCGGAGAGCATCGGAATGACCCAACTGCAGCTGATGCGTGGCATCAAGGCGGTGTTCGACCCGCATGGCATCATGAATCCGGACAAGGTTCTCGAGTGAGGGAGGTGGTCCGGCGATGAACCGGACGCGTCTTGAGTCCCACCCGCTGGCTCAGATCGACGTCGCGGCGGCCGCCGCGATGCAGTTCCGGCTGGTTGACGCGATCCGCCGCCGGATCGACGGCTGGTCGATTCTCAGCGACGGTGACCGGGGCATCCGGCCGGGGCTGGGGCGACCGGAGCGCACGGCGGCGGTCGAGGCCGCGTTGGCCGACTTCTTCGCGGCGCCGGCGGCGGCCCTGGTGCGCGGCGCCGGCACTGGCGCAATCCGCGCCGCCTGCGAGTCGCTCTTGCCGCCGCGCCCGGTGGTGCTCGTGCACGCGGCGCCGATCTACCCGACCACCCTGGCGACGCTCACCGCCCTTGGCGCCGACATACGCACCGTCGACTTCCACGATCAGCCAGCCCTGACTGAGGCGGCCCGCCATGCCGACGGGGCAATCATCCAGCACGCGCGTCAGCTGCTGACCGACTCATACGCGCTCGCCGATGTCATCGCGGCGCTGCGCCGGGGCAAGGCCGACCTGCCGCTGATCAGTGACGACAACTATGTCGTCCTCAAGGTGCCGGCGGTCGGCGTTCAACTCGGCGCCACCGTGTCGACCTTCTCGACGTTCAAACTGCTCGGGCCGGAAGGCATCGGCTGCGTCGTCGGCGATGCGGCGGTGATCGATGCGATCCATCGCCGCAACTACTCTGGCGGCACACAGGTGCAGGGCCCGGAAGCGATGGCCGTGCTGCGCGGCATGGTTTACGCTCCAGTGGCCTTCGCCCTCCAGGCCGGCGTCGTCGACGAAGTGGCGCGGCGTCTCGCCGCCGGTGAGGTCGACGGCGTCGCCGGCGCCCTCGTCGCCAGCGCCCAGTCGCGCGTCATCCTGGTGGAATTCGCAGCGCCGATCGCGGCGCGGGTTCTTGAGGCTGCGCCGCGGTTCGGCGCCGCGCCGCAGCCGATCGGCGCCGAGTCACGCTATGAGCTGGCGCCGATGTTCTACCGCATCTCCGGCACCATGCTGCAAGGCCAACCGGAGCTTGGCCAGCGCTTGATCCGCATCAACCCGATGCGGGCGGGCGCAGACACGGTGCTCGACATCCTGCGCCGGTCAGTGGCGGCAGCGCATACATCAGTGGAGAACGAAGCGTAGGGGGGACCCGTATGGAGCTGAATGCAGGTGTGGAGTTCCGTCTCCGCTTGCTTGGCGACAGCGGGCAGGTCGACCGGGACTCGCTGGCAGCCTGCCGGCGCGTCATCAAGGCGGTCGAGGAGCGATATCGAATCACGGTCGGCGAGGACAACGGCGGCATGTTCGTCACGCATCTGGCAGTCGCCCTGGCGAGGCTGCGGGCTGGCCAGCCGGTGACCGAAATTCCGCCGGTGGCCGTCGCCGAAGCCCGCGAGCACGTCGCCATCTGGCAGTTCATCGCCGACACAGCCGGCGCCGCCGCGGCATCGCTGGGGGCGGCCCTTCCGGAAAGCGAGGTCGCGTTCCTGACGCTGCACCTGGCGGCTCTGCTCGAAGGCAGTGATGCCGGTGCCTGAAATCATGACCGTGACCGGCCCGATTCCGGCTTCGGCGTTCGGCCCGCGGCGGTGCACGAGCACCTGTTCATCGATCTCGCCGGGCCGAAGAACGACGCCGATGCCCGGCTGGCCGATCCGGCCGTCGCCCTGGAGGAGTTGCAGTTGTTCCGGGCCGCCGGTGGTCGCGGCATCGTCGACATGACGCCGATCGGTCTCGGGCGGCGCCCCGAGTGGTTGCGACAGCTGGCCGAGCGGACGGGGCTGAACATCGTCGCTGCCACCGGGCTCTACTATGAGCGCTTCTACCCGCAGTGGGTGGCCGATCGCAGCGCTGAAGAACTGGCTGCAGCGCTGATCTCCGAGGCCACCGCGGGCATCGCCGGCACCGGCGTAAGGCCTGGCGTCATCGGCGAGATCGGCTCCAGCCGCGGGGCGATCAGCCCGCTCGAGGCGAAGGTGTTTCGCGCCGCGGCCCTGGCGCAGCAGGCGACCGGGCTCTCCATCGCCACTCATTGCACCTTCGGGACGATGGCTGAAGAGCAGTTGGCGCTGCTCGAGGAGGCCGGGGCGGACCCGCGGGCAGTGATCATCGGCCACCAGGACCTGCGGCCCGACATCCCAAGCTACCTGCGGCTGGCTGCGCGCGGGGCGTTCATCGCCTTCGACACCGCCGGCAAGGAGCAGTACCAGACCGACGACGCGCGGGCACGGCTGGTCGCGGCGCTGTTCGACGGCGGGTACGGCGCGCAGGTGCTTGTCTCCTGCGACATCACCCGCCAGAGCTACCTCAAGTTCAACGGCGGCTGGGGCTACGTCCATCTGCTGTCCGGCTTCTGCGACAGTCTCCGGGCCGCCGGCCTCGGTGACCGAGAGATCGCGCAACTGCTCATCGACAACCCGGCCCGGGCACTCAGCAACGGTGCGGCGACGGCCTGACCGGCAGCGAAAGAAGTGATCGCATGTTCATCGATGTCACCAGCCGGCGCAACCCGCTGCTCATACGAGCCGCGGTGCTGCTGCACCAACGGCGGATCATCCCGGCCAACACCTACGTCCTCGATTTTGATGCCTTGGCAGACAACACTCGCCTGATCAGGGCCGAAGCGGACCGGGTCGGGCTGAGCCTGTATTTCATGACCAAGCAGATCAACCGCAACCCGGTCGCCGCGCAGACCATCGCCGCCGCCGGCATCGCGCGGGCCGTGGCCGTAGAGCCGGCCGAGGCGCGCGAGCTCGCCGCCGCGGGCATCGACATCGGCCACGTCGGCCACCTCGTCGAGGTTGCGGCTGGCGAGATGGATGAGATGGTCGGCCTCAGGCCGGAAGTGATGACCGTGTTCAGCGTCGACAAGGCCCGCCAAGTCGGCGCGGCCGCCCGGCGGGCCGGTCGGACGCAGGCAGTGCTGCTTCGCGTGGCCGGGCCTGACGATCACTTCTACCCAGGTCAGGAGGGCGGCATCGAGGAGGCCGACCTGCTTACCGCCGCAGCCGCGATTGCCGGGCTGCCGGGCGTCCGGCTGGCCGGTGTCACATCGTTCCCGTGCCTGCTATACAGCAGCGAGGAACGACAGCCGGTGGCGACGCCCAATCTCGCCACGCTGGCGCGGGCAGCCGCCGCGCTGCGGCAGGCTGGCTATCCGCTCACCCAGGTGAATGCGCCAAGCCTGACCGCGACCGGCACGATCGGCATGCTCGCGGCGGCCGGCGCGACGCACGGCGAGCCGGGGCACAGCCTGACCGGCACCACGCCCTGGCACGCTGTTTCCGACCAGCCTGAACGGCCGGCTCTGGTCTACGCCACCGAGGTGGCGCACACTTTCCGCGGCAAGGCCTATACCTTCGGCGGCGGTCTGTACCTGCGCAGCCGCGCCAGGACGGCCCTGACCGGGCGGGATCCCGAGACGCTGCAGCGACTGCCGGTTGCCGACAGCGACGAGTTCCGCATCGACTACTACGGCGCGCTCGACATGACCGCCGCGCGGCCAGTCGCCGTCGGCGACACCGCAGTGTACGCGCTGAGAGCGCAAGCGTTCGCCGGGCGGGCCAATCTCGCCGTCGTCGCCGGTCTTGGCCGGGGGCGGATTGACAGTGTGCGCTTGTTCGACCGCGCCAACCGCGAGCTTCCGGTGCCGCCGTGGAAGGGCGGTGAGCTGCTGTGACGAGCGCCGCGCGCAGCGCGAGCAGTCGCCGTGTCATCCTGCTCGTCCTGGACGGCTTCGGCATCGGCGCCATGCCGGATGCGGCCGAGTATCGCCAGGCCGACGCCGCTGCGTTCACCCTGCGCAGCCTGATGCGGGCCGATGCCAGTCTGAAGCTGCCCAACCTCGAGTTGCTTGGCCTCGGCAACGCTGCTGTCGGCTCCGGTTTCCCGCCTGCGGCCAAGCCCGCCGGCGCATTCGGGCGGGCCGCACTCGCGCACTGGGGCGCTGATACCTACGCCGGACACAATGAGCTTCAGGGGGTCTTGCCGCCGCGCCCTGAAGTCGCACTGTTCAGCAGCGTCGCCGCGCAAGTGGCCGCTGCCCTGGCGGCGGAAGGGCATGCTGTCGAACCGGCCATCGCCGGCGGCAGCGCGCTGCTGGTCGATGGTTGCGCGCTGGTCGGCGACAACCTCGAAGCTGATCCGGGGCTGATCTACAACGTGACCGCGCCACTGGCGGCGATGGCGTTCGATCGCATCGTCGGCATCGGCGAGACGGTGCGTCGCATCGCGCGCACCAGTCGGGTGATCGCCCTCGGCGGCACGGGCATCGACGCCCGCGACATCCTCAGGCATGTGCGGACCAACGCGGCGGGGCAGACGGGCGTGCTGACGCCGCCGCTCAACATCTACAACGACGATTACCGAGTGCGCCATCTCGGCTACGGCATCCGACCCGAGAGCGAAGCGCCGTGGCTGACCATCGCGGCCGGCCAGCCGGTGACGCTCATCGGCAAGCTGGCCGATGTCGTCGAGTGCAGCGGTGCCGAGAAGGTTGCAGCCGTACAGACGCCAGCCGTCATCGACGCGGTCATCGCGGCGATGGCCCGCCAGACATGCGGCTACATCGCGGCCACGGTTCAGGAGACCGACCTCGCCGGACACGTCGAGAACGCGAGCCGCTACGCGGACATCCTGCGGCTGGCCGACGCCGGCATCGGACGCATCTGGTCGCGCCTCAGGCACGATGACGTGCTCATCATCGCCGCCGACCACGGCAACGACCCGCTGATCGGGCACGCCTTCCACACGCGCGAGGAAGTGCCGCTGCTGGTCTGCGGCTCGCGCGTCAGACCGGTCGGCCTCGGGCGCCGGACCACCTTGGCCGACGTCGGCGCGACCGTCTGCGACTACCTCGGTGCTGCAGCGCCGGATGCGGGCGAGAGTTTCGCGGCAGATATCCTCGGCGACGGTCGCTGAGACAGGGGGACCGACAATGGCAGAACTCAGCCCATTGCAGCGCGTGAAGTACAGCATCGCCGCCGCCGAAGCGCGGCTTGGGCGGTCCGTCGTCTCGGTCAACCCGGACGCGCTCCCGGCCGCCCAAGCGGCGCTGGCTGGCGGGCAACAGCCGACGCTGGTCGGCGTCAAGAACACGTCCGGCATTCCGGTCGAGTTGGCCCGGCGTCTGCTGACGGCACCGGGAAACGTTTGGCTGACCAGGGACCGGATGGCGCCGGGCGGTCGGGCGATCGACACCGGGCTGGTCAACCCGCTCACCGGGCGACCGATGACCGGCTCCACGAGCGGCGGGGCGGTCAACGTCCTCGAGTGCGTGACCGATCTCGCGGTCGGCACCGATGGCGGCGGCTCCGTCCTCGGCCCGGCGATGACGTGCAACCTCTGGGGCGTCATCGGGACAGGCCTCGGGCTGACGGGGCAGGGTCAGGGGCGCTCGACCGACAACATCATGTTCACATCCGGCATCGGCCTGATTGCCCGCAGTCTGTCGACGCTGGCGCGCGGTCTCGACCAGTTGCTGGGACGGGACTGCTGGCAACCGCTGCTCGGCGCGCCCCGGGCAGCGCTGGCCGGCCTTAAGCGGATCGTTGTGCCGGCTGCGAGCTCCGTGACGCGGCCGGACGGGCTCGACATGCGGACGCTGCTCGCCCCCGCGCTGGCTGCTCTGGCGTTTACCGGTGCCGCCGTGGTCGAGCTGGACTTCTCGGGTACCGAGGTGCGCGCCCACAGCCTTGAGCTGCTTCGTGCCATCCTGGCCGACCCGGAATGCCTGATTCTCACTGCCGAAGGGCCGGTCGACGTCTACGGCAGCGGCGACTCGGTGCTTGGCAGCTTCGGCGGGCCGGAGGCCGCGGCGCAGTTGCGTTCGGGGAAGTACCTGCTCCGCTCGGCGAACATGGCCGGTGCGACGGCTGTCGTTGTCCCGGGCGGGCGCGTCAGCTCGGGTTTCCTCGTCACCGCGCCGCCGGGCGAAGAGCCCGGACGGCGGGCGCTCGCGGCCGCGGCGCTGCTGGCCGACGTCTGGCCGGCGCCGGAGCTGTTCCATCGCTACTTCAGCCCGGACAAGCTGCTCGGGCCCGGCTTCCCGCAGACGCTGGACTAGGAGGAGTTCGTATGCTTCGCTTTGTTGTTGCCGGTCTAAGCAAGGACCAGCTCGCTCAGGTGATCAGTCACACGGGCGGCGCCGAGGTCACCGTCGAGCGCAAGTCGGATATCGAGGCTGCCATGGCGATGAAGGCCGGCCAGGCCGATTACTACATTGGCGCCTGCAACAGCGGCGCCGGTGCGGCCCTGGCGATCTGCACCGCCCTGCTTGGCGCGGACAAGACAGTCACGCTGGCGGCGGGCGGCGCGGGGACATCCGCCGAGGCCATCAAGCAGGCGGTGGACGGCGGCAAGACGGCATTCGGCCTGCGCAACACGGACATCGACCGGGTCGTGCCCGACCTGGTCCGGGAACTCATCGCAAAGGCAAGGCAGTCATAGATCAAGCGCAGGTGACATCGAATGGCTCTCGTCGCTACCGTGGCCAACCCGGCATCCCTGCTCCGGGCGGCGCTGTTCGCGGCGCTCGGCGCCGTGACGGCGTATGCTGCCAACCGGCGGCTGTCATTCTTCCACGACGGACTGAGGCCGATGGTGCCCCAGCTCGAGGCGGGGACGATGCAGGCGCGCGAGTTCGGCCACAAGGCCTTCCAGATGTCGATCGGCTTCATTCTCTTGTTCTCAGCGCCGGTGACGCCGCTGACCGGCGTCATGGTCAGCCACACCATCTTCCTCGCCGCGGACATTGCCGGCGCCTGGTTCACAGCGCCGCTGCCGGCGACCCTGTCCGGTCTGGCCGCCGGTGGCATGCTGTCGCTGCTGCTCGACGCTCTCCGCTACGGGCTGGCAGCCCTGCCGAACAACGCCCTGACGGTTCTCGCGACGATCCCCGACCTCTATCTCCTGGTCTACTTCCTCTCGCCAGCGGCGGTCGCGATCCGGTTCCTCGGCGCGAAGCGGGGTGGACTGGTGCTGGCGGCAACCCTGCTCGCCCGGCTGGTCGCCAATCCGCTCAACTCGCTGAACGGCGGCCGCTGGCACGTCTCGGCGGAAGCCGTCGCCGCGCTGGCCGGCGCGCTCACACTGCTGTACTTCGCCACTCGGCGCAGGAACGACGGTGACGACCCGCTGCTGGCGATCACGGCGCCGAACGTCGCCAGACTGCGGCGGGCCGTCGTGCCGCTGACTCTGGCCGGAGCCCTTGCCGGCGCGCTGGCCCAGAAGCTCTGGTTCGCCGCCGGCCCGACGACAGCATTGGTCCTCGCCCGCGGCCGGGTCATCGATGCCGTCGTCCTGGCCTTGATCAGTTGCCTTAGCTTCGGGCCGCTGACCATCAACAGCGCTCGGCTGGTCGGTGCATACACGCATCAGGGCGTGCCGGAGTTCGCCCAAGCTGCCGGCTACCTGATGCCAAATCCCCTGCTCGGCGCCGTCGCCGGCGCCGGCGTGATGGCCAGCCAGTTGCTCGGCTTCGGTCGCCTCGAGCGGCTGGTGCACCGCTATCCGGACCTGAGCGAGCTCGGCGATGCGATGCGCAGTGGCGGTGGCTTTGCCGACCTGACGCTGGCTGTCGGGTCGCTCATCGCGGCGCAGGCGTTCCTGCCCACGTTCGGCCCGGTGCTCGTCATCACAGCCTATCTGCTCAATGAGGCGGCCGGCCGGCCGATGATCCACTTCGTCATCGCGCCCTATGCCGCCGCCGTAACGGCGGTCATCGGTGCATTCGTCAGGTAAAGGGGTGGGGATTGTGATCAGGGGCATACCCGCGTCCCCCGGGCAGGCTCTCGGGCCGGCGTTCGTCATCGGCGCGGATGCTGCGACGCCGGTGCGCGTAACACTGTCGCCCGACGAGGCCGCGGCGCAGTTGCCACGCCTCGCTTCGGCAGCAGCCGGCGCGGCCGCAGAGTTGCTCGCCCTTGAGCGAGTGTCCGCGCAGGGCGTGGCAGAGATCATGGCTGCGCAGCGCCTCATGCTCGAAGATCCCGATCTGATCGAGGCGATCACGGCCCTGGTCCGTTCTGAGCATGTGGCCCTTCCCTGGGCCGTTCACCAGGCCGCGGAGGCCCACGCGCAGGCGCTTGAGGCCATCGATGACGCATACATCCGCGAGCGCGCGGCCGACGTGCGGGATGTGGCGAAGCGGTTGGTGCGCCACCTGACCGGCGAGCCTGTTTCCCCGGCCGCCCCGACCAGTCTTGCGCCGGCGTCGCCGGCAGTCATCGTCGCCCACGAACTGACGCCTTCCGAGACGGTGGCCCTGCCCGCCGACCGGGTGCTGGCGCTCGTCACCGAGACCGGGACTGCCACCGGGCACACGGCCATTCTCGCCAAGGCGCTCGGCATCCCGGCCGTCGTCGGCGCCGCCGGGGCAGTCGCGCTGGCCGAGCGGGCGGCGGTGGTCGCCGTGGACGGCGACAACGGGACGATCACTGCCGATCCGGCGCCAGAGGCGGTTGACAGCATCCGCCTGACGATGGCGGCGATAGATAACGAAAAGGCCCGCTTGGCGGCAGGCCGGCGGGCGGCGGCGGTGACCAAAGACGGGCAGGCAATCGAGATCGGCGCCAACATCGGCTTTCCCGGCGACGTTCCGCCGGCCCTCGCCAATGGCGCCGACGGCATCGGGCTGTTGCGTACCGAGTTCCTCTTCATGCGCGGCGCAACGCTCCCCAACGAGCAGGAGCAGTATGAGGCATACGCTGCAGTGTTAGCGGGGATGGAGGGGAGACCGGTCGTCATCCGCACCCTCGATGTCGGTGGCGACAAAGGCGTCCCGGCGCTGGACCTGCCGCGCGAACTGAACCCGTTCCTGGGCTGGCGGGCGCTGCGGCTCTGTCTCGACCGGCAGGACATCTTCCGGACGCAGCTGCGCGCCATCTACCGCGCCAGCGTGCATGGGAAGGCGAGGATCATGTTCCCGATGGTCGCGTCGCTGACCGACGTCCTGCAGGCCAAGGAGGCCGCGGCGGCGGTGCGCGCCGAACTCGACCAAGAGGGCGTCCCGTACGACCGAGACGTCGCGGTCGGCATCATGGTCGAGATTCCGGCCGCCGCCCTGCTGGCGCGCCGGCTCGGACGGGAAGTCGACTTCTTCAGTATCGGCACCAATGACCTGACCCAGTACACGCTGGCGGTCGACCGGACCAACGAGCGAGTCGCCCGCTTCTATGACCCGCTGCACCCCGCCGTGCTGCACCTGATCGCCGAGGTCGCCGCAGGCGCCCGCGAAAACGGTATCTGGGCCGGCATGTGCGGTGAGTTGGCGGGCGACCCGCTGGCGACGGAGCTGCTGGTGGGGCTCGGTCTGACAGAACTGAGTGTCGCCATGCCGCTGGTCGGGAGGATCAAGGACCGGGTGCGGCAGATCGACGGCGCCCATGCGAAGGCAGTCGCCGAACACGCGCTGACATTGGCGACAGGGGAGGAAGTGAGGCAATTCCTGCGCAGCGGGGGAGTCGCGAGCAGCGACTGACGCGAGCCGAACGAGAGGAGACGCCCCCGGATTACGAAACAGCCCCCGCTGCGCGCGGGGGCTGTTGTCAATGGTGGCCTACTTAAGGATGTACGCGATGCACAGCTTCGCCGTCGCTTCAATGCCGTCGCGGTGGGTCCGCTCGTGGGCGTGCGAGGCATCGACGCCCGGACCGATGCAGGCGGTCAGGATGTCGGCGCCGGCGCGCAGGGCGGCGCTGGCATCGGAGCCGTAGAACGGGAAGACGTCCAGCTTGTAGGAAATCTTCTCGGCCTCCGCCAGTTCGACAAGGCGCTTGCGCATGCCGAGATGGTACGGGCCGCTGGAATCCTTGACGGCGATCGATACTGAGTACTCGTCGCCGGTCAGGCCCTCGCCGATGCAGCCCATATCGACGGCGATGAACTCGGTGGTCTCGGCTGGCCAGCCACCGGCGGCGCCATGGCCGACTTCCTCGTAGTTCGAGATGAAGAAGTTGGTCGTCGCGGCCGGCGTAAGCTGGTTGTCGACGAGGAACTTGGCGGCGCCCATGATGCTCGCGCAGCCCGCCTTGTCATCGAGATGGCGGGACTTGATGAAGCCGCTCGGGGTGACCTCGGTGCGCGGGTCGAAGGCGACGAAGTCGCCGACCCGGATGCCGAGCTTCTCGGTATCCTCACGGCTCTTCACCCGCTCGTCGAGCCGGATCTCCATCGTGTCCATGTTGCGTTCCTGCTTGTTCGACTCGGCGCCCCAGACGTGCGTCGACGGCTTGGTGGTGAGGATCGTGCCGGTGTACTTCTTGCCGTTGGCGGCCTCAATCAGGCAGTGCTCGCCCTCGACGGCGTTCCACATGTAGCCGCCGACCGAGGTCATGGCGAGGCGACCGTTGCCCTTGATCTCGCGGACCATCGCGCCGAGCGTATCGACGTGGCCGGACAGCGTGCGCTGGTGCTTCTCATCGCGACCCTTGACCGTGGCGATGAGCGCGCCCTTGTTGGTGCGACGGGTGGGTATGCCGAGCTTGCGGAACTCGTCCTCGAGCAAGGCGACGGCGGCTTCCGAGTTGCCGGTCGGGCTGGGTGTCTTGCAGAGACGGGTCAGGACTTCGACTATGTAGTCCGTGTCAACCTTCTTCACCGAGGGACCTCCTTTGCCGGGCGTCACAGTATGGTTCACGACACAATCATCTTAGCAGATATCACAACACCTGTCATCACGGGCGGGCAACCGCAGGTTTCTTGCCAATTCGCCAAGTGAGGCGGCATCTTGCCAAACTGGGTCGAATGTCTGGAAGGTACGCCCAGCGAATTGTCGAAACCGTTCTCGCTCGATCAACCCAAAGGAGGGATAGTTTGGCTATTATCACTGAATCACTCTGGCAGGTTGAGCGAAGAGAAGAGGTACCAGGCGGCTTGCGGCGATTGGTCTACGAGCTGCTCTGCTGGCGCACGGCGTACGGCGAGACCACGTTCGTCATCGGCCTGCAAAGCCAACGCTGGCAGGACGGCAGCCTGGTCGATGGCGGTCTCGAGGCAGTCGGCGGGCTGGGATCGGACCCGGCGGTAGCATTCGGTGTCTTTCAGAAGCTGAGTCAGAGCGATGCTCCAGTCCACCCCGAACACCTCGGCGAGGTGGTGCGCGACCTGATGATCAGTGTGGCTGCGGTTCGCGGCCGGCGAGCGCGGCCGCGGATAGCCACGGTGGCTACGAGTTAGCCATGGTCATAGCCGAAAGGGCTACAGGGATGTTCAGACGGCCCGGGGAATTGGTTCGCCAGACCAAGCACAGCTGGGGGAACCAACTCATGTCAGACCTCGGGCGCAAGCTACGGCAGCTCAGGCAGAGCAAGAACATGTCGATCTATGATGTCGAACGCGCCACCGGTCTGCACTTCAGCACCATCAGCCGGTACGAACGCAACGAACGGCAGCCCAGTCTGGACACTTTGCGCGAGCTAGCGGAGGTTTACGGCGCCAGCCTGGCAGATCTCATCGCCGATGAGAAACGCGAGATGACCCGGCAGCTGCCGGACGATCTGGCCGTCAAAGCCAGGCTTCTGCTCGAACGGGAGGACCTGTCCGCGCTGGTCGGTCAGTTGCAGCAACTGCCGCCGGATGCGGTCCGGAACTTGCTCGAGTTCGTCCGCGCGACGCGCGGCCGCAAGAAGTAGGGGGAGCGGGGGAAAGAACTTTTGGCTGGCGATAGCGCCGGGTGGAGGCGGCTATCGCGTTGTGGCAGGACACAGAGGCAGCCGCCCATCGGGGCGACTGCCTTCTGCTTGTCTCAGGCGGCGATCGGAACCGTATAGCAGACCTCCTCAAGCCCCAACGCCTCATGGTGTCGCTCCACCTCGGTCAGCAGACGGGCGGACACCAGCTCATCGAGCAGCCGCTCTGGGATTTGGATCCCCGGCAGCCGCTTGCCGTTGTCGAGCTCCCGAAGCGGCAACGGCCCTTCGTTCCTGACGACATCGATGATCGGCGTGCAGTAGCGTCCGAGTTCCGGCCTGATACGTCGCCAGATGCCGGCGATGACGGTCTTCAGTTCCGCCTCATCGGCACCGCAGAGCCGCTCGAGATCTTCGACCTCAGGCAGTCCGGCGCTGAGGGGCGACGCCCAGATGTCCCGCGGTGGGTAGACGCCTGCGTCGGCGAGCGCCGCTGCTGCGAGTCTGACCAACGCCGTACTCAGTGCAGCGCGGGTGTCGCTCAGCTTACCCTTGATCGCGTACTTCTCAGCCAGGTGCAGCGCCTCGATCCCGGGGCAGAACTCGCGGCAGGCCCGGATCCGCGTCGCCGGAGACCGGAAATCGCGGGCAGTCGCCACCGCTTTGACCAGATCGCCGGTCCGGTCGAACCAGACCGTTACTCCGGCCAGCGCTGTGAAGAACGGGCCTCCCTTGTTGACGGCGGCGTTCTTCCGCAGGACGGCCAAAGACAGCACCTGCAGATGAACGCGGACGCCTGCGCGGCGAAGGTAGACGCCTTCCCAGCGTTCGTCCTCGGCCGACGTGATGACAAACAGATCAATGTCGGAGTGGGCCCAGGTGTCAGCCTCGCTGACGCTGCCGAACACTCCGGCGGCGCTGATCCGGGGATTGACCGCGAACTCCCGCTTGAGATCGGCAGCCAAGCGTGCCAAGTCAGCCATGCATGTACCTCCCGAGGGCAGTATTCGACAGTGTCTGACTGGGAGCCAGCTCAAGCCTACCATCGGACCCCGTCGGACGTCAACGGGGAGGAGTTTGCAGGACCGCAGGGGAACAATAACGCGAAGATCGCCCTGGGGGTCAAGACATGACTGCCATTGTCACCGATGCCAGATACAGAATGTCATTGGCTGTGATCCGGTCGCTCGGCCGGGCCGGAATCGACGTTATCGCGCAGGAAGAGCGGGGCATCGGCACGCTCGCTGCCCTCGGCTTTCAATCGCGCTACTCCCGTCAGCACTGGCTGACCGCATCGCCGCGTCTCGATCCGGGCGCCTTCGTCGACGATCTGGTGGCGCGGGCCAAGGGCGGCGAAGTCCTGCTGCCGATGTCGCTGGCGGCGATCCTTGCCGTCGCCGAGCGAATCGGCTATGTCCGGGCCAAGCTCAAGGTGGCCCTGCCGCCGCTCGCCACCATCAACACCGCCAACGACAAGGCGAGGCTGATCGAACTGGCCGATGGTGCCGGCGTCCCGACGCCGCGGACGGTCGTGCTGCCGCCTGGCGCCGACCCGGCAGCAGTCGCCGGCCAACTGACGTTCCCGGTCGTGATCAAGTACCGTGAGGGCGAGAAACTCGGACTGGGGCCCGACAAACGCTACGCCATCGTCCGCGACAAGGAGCGGTTCGCCGAGACCTATCGCAGTATGGCAGCTCGCCAGGAATCGCCGCTCATACAGGAATACGTCGCTGGCGACGGCTGGGGCATGTCAGCGGTCATGAACGCCGACTCCGAGCCTGTGGCCGTGTTCTGTCACCACCGGCTGCGCGAGTACCCGGTCAGCGGCGGTCCCAGTTGCTTTGCCGAAAGCCGCTATGACGAGCAGTTGGTAGAGTACGGGGTTCGCCTGCTCAAGGCCCTGCGCTGGCAGGGAGTGGCGATGGTCGAATTCAAGCGCGAGTTCGCCACCGGTCGCTTCAAGCTGATGGAGATCAACCCCCGCTTTTGGGGCAGTCTGCCGCTGGCCATCGCCGCCGGCGTCGATGTGCCGACGATCCTCTACCGGGTCGCCGCCGGCGAACCTGTGGAGCCGCTGCTTCGCCACCCGACGGGCGTCAAGATGCGCTATCTGTTCCAGGACCTGCTGTCGGTCCCGGGCTATCTCCGGCGCGCAGACAACCGTGGCGCCTTCCTGCGCGGCTTCGTCCGCGATCTGCTTGACCCGCGGGTCAGCGACGGCGTCTTCAAGCTGGCCGATCCGCTGCCGGGGATCGTCTATACGCTGCGCGCCCTGAGGCGGGCCGGCAGGACAGGGGAGTGAGGCCGGTGAGCTTGCGCATCGACATGCACGTCCATACCGTGCACTCCGGCGACAGCTGGCTTGATCCGGCGGCCGTCGTCCGCATTGCCAAGGCGCGCGGCCTCGACGGCGTCGCCGTCACCGACCACGGCACCATCCGCGGCGGCGTGAAGGCGCGCGACGCGAACAGCGATCCCAAGTTCCGCGTCATCGTCGGCGCGGAGTACGCCACCGAGTTCGGCCATGTCGTCGGCCTGTTCCTCACCCGTGAGCCAGATCTGGAGCATGTGCAGGGGCGGAGACTGGAGTACGCGCGGGTTGTCGAAGCGGTTCACCAGCAGGGCGGAGTCGCGGTCCTGGCCCATCCGTTTCAGGTCCGCCGCGACCTCGCCGATCAGGCCTTCGCTGGCCCGGTGACGGTCGACTGCATCGAGACGATGAACGCCCGGGCGACCGCCGCCCGCAACCCGCGGGCCAATGCGGAGGCAGCCGAGTTCGCGGACCGGCACGGCATTCCCCGGGTGGGTTGCAGCGACGCGCATCTGGCGCGCGAAATCGGTCACGGTCTGACCTGGTTCGAGGGTCTGGAGCCGGGAGCCGCTGATGCGGACATAAAGCGAGCGCTGCTGGTTGGCGAGGGGACGCCGCTCGGCACGACCAGCCCGCGCATCGTCATCCCGCTCAGCCAGGTCGCGCGGATGTGCGTCCGCCACGAATACGGCCAGGCACCGCGGGTACTCGCCCGTCTCGTCCTCACCGCGCTTGGACCCCTTGGCCTGGCCATCGAGAACAGGCTGCGGGGAGCGATTCGCGAAGATGTGGACTAGGCCGTCCCGGCGGCTGAGTCAAGAGGCCCGTGCGCGTGGCGCACGGGCCTCGGCATGCTGGTATCAGTCGTCTCGCTCCCACTTAGGGAAGCGAAAGTGGTACGCGATTCCCGTCGGCCAGTCGAGCAGCATGTCATCCTCGCGAGTGTAGGTACCATAATTATGGATTAGGAGCGGCACGCCGTCGTCGCGCCGGCGGTCGCTGACAATCGCGATGTGGTCGTACCGGAGCGGGTTGCCGAAGACGACTATGTCGCCACCCTGCCACTCCGCGAGATTGGTGGCATCTCCCGGCCTGACGTCCGTCGTCAGCGCCGTCGCGTACTTGCGGAAGAAAACCACCAGATTGGGGACGCGGCGGAAGTCGATGTTGCCGTCCGGTTTGCCCATGACGCGCGGATAGTCCAGAACGTGCGCAGCGATGTCTGCATCGACGAGATCCTTCAGATTATGTCCGGCGGCTTTCAGTGCGCGCCAGATGACATCGGTGCAGACGCCTTCGTCATCCGGCGGATAGCCACCCTGGTAGTAGGCGCTCCGGTAGCGCGGCCGATTCGCCGCATCGGCGCGGGCGCCGGCGAGGATCTCGTCAAGGTCGTTGGCACCGTCGCCGTCAGTGTCGACGGGACAGTCGATGCGTGGCACGGTGACTGGCGGGCCGCTGTACGGTACTGTCCGAATCGGCCGGCGGATGATGATCGCGCCCGTGATTGTCTGCACGGCGAGATACGCAATCACGCCGACCACGGCCAGCACAGAGATGATGGCCCAACGCTTGAGCCCAGCGCCGCGTCGCTTCCGTCTGCTCATGCGATTTTTCCTTTCATATTTATCGGCTTCAGTCACCATTTCCGTCACCGACGCAGTCTTTCCTGCATCTGGCGGTCGCCGCCCGACCGGCTCAAGGCCAGCTAATTGGCCCCATCACGTGCCGCGCAAAGAAGATTTGTCTGAATTTCTCCTTCGTCCCCCACATTTGCGTCTGCCGTAGTATAATTGAAACCGATGGCGCCAGCCATTCAGATTTGCTGGCGACGCTTCGTTTGGAAAAACGCTGTTCGTCTGGGCGCTCACGGGCTGTGGGCGCATCGATATCACCGTACCAAGGAGGTCTGACCATGAGCACCAAGCAGACGATCGACGGTAACACCGCAGCAGCGCACGTCGCTTACGCGCTCAGCGAAGTGGCGGCGATCTTCCCGATCACGCCGTCGTCGCCGATGGCTGAATCCTGTGATGAATGGGCAGCTCACGGCCGCAAGAACATCTTCGGCCAGACGCTGAAGATCACTGAGATGCAGTCCGAGGCTGGCGCCGCCGGGGCCGTTCATGGCTCGCTCGCGGCCGGCGCACTGACGACCACTTTCACCGCCTCTCAGGGTCTGCTGCTGATGATCCCCAACATGTACAAGATCGCCGGCGAGCTTCTCCCGGCCGTCTTCCACGTCAGCGCGCGCGCGCTTGCCGCGCATGCGCTGTCCATCTTCGGCGACCACGCCGACGTCATGGCGACCCGCCAGACCGGGTTCGCGCTCCTCGCGTCCAACTCGGTCCAGGAAGCCATGGATCTGGCGCTCGTCGCGCACCTCAGCGCCATCAGGGCGCGCGTTCCGTTCGTCCACTTCTTTGATGGCTTCCGCACCTCGCACGAAGTGCAGAAGATCGACACCATCGACTATGAGGACATCGCCAAGCTGGTCGATTACGACGCCATCGCCGCGTTCAAGAAGCGCGCGCTCAACCCGGAGCACCCGGTCCAGCGCGGCACCGCCCAGAACCCGGACATCTACTTCCAGAACCGTGAAGGCGCCAACCCGTTCTACCTGGCCGTGCCCGGCATCGTGGCCGAGGAAATGGCCAAGGTCTCGGCGCTCACCAGCCGCAAGTACCACCTGTTCGACTACTACGGCGCTCCCGACGCCGAGAACATCATTGTCGCGATGGGTTCCGGCTGCGAGGCGATCGAGGAGACCATCGATTACCTGAGCGCCCGCGGCCAGAAGGTCGGCCTGCTCAAGGTCCGCCTCTATCGCCCGTGGTCGAGCGAGCACTTCCTCGCTGCGCTGCCGAAGACCGTCAAGCGCATCGCCGTGCTCGACCGCACGAAGGAGCCCGGCTCCCTCGGCGAACCGCTGTATGAAGATGTCTGCACCGTCTTCGCCGAGAAGCGCCAGGTGCCTGTGATCGTGGGCGGCCGCTACGGTCTTGGCTCCAAGGAGTTCAACCCGTCGATGGTGCTGGCCATCTACAAGAACCTGGCCGCTGCGCAGCCGAAGAACCACTTCACCGTCGGCATCGAGGACGATGTCACCGGCACCTCGCTGCCTGTCACCGAGAAGATCGACGTCGCCCCGGCCGGCACGGTCAGCTGCCTGTTCTACGCGTTCGGCTCCGACGGCACCGTCGGCGCCAACAAGAACTCGATCAAGATCATCGGCGACCACACGGATATGTACGCCCAGGGCTACTTCTACTACGACTCGAAGAAGTCCGGCGGCGTGACCGTGTCGCACCTGCGCTTCGGCAAGACGCCGATCCGCTCCACCTACCTGATCGACTCGGCCGACTTCGTCGCCTGCCACAAGCAGTCGTACGTCGCCGGGATCGACATGCTCAGCGCGCTCAAGGAAGGCGGCGTGTTCCTGCTCAACACCAACTGGAGCGTCGAGGAACTCGAGCAGCAGCTGCCAGCCAGCATGAAGCGCGCCATCGCCGAGAAGAAGGTCCGCTTCTACATCATGGACGCGGCCAAGATCGCGGCTGAAGTCGGCCTTGGCAGCACCCGCATCAACACGGTCATGCAGGCGGCGTTCTTCAAGCTCGCCAACGTCATCCCGGTCGACGACGCGGTCAAGTTCATGAAGGCCGCAGTCGTCAAGACCTACGGGAAGAAGGGCGACAAGATTGTCGCCATGAACAACGCCGCCATCGATCAGGGCATGTCGGCCATGATCGAGGTCAAGTACCCGGCCAGCTGGGCCAAGGCGGTCGATGAGGCGGCCGCGACCTCTGAGGTCCCGGCTTACGTGCGCGATGTCATCGAGCCGATCAACCTGCTCAAGGGCGATCAGTTGCCGGTCAGCGCCTTCAGCGCCGACGGCACCGTTCCGACGGCGACCACCCAGTATGAGAAGCGCGGCGTCGCCGCCGAGGTCCCGGTCTGGGTACCGGCGACCTGCATCCAGTGCAACCAGTGCACCTTCGTCTGCCCGCACGCGGCCATCCGCCCGGCGCTCGCGAAGCCCGAGGATCTGGCCAACGCGCCGGAAGGCTTCGTCACCAAGGATGCCATCGGCAAGGAAGCCGCCGGCCTGAAGTTCCGCATCCAGGTGTCGCCGCTCGACTGCACCGGTTGCGGCAACTGCGTCGATGTCTGCCCGGCCAAGACCAAGGCGCTCGTCATGAAGCCGCTGGCCGATACCATCCCGGCCGAGAAGGACGCGTGGGACTTCTACACCAAGCTGCCGATCATCGGCGACAAGTTCAACGTCGAGACCGTCAAGGGCAGCCAGTTCCGCCAGCCGCTGTTCGAGTTCTCCGGCGCGTGCGCCGGCTGCGGTGAGACGCCGTACATCAAGCTCGTCACGCAGTTGTTCGGCGACCGCATGGTAATTGCCAACGCCACCGGCTGCACGTCGATCTATGGCGGCAGCGCCCCGACCTGCCCGTACGCCGTCAACGCCAAGGGCCACGGCCCGGCCTGGGCGAACTCGCTGTTCGAAGACAACGCCGAGTTCGGCTACGGCATGAAGATCGCCCATAACCAGATCCGCGCAAGACTTGCCGACCTGATGACGAAGGCGCTCAGCCTGGACATCGCGGCCGAACTCAAGACCGCGTTCGGCGAGTGGCTTGAAGGCAAGGACGACGCTGCCAAGTCGCTGGCCGCGGCCGAGAAGATCCGTGCCCTGTTCCCGGGGGCCATCGCCAACCCGTGCTGCGCCGACGCCGCTGCAGTCCTCAAGGCGATTGCGGCCATGGATGACATGCTGGTCAAGAAGTCGCAGTGGATCATCGGCGGCGACGGTTGGGCGTACGACATCGGTTACGGCGGGCTCGACCATGTGCTCGCGATGGGTGAGGATGTCAACGTCCTCGTCCTTGATACCGAAGTCTACTCCAACACCGGCGGCCAGGCATCGAAGGCGACCTTCACCTCTGCCGTCGCCCGCTTCGCGGCGGCCGGCAAGCGGACGCGCAAGAAGGATCTCGGCATGATGGCCATGTCCTACGGCTACGTCTACGTCGCCTCGATCTCGATGGGCGCCAACCGCGTCCAGGCGCTCAAGGCGATCGCCGAGGCCGAGAAATACGACGGACCGTCGCTGATCATCGCCTATGCGCCGTGCATCAACCACGGCATCGACATGGGATTCAGCCAGCGCGAAGCCAAGCTCGCGGTGGAAGCCGGCTACTGGCCGCTCTACCGCTACAACCCGGAGCTTGCGGACCAGGGCAAGAACCCGTTCATCTTCGAATCGCCGGAGCCGACCAAGTCGTTCCGCGAGTTCCTGATGGGCGAAGTCCGCTTCGCGACGCTCGCCAAGCAGTTCCCCGATGTCGCCGAGGGCCTCTACGCGCAGGCGGAGAAGGAAGCCAGGGCGAAGCTCGAGCAGTACCGGCGTCTAGCCTCGAACTAGGCCGGACTCAGCGGGAGCCAGGCATTCATGATGCCTGGCTCCTGACACTATAGACACGAACCCAACGCGGAGACGGAGGTCGGCAGACATGACGAGCAGCGAACGGCATCAGGCTTGGGTGGCACAGGGACTGGCGGAATTAGCGCATTGCGAAGAGGAGTTCATCGGCCTCATCACCCGCATCACCGAGGTGCCCGCGCCGAGCCATCAGGAGGCGGAACGGGGCAAGTTGGTGGCGAGCATCATGAAGGACTTCGGGTTCCCACAGGTCCAGACAGATGCCGTCGGCAACGTGCTGGGGTTCTTCCCCGGCACGGACCCGTCGCGGGTGATCGTCAGCATGGCCCACATCGATACAGTGTTCCCGGCGGGCACACCGCTCAAGGTGACGCGCCAGGGCAATACGTTGGCCGCTCCCGGCGTCGGTGACAACGCCGCCTCGGTGGCGGCGATGCTGCTGATCGGCCGCCTGTTCGCCCGCCAGCTGCCCTTGCCACATCCGGTGCTGCTGATTGCGAATGTCGGCGAGGAGGGGCTGGGCGACCTGAAAGGCTCGCGTCACTTCTGCGCCCATGTTGACGATTACGACTTCGACGGCTTCCGGCTCGATCCGCGCACGCTCGTCTTCCTGAACATCGACGGCGGCCTCGACCATGTCGTCAACGCCGGCATCGGTTCGCGCCGCCTGCGGGTGACCTTCACTGGCGAGGGCGGCCACAGCTGGGGCGCGTTCGGCCACACCAGCGCCATCCACGGCATGGGCGCGGCCATCGCCCGCATCGCAAAGATCCAGGTGCCCAAGCACCCCAAGACGACGTTCAACGTCGGCGTGGTTTCCGGCGGCACGTCGGTCAACACGATCGCCGCCAGCGCCGAGATGCTCATCGACATGCGCTCGGTCGACGGTGAAGCGCTGAAGGCAGTAGAGCGGGATGTCCGGCAGGCGATGGACGCCGGCGCCGCGGAGACCGGGACCACCTATACCGCCGAGGTGGTCGGTGACCGGCCGACTGGGTTCATCCCCGAGGACCACTGGCTGGTGCGGACCATCGTCGCGGTGGGGCGCGAGCATGGCTTCGAGATGGGGCTGGCGGCCTCGAGCACCGACTCGAACATCCCGTTGGCTAAGGGATGGCCGGCAGTGACGATCGGCCTCAAGAAGTCCGAGAACACCCACCTCGTGACTGAGTACCTGTACATCGACTCGCTGGTTCCCGGGCTGAAGTTCGGTCTCTGCTGCTACGAAGCACTGCTCTATGGACCGCAGCAGGACTGAGGCTCCGCGTCAAGGGAAACGCCAGGCACGATGCGTGCCTGGCGTCTTTCAGTTCCGTGCCTGAGGCGCCCCATCCAGCGCTGTGCGCAACGCCCGGACGCGCTCTGCCGATGTCCGAATCACCGTGTGCTCCGACACTGCCGGCGCGCTCATCGCCACGCGCTCATTGCGGTGGGTCATCGGACTGGCGACGGCGACCTTGGCTGATGAGTGATACTCGCGTGCCCCGACTGTGCGCGCCAGTTCGGCGATGTTCTCCTCGCTCACGCCGGCGCCCGGCATGATGACGATGCGACCGGCCGCCTGGACCACCAGTTTCGCGAGCAGGTCACGGCCTTCAGAGGCTGTTCGCTCCTGCCCGGACGTCAGCAGGCGGTCGCAGCCGAGCGCAATCACATCCTCCAGCGCCCGCAGCGGGTCGGCCGCCAGATCGAAGGCCCGGTGGAACGTGACGCTGAGCGGCCGCGCGATGCTGACCAGTTCCGCCATGCGCGTCCGATCGATGCCGCCGTCTGGCCGCAGAATCCCCGTCACGACGCCTGCGGCACCGAGGCTCCGGACCGTCTCAAGGTCGCGCTTCATGATTGCGAACTCGGTGTCGGTGTAGCAGAAGTCACCGCCGCGCGGCCGGATCAGCACGTGCACCGGCAGTGTGACGGCCTCGAGCACCGCCGCCAGCAGGCCGAGGCTCGGCGTGATGCCGCCGGTGCGCAGCAGATCGGCGCCCAGTTCAATCCGGTCGGCACCGCCTGCCTCCGCGGCGAGCGCGGACTCGACCGAATCGACGCAGACTTCGAGCTTCAGCCCGGCAGGGAAGCTGCTCATCATCGTTCCTCCGCTTCGAACCTGGCCACAAGTTCGCTCGCCAGGGCTCCTGCCTGCAGCGCCCGCCCGGCAGTGTAGTCAGTGAGATATGCGCGCATCAGTCCGGGATCCTTCGCCTGCAGCGCCTCAGCCGTCTGCTCGACCGCCGTCTGCAGGGCGTAGCCGGTCGTCTCGAACTTGTCGCGGAGCGGCGCGATCACCGCCAGCCGGCGGTCGTAGTCACGGTCAGCCAGCATTGCCAGCCGGTGGAACGGGTGGAAGGCCAAGTCGCGGCGCTGCCGGTAGTAGTCCAGATCCTGGCCGAAGTGGTGCGTGAGGTCAAGCTGGGTCTCGATATCGCACGCCCGGTGGAACGTCGGCGGCGTCTCATCGATGCCCTGATACCAGGGCGTATAGATGCTGGTGCAGGGGACAGCGTTGGCGCGCCAAGCGACGCAACCGATGGCCGCCGGTAGCCAACCGCGCAGCTGGAAGACGACGCTCTCCTGCGTCGCGATATTGCAGGCCTCGCGGGCGAACGAATGGTCGATGCCTTCCTCCGGGTGGTGTGGCGAGCGGTGCGGACTCTGGCGGCGCCAGTCGTAGTCCGTGCCATCGAGGTGGCTCCGCAGGACGGCAGCCACATCGGCCACTGTGAGCTTGCGTTGCGGGCGGACGGCGAACGGCAGCTCGGTGCGATCGGTCAGTTCGGCGTGCTGTCCCGTGATCAGGGCCTGGCCGTGCCACTGGCGGCTGTCGCAGCCATGACGATACTGCATCTCCGTCGACACCGGCGGCGCACTGAACGCGGCCCTGAAGCTGAATGGCCGGCCGCCGGCCGGATCGTACCAGCCGCGACTGACCGCATACTCGACGAGTCCGGGCGAGTGGATGACGTTGTCCTGGTCTTCCAGGTCGACAGCATCGATGACATGGACGTTCGGGATGATGACGACGCCATCGTCGGGAACCCGGCGGGCGATCCAGCTCCTGCCGCGGGCGATCGACATCACCCAGGCCTCGTTCGGGTCGGCGATGGTCAGCGACCGGCCGGTGGCCACATAGCCGAACCGTCCGATCAGGCGTCCCGCCAGTTCGACGCCCTCGCGCGCCGTTCTGGCGCCCATTGCGATCAGGCGCGGCAGCATGTAGCCGATGCCGCCCTCGCTGATCAGGCCGCGGGCTGTCAGCGCCTCGGCGTCATCCTCGCGCGTCGGGCAGCCGTTGCCGGCGACTGCGACGCCCCACTCGTTGAAGCAGTTGTCACTGAACTCGCGCGTCGGCATCTCTGTCCAGAGGAACGCGTAGCTGTCTCTGATCTCGGTGACCAGGCCGCCGTTCTTCAGCCTGATCCCGTGCGGGTATGTCAGGCGAGGGATGCGACGGTAGTTGATCGTGTTCCATTCCGTGTTCTGCTCGTTGTGGCCGAACAGCACGGCGCCGTCAGCCGATGCGCGCCGGCCGACGATGACTGCGAAGCACATGCGTCTACCTCCCGCTGCGGTGGGTCCATCGTGTCCATTATAGCAGCAATGACGGTCGGGGGAATCCTCGCCGCGAGGCTGCATCAGTCTTCTCATCGGCCGGGCGAGGCAGGTAACGCCAGCCAGACGCAGAACAGATGGAAGCATGGGCAGGGAGGGGAGCGGATGAACTCGACAGGCAGACATCCACTCAGATCGATTCGCGTGCCGGTGCTGGCAGTGCTGATCGCGGTCATCGCAGCCGCGAGCGCCTGGTTCGCCCCGGCTGCGAGCGGGGCCGCTGCGGCGGATGGTTCAGGGCTGCCGCTGACCGTCGCCGGCCAGCGGTATGCGGTCGAGATCCGGCCCCAACTGGAGTTGATCTCCGGCGTGCTCCTGGTCACTGGCCTGCACGAGCCGTGGGAGCGCCTGCCGCGGGATGGCGGATCCCGCTACTACAACGACCTGCGAGCCTACCTCGAGCCGTTTCGCGACCACGAGGCGATGGCTCTGGTCGTCCGACTGTACGCCGACGGCATGCATACCGACCGCTTCGCCACGTTCGCGATGCATCTCGGCCCGCTGCCCGGTCTCAGCCGCGATTATGACTACAGTCTGGACTTCTTCGACCGGAGCGACTTCGACGACCTCGAGCGGTTCCGCGTCGCCCTCGCCGATCTCGCCGCCGCGTCGGATTTCGACGGCTTCCTGGTCAAGTGGCAGCCCGACTATGAGCGATGGATCCGCGACGTGGCCGCCCGCTTCGACGGTGACCGGGTGGTCGACTGGCTTGAGCGGTTCTTCGGCGTTGCGCACGTCGACTATCGTCTCGTCTTGGCGCCGGGCCTGCCCTATGGCTGCGGTCTCGGCCCGTGGCTCGAAGGGCCCGACGGCACCGTCTCGTTCGACATCGTCGAGGACCGCGGGTACGCGACCGCTGACCCGAGCTTCGGCCCGAACTACGACCTGGAAGCGCTGGCCGCCCACGAGTGGGGCCATTCGTTCGTCAACCCGGTAGTCGCCGACGATTACTTCGAACTGAAGGCCTTCGAGCGCTTCTATGATCCGGTCGAATCGTCGCTCGCCGAGTTCGGCTATGATTCGCTCCACGCTTATGCGGATGAACAAATTCTGCGCGCCGTCGTCTGCGTTGCGATCGAGGACCTCTACGGCCCTGAACGGGCTGAGAGCGCGATCGACAGCGAGACGGAGCAGGGCTTCCAGCTGACGCGCGCGCTCGTTGACATGTTCCGCGACTACCGCGATGACCGCTCCAGCTACCCCAAGTTCTCCAGTTACGTGCCGACGATGTTCCAGGGCGTCGCCAGTCAGCCCGATCCCAGAGGAGTGCAGCAGTTCGCTGCGGCGGTCCTGGTTGTCGCCCTGCTTGTCTACGGTCTGATCAGATTGGCCAATTCCGGCCGCAAGTCGCATGCCGCGCCAGCGCCGCTGCCCACCGGCGCGCCGGCGCTGGTCGCGACGCCTCCAACCCGGACGGCAGGGACCGCAGTTCTCATCCGCCGGCCCGCTGCGGCGGACGAGGAGACATACGTCCACCTCAGCCGCGGCCTGACGCTGTTCGAACACTCGCATTGGTCGCCGGAACATGACCTGGCAGCTGCGCTGGAGCAGCGCGTCAGACGGGCGACCGAGGTCTTCCGCGACCCCAGCGACGGCAAGCTGATCCTGCTCGCCGAAGCGGACGGCGTCGCCGTAGGTTATCTTCTCGCCTGGCTGATGGACGGCGACGGACCGCTGGCCGGCTGCATCGAAGAGCTGTTCGTCGATGAGGGCGTGCGGGGGATGGGCATCGGGCAGGCGCTTCTCGCCGCCGCTGACGCCTGGATGCGCGAGCGGGGCGTGAAGCGCGTGCGGCTGAACGTCTTCGCCTGGAACGATGCGGCCAGACGTTTCTGTGAGCGCGCCGGCTACACCGCCCGCACGGTGATATACCAGCGCGACATCTAGTGGCAGCCGGGTCGCCCTTGCCAGCGGCCTGGCAACAGGTGTAGAATGGTGACAGACAACCGCATATGGCGTTGAGGTGCCCCGCTGCTGCGGGGAGAATAGGGAAGCCGGTGCAAGTCCGGCGCGGTCCCGCCACTGTAACCGGGGAGCGCGGCGTTGTCACTGTCGGGAGACGGGAAGACACCGCCACCAGCGCGTTGATCCGGGAGCCAGGAGACCTGCCTCGGCGCTGCGTACGACACCTTCGGTGAAAGGGGGAGTGCGGACGTGGGCGCATCTTGTCAGCCTGCGCGCTGGTCGAACGGGACCATACCCCCAGCTTCATGCGAAGCTGGGGGTTTCTGTCGTGACGGAGATCCGTAGTGGCGACCCGAGGAGCTGTACCGCACCGGATTCGCAAGCCACCAAGAATTGACGGAGGGAACCTGACAATGACCAAGCAGATTCGCATCCGCGGCGCCCTCATGGCGCTCGCCCTTGTTGTCGCGATCACGCTCCTGCCAGGCTGCATCTTCGGCGGCAAGGCGCCCGTCAGTGCCACCGACGACGCCGGCCGCGCCATCACACTGAAAGCGGTGCCGCAGCGGATCATCTCCGGCGCGCCGAGCAACACCGAGGTCCTGTTTGCCCTCGGGCTGGGTGATAAGCTGGTCGGCGTCGACGTCAGCTCGGATTACCCCGAGGCGGCCAAGTCGATCGCCAAGATCGGCGACTGCGTAAGTCCCCAGACCACCAACTTCGAGCAAGTCGTCGCCCTCAAGCCGGACATCTTCTTCGCCATCAAGGGCCAGGAGAAGATCGTCGAGGAGCTGGACCGGCTCGGCATCCCCGCCTACATCGTCGACAGCCCGACGCTGGCCGACATCATCAGCGACATCATCGCGATCGGCAAGCTGACCGGCAGTGAGAAGAAGGCTGCCGCAGTGGCGGCCGACATGCAGGCCCGCGTCGACGCCGTCGCGGCCAAGGTCAAGGACCTGCCGGCCGAGCAGCGGCCGCTGGTTTTCTACGAAGTCTGGAGCGAGCCGCTGATGACCGCGGGGCCGGGCACGTTCGTCGACAGCCTGATCAACCTGGCCGGCGGGACCAACGTCGCCGCCAATGCCAAGGTCGGTTCATGGCCGGAGTACAGCCTCGAGACGCTGATCAAGAAGGATCCGGCAGTCATCATCACCACCTTCGGTGATGCCGCCAGCTTCGCCGCCCGTCCCGGCTGGGCCGGCATCAAGGCTGTCAAGGAACAGCGGGTTCTCCTGGTCGATCCCAACCTCGTCGTCCGGCCGGGCCCGCGGGTGGTCATCGGCCTCGAATCGTTCGCCAAGGCCATCCACCCCGA
This sequence comes from Chloroflexota bacterium, assembly GCA_050261235.1. Taxonomy (GTDB): domain Bacteria; phylum Bacillota; class Sulfobacillia; order JBFLWA01; family JBLNDB01; genus JBLNDB01. The sequence goes on from JBLNDB010000098.1 coordinate 36,643, forward strand.
GCTGTTCAAATGAGGCCTGAAGCCGCGAGGGTTCGCATGCGGAGCGCGATCATCATCGGCCTAGTGATCGCGCTCATCGCCCTGACGGTTGTCGCCGCGTCGATCGGCTCAGCGCGGATTCCGGTCGGACGCATCTTCAGCCTGCTCACCAACAGGGTGGCGGCCGACGATCCGGACGCTCGCATCATCCGCCTCGTCCGCCTGCCGCGGATTCTCGTCTCGGTGCTGGTCGGCGCTGCCCTGGCGTTGGCCGGGGTGATCCTCCAGGGGTTGTTCAAGAACCCGATGGCCGATCCCTATGTCGTCGGCGCGGCGTCCGGAGCGGCGTTCGGCGCCGCCCTGGCGATCGCGCTATCGCTCAACATCGCCTTCCTGCGGATCGGCATCGTCCCGTTGGCGGCGTTCGCCGGCTCGGTCATGGCGATGTTCGTCGTCTACGGGCTGGCACGCGTCGGCGGCCGGCTGCCGGTGATCAACCTGCTCCTGGCCGGCGTCGCGGTCAGCACGTTCCTCTCCTCGCTGGTATCACTCATCATCGTCGTCAGCTCGCGCAATCTCCAGGAGATCGTCTTCTGGCTGATGGGCGGGTTCTCCGGGCGCCACTGGGACCACGCCTTGGTGATGCTGCCCTACCTCGCGCTTGGCGGGGCCGTGACGCTCTATCACCTGCGCGAGTTGAACGCGCTGCTGCTCGGCGAGGAGACAGCGGCCCATCTGGGCGTCAACGTCGAGGCGGTCAAGCGCAACCTGCTCATCGCAACGTCGCTGCTGACGGCGGCGGCTGTCTCGGTGGCCGGCGTCATCGGTTTCGTCGGGCTGATCGTGCCGCACATCGTCAGGCTGATCGTCGGGCCCGACCATCGCTGGCTGGTGCCGGCAGCGGTGGTTGGCGGCGGCCTGTTCATGCTGCTTGCCGACACGCTGGCGCGCACCATCCTCGCCCCGGCAGAGATGCCGGTCGGCGTGATCACCTCGCTCGTCGGTGGCCCGTTCTTCATCTATCTCCTGCGACGTCGTCAGACCGGGGGGGCGCGGGCATGAGCGACAGCGTCCTGTCGGTGAGCAGGCTCGCGGTGTCCTATGACGGTGCGCCGGTGCTGGTCGGCGTCGACCTTGAGGTGCCGGCGGGTTCGTTCACTGGCCTGATCGGCCCGAACGCCTCCGGCAAGTCGACGCTGCTGCGGGCCGTCAGCCGCGTCGTCCGGGCGGCCGATGGCCGCGTCACCGTGCTCGGGACCGACCTCCTGCGGCTGACCCAGCGCGAGGTGGCACTGCGGATCGGCATGGTGGCTCAGGATGAATCGGGCGGTGAGGAGTTCACCGTCGCGGAAGCGGTCGCCCTTGGGCGGTTGCCGCACCTGCGGCGGTTTGCCGGTGAGACCGACCGTGATCGGGCTGCGGTCGGGCGGGCACTGCGCCTGATGCAGATCGAGAATCTGGTCGACCGCCCGGTCGGCCAGCTGTCGGGCGGCGAGCGCCAACGAGTGATGATCGCGCGCGCTCTGGCACAGGAGACGCCGCTGCTGCTTCTTGACGAGCCGACGGCTCATCTCGATATCGGCCATCAGGCCGAGTTGCTCGAACTGCTGCGCGGGCTGACGAGAGACGAGGGGCTGACGGTGCTGGCTGCCCTCCATGATCTCAACCTGGCCGCCCAGTACTGCGACCGTCTGGCCCTGTTGTTCGGCGGGCGCATCGCCGCCGCCGGCAGCCCGGAGGAGGTGCTGACGCAGGCCAACGTGGCGCAAGCCTATGGCCCGCGTGTGGTCGTCGGGCGCCATCCGACGTTCGGCTGCCCGCAGGTCAGCGTCGCCAGCGGCGACGAGATCCCGGCCGGCGATGGCCGGAACGTCCACGTCATTGCCGGCGGCGGCGCCGGGTCGCTGATCATGGAGACGCTCGTCGCGGCCGGTTATCGCGTCACCGCCGGCGTCCTGAATGCCGGCGACAGCGACTGGCGGACAGCCAGGGCGCTCGGCCTGACGCTCGTCGAAGCGATGCCGTTCGCCGCTATCAGCGACGACGAACACCGGCGGAACATGGAGCTGGTGCAAGCGGCCGATGCCGTGGTGCTGGCCGAAATCCCATTCGGACCCGGTAATCTGCCGAATCTCGAGGCAGCGCTGGCGGCTGCGGGCAATGGGTTGCCGGTGTTTGTGGTCGGCAGTCGACATGACCAGCGAGACTACACCGGCGGCAGAGCCGCCGCCCTCCTCGAACGCCTGCTGAAACGGGCCGTTGTCTGCCCCGCGGCGACGGATGTCGCCCGGGCCATCAAGGACAGTTGACAAAGTCCCCCACGCTGGCTTGCGACGCTGGCTCGATAATGGTATAGTTGGTGTCGAGATGCAGCGGAGGGGAGAGCCTATGCGAGAGAATCGTGTCGGTGGCATCGTGCTGATAGCGCTCGGTCTGTTCTTTCTGGGACTGCAGTCCCATCTGTTCGGCGGCGAAATCGTCGTCTCGCTCATCGGTGCCTGCTTCCTGGTGCCCTACTTCGCCGGTGGACGGCGCCAGTTCGGGCTCCTGATTCCCGGAAGCCTGCTGACCTTCTTCGGCTTCGGCGTCATGTTCGCCGCTCAGAACATCTGGCCGCCGGCGAACGGCATGGTCATCATGCTCGGCTTCGCTGTCGGTTTTGCCGGCGTCCACCTGCTGGCACCGGAGCGGCTCTGGTGGCCGTTGATCCCGGCTGGGTTTTTCGGCGTCATCGCCGTCCTCGCCGGCATCAGCGCCTTCCCCTGGTTCCGCTTGGCCCGCGACGCGATGCTCGGACTGGTCCTGTTGGCCGCCGGTGTGTTGCTCATCGCCCGGTCGCGGAAGACCGTCTGACAGAAGCGGTGTTGCTGGATACAAAAGCACGATAGGGCAGGCGAACTCACCGCGGATTGTGATGTTCGCCTGCCCTTGCCATAGATATTGGACGAATGGCGTCAGCAGTTGGGGGAACGAGCATGTACCGCAGACTCCGGCGACATCGATCAGCGCCAGTGCTCATTGTTGCACTAATCATCGCTCTCCTCGCGGCAGCTGTTGCCGGTTGCGGTCCGGACGAGCGGCCCGCTCCGGCACCGCCGCCGGCGACTGGCGGGCCGACCGGCAATCCGTCCGGCGTGCTGGAAGTCTGCTTCATCGATGTCGGCCAGGCCGACAGCATACTGGTTCGCAGCGACGACGCGACGATGCTGATTGACGCTGGCAACAACGGCGACGCCGAGACCGTTGTCGCGTTCCTCAAGGAAGCCGGCGTCGAGAAGCTCGACCTGGTTGTCGGGACGCACCCCCATGAGGACCACATCGGCGGGTTGGACGCGGTGATCAGGGCGTTCCCGGTCGATCGCGTCTGCCTGCCGCGGGCCACGACGACCACGCGCACGTTCGAGGACCTGCTCGCGGCCATCAAGGAGCGCGGCCTGACTATCGACAGCCCGGCCGCCGACTCCCAGTTCACGCTTGGCGACGCGCGGGGCACGTTCCTGGCGCCGCGCGGCGATGACTATGACGACCTCAACGACTACTCGTTGGTCATCAGGCTGACCTTTGGCCGGACAGCCTTCCTGTTCACCGGTGATGCCGGGCGCGACTCCGAGCAGGAGATGCTCGCTGCAGGAGTCGAGTTGCAGGCAGATGTGCTCAAGGTCGGCCATCACGGCAGCGTGACGGCGACATCGGCAGCCTTCCTCGACCGTGTCAGCCCCGCCTATGCCGTTATCTCGGTGGGCGAGGACAACGACTACGGCCACCCGCACCGGGAGGTCGTCGACAGACTTGTCGCCCGTGGCGTTTCGGTCCTGCGGACCGACGTCTCCGGCACCATCGTCGTCACATCTGACGGCAGTGAACTGGTCGTGAGCACGAAGCCGAGCAAGTGACGGCAGACTGAGGGCGCAATGACACAGGCCGGCGGGTCGACCCGCCGGCCTGCCTGATGCGGGGCTATCGCCGGTCTGGCAGCCGCGACAGCGCTGCGCCAACGAAGCTCCGGTGCAACTCGCGCAGGCGCCGTTCGGCCGCTGCCGCCAGACCCCAGGCACCGATGCGGCCGGCCGGTCTCAAAGCGGCGCAGAGGTCCCAATAGGGGAGGGTCGAATAGTCGAGCGGCGCCAGGGACTGATAGTGGTGCGTGAACTCCTGCATCGCCGCCGGGCCGAACGCCCAGAGGATCTCCAGCCTGCTGTTGCCGAGATCGGCCAGCGGATCTCCAATGGCGGCGTCCTCCCAGTCGATGATCCCGGCCAGATGTCCATCGCGCCAGAGGATGTTGCCGGGCCAGTAGTCGCCGTGAAGCAGCGCCGATTCGTTGTGCTGCACCCACGGCCAGGCGGACTCAAGCGCCGCTCTGATCCGGCCTTCGCTCAGCGACTCGTCAAGTACCGCGGGGTGGTGGCGCAGCTTGTCCGCGATCTGCTCACTGTGTCGCGGGAGGAACGACAGGTCATGCTCTCCCGCAACGATTCGGTGGATGCATGCCAGTTGGTCGGCCATCCGCGTGATCATGCCGGGTTGCTCAACGAACTCCGTCTGGCCCTCGATGCAGTCGACGACGATAAACGGATCGGGTGACGGATCCCCCGGCCGACCGAGCAGGCGCGGCGCTGGTACTGGCATCCCAAGGCGCCTGAGGATGTGCAGGAGACGGAACTCGACCGCTGCCACTTCCGGGTCGCGGCGCCGGTCGCGCTCGCCGTGCTGCCTTACGATCAACCGTTCGGTCCGCCCGTCTGGCAGTTCGATCTCAAGGCCGGTCACCGTTGCCGACACGCCGCCGGTCAGCGCCCACGTGCGGGTCAGTCTGGCGCCGGTAGCGATCATGGAGGCGATCTGCTCAAGTCGGCATGATTGCGTGGCGTTGCTCATCCCCTGAACCCCCTGGTGCCGAGCGGGTCATGCTGCCGGCTCACTGCGGCGACGGCGCCAGGACAATCTCGGTCTCACGCTCGCTGACCGTTGCGCCACGGATGCCGGGCACGATCCTCTCAAACAGTGACCCCGCCTCGTCGGCGGTCGCCGGACGGGGACGGCCCGCATCGTATCTCAGTGCGGTGACCGTGGCTTCAATCAGCGAGCCGTCTGTCGCCAACCGCGCGCTGAGGCCCAGGAAATCGCGGGCTGCCAGGCGGCCCGGCTCCATCGCGAAGTTGCCGAGACTGTACGCGATCAACCGGTTCTTGTAGACCGCCAGCGTCTGGGCGACATGCGGGTGGCTGCCGATGACGAGGTCGGCGCCGGCATCGATCATCGCCCTCGCCAGGTAGACTTGGTCGGGAATCGTCCCCTCGTATTCGATGCCCCAGTGCATGTAGACAATCACCATGTCGGCCTCCTGCTCGGCCGCTCTGATGGCCGGCAGGACGACATTGGCGTCAGCCAGGCCGACGCCAGGTTTGTCTGCAGTCGGCACCCAGAGCGAACCCCAACGGGCCGGCACCGCGAACAACGACGTGAAGGCGAGGAGCGCTACCCTCTGGCCACGCACCTCGACCATCACCGGCCGCAGCGCCGCTGGCCGGCCCCTGCCGGCGCCCAGCAATGGCAATCCAGCCCGCTCTGCGCGGTCGATGGTGTCGAGAAAGGCGTCGACGCCATAGTCGAAGCTGTGGTTGTTGGCGAACGACAGAGCGTCGAAGTCGCCCTGGAGGGCGGCGAACACGGCCGGGTCGGCGCGGAACGTGTAGCGCTTCTCGGCCAGCGGCGAACCGAGGTCGGACACGTTGCACTCGAGATTCGCCAGTCGCAGGTCAGCCCGGTCGAGCAGCGGCCGGAGCAGCGAGAACGTGTAGTCGGGGCCATTCTTTACGGCCATGCGTCCAGGTTCCCCGGCGAACTGGATGTCGCCGCCGGCGAAGACGGTGAGGCCGGTCGCGGTGGCTGATTCGTCAGCTGTCCTGATTGCGGCGGCCGGCCCGGCGAGCACGGCGACGGCAACCAGACAGACGAGCAGATGACGGATAGCGATGCGTGCCAACCAGGATCACCTCGTCCATCGAGTTTCGGCGCCCGCTGCCCGCTTCCTCCAGGGCAGGATTCAGCCGGACCGTGAGAGAAGAGAAGGGAGGCCAAGGCAGGAAATGACGAAAGGTGGCAGAGCAAGGTGACCCGCAACCGACTGAACCCGGCGACAATCGCAGTCCATGCGGACGACCATCTCCCCGAATCATCGACCAAGCCGTTGACGCCACCGATTTTCGAGTCAGCCGTCTATGTCTTTCCCGAGCTTGACCTGGCCGATGAGGTCCAGGACGGGCGGAGTCAGGGATACCTCTACAGCCGCGTCGGCACGCCCAACGGCAGCCTGCTCGAGGGCATCGTCGCCGAGCTTGAAGCCTGCGAGGCTGGCGCTGCCTCCGCATCAGGCATGGCGGCCATTCACGCCGCGGTGCTCGCCGCCGTCCCAGCGGGCGGGCATGTCGTCGCGACCCGCGACATCTACGGCGGCACGTTCAGTCTGTTTGGCAGCGCACTGCCGCGCGCCGGCGTCAGGGTGACCTATGTCGACACATGCGACCTCAGTGCCACCGAGCGCGCTTTCACGGCCGAGACCAAAGCCCTTTATGTCGAGACGCTCTCCAACCCGACGTTGCGGGTCGCAGACATCGCTGCCCTGGCGGACATTGCCCACCGGCATGGCGCCCTGCTAATCGTCGACAACACCTTCGCCTCGCCGTACGTCGCCAGACCGGCGGAACTGGGCGCCGATGTCGTCGTCAACAGCGCCACCAAGTACCTGAACGGGCACGGCGACGTCATCGCCGGCGTGACCTGCGGCAGGCAGGATCTGATCAAGACGGTGCGCGGACTGATTGTCACCATGGGGTCGAACCTCGATCCGTTCGCAGCTTGGCTGATCGCCCGCGGCATCAAGACCCTGCCGGCGCGGATGGAACGCCACTGCGCCAACGCGCAGCGGGTAGCCGAGTACCTGGCTGCCCACCCGCTGGTCGAGCAGGTCAACTACCCCGGGCTGCCCAGTCATCCGCAGCATGAGTTGGCGCGGCGGACGATGCCGAACGGATTCGGCGGCATGCTGAGCTTCGTCGTCCCCGGCGAAAGCGCCGGTGCCGCGGCGTTCATCCGCGGCGCGAAGCTGATCAAGTTCGCGCCGAGTCTGGCTGATGTCTCGACGACTCTGTCGCATCCCGGCAAGACCTCGCACCGTGCGTTCGGACCCGCTGAGCGCGCCGCTGCCGGTGTCAGCGACGGCCTGATCAGGCTGTCGGTCGGCATCGAGGCGGTGGAGGACATCATTGCCGACATCGAACAGGCGCTGAGCAGCGTCGCGGAGGTGGCCAGGCGATGACCAAGACGAAGGTCGAGGAGATTCTCAGTGGCGTGCGGGACCTGCCGCCACTGCCTCAGTCAGTGGACCGGATCCTACGGCTGACGGACGATCCGCAGTCGACGATCAAGGATGTCTCCGCCGCGATCTCGATGGACCAGGCGCTGGTCGCCGACATCCTCAAGCTCGCCAACTCGGCCTACTACGGCTTCTCCCGCCGCATCGGCACGATCCAGGAGGCGATCGTCCTGCTCGGTTTCGCCACGGTTCGCAGCCTGATTTTCGCCAGTTCGGTCAAGGGCCTGCTCGGGCGGAAGATGGAGGGGTACTTCCTCGAAGCCGGCGAACTCTGGCGGCACTCCCTCGCCTGCGCCATGGCGGCCCGCATCGTCGCCAGGCGGGCGCGCTACCGCGGCGCTGAAAACGCGTTCGTGGCCGGGCTGCTCCACGATATCGGCAAGGTCGTGCTCAACCTGCACGTCCATGAGCAGTTCATGGAAATCGTCGAACTGACCAAGGATAGCAACGTGTCGTTCCTGCAGGCCGAGCATCAGATACTCGGCACCGATCACTCGGAGATCGGCAGCGCGGTTGCACAGCAGTGGAACCTGCCCACCGACCTGGTCGCGGCCATTCGCGACCATCACACGCCGGCCAGGGCGACCGAGGCGCGCGATCTGGCGTCGATCGTCCACCTTGCGGACGCGCTCTGCATGATGATGGGTGTCGGCGTCGGTGGCGACGGCCTGCTCTACCCGCTGTCGCTGGATGTGCTGGGCTACCTCAACCTCGACGCGCGCGATGTCGAGAGCCTGCTCAGCGAGGTCACGACGGCCGTGGTGGACATCGACAACGAGTAGCAGACGAAGCGAGGGAACGCGATGCCGCGGGTGGTGGTAGTCGGTGGCGGGGCGGCCGGAATGATGGCTGCCGTCGAGGCGGGGCGCGCCGGAGCGGATGTGGTCCTGCTGGAGAAGATGCCGGCGCTCGGCCGCAAGCTGTCGATTACCGGCAAGGGCCGCTGCAACCTGACCAATAACGCCGACCGGGACCAGATCATCGCCAACCTGCCAGGCAACGGCCAGTTCCTCTACTCGGCCCTGACAGCCTTTGGGGCAGCGGATACGATTGCGTTCATCGAGGCGCTGGGCGTCCCGACCAAGACCGAGCGGGGCGGCCGCGTCTTTCCCGTCTCGGACCGCGCGGCCGACGTCGTTGCTGCCTTCCGGCGCGAACTGAACCGGCTCGGCGTCGAGGTCCGCCTGCGGACGCCGGCGGCTTCGCTGGTCGTGCAGGATGGAGCTGTGACCGGCGTCAAACTGGGGGATGGCGTGTCTGTTCCCGCCGCAGCCGCCATTATCACCACCGGCGGCGCGTCGTACCCGGGCACCGGTTCGACCGGCGACGGTTACCGGATGGCCGCTGCCGTCGGGCACACGATCATCACCCCGCGACCTTCACTGGTCCCCCTCGAGACAGTCGAGGAGTGGCCTGCCGAGGCCCAGGGGCTGGCGCTCAAGAACGTCAGAGTGCGCGCCTACGCCAGCGACGGATCGAGACTCGGCGAGGAGTTCGGCGAGATGCTGTTCACCCACTTCGGTGTCAGCGGCCCCTGCATCCTGACCCTCAGCCGCTCCGTCACTGCCTACCTGGAGCGCGACGGCAGGGCGGCGGCGATTGCCATCGACCTCAAGCCGGCCCTTTCCGACGAGGAGCTCGACCTCCGGTTGCAGCGGGATTTTGGGGAGTACTCGCGCAAGCACTTCAGCAACGCTCTCGACGACCTGTTGCCGCGCAAGCTGATTCCCGTCATCGTCCGGCTTTCCGGCATCGGCGCCGAGCGCCCGGTGCACCAGATCACGCGCAGCCAGCGCCTCGGCCTGGTGGCGCTGCTCAAGGAGCTCCGACTGAACATCCGCGGCCCGCGGCCGCTGACTGAGGCGATTGTCACGGCCGGTGGCGTCGCGACGCGTGAAGTCGATCCGCGGACATTCGCGTCGAAGCTGGTGCGCGGCCTCTACTTCGCCGGCGAGGTGCTCGATGTCGATGGCTTCACCGGCGGCTACAACCTCCAGGCAGCGTGGGCCAGCGGGCGAGCGGCCGGACGGGCCGCGGCCGCGCAGTAGGACGCGTGCCCGCTGCGGCGTGCACTTTGCATAATGCCCGGGATGTCCACATATCCTCTGTCTGTCAGGGGGGATGTGGCATGCGCCGGCGGTTCAGAGAACGGTACAATGAGGCGTCGGATCGCCTGGAACACTCAGTGGCACGCTGGCTCGTCGTTCTGGTCGCGATCCTGCTGCTGTCGCAACTCCTTCTGTCAGGGCGGAACAGCCTTGCGGGGTTGCTCGGGGCGGTCGACCGGCTCGACAACACGGCCGCGGCCGGCCTGGTCGGCGGTCAGCTGAAGGAACTGCCCGAATCATACGCGATCATCCGCGTGCTCGACCACCGCACGGCCTGGCGCGCGTATGTCCTCGTCAACGGTCAGGAAGTCGGTTCGTTCCGGGGCACTGAGGTCGTCGCCCCGGTCAAGCCCGGCGATCTGATCGAGATCGACGCCACAGCGTACTCCGGTGCGGTCAGCTTCCGCATCGTGGGCGTATCAAGCAATCTGCGGGAGCCGCGGCTCGGCGATGAGGTCACCACCCGCGGCAACATCGCACAGTTCAAACGCGTCCGCTGACGCAAGGGAGGGATGACCGTGGCTGCTGTCGCCGTGCGCGGCATCCGCGGCGCGACCACCGTCGAGGCCGACGACCGGGAGGCGATCCTTGACGCGACCCGCGAACTCCTGACTGCCATGGTGACTGAGAACGCGGTCGCTACCGGCGACATTGCCGCGGCTCTGTTCACCGTCACCGAAGACATCACGGCGGCCTTTCCGGCCGCGGCGGCGCGCGACCTGGGCTGGGACCTCGTGCCGCTCCTCGATGCGCGTGAAATCCCCGTCCCCGGGGCACTGGCGCGCTGCATCCGCGTCCTCTTGCTGGTCAACACGGAGCGGGGCCAAGCGGAGATCAGCCACGTCTACCTAAAGAAGGCGAGCGCGCTACGGGAGGATTTGCGCGGGGGGCGACGAATAGACTAGAGTGTTTTTCCCATAAGCGCTGGAGGAAACCATGCCGTCCAAACCTTGCATTGCCATCGATGGCCCGGCCGGTGCCGGCAAGAGCACGATCGCCCGTCTGGTTGCAGACCGCCTCGGGTTCATTTACATCGACACCGGGGCGATGTATCGGGCAGTCACGCTCGCCGCTCTCCGGCGGGGCGTTTCGGTTGCCGACCAGCCGGCTCTGACGCAGCTGGCAGAAAGCTGCCGGATTGCGTTCCGTGAATGCCCAGAGTTGACTCCCGCACGGCGCGTTCTCCTCGATGGTGAGGACGTCACGCTGGCGATCCGCTCTCCGGAAGTGGGCAGCAACGTCTCGCTGGTCGCGGTGGTGCCGGGCGTGCGCCATGCCCTGGTGAGACAGCAGCGGGAGATGGCAGGTTCAGGCGGTGTCGTCCTCGACGGCCGGGACATCGGGACTTACGTCCTGCCCGATGCCAAGTACAAGTTCTTCCTGACGGCCGATGTCGGCGAGCGCGCCCGGCGTCGCTATCGCGAGTTGATCAACCGTGGTGTGACGACTACATACGACGCTGTGGAGAAAGAGGTCCGCGAGCGCGACTATATCGACAGCCACCGCGAGATGGCACCGCTGCGGCAGGCAGACGATGCCATCGTCGTCGACAGCACTGCCATGACGGTCGACGATGTCGTCGCCGTGGTGCTGGAGCGCGTCAGGGAGGGGTAGAGCGTGCTCTATGCCTTGGTGTGCAGTATCTTTACCATTTATCTGAGACTGTTCACCCGCTGGCGGGTCGTCGGAGCGGACCGGATGCCGCGTCAGGGCGCCGTGATTGTCTGCGCGAACCACTACCACTGGATGGATCCCGTTGTCATCGCCTGCGCCAACCGGCGCCGCCAGATCCACTTCATGGCCAAGGACGAGTTGTTCCGGATCAGGATCCTCGCGTTTCTCTTCCGGCTTGTCAACGCCTACCCCGTGAAGCGCGGGGCAGCAGATCGGAGTGCGGTCAAGACCACGCTGACTCTGCTTGAGAAGGGCAACGTTGTCGGCATCTTCCCCGAGGGAACGCGCAGCAGGACAGGCGAGCTCGGCAAGGGCGAACCCGGCATCGGTCTGTTCGCTCATCGGACGCGGGCGACCATCGTGCCGGTGGGCATCGCCGGCAGTTACCGGCCATTCCGCCGGATCACGGTCGTCTACGGCGAGCCGATGCGATTCGAGCAGGCGTACGAGCAGAAGCTGAAGAGCGACGAGCTGCAACGCGCCATCACCGAGCCGGTGATGGCCGAGGTAGCGGCGCTCAGGGCGGCGGCTAAGGCCACATTGCAGGGGACAGACTAGGTTTGGAGGTGGGCCGGCTGGAAATCCGCGTCGCTTCCGCAGCAGGGTTTTGCGCCGGCGTCAGGCGGGCGGTCGAGACAGCGCTGCGTGCCGCTGTCGAACAGGGCGAGGCCTACACGCTCGGGCCGCTCATCCACAACCGTCGCGTCAGTGACTGGCTGAGCGAGCACGGAGTCAGGTCTGCCACGAACCTCGCTGACATACCGAAGACCGTCGTCTTCCCATCGCACGGCATCGGCCCGGAAGTCGTGGCCGAGGCCGAGCGGCGCGGGCTTACGGTCTACGATGCGACCTGTCCGCTGGTGCGACTGGCCCAGACCCGCGCCGCCGAGTTGGCCGACCAGGGTTATCGCGTGATCGTCGTCGGTGACGCGACGCACACCGAAGTCAAGGGAATCGTGGCCTGGACCGGCGGACGGGCGACGGTCGTCAGTGGGCCGGCAGAGGCCGCGGCGCTCGGCCCGCTCGACCGGGTCGGCGTGGTCGCGCAGACCACCGAACGGCCGGCGCTCGTCGCGGCCACGGTCGAGGAATTGCGGCGACACTGCCGCGAGGTCCGTTACGAACCGACAAGTTGCCACGTCGTGACTGAAGAGCGCCAGGAACAGGCGCGCGAACTGGCTGGCTGGGCCGAGTTGATGCTCGTCGTCGGCGGCCATGACAGCGCGAACACTGGGCAGTTGGCCAAGGTTTGCCGCGAGGCAGGCACACCCACCGAGCATATCGAAGGCGCGGCCGAACTCCGACCGGAGTGGTTTCGCGGCAAGTCAAGGATAGGTGTCACCGCTGGGGGCTCGACCCCCGAGTGGATCATGGAGGAGGTCATCAGAGCTGTGAAGGAATTCGACGAGCGCGAAGCAGGATCCGTGAATCAGGAAGCTGCCGGGCAGGCCGATCAGCTGCCGAATCTGCACCAGGGCGACATCATCAAGGGCCGGGTCGCCTCGGTCAGTGAGGACGCAGTCATGGTCGACATCGGATATAAGACTGAAGGCGTCATCCCCAAGGAGGAGCTCGGCCGTGGCGAGATCGTCTCACCAGGCTTCGATCTCAAGGTCGGGGATGAAGTCGAAGTCGAGGTCGTGGAAATCAGCGGTCCGGACGGCAATCCCGTGCTGTCGAAGAAGAAGGCCGATGACTCCCAGCTCTGGGCTGACCTCGAAGCGTCGCTGAACGAGGGCGCGATCATCGAGACCACTGCCGCGCAGGCTGTCAAGGGCGGGCTCCTGGTCGATCTTCACGGCGTTCGCGGCTTCGTGCCGGCGTCGCAGGTCGCCCTCAGCCGCGTCGACGACCTGACGACGTGGGTCGGCAAGCCGATGCGCCTGCGCGTCATCGAAATCGACAAGGAGCGCAACCGCGCCGTCCTGTCCCAGCGCAAGGTGCTTGAGGCCGAGCAGGCCAGCAAGCGTGAGGAGACTTGGGCGAAGATCACTGAAGGCGCCGTGCTCGACGGGACGGTCCGCCGCCTGACCGACTTCGGCGCGTTCGTCGACATCGGTGGCATCGACGGCCTCGTTCACGTCTCAGAGATGGGCTGGGAACGGGTCAGCCACCCGAGCGAGGTCGTGAAGGAAGGCGACCAGATCAAGGTCAAGGTCCTCAAGGTCGACCGCGAGGCCGGCCGCATCTCGCTCAGCCTGCGGGCGACGATGCCGGATCCGTGGCGCTCGAAGATCGAGAAGTACAGGGAGGGGCAGGTCGTTACCGGCAAGGTCGTCCGGCTCGCCGACTTCGGCGCCTTTGTCCAGCTCGAAGAGGGTCTTGACGGCCTCGTCCACATCTCGCAGTTGGCTGATCACCGGGTCAATCGCCCGGACGAAGTCGTCAGCGTCGGCCAGGAGGTAAAGGTCAAGATCATCGGCATCAAGCCGAACGAGAAGCGGATCTCCCTCAGCATCCGCGAGGTCAGCGAGGACGCCGACCGCGACCAGTACAAGAGCTATATGCAGTCGCAGCGGTCGGAAGGCCGCGTCACGATCGCCGATATCCTCGAGGAGAAGAAGAAGGACGAAGAGGGCCGCTGAGCGCTTTCCACACCGGCCTCGATATCGAGCAGCAAGCCCCGGCGTAAACGCCGGGGTTTGTCATTGTCTCGCCGGACGAAGGAGGGAAGCCGGGGCTTTGCCAAGAACTAGAAGGTCATGAGACTCGAGCATCAGACTCCTCGGCTATCGACGTGCGACAGTGTCCAGCGGAGGGAGGGTGTTGCCGAAGATGCATGCACGCAGGCGAGCCGCAGCGCTGCTGCTGATCATGGCATTGATGACGCTGCTGGCAGGTTCCGGCTGCGGTAAGCAGCCGACTGAGCCCGGCGCCGGGCCCGGCGTTGCTGCGCCCGAGACCGCCCCGGGCAGTTCCTCTGTCACGCCGCCGACCGGCGTTGCGACGCCTGCCCAACGTCCAGCGCCATACAGCGGAAAGGGGCTTGCCGACCCCTACATCAACGATAGCGGTGAGATCGAGCTGGTCTTCGCCGATGCGCGCGGCACGGTGACGGTGGGGGCGGGCAAGGGGAGGATCACGACCGCCCGCCTGTCGCAGGACCGCATGAGGCTGGCGTACGTGGCCACTGAGGGAAGCGCTGACCTCAACGAGGGGCGCGTCTACATCCTTGACGCCTCGGTCGACCCCTGGCGGGAGGTTCGGACCGACTACCGCGACTGGGCGATCTGCGAGCTCGCCTTCTCGCCGTGTGGCGAGTATCTCAGCGCCGACTCCGGGACTTCAGTTGTGCGCGGGGTGGCCGTCGTGCGGGCCGCAGACGGCAAGGTGGTCGCCAGCGCCGGCGTGTACTGCGGCACCGTCTGGTCGCCTGAGGCGCCGTCACGTCTGGCAATGGGGATGATGACGAACCGCCCGCTCGCTCCTCTCACTGAACTGGACCGGACGGTCGACACGGTCATCCTCGAGCTCCCGTCCGGGCGACTGCGCTACATTCGCCGGGGCACTTCCAGCGAGTTCTGGGCCCCGCTGAAGTGGATCGACAACCGGCGGATCGAGCTGGGTCACACCACCATCCTGCCGGTGAGCGACAGCACAGAGACAGTTGAGGTGCCGGCGCCGCTGACGGGATTCGACGACCTGCCGGCGGGGACCGGGCCGCTGCCGGCCGGCGTCGCTGCGCAACCGGAAGTCAACGTCCGGCGTGAGTTGCTGCTCACGGGTCCAGATGGCACCCTGCTCCGCCGGCTCACTGACGCTGGCCGCGGCAGCGTCATCGACTTCGCGGTCTCCGGCGACGGCCGGATCCTCGCGTACGCCTGGCTGGCCAATGGCGAAGACAGCATCCGGCTGTTCACCGTCAGCCTGCCGGATCTCGCCACCACCGAGATCCCGCTCGGGCCGGCACCGGCCGGCGTGCACGGCTGGGGTCCGAAACAGCTGTCGTTCGCGCCCGGCTCGCGACCACTGCTCCTGGCAGATTGGCAGGGCCGCGCCCGGGTTTACGACTGTGAAGGGCGGACGCTGCTGGCCGAGTTCGACGCCGAGTGGCCGGTCTGGGTGCCCTGGCAGTTGAACGGGAGCGAACCGCGGGTGCTGTTCGGCCAGTACGTGGATGCCAGCCCATTGACCAATCCGCTGGCCCGTGCATCCCTTGTCATGTATAGCGCGGACACGGGTGCGACTACGGTACTGATCCCGGCGACCGATACTGTCGGGCATGTGCCGCTCGAGTTTGCTGACGACGGCACCGTCAAGCTGCTTCGGACGGGGGCGGGCGAGATGGAGTTCGCGCTCTACCGGCTGCCTGAGTAGCCTGGAGACAATCCACGACAATGGAGTGAGACGTGTGTCGCTGACCACGAAAGAGATACAGGCCTTGATCCGCCGCCATCCCTATCCGCAGTCAAGCCACTTCCAGGACTCTGGCGAGCCGATTGGCGCCCGTGCGGGCATCAACGCCACGCTGGCTTTCTATATCAGCCCTTTCGGTATCGATGTTCACTGGGGCGCCGCGAGTCCCGATGACCTGCTTACAGAGCTCCGAGCTGCAGTCCTCAGCGATCCGCAACTGGCTGACCAACCGTTGCGTCTCGAGTTCGTGCCCGGTGAGTTCGAGACACCATTGTCTGAGGCCGGCTTTGAGACGACCAGCGAGTGGTGCGACTCCTGGCTGGACGACCTGGATGGTTACACGGCGGTGCCCAGCGGTTGCTTACCTGTGCGACCGCTCGGCCCTGCCGACGGACCGATCGTCGGCCGCATCACCCGGTCATGCCGCCTGATATCGCGGGATCACCTCGGCGAGTCCGATAGTTTCTTGGCTGACTGGTTGTCTGAACCACCGAATACCGGCTTCCTGGCGCACATCGAGGGTGATCCGGCCGGTGTCGCCCTGACATCCGTCTACGGTCACGGCTCGCCCCGCGGGCCGGTCTGCTGGTTACGAGGGCTCGCAGTCAGCCCATCCTACCAGCGGCGAGGCATCGGCCGCGAGTTGGCCCTGACGGTTCTTCAGTGGGGCAGGCGCAACGGTGCCAGGCGCGCGTTCCTCCACGTGGACCGGGAGAACCCGGCCGTACGCCTTTACGCATCACTGGGCTTCGGACTCAGGCCGGGCCGAGGCCAGATCAACATGATGACTGTAGCATCAATCGTCGGCCCGGACATCGTGTTCCGGCCCGCCCGCCCGCACTGAGATAGCGGCAGGTGGGCCGCGCCGGCGACGAGAGACTCCCACTGACGGCCGGCCGCTCCTGGCCGTCATGGGAAGTCTCGATGCTGTCGACTTCTGTGGTTCCGCGAGGGAGAGACCTGTCATCGCAAACACCCGCCGGACCCTCATCATCGCCGAGAAGCCGAGCGCTGCCAGATCCATCGCCGATGCGCTCGGCGGATTCAGGGCTGCCAAGGACCACCTCGAGAGTGACGAGTATCTGCTGACGTGGGCAGCCGGACACCTTGTCCAGCTCGCCGATGCCGAGCAGTACAACGCTGCCTACAAACGCTGGCGGCTCGAGGACCTGCCCATCGTGCCGGACCGTTTCATGCTTGTCCCGACCCGGGCGGCCGCCCAGCTCAAGGTCATCGCGTCACTGGCCAAACAGGCCGGGGATCTGGTCAACGCCTGCGACGCCGGCCGCGAGGGCGAGCTGATCTTCGGCTACATCTACCGCTATCTGAAGCTGACACAGCCGGTGCGGCGCCTCTGGGCGGCCAGCCTGACGCGCGAGGGAATCCGGGAAGCGTTCTCTGCCATGCGCTCCGGCGCCGACTACGCCTCCCTGTACCGCGCCGCCGAATGCCGGTCGCACGGGGACTGGCTGACCGGCATCAACGCGACCCGGGCATTCAGTCGCAAGTACGGCGATCTGCTCTCGGTCGGCCGCGTCCAGACCCCCACCCTGGCGATGATCGTCAACCGTGACCGGGAGATCCGGGCCTTCGTGGCCACGCCCTACTGGGAACTCAGAGCCACGTTCGCCGCCGCTGGCGGGGAGACATACGCGGGATTGTGGCACGGCCGCGATGGGAGTCGCATCTGGCAGGAAGAGGCGGCGCTAAGCCTCCTGACTGCAATCCAGGCCGCGCAGCGCGGGCGCATCACGTCAGTCGAACGGAAGGAGACGGTGGAGAAGCCGCCACAGCTGTTCGACCTGACCAGTCTGCAGCGCGAGGCCAGTCGCCGCTACGGCCTGACCGCCGCTGCCACGCTCAGCGCCGCGCAGGATCTGTATGAAGCCAAGCTGATCACCTACCCGCGCACCGATTCGCGCTACCTGACCCACGACATGGCGCCGAAGCTGGCCGGGATCGTGAAGCGCCTCGCTGTCCAGTCGGCCTACGCGTCCGTTGCCGCCGGCGCCACGCCAGGGCTCGTCCGTCGCTGGGGCCGGCGCGTGATCAACGATGGCGGCGTGACCGACCACCACGCCATCATCCCGACCGGCGAGGCGGCCGGGCAATTGGCCGGGCCTGCCGCGCGCGTCTACGATCTGGTCGTTCGCAGGCTGCTCATGCAGTTCTACCCGGAAGCCACCTACGATGAGGCAGAGATCCACACCGATGTGGCTGGCGAGACGTTCATCAGCCGCGGCAGGCGATTGCTCAGCCCCGGCTGGCGCGTCTGCGACAGCGGCGGGGCAGGGACGCACAACCGCGGTCGCGGTCGCAAGAGTCGAGCCGAGTCTGACGCCGACCCGGCTGAGGCGGAGAGCGAGGCGATCCTCCCGGCATCACTGGCAGTCGGCGACGAGGTCGCCATCCAGGAAGCGGCGGCGGTGCGCAAGGAGACGGAGCCCCCGCGCCCGTTCACGGACGCGACGCTGCTCGCCGCCATGGAGACGGCCGGCCGCGAGTTGGACGACGGCGACCTCCGCGATGCCATGAAGCGCCACGGCCTCGGCACGCCCGCGACGCGCGCGGCGACCATCGAGCGGCTGCGCGAGGTCGGCTACATCGAGCGGTCCGGTCGCACCCTGCGGGCCACTCCCAAAGGAGAGCAACTGGTCGGCGTTGTCGCCGCTGTCGGCGCTGACGTGCTGCTGTCGCCGGAGCTGACGGGCGAGTGGGAGCGGCGCATTGCGGATGTCCAGTCCGGCGACTATGATCCGGACCGCTTCGAGCGCGAGATCGTTGCCCTGGTGCGGGACATCGTCGGCCGCGTGACCGCTGCGGAGGGCAGGGCGGTTGACAACGGGCCTGTCGGAAAGTGCCCGCTCTGTGGCAGTCCGGTGGCCCGGCGCGGGCGCAACTGGGCCTGCGCCGGCGGCGGATGCGCTTTCACGCTGCCGGGCTACCTGT
>JBLNDB010000099.1:0-16431 GCA_050261235.1 Chloroflexota bacterium
CGCAGCCGCCGTCGAGCTGGCCAAGGCAGCCGGCGCCAAGCGTGCCGTGCCGCTGGCCGTCAGCGCGCCGTTCCATTCGCAACTGATGCGCCCGGCCGGCGAGCGGCTGGCGGCCGAGCTGGCGAAGGTCGCGGTTCAGCGCGGGTCGTTCCCGGTCTGCGCCAACGTCGACGCGGCGCCGGTCACCGATCCGGCGAAGATCCGCGACAATCTGGTCGCGCAGGTCAGTTCGCCGGTCCTCTGGGAGGCGAGCGTGCGGCGGATGATCGCCGACGGCGTGACGCGCTTCGTCGAACTCGGACCGGGCAAGACGCTCTCGGCGATGATCAAGAAGATCGATAAGGACGTCACCGTGAGCAACGTCGAGGATGCGGCGTCATTGGCCGACACGGTTGCTCAGCTCAAGGAGTGTGCGGAATGACTGAACCGGCAACGAACAGCAGGCTCGGCGCTGGCGAGCGCCCGGTGGTCATCGTCACCGGCGCCGCGCGGGGCATCGGGCGGGCGGTGGCGGAACGGCTGGCGAGAGACGGCTGGCGCGTGGTCATCAACTTCCGCAGCAACGCCGACGCTGCCGCGCAGGTAGTCGCCGGCATCGCCGAACGCGGCGGCGAGGCGATCGCGGTGCCTGGCGACACGCGTTCCACCGCTGATTGCGCGGCCATCGTCAAGGCGGCTGTCGAAGCGTTCGGCCGCGTCGACGCGTTGGTCAACAACGCCGGCATCACGCGCGACGGCCTGGCGATGCGGATGAAGGACGAGGACTGGAACGACGTCATCGCCACCAACCTGACCGGCTACTTCCAGATGGCCCGCGAGGTCATGCGCCCGCTGATCAAGCAGCGAAGCGGCCGCATCGTCAACATTTCGTCAGTCGTCGCCCAGATCGGCAACCCCGGCCAGGCCAACTACTGCGCCGCCAAGGCCGGCGTCGACGGTCTGACGCGCAGCCTGGCCCGCGAACTGGCGGGCCGTGGCATCACCGTCAACGCCGTCGCGCCGGGGTTCATCGCCACTGACATGACCGCCGCACTGAGCGACGAGCGGCGGCAGCAGTTCCTGGCTGCCGTCCCCCTCGGTCGCTACGGCACCCCTGATGACGTGGCCGCAGTGGTCGCGTTCCTGCTGTCCGACGACGCCGCCTACATAACCGGGCAGGTGCTCAACGTCGATGGCGGGCTGGTCATCAGTTAGCACCCGCGCCTCTACCCTGATCCACGCCATTCACAGTCCCGCCAATCCGTGCCCCGTCAATCCAAGGGAGGTAACTCAAGTGCAAGAGAAGCTGATCAAGATCATTGCCGAGCAACTCGGTGTCGATGCCGCCGAATGCAAGCCGGAAGCCCGCCTGCTCGAGGACCTGGGCGCTGACAGCCTCGACGTCGTCGAGCTGATCATGGCCGTCGAGGAAGAGTTCGACATCGAGATCCCGGACGAGGATGCCGAGAATCTGGCGACAGTCGGACAGATCATCGCCTACGTCGCGCAGAAGAAGCAGGGCTAGGGGGTACCTGACAGATGGCGACCCCTGACACGACGCGGACGGTGCGCATGCAGCCGGTCCGGCGCGTCGTTATCACTGGCATGGGCGCAATCACGCCCATTGGCAGCGGTCTCGCGGATTTCTGGGCCAATCTCGTCGCCGGTCGCTCGGGCGTCGGCCCGATCACGCACTTCGACGCGACGGGCTACCCGACGCGGATCGCGGCTGAGGTCAAGGACTTCAAGCCGGAAGATTACATGGACCGCAAGGAAGCACGGCGGATGGACCGCTTCGCTCAATTCTCGGTGGCGGCCTCGACGCTCGCGGTGAGGGATGCCGGCATCGATTTCGCCGGGGTCGACATGACCCGCGTCGGCACCTGGATCGGCTCCGGCATCGGCGGCATGGTCACGCTCGAGGACCAGCACCGCGTGCTGCTCGAAAAGGGGCCGGACCGCGTCAGTCCGTTCTTCATCCCGATGTTGATCGCCAACATGGCGGCCGGTCAGGTCAGCATCGCTTTCGGCGCCAAGGGACCGTGCGGCGGGCCAGTGACGGCCTGCGCCACCGCCACCAACTCGATCGGCGATGCGTTCCGCCTTGTCCAGCGCGGCGAGGCCGATGTCATGCTGACCGGCGGCACCGAGGCGTCGATCACGCCGCTCAGCGTCGCCGGCTTCTGCGCCAACAAGGCGATGTCGACCAACAATGACCACCCGGAGAGCGCATCGCGGCCGTTCGACCGCGACCGTGACGGCTTCGTCATGGGTGAGGGCGCCGGCGTGCTTGTGCTTGAGTCGCTCGAGCACGCTCTGGCCCGCGGAGCGCGCATCTACGCTGAGGTCGCCGGCTACGGCGCGACCAGCGATGCCTACCACATCGTCCAGCCTGCGCCGGACGGCGAGGGCGCTGCGCGGGCGATGGCGCTCGCCCTCAAGGACGGCGGCCTGAGCCCGGAGGACATCGATTACGTCAACGCCCACGGCACGAGCACGCCGCTCAACGACAAGCTCGAGACTGTCGCCATCAAGCGCGTCTTCGGCGACCATGCCAGGCGGCTGACCGTCAGCTCGACCAAGTCCGAGACCGGGCACCTGCTCGGCGCCTCTGGCGCGGTCGAACTGATCGCAACGGCGATGGCGATCGTGGACGGCATCGTGCCGCCGACGATCAACTACCGGACGCCGGATCCGGACTGCGACCTCGATTACGTCCCGAACGAAGCCCGCAAGATGAACGTCCGCGCCGCGCTGTCGAATTCGTTCGGCTTCGGCGGCCACAACGCCTGTGTCGCGCTGCGGAGGTATGAGCCGTGAACGCTGCCTTCGACCTGCCGCTCGACCGCGACGCGATCGAGCGCATCCTCCCCCACCGTCCGCCGATGCTGCTGATCGACCGTGTGATGGAGCTGATCCCCGGCGAGCGGGCAGTGGCGGAGCGCGATGTCCGAGCCGACGACCCCGTGTTCGCCGGGCATTACCCGGGCCACCCGGTCTACCCGGGCGTGCTGATCACCGAGGCGATGGCCCAAGCCGGTGCTGTGGCGTTGCTGGCTCTGCCTGAGATGGCCGGGAGGATGCCGTTCTTCGGCGGCATCGAGAAGCTCCGCTTCCGCCGGCCGGTCCTGCCCGGCGAGACGCTGCGGCTCGAGATGACGCTCGGCAAGCTGCGGCACGGCATGGGATTCGGTCATGCCGTCGCGACAGTCGGCGGCGAGCTGGCGGCCGAAGGCGACCTGCTGTTCGCAATCAAGTGATGCCACCACTAAGCTGAGGCTGCGGGCCCTGCCCGCGGCCTCCTTTTCTGCTTGGCCATCCTGTCCGGATGATGCGCGTTCCACGGACGCAGTCGCTGTGCCCCCCACCACCCGACCGCAAGTAGATCGGGTCGCGACCTCCGAAAGACTTCGACTGTCGCGACCCGATCTTGTGGAGTCCGGTACGGTTCAGGGTCGAGTCGCTTACGGCACCCCTGGCGGCGGCTCGGCCGGGCTGGTGCCGGTGAAGTAGGTGTGGATATGGCCTTGAGCCGGACAGACCATTCCGGACAGGAAGTGGATGTGGCTGTTGCCGCGGGGCTGCGACGGGCCGGTCCAACCGTAGTAGGTATGGCTGTGACCCTGCGCAACGGTGGTCACATTGCAGTACCAGTGAATGTGGCT
This sequence comes from Chloroflexota bacterium, assembly GCA_050261235.1. Classification (GTDB taxonomy): domain Bacteria; phylum Bacillota; class Sulfobacillia; order JBFLWA01; family JBLNDB01; genus JBLNDB01. The sequence goes on from JBLNDB010000099.1 coordinate 3,645, forward strand.
GTCGCCATAGGCCACACCGAAACTGACGTAACCCATGTAATCGTGCGTGTGGCCATTGTCAAGCGAAGTCGTGTCGGAAAAATCATGGACGTGTTTCATCTCGGCCGGAATATCCACCCACGGAGACGTGTCGGACATGGATTCACCCCCTCGCGTCTGTCTGTACTAAGGTATGTAAACTCGAGCCAAGGGGTGAGTGTTGCGGCGCCTCTTGTCAACTCACGCGCTGCGGCTGTCTCGCAGGGCAGGATTCCGGTCGGAACAGGCCACGCATTCCCACGGTCATTAATGTTCTAAACGAACAGGTTAAAATTCTTAACCTAGATGCTTGACAGGGTGAACCCCCCAATCCTATAATCCAAAGTGAGAGGTTCAAGAACCTCAAGTTCGTGATTAAGGAAGTTAAGGAACGCCGTTGCCGCGGTCAGAGACCGCGACCCACAGAGGAGGGTTCACAGTGAACGAAGAGAGACTGCAGATCCTGAAGATGCTCCAGGAGGGCAAGATCACCGTCGACGAGGCCGAGAAGCTGATGACTGCCGTTGACGCCGGCGAGCCGGCCGCCCCAGCCCGCGAAGCCAAGTGGTTCCGGGTCCGCATCACCGACCTCAAGACCGGCCGCGCGAAGGTCAATGTCAATCTGCCCGTGTCGCTGATCGGTATCGCCGGCAAGTTCATCCCCAAGGATGCGATGAATATCGACGGCAAGCAGATCGACCTCAACGAGATCATCCAGGCGATCAAACAGGGGGCTGCCGGCAAGATCGTCGAGGTCGTCGATGAGGAAGACGAGGGTGTCAAGATCGAGGTCATCCTCGACTGATGGACGCCCGGACAGCTGAGATTCTCGCCAAGATAGCCAGCGGCGAGCTGACAGCCGCCCGCGGTGCGGCGCTGCTCGAGATCGAGCGCAAGCGGGCGCGGCGTGAGGCCGAGGACGCCCGCGCGGTTCCCCCCGGGCGCGCCCACTGGATCAAGGTCCGCATCCGCACCAGCGAGGGCATCCGTTTCTCCATTCCCATCCCCCTGTCGCTGGTCGGGCTTGGCCTGAGAATCGCATCACGGTATGTTCCCGAGGGCTCATCGTTCGACCCGGCGATGGTCCGCGAGGCAATCAGGCTCGCCTCAGCCCAGAAGGCCGGCAAGATCGTCGAGATCCACGACGATGAGGCTGATGTCGAGATCTGGTTGTACTGAGCTTGCGACCCGGCCCCCTCACCAAGAATGGGCCGATGAGAACTGCTGACGGCCGTGCGGCTTGCCGCACGGCCTTCGTTGTTTCTCCTCACTTGCGACCTCTGTCTCTGATCTGCCTCAGCTTTTCCGCGTCACTACTGCTGAGGTACTTCGCCCCGCCCAACTCCCGGGCCAGGATGAACACCCGCGCCGCAAGTTCCAGCGTTTCCAGCCGGTTGAGGGCGGTCAGCAGGTCGGGACCGAGGCAGAGCGCGCCGTGGTTCATCATCACGAAGCACTCGTGATCGGCCAGCAGCGGGGCCAGGCGATCGGGCACCTCGTCGGTCGACGGTGTGCCGTACGGCGCCAGCGCGACTTCACCGATCGTCAGCAGCACCTCCGGCAGGAACCCTGACGGCACCGTCCGCCGGGCCACGGCGAACGCCGTCGTGTACGGCGGGTGGGCGTGAACGACGGCCCCGACATCCGGCCGCTCGGCATACACGCGCAGGTGCAGCGGCAGCTCCGACGAGGGCTTGCCCGGGCTGACAACGCGGCCATCGGCTGCGACCACCACCAACTCGTCCGGGCGCAGCTCCCCTTTGCGCCGACCGGTCGGGGTGGTCAGAATCAGGCCATCTGGCAGGCGAAGCGAGAGATTGCCGTCAGTCCCGGAAACGAGGCCGCGATCGGCCAGCTTGCGGCCGATCGCGACCATCTCCTCCCGTTCGCGGGCGTAATCCACAGCGCCGTCTGGACCGCGGCCGGCGCCGTCGCTAGAAGTCGATCTTCGACTCAAGCGTCTTGGTGAGGAGCATCACGCACTCGAGAACGTCCTTGTAGTTCACCATCTCGGACGGGCCGTGCAGGTAGCGGGTCGGGATCGAGATGCAGCCCGACGGGACGCCGGCCTTGTTCAGATGGATGGCGCCGGTGTCCGTGCCGCCGGCCTCGAGAACCTCGCGCTGGCTGACGACCTTATTCTTGTTGGCGACCTGGGTCAGCAGGTCGACGACCTTGGGGTGGCAGATGACGCTGGCGTCCTTGATCTTGATCGCCGCGCCCTTGCCGAGACTGACGGCGAGCGTGCGGGCCTTCGGCGTGTCACCGACCGGGCAGACGTCGAGCGCGATGCCGATTTCGGGATCGACGCCGTAGGCCGCCGTGCGGGCGCCGCGCAGACCGACCTCTTCCTGGACGCTGAACACGAAGTGGACGTCGTTCGGGCTCTTCTTCATCTCCTTGGCGGCGGCGACCATGACCGCGCAGGCGATCCGGTCGTCCATCGCCTTGGCGACGAGGACGTCGCCGAGATCGGTGAACGGATAGTCGAAGATGGCGACATCGCCGATCTTGACCTTCTTCTCGGCATCGGCTTTGGTGGCGGCGCCGATGTCGATGAACAGCTTCTCAAGGCGCAGGTCCTTGACGTCGTCGACCCGCTCGGAACCGATGACGCCCTGCGTGCCGTTGGCGAACCGGACGCGGCAGCCCATCAGGGTGACCGGGTTCTGGCCGCCGACGTTGCCGAAGCGGATGAAGCCCTTGTCATCGATGTGGATGACCATCAGGCCGATCTCGTCCATGTGGCCGGAGACCATGATCCGCTTGCCCTTGCCGGTGCCCTTCTTGACCGCGATCAGGTTGCCCAAAGCGTCGGTGTACACTTCATCGACGTACGGCTTGACGGCCTTGGCGATGACTTCCCGGACCTGCTCTTCGTTGCCCGACGGCCCGTAGGCCTCGACAAAGCTCTTGATCAGTTCTTTCACAGCTTCAGACCTCCCTGTTCAATGCTCCGCAGGAACAAGCCGAGGAGCTTCACGGCGTTGTCGATGTCGCTCTTGCTGACGACCGAGACCGGCGAGTGGATGTACCGGCACGGGACTGAGATTGAGCAGGCCGGCACGCCCTTGTGGGTCAGGCTGATGCGACCGGCATCGTTGCCGCCGCTGGTCGCCCGCCGGAACTGGTACGGAATCTTGTTCCGCTCGGCCAGTTCAACGAGCTTCTGAACCATCTTCTTGTTGGCGATCGATGTCGCGTCCATCAGCGACAGCGCCGGACCGGCGCCGCTGTTGGTGGCGTGGCCCTCGGGGACATCGAACATGAAGTCGGCGCAGACGGTACCTTCAAGGACGATGCCGAGGTCGGGCTCGATAGCGTGGGCGGACGTCGCCGCGCCGCGGGTGCCGATCTCCTCCATCGTCGTGAACACGCCGTAGACCGGCATGCTGTAGTTCTCTTTCAGGGCCTCGATCAGGACGAGGCAGCCGACGCGGTCGTCGAGCGCTTTGCCCTTGTACTTGCCATCGCCGAACTCGGCAAACTTGGTGGCGAACATGGCATAGTCGCCGATCTTGACCTTCTTCTCGGCATCTTCCTTCGACTTGGCGCCGATGTCGATGAACAGCTGGTTGATCGCCATCGGCTTGGTCCGCTCGCTCGGCTCCTGGCGGTGGATCGGCTTGCTGCCGAGCACGCCGGGGATGCGGTTCGGGCCGACGAGGACGGCCTTGCCCTGAAGAACGCGCTTGTCGATGCCGCCGGCAGTGGTGAACCGGAGCATGCCGTTCTTCTCGATCCAGGTGATGAGCAGGCCGACTTCGTCCATGTGGGCCGCGATCATGACCTTCGGGCCGGCCTTCTTGCCCTTCTTCAGGGTGATCAGGTTGCCGAGGTTGTCGACGCGCATCTCGTCGACGCGGTCCTTGACAGCGTCCTTGATCAGGTCGCGGACTTCCTTCTCGTTGCCGGAGATGCCGAAGGCGTTAGAGAGCTGTTCTAGCAGCATTTGAGTCCCTCCAAGAACGCCTGATCGACGCTGGCGATGAAGTGCGCCAGCAGGCGGCCGGCCTTTTCAGCGTCGCCCAGGGCCAGCGTTTCGACCGGAGTGTGCATGTAGCGCAGCGGCAGCGACAGGAGGCCGGTCGGGATGCCGTCGCGGGTGATCTGGATCGCCCAAGCGTCGGTGCCGGTGGCCGCCGGAGCGACCTCGAGCTGCCAGGGGATGCCGTTCGCGGTGGCGGCGTTCCGCAGCCCTTCGAAAATCTTCGGGTGGATGTTGCCGCCCATGCAGATCGCCGGGCCTTTGTCCATGCCGAGCGCCTCATGCTCGCCGAGGCCCGGCATTTCGCCGTGACCGACGTCGATGGCGATGCCGATGTCGGGGTTGATGCCGTAGGCGCTGGTGGTCGCGCCGCGCAGACCGACTTCCTCCTGGACCGTGGCGACGGCGTAGACATCGGCGCTGTGGCGCATCTTGGCCAGATGCTTAAGGCACTCGAGCAACGCAGCGACACTGGCGCGGTCGTCCATCGCCTTGCCGGCGATCCAGCTGTCGCCGAGGCTCAGCAGGTCGCGCTTGAACGTGATCAGGTTGCCGACCTCGACCAGCTCGCGGACCTTGTCCCCGGGCAAGCCGACGTCGATGACCATGTCTTCCATCTTGATCGCCTGATCGACCTCTTCCGGCTTGGTGAGGTGCGGCGGCTTGACGCCGACGATGCCGTCAAGGTCTCTCTTGCCGTGGACGACGACCTCGAGCGCCGGCAACAGTCGCTGGTCGACGCCGCCGACCTGGCAGAAGCGGATGAAGCCAGGCTCTTCGATCTTGGTGACCATCAGGCCGATCTCGTCCATGTGGGCCGCGAGCATGATCTTCGGACGCTCGCCCTTGCCCTCGCCCCGCTTGAGCGCGATGACGTTGCCGAGAGCGTCCGTCTTGACTTCATCGGCGTATGTAGCGAGGACTCTGGCCGCGACTTCGGCGACCCTTCCCTCGTGTCCGGAAACGCCGGTCTCCTCGGAGAGGGATTTGATGAAATCCTTGATCTCCACCGAATTGCCTCCTTCCGATTGGCATGAACATTGGGCTGAACCGGGCAGTATGACCACTCCCCCCACAGTCGGTCACTGGTAATGCTGCACAATTCTTCTGTTTTTCTCTCATGCGGTGCGAATTCCTCTCGCGCGCGGAGGGGAAAGTTGGGCAAGCAGACAGCCGGCAGGCCATGCCTGCCGGCTGTCAGAGCCACTCGCCCTTGAACTTGCGCAGATAGAGGACTTTGACCAACTGGACCGTCGCCATGTAGCAGGCGACGATCCCGGCCAGCCACGGCCAGTAGCTGAGTGGCAGCGGCTTGAGTCCGACGCTGGCGCCGAGCGCGGTGAACGGGATGACGCCGGCGCAGGCGATGGCGAGCGTCGTCGCGACGATCAACGGCAGCGAAGCGGTGCTCTCGACGAACGGGAGCTTGCGCGTCCTGATCAGGTGGATGATCAGGGCCTGTGACGCCATGCTCTCGACGAACCAACCAGCCTGGAACAGCCCGGCGTTGACGTACGCCCCGTCCGCCCCCTGCAGCCAGCCGCGGAAGACGAACCACATGAGAAGGTACGTGGCGATGTCGTAGAGCGAGCTGAGCGGGCCGATGTGGAGCATGAACCGCGGCAGCCCCGAGGCGTCCCACTTGCGGGGCGGGCGCAGGAACTCCTCGTCCATGCGGTCCCACGGCAACGCGAGCTGCGAGAAATCGTAGATCAGGTTCAGGATGAGGATCTGCAGCGGCAGCATCGGCAGGAACGGCAGGAACGCGCTGGCCACGAGGGCGCTCAGCATGTTGCCGAAATTCGAACTGGTCGCCATCTTGATGTACTTGATGATGTTGCCGAAGACGGACCGACCCTGGACGACGCCCTCGCGGAGGACAGTCAGGTCCTTTTCGAGCAGGATGATGTCAGCGGACTCCTTGGCGATGTCTGCCGCCGTGTCGAACGAGATGCCGACGTCGGCCGCCCGGAGCGCCGGCGCGTCGTTGATGCCGTCGCCCATGTAGCCGACGACGTGTCCCTTGCTGCGCAGCGCCAGAATGACGCGGGACTTGTGCAGCGGGTTGAGCTTGGCGAAAATCGTCGTGCGCAGGGACAGTTCGGCCAGCTCATCGTCTGACAGGGCGTCGATGTCGTTGCCAAGCACGACGCCCTTGACCGCGATGCCGACGTCGTTACAGATCTTGCGCGACACCAGGTCGTTGTCGCCGGTCAGGATCTTGACCTCGACGCCGTACTCGTGCAGCGCCCGGACCGCCTCGCCGGCCGTCTCCTTGGCCGGGTCGAGGAAGCCGATGTAGCCGACGAGGACCAGGTCGCGTTCATCGGCGGTCGAGTAGCTGTCCTTCTGCGCCGCCGGGTCCTCGATCGCCCGGTAGGCGACGGCGACGACGCGCAGGCCGTCTTCGTTCATCGCCGTGGTGACGCTCAGGACATCCTGCCGGGTCGCCTCGTCGAGCGGCAGGATCTGCCCGTCGAGCTCGATGCGGTTGGAGACACGGAAGATCTCCTCGACCGCGCCCTTGCAGATCAGCAGGTGGCGGCCGCCGCCATTCCTGACGACGACCGACATTCGCCGTCGGTCGAAGTCGAACGGGATCTCGTCGATCTTCGGGTACTGGGCCAGCAGCGCCTCCTCCTCGGCCATCTCGACATGCTCGATGACCGCGCGATCGAGCAGGTTCTTCAGTCCCGTCTGGTGGTAGCTGTTGAGGAACGCCAGGCGGAGCACGCGCTGGCTGGTGTGGCCGGTGACGTCGAGGTGGCGCTCGAGCACGACCCGGTCCTGGGTCAGGGTGCCGGTCTTGTCAGTGCAGAGGACATCCATGGCGCCGAAGTTCTGGATCGCGTTGAGGCGCTTGACGATGACCTTGTGCTTCGCCATCCGCAGCGACCCCTTGGCGAGGTTGGCGGAGACGATCATCGGCAGCATCTGCGGCGTGATGCCGACGGCCACGGCGAGGGCGAACAGCAGCGCCTCGCTCCAGTTGCCCTTGGTCAGACCGTTGATCAGGAACACCGCCGGCACCATGACCATGGTGAAGCGGATGAGGACCCAGCTGATCTTGTTGACACCGATATCGAAGCTGGTGGCCGCGCGCTGCCCGACGATGCCGCCGGCCATCGAGCCGAAGTACGTCCGGTCGCCGGTGGCGACCACCACGGCGGTGGCCGACCCGCTGACGACGTTGGTCCCCATGAAGCAGAGGGTCCTCGCCTCGAGCGGGCTGCGCGCTCCGTTCCCGCCGGCGGCGCTCTCCGGCGTTGGGAACTTCTCGACCGGCAGTGACTCCCCGGTCAGCGCCGCCTGGCTGACGAACAAGTCCTTGGCCGAGATGACGCGCAGGTCGGCAGGGATCATGTCGCCTGCCGCCAGCGTGACGATATCGCCAGGCACCAGTTCAGAGATGGGGATCTCCCAGCGGAGTGGGTGCGCCGCCACGGCTTCGCCCTCCTCCGGCTCGGGGCGCCGGATCACGGTGGCGGTCGTCCTGATCATCGCCTTGAGCTCGTCGGCCGCCCGCCCGGAGCGGTACTCCTCGATGAACCTGGTCAGGCCGCTCAACGCCAGCATCGCCGCCATGACGACGATCTTGGTCGGATCCGGCACCGCCGCCAGCCTGACGTCGGTGATGTACGACACGACGCCGAGCGCCGCGAGGATGGCAGTGAACGGATTCGAGAAAGCCCGCGCCAACTGCATGTACCAGCTGACCGGCCGCTCGTGAGCGACTGTGTTGCGGCCGAATTCCTCGACGCGCTCACCGGCCTGGACGTCGGTCAGGCCGGTCGGGTCGCTGCCGAGGATGCGCAGGGCTTCCTCGGCGGACGCCGCGGCCACCCGGTTGAGAAAAGCCGTATCGACAGTCGCTCGCTTCGAGTTGTGGCGGATCATCTGCGTCACCTTCCTTCCATCGTGGTCCGAAATGGGCACAAAAACCCCGCGCAGGCACGGCTATCAAGCAGTGCATGCGCGGGGAGCTCGTTCCCACCGGACCGGAAGGTCAGGACGGTCCTGCGTCTTGGCGCGCCGAGCTCGCGGCGGAGATGCACTGCTTCCGGGACACATAGGTGGCTTGTCGAGGACTACTGCCCGAATCCAATGCGTTTCCCCCCTTTGTCGGCAAGCAAAAAGAGACCCGGCCAGTTGGACTGGAGGTCTCCTGCATTCACCCGGCGGGTGAACCGTGGGGCCTCCTACTCGTTTGAGCTTTGGCACGGCACAGATAGAGCGGGTCGCCCAACCGCGTTAAGTCACACCTTAATCCGGCGAAACCTGTTCACCCGTTGGAGTCTCTCGACTTTTCCGGGCAGCGGCCTATTCCTGTACCGGAGCCTCACCTAACAAGGAGCACTATTCACCTGTCAATGTCATTCTATGACCGAGGCGGGCGGTTGTCAACCATGGCAATCGCTTTGCGCCACGATTTTGCCAACGAGCTGGCCGTTGCTCCGTCACGCTGAATGGGACGAGCTGGCACCACGGCGCCCGAACCAATCCCGGCGTCGCAGCCACATCGTCTGATGCTGCGCCGGCGCCGGTCGCTGCCCCGACGCGTGCTCGCTGTCCCTGACCGGGCCGGCGGCGACGAAGCCGAGGGAAGCATAGAGGCGCGTGGCGCGCTCGTTGTCGACCCGGGGCGTCACCTGGACGACGTCGACCGGCACATTGGCGAACGTGTAGTCGAGCAACAACTGCCAGATTTCGCGGCCGAAGCCCCGGCCCCAGAACTCCGGCAACAGCTTGACATCGGGCTCGGACAGCGGCGGCAGAGCGCCTGCGGCGCCGGCCGCCCGGTCCGGGGCGTTCAGACCGTTCGCCCGGCCGACGAACGCCTCGCCGAGGAACGCGCCGCTCTGGTCAGTGACAGCCAGGTGCAGGCCCTTGTGCACGAAGTCGACGCCAACATAGCGGTCCTCGAACAGCCGCTCGGCCTTCGCGAGGTCGAACGCGAGGCCGTTCGGGAAGCCGACGTTGGCCATCACCCGGCCGTCAGTCCAGAGGCGGACCAGCCCCGGCACGTCGGCCGGGCGGAACGGGCGCAGGCGGACGCGTCGCCCGACAAGCTGGAACGACTGGTCGAACAGGGCGTGCGGGCTGGCGTCCTGGCCGAGCAGGCGGAAGGCGTGGCTGATCCAGTTCCGTACCTCGTCGTTGACGCCGAGGCCGGCGAGATCGCCCGGCGCGAACCAGCCGAGGCGGCGCGATTCGCTGTTGATCCGGGGCGTGACCTCGGTCCCCGGCACGACGCGGGACAGGTAGACGTTGTCGATGTGTTGGTGACCGCCGGGGATGATGTCTTCCAACTGGCAGCCCATCGGCGCGGTCAGCCCCCGGACGCCGGTGAAAGAAGGCGTCTGCGGCCCGATCAGCTCGACCGCGAGGCCGGTCTCCTCGCGCACCTCGCGCACGGCCGCCTCGGTCGGCAGTTCGCCGGCTTCGACGTGGCCGCCCGGCGGCAGCCACATGTTCATCTTCCGGTGCAGCAGCAGCAACGTGCTCCGGCCGTGGACGACGAACACGGCGACGGCGAATTCTCTCACGGGTTGCGACAATTCGGTTCCTCCCAGCAGCGACAAGTCGTTGGCCAGAGGCAGGACGAGCCGCCCCGCGGGCGGCTCTTGCCATGCTATCGGCCCCGGCCGATGTTGATCACGTCTTTCAGCGCCGCGGCCGCTGCCGCCTGCGGGTCTGAGCCGCCGCCGAGCACTGTCACGGCGCCCATCGTGTCCGTCATGAACGTGATACCTTTGTTCGTGCCGCAGAGGCTCGCCAGCGGATCGCTGAGCGGGAGAGCCTCCGGCGCGACGGCAATGGCGACGTGCCCGTCACCCCGCCGCTCGGCCCGCCCGACCAGGCGCAGGCGCGCGCCGGCTGCAGCAGCGGCAGCGATGTCTGCCGCCGTTACGCCGGTAATGCCGCGGACGGCGACGTCGCTCAGGTTGAGGTCGGCGTCCATCACGGCGTTGGCGAGGATCAGCGACTTGACGGCCGTGTCCCAGCCCTCGACATCGAGCGCCGGGTTCGCCTCGGCGATGCCGCGGGTCTGCGCCTCGCGCAACGCTGCGCCGTAGTCGGCGCCCTCGGCCATCCGACCGAGGATGAAGTTGGTCGTCCCGTTGAGGACGCCGGTGAAGCCGGTGATCGTCGTGCCGGCAAGACTGTAGGTCGCGACATCGGCCGTCGGCAGCGCCGCCGCTGTCGCGCCGCTGTACTTGAGCTGAACGCCCCGCTCGCGGGCGGTCGCCCGCAGCTCGCCGAACGCCACCACCAGGGGCCCCTTGGTCAGGGTCACGACGTGGACACCGTTCAGCAACGCGCCGCGGAGGTTGGCGAGCCCGGGCCCGCCGGTCTTGAGGTCGGTCGGGGTGGCCTCGACCAGGACATCCGCCTCTGCCGCGAGGAGCGCTGCCGTGCCGACCAGCCCGGCGTGGAACGGCCGCATCGCGGCGACATCTTCGGGCAGTGGACAATCGGCGTCGAGGTCGATCACCGAGCCGCTGCGGACACCGATGCCGGCCAGGCAGATGTCGAGGCCGTAGCGGCGGCTGATCTCACTCCGCCGTTCGCGGGCAAGGCGGGCGAAGATGCGGCCGACCCGCCCGCAGCCGTTCAGGAAGACGCGCAGCTGCTTGCCGGCCATGGTCACACCTGGTAGCCGAGCCCGGCGAGCATCCGGCGCAGGTCATCGCGTTCCGCCGGCTTGGCCGGCTGGATCGGCCGCCGCGGGTTGCCGCCGTAGTAGCCGAGCAAGTCGAGGGCGGCCTTGAGACCGCCGACCCCGTACTTGCCAGTGACGGCGTTGTTGATCTCGAGGATGGCGAGCTGCAGCCGGCGCGCCTCGTCGTGCTCGCCGGCCTCGACGAGCCGCAGGATGCGGGCGCACTCGTTGGGGATGACGTTGGCCACGGCGAGGGTGCCGCCGACGCCGCCCAGGGCCAGCGTCGGATAGAGGAAGCTGCCCGACCCGGCGAAGACGGCGAAGTCCGGCCGGACGCCGGCGATGATCTCGGCGATCTGGACGATGTTGCCGCCGCTGTCCTTGATGCCGGCGATGTTCGGATGCTTCGACAGCTCGATGACCAGCTTGGAGCTCATGTTGATGCCGGTATTGCGCGGCATGTTGTAGAGCATGACCGGAATCGGCGAGGCGTCGGCGACGGCGGTGAAATGGGCCGCCAGTGCCGCGTCGGTCATCGCCCCCTTGTAGTAGGCCGGCGTGATCACCAGTGCGGCCGCGGCGCCGCAGTCGGCAGCGTGCCGGGACAGCTCGATCGCCTCGCGCGTCGATTCGCCGCCGGTGCCGGCGATGACCGGCCGGCCGGCCGGGGCGTGCCGGCAGACGAAGCTGATCAGTTCGCGCTTCTCTTCCGTCGTCAGGAGGACGTATTCACCGTTCGAGCCGAGGACAACGACACCGGTCAGGTCAGTGGCGAACCACCGTTCGAGGTTTGCTGCCAGGCGATCGTACGCGATGGCCTCGTTCTCATCGAAAGGCGTCGGGATCGGAGCGAAGATTCCCTTGATCATGGCGCACCTCCGCGTGCTTGTCGTCGGAAAGACCTTCGACAAGCGAACGATTTATCCTCCGGCGCCGGTTCGCGCGCGGCGCCCCGCAAGTTAGTCTTGCCCGGCGGCAAGACTATAAGTGCTGTCTTTGCACAAGGGGGACTGACGTTGCGTTCGAAACTGCTTCGCCGCTTCGCTCTCGCAGGACTGGTCGCTCTCTTGCTGCTTACCGTTCAGGTCGCCCGCAACTACCGCGTCCCACCGCCGGAATTGCCGCCGGCGGCCGACGCGGGTTGGGCCCGGTCCCAGACCGGTGCGACCGAGCCGGTGGCCGCCAGCGAGTCGGCGGAGTCGCTGGCGGCGGCCGCGGCGGCTGGGGCCCGGGCGGATTTGCCATACGACGAGGCCTGCTGCCCGCTCTGCGGCCCGCAGCGCGACCTCCGCCTCGAGCAGCCGCCGCTCACCGGAAGCGATGTCGCCGAGTTGCAGGAGCGTCTGAGCCGGCTCGGCTACTACCAGGGTCCGATCGACTGGATCTATGACGAGCAGGTGGTCAGCGCCGTCCGCGCCTTTCAGCGCGCCACCGGCCTAGATGAGGACGGCATCGTCGATGATGCCGTCTGGAGCGCCCTTGACGACGAGCACGACACGGCCTTCGTGACGCTCGGCAAACCGAGCGGCAAGCCGCTCATCGTCATCGACATCGACAAGCGCAGACTGAGGCTGTACTTCGACCAGAACCTGTTCGCCACGTTCGCGGTGGCGGTCGGCAAGCCCGACACGCCGACGCCGATCGGCGAGTGGCACATCGTTGACAAGGACCGCAACTGGGGCACCGGCTTCGGCAGTCGGTTCATGAGGCTGGACGTCCCGTGGGGCGTCTACGGCATCCACGGCACAAACAAACCGTGGTCGATCGGCCAGCCGATGAGCGGCGGTTGCATCCGCATGCACGACAGCCAGGTCCGCAAGCTGTTCGACCTGGTCGAGGTGGGGACGCCGGTGCGCATCACCGGCACGCTTGAGGTCCGCCGTCTCTGCAAGGGCGACCGGGGGGCCGATGTCATGGAGGCGCAGGCGGCGCTGGCGGAGGCGGGCTATTTCCAGTCGAAGATCGACGGCTTCTTCGGCAATGACACCGAGCAAGCAGTGCTGCGATTCCAGCGTGAGAACGGGCTCGTCCCGAACGGTCAGATCGACCGGGCAACGTACAACGCCCTCGGCATGTAAGGTCGAACCCGCCGGCAAGAAGTGGGGCGCCGCCTTGGC